>CAZPMT010000023.1:25003-55736 GCA_964587655.1 uncultured Nitrospiraceae bacterium
GTCCCCGTCGCGTTTTCGAGGCCAGAACACAGCGGCGAGGACGCCGCTGCCACGCAATGTCCCCGTCGCGTTTTCGTCAAGAGCAGCCTAACGATGGCATGTTCCCCCTTGTGAAGGGGGTTAGGGGGATGTTCTTCTCGAACAGGAGAGATCTATGCCGCCGACTCAACATCCCCCTAACCCCCTTCACAAGGGGGAACTGACGCAAGCCTTCGATGCTGCAGGCGGCACAATTGACCGACGCATGCGTCCGGCCCTAGAATGCAATCTCGGACAAGGGGTTGCAGCCCCTTGTACAATCCTTTGTCCAAGAGAGGGAACACATACCATGATTGTAATCAACGAGGACTCGCCGCGCTGGACCCGGGAACTCGCAAGGTTCATCACCATCAAGAACCTCCTTTTCATCTACGGCAATGTCCACGACCTCGTGTCGTTTCCGATCCGTACCGATGCGGCGGAGCCGGTGCGCTGGACCGAGAGCGACCTTCCCGGTTTCTTTCGGCGCTTCCTCACCGGACTGAAATATGAAGTCGTCGGTTGGGCGGACCCGGTCGAAGAGCTGTCCTTTGCTACGCCGGAGATGGAAGACCTTTTCCACAGGATCGAGACCGGCCGGGATCTCCCCTCTGAACACCCGGAGGACAAGATGAAGAAGGACACGCCTGCCGGGCAGTCGCGCGCGCAGGGCCAGCAGAAGGAACCTCCGGCCCCACGCCGGACCGAGGCGCTCGACTGGAACAAGACGTTCAACCGGATTGCCAGGGCATTGGACAACACCCGCGTTCCCTGCGCATTCGTCATCGATCTGGCCTCTCGTTTTCTTTCGGCGCCGGACCGACTCATGAAGGAAGAGCGCACCCTCTTCACAAAGATCCTGAAGGCGTCTCTGGCAAGCCACGAGGTGGTCAGGAAGGACGGCCGCTGGAACAACCTCCTGATCATGATCTGCGATAAGCTCAACGACCTGCCGACGTTTCTCTACCTCAACAACCCGCGGGCACGCTCGATACATATCGAGCCGCCGGACCGTGAAGAGCGCGCCCGGTTCATGAACCGATACTACAGGCATTTTCACGGGGCCGCCGGCACGAATGCCGCGCCGCCGCCCGCGCTGGTCCACGACTTCGTCGACATGACCGAAGGTCTCACGAGCTACGAAATGCGCAGCCTCGTCAGCCTTTCCTTGAAGGAAGGCATTCCAATATCCGACCCGGACACGGGCGTCCCCAATATCAAACGCATCAGCGAGATGTACAAGTACGGCGTGACCACGAGCGAATGGGACAAGATAGAATGCGATAAGCTGAGTCAGGCCGAAACGTTTATCCGCGCCCGGATCAAGGGACAGGAAACGGCCGTGGCGCGCGTGCTCGACATCGTCAAGCGCGCGAAGATCGGTCTCGCGGCGGGCGACACAAACAAGTCGAGCCGGCCCCGTGGCGTGCTGTTTTTCGCGGGCCCCACCGGCGTGGGCAAGACCGAAATGGCGAAGGCGCTCGCGGCACTGCTTTTTAGTCAAGAGGACCGCCTTATCCGTTTCGATATGAGCGAGTATGCGGCCCCACAGGCGGACCAGCGTCTGCTGGGCGCGCCGCCCGGATACGTCGGCTACGAGGAAGGCGGCCAGTTGACCAACGCCGTGAAAAAGAACCCCTTCTCCATCCTCCTATTCGATGAGATCGAGAAGGGACACGGGAGCATTTTCGACAAATTCCTTCAGATCCTCGATGACGGACGGTTGACGGACGGCAAGGGCGAGACGGTGTATTTCTCGGAATGCATCATCATCTTCACGAGCAACCTGGGCACGGTGGCCCGGTCGGAACCGGGCGCGGGCGCATCGCAGGTGCTGGTGACGCCCGACATGCCCTATTCCCGAATGAAGGAAATGGTGCTGCAGGAAATCCGAAATCACTTCAACTTCGTTCTGGGCCGTCCGGAGATCCTCAACCGGTTCGGCGACAACTTCGTCGTCTTTGACTTCATCAAGCCTCCCTTGGATGAACAGATTGTCGATCTCCTTATCTCGAAGCTCGTACGATCGGCAAGAGAGACCAAGAAACTCGATCTGGCCATTGAAGCACCGGCGAGAGAGAAACTCGTGTCGCTCGCGCGCGGCAACCTCCAACACGGCGGACGCGGCATCCGGAACGTCATCGATGTGGCATTGGTAAATCCGCTCAGCCGGACCTTGTTTGATCGGAACGTTCAGGCCAATGCAGTCATCCGCGTACTCGACATGAAGGACAACGGCGAGGACGCCCCGACGCGCTTCGAACTCATGGTGAGCATCACGCCGGCGTCCTCCGCATGAACAGCATGGATATCGTTCTTTTCAGCATGGCCTATCCGGTTACGTCGCTGGGACCCGGCAACCGGCTTGTCTTATGGGTCGCAGGCTGCGATAAACGCTGCCTCGAATGCATCAGCCCGGAAATGCAGACGCGCGATGCGGGCAAGCCCGTCCCGGTGGACGCTTTGCTGCGCCGCATCCTCAGCATCGACGCCTCCGTGGATGGAATCACGATCTCCGGCGGCGAACCGTTTGACCAGGCGCCTGCTCTCGTCGAATTGCTGTCCGCGCTCCGGGAACGCCGTCCCACATGGAGCATCCTCGTCTACACCGGCTGCCTGATCGAAGAGATCCAGGCGGATACGGGGGAAAAGGCGAAGCTGCTCGACTACGTTGACATTTTGATTGATGGGCCTTATCGCCGCCGGATCCCGCGCCGACATCCCTTGACGGGTTCAGGCAATCAGCGCGTGCATTACCTCTCCGAGCGGGGCCAGTCCTTGAAGCATCAAATGGATGCGTTCCCGGCCCAGCAGGTCAACCTCGGCTTAGGAGCGCGATCTCTTGATATGATCATCGGCGTTACGGAAACGGATACGCGCGCCACGCTGTGCGAAGCGTTCGAGGCCCAGTCGCATGTTCCTCTTGTTCGCCGCCGCGAACGCAGGCGCCAGCGCTCATAACACGACGATGAAGGTAGATTGATATGGCGAAATACGTCAAGGTTTGTCCGCGTTGTGGTCATCCGAACGACGAACTGGCGGATGCTTGCGAGCAGGACGGCGAATTCCTCGGAATGGTCCCCGCGACGCTCGGCCGAGAGGGATCTCCCGTGCCGGATGTCGTCGAGACACCGCAGGCGGAACCGGCGGCGCCAACGGCCCCCACTTCGAGCGAATGCCAGGCCAATGTCGCCGTGACGCAGCGGTTCGATCAGCCTACGCAGGCGCTTTATCTCGAGACGAGCGCCGGGCAAACGTACGAGGTCCGGCACGGAAACGTCCTCGGACAGGCCCATCCCACGAGTTCCGCCCACATCCAACTCGCTGACCTGCCCGGGATGAACTACGTTCATCGGAGTCATTGCCTGTTCGAGTTCCGCGACAACGCCTGGCACGTCACCGCGATAGCGCAACCCGTTTACACGAATCCGATGTTCGTCAATCAAAGACGGCTTGAACCCGGACAGCACGCGACGTTGCGAAACGGCGACAGACTCATCCTGTCAAACGTCGTGCTGAACGTGAGAATCATCGATCTGTGACGCCGCGCGCGGCGTGAGAGGCGACATGAGACACTTTGATGTGCACAGTAGATCGGAAATCGGACGCGTCCGCGAAACCAACGAGGACCACGTTCTCGTCGGGCGCTTCATAAAGAACCAGGGCGCTATTACCCTGCGCTTCGCCGCCGATGACGACTTTCTATCCTGCCAGGGAATGTTGTTTGCGGTCGCGGACGGCGTCGGCGGCTATGCCGGCGGCCGCATGGCGAGCAAGCTGGCGCTGAATGCGTTCGACGCGCAATTCTACAGCGCGGAAAAAGGCACGAATGTGATTGCGGGCGCTACGGAAGCGCTTCAGGCCGCCGCGAGCCGCGCCAACCGAACGATCCTCGACGCCGCATCGAGGCGGCCCGAGTGGGCAAACATGGGATGCACCCTCGCGGGAGTGTGCCTCGCGCCCGAAGGATATCTTGTCTTCCACGCGGGCGACAGCCGCGTGTACCGTTTCCGGAACGGCGTCGCGAAACAACTCACCCGCGACGATTCCATCGTCAGCCTCGCCGTCGAGGCGGGACAGATGACGCGCGAGGAGGCGGAACGTTCGCCCGTGCGGCATACCATCACAAACGTCGTGGGCAGTTCCTCATTCCAACTGCACCTCGAACAAGGACCTCCCTTGCGCGACGGCGACATTCTCCTCGTTTGCTCCGATGGTTTGCACGACATGCTTTCCCATGAAGAACTCGAACGTTGCGCGGGCGCATCTTCGCCCCTCGAGTCTAAAGTGGATGCATGGATACAGGCGGCGCTCGATGCCGGCGGTCATGACAACATATCCCTCATAGCCATTTTGTGTCAGGACTGATGCTTCAAGTATCGTACAATCGTTGCGTCGAGAGATAAAGCCGGTACGCCGGATAAGGCCGCCATGGAGTCAAATAACTTCGAAGACACGCCGCCCGAAGCGGAACGTCCCGCTCCGCAGCCGGTCACGGATCGCTTCTCCGAAGAGCGGCCAACGGATCGTTTCGAGCCGTTCCGCGTAACGGACGTCCTCCCCGAAGCGCGGGCCGCAACCGCAATCGTGCTGTCGCAGGGCGAACTCGTGGACGACCGTTTTCGCATCGAAGAAGGGCCGATCGGGATGGCCACGGGTGAAGCCGACATATTCCGCTGCACCGACACGAAAACGGGCGAGACGCTTGCGTTGAAGCTGTACCGGGAGCACGTCGCCCCGAAACAGGACATCCTGAACATGCTGATGAACGTCCGGCACCCGGACATCATCACGTTGCGGGCGTTTGGAACCTGGGCCGGGCATTTCTACGAGGCGATGGACTATTGTTCGGGCGGGAGTCTCGCCGACTACATGCCCGTCGAGGAGACGGAACTGCGCGGTTGGCTCGTGGAGATCGTGAACGGACTCCAATACCTCCACGCGCAGGGGATCGTCCACCGCGACATCAAGCCGAACAACATCTTCTTCCGCAAGCAGAACAAGGAAGATCTCGTTATAGGGGATTTCGGCGTCAGTTCGATCCTCGATACGAACGAGAAGGTACGCCGGACCACCACGGCGGCGTTCTTCACTCTGGACTATGCGGCCCCCGAGCTCATCGACGGAAAGGAAGTCAGCGCGAAGACCGATTATTACGCCCTTGGGATCACGCTCATCCACCTCCTCGAAGGCTCGTCGCCTTTCGCAGGCATGGACAAGAACACCGTTCTGGGCTGCCATTTTCGAGGCAGCGCGCCCCGGCCCAAGGTGGCGTCCGCCGAGTTACGAAGGCTCCTCGACGGCCTGTTGCGCGTCCAACCGGAAAGCCGGTGGGGCTACCGCCAAATCATGGATTGGCTCGAGGGGCGGCCCGTCTTCACGGACGACGGCCTGCTGGACCGCGAGGACGTCTACGTCGGCAAACGGGTCCCTTACCGGAGCTTGCCGGAAATAACTACGCCGATTGAGATGGTGCACCGCCTGGCCGAATTCGACGCCGCGCGTGATCTGCAGCGAGGCTTCATCTCGCAATGGGCCATGTTCTTCGATACGAATCTCGGACGCCGAATCGCCCAACTCGAGGAGGAGTTCGCCGACAACACGGAACTTGCCGTGTTTCAACTCCGCTATCTGCTCGATCCCGCCCAGCCCCTCGAAGTGGGCCGGTTCAGGATCTACGGCGTCGCGGAGCTCGTGGACCTCTTGCTGAAGCATCGCGACGACTGCCGCGGGGCACTTGAGAACCTATTGTACAGCGGCGGAATCGAGGTGTGGATATCCGCTTTGCAGGACAGCCCGGAAGCGCGTGAACTCGCCGCCAGAATCGGCGGGATCCGAGCGCGCGTGCGGCAACGTTACCTCGGTCTGTTCTCGCTGCTCTACACGCTCGATCCGTCACGCCCGCTGCAGTTCTCTCAGGGCGACCTCATCGCGCGACCCGAGGATATCGACAGCATTGTCAGAATGAACCCGCACCTCACAAACCGCGTAACGCAATGCCTGTACTCAGGCCAGTTCGAGGAATGGCTCCTCGCCTGCTTTCCGCAACGCGAAAACGACATCCGTTTCGTTCAGCAGTGCGTCGAGAGGCACGGCGACAGCATGGAACTCGGTCTCTTTGCGGTGCGATGCCATTTCAATCCCGCGATCCCCTTTCGTTTCGCCAGTCAAGACGCACACGCCCCGCAGGAACTGGCGGCACTCATCGACCGCGATGGACAGGGCTTCGAACGCGGCATGAAATTGCTCGCAAGCGGGTGGATACGGACTTGGCTCATATGCACCGGACGCATGCGGGACCCGTCCGCCTTTGACGAGATCATCGCGGACGAAACGATCAGCCCCGGACGCAAGATGGAGGCCGTGTTGCATGTACTCGACCCCGAGCTGCCTTGGCCGCGGCCGGTGGCGGACGTGCCTTCGATCGATCCAGGCACAATCTCGGCAGAGTCATCAAGATCCGTGCGCCTGACGATCTCCAATGCGGGTCGAGGATTCCTCTCCGGGATTATTACGCTGGGCACAACCGAAGCGGACAAAGGATTGCAGCCCCTTCTTCAAAGCGCCCACATGTCGATGAAGACCACCATCATCGAAGGCGACCCGGCAACGGTCGAAGTTGCTCTCCACGGACGCGGCCTTCCGGTAGGCGCGGAAGAACGCGGCGTCATTGTCGCCACTACGAACGGCGGCGTCATCGAAATCCCAGTGTCGTTCCGCGTAACGGCGCCGCTGCGGGCGATGCTGCTGCGGAGCCTCGGCGTCGGCGCAATCGCCGGGAGCCTTCTTGGAGCCTTCCGATACGCCATCCAACTCTTGATGCCGCAGTATGTAACCCAACTCATACAAACGATTCCATACAACCGCATCAGCAGCGATCACGACGTCTGGATGCTTATTCCCTTCGCCGTCGGCTTCCTGACGACGGTCGGAGGACTGCTGTACTACGCTGGGCGGCTCTATTACGTTCGCGAGTTCCGCAAGCCGTGTGATGGAGAATGCCGGTGAACTGGAACCGCTTGTATCGTATCGCCTACCTCATCCTTCTCGTTGTGGGCCCGCTTTTCGCTGTCTGCTACTTCATGATCGCGCTCGAAGGACCCCTTCAGCAATGGGCCGGTGTCAGCGTCATGGCGTTCGTGGATCAAGTCCTCGGCGCTTGGGGCATCGTCCCGCCTTTCGTGTCCTGGGCCCTCCTGGGCTTCATCGTCGTCGGCATGATCTACTTCGCGATATGGGAAGCACACCGCATCGACATCCCGAAGATGCGCTGGTTCATGCTCATTGCCCCGTGGATGATCCTCGCCGTGGGCCCCGTCGTGTGGCCCCTCGTTGAAGTGTATTTCACGTACCCCGCGATTCTCGCTCAGCCTCTAGGCGCACCCGCGCCGGGCGAGCTAAACACGATCCAGGGAATCGAGTTCGTTTGGATACCCCCCGGCCGTTTCCGCATGGGCAGCCCCTCGCGCGAACCGGCGCGCGAGAATGATGAGCGCTCGCACGTGGTCACCCTGCGGTACGGGTTCTGGATGAGCCGCTATGAGATAACGCGCGGACAATGGGAAGCGGTTATGGGACCTGACCCGTCACGCCCAACTCAGGAGCCCGACGAACCCGTCAACGGCGTGTCATGGCAGGACTGCCAGGACTTCCTCACGAAGCTGAACGCGACACAGCCCCGCGCCTTCCGCCTCCCGACGGAGGCCGAATGGGAATATGCGTGCCGCGCCACAACAACGGGTCCATACTCCTTCGATGGCGATGCACCTCAGTTGGGCGAGTACGCATGGTTCGCCGAAAACAGCGGGAAGAAGGTTCACCGGGTCGGTCAAAAGGCTCCGAACCCATGGGGGCTGTACGATGCGCACGGCAACGTGTGGGAATGGTGCCGCGAGTGGTATGGGCCGTACCCCGACGGACACGCCGTCGACCCTACGGGACCGGCCTACGGAGACTATCATGTGATCCGAGGCGGCGCCTGGAACAGCCCGACCGAAGAATGCCGGTCTGCCGCGCGAAATCTCTTCATGGAAGGGTATTTCCTGGACAAGAGCGTCCTGGGCTTTCGGATCGTTCGTGCCCCTGCACTGCCGACTACAGCCGCGCCCCCACCTGCCTTGCCGACTCCAGCCGCGAGCCCCACTGTGCAGCCCGGCACGCGGCCAAATCGGAGCCTCAACCTGCTTGCGCCAAAGGCCACCCCCACCCCCGCCGCGCCAAAAGCAGCGACCGCACCTTGACTCTCCCGCGTGCCGGCGTCAGCCGTCGACGCGAACCTTTATAACGGCTTTCCGCACCGTGGACGGCGCGCCGCACATCGTACATGGCGCATGCGCGTCTTGTGGAAACAACACACAGAACATTCCGGTTGAGAGAACGATATCCGTGCGCTCAGGCGTCAACGCATAGAACTCGATGTCCGGCTCGTAAGGTTTGACCACCGTCAGTTCGGGGGTCGGCGCCCACAGGATCGATTCCCGGCCTTTCATCATGTATTGGATATCCGCGTAGACCCGGTGGGCCTCGAACTGATGTCCCTGACGCGAGCGCGTCTCATACGTCTGGACCATGCAATACACGGCATCCCCGTCAATTTCAAGCCGGCCGTCCGCCACCGAGGGATCTAGCGACTCGAGAAAACCGAACGCCTTCCGAAAACGCTCGCAGTCCCATGCATATTTCCGCCAGTTGCCGAGTGTGTCAAGTATCATCGGTGTCCCTCCCTTTCTCATCCGAAAGACTCTGCGCAGCATATTCCGCAAGCAAAGCACGCGCCGCCTCGGCCGATTCCGCAGCCACAAGCACATGCACTTCAGCCAGACCGTCCGCGGTAATGGGAAAGACGGAATGGTCGATACGCGAACTCGGAAAGGCGTTGATCTCATTCGCCTCCAGGAAGGCGATCACCACATCAGCTTCCCCGTCGCTGTAACAGACGTGCACGGGAACCAAGTCTCCCTCCGGATAATTCGCAGTCATGTCGCGGCCCTTTCCGTCGGTTTGTTGCCGGTATGAGTATATCAATCCCGGAGACCCCACGCACCTGATACGATCAGAGCTTGTGAAAGAATGCCAGTATGGCGTCATTCCCGCGAAGGCGGGAATCCAGAGTGGACGTCGTGGACTGGGTGGACTGGGTGGACGGAGTGGACGAGATGGACGGAGGGTTCTTAACTCCTTGAGAGAACGGGCGTATTCCGACGGCATTTCTTCACAAGCTCTCCGATTTCACGCGCCCATCGGAGAACATGCGAGCCTGGGCCGTTTTTGGTTAGTATGGAGCGGTACGTTTCCGAACGCGAGGTCATAGTCTCCGCATGGATCGAAGCATTGAAACCATCCGTCTGCCTGGTTTGACGTCCTACGAAGAGGCGCTCCGCCTCCAGCGCGAGCGGCGCATCGCCGTCGAAGAGGGACGTTTGGGTAACGCGCTGTTTCTGTTGGAGCACGCCCCCGTAATAACCCTTGGACGGAACCACCATCCCGAGAATCTCCTGCGGACGCCCGAACAGTTTCGCGCTCTGGGCATCGACGTGTGCGAGACAGATCGCGGCGGGGACGTGACGTATCACGGGCCGGGCCAGGTCGTCGCGTATCCCGTGCTCAATCTCAATTCTTGGAATCCTTCGATCCGCGGGTATCTCCGCACACTCGAAGAGGTGCTGATACGCCAGTTGGCCTCATATGACTTGAGAGGGGAACGCGTCGAGGGTTACACGGGTGTGTGGGTCAGCGGCGGAAAAGTGGCCGCCATCGGTATCGGCATCCACAACTGGATCACGTCTCACGGGATCGCGCTCAATGTCGATCCCGACATGTCGCACTTCGAACTGATCGTCCCCTGCGGCATCGCCGACAAGGCCGTGACCTCGCTGAAAGCCCTTCTCGGCCACGCCCCGCCCATAGAACATGTCATGGACGATTTCGAGCGCAGCTTCCGAGCCCATTTCGAAACGGCGTAGGCGCTACTTCAGTTCTTTGATGCGCATGTTCCGGAACTCGACAATGGATCCGTGACCCAGGAAGCCAATGTGCCCTGTCTTGTTTTTCAGTCCCGGATGGGCGTTGTGGTCCAGGGTCCCACCGGCGCTGGCCTTCTCGATGTCCGCATCGACGATCGTCGCGCCGTTTAGTTTCACTATAATGCGAGGCCCTTGCGCAATGATCTCTTCGCTGTTCCACTCGCCGACGGGCTTCTGGTGGCCACGCTCGCACGGCACGACGCCGTAGATCGACCCGTGATACTGATACGGTTGCAGCTTCGTATATTCTGAGCCGGAATCATCCAGCACTTGGATCTCCATGCCCGCGTAGGCCGCGTTGCCATCGAGCGGGGCGCGAATTCCGATGCCGTTGTTCGCGTTCGGCGTGAGTTTGAACTCGAACCTGAACGCGAAATCGGCGTACTCGCCTTCGGTGAACAGGTTCCCGCCGGGCCTGCACACGATGGCCCCGTTCTCGGCCACGTAACCCTTCGTGTCGCCCGTCCAGCCCGTCAGATCCTTGCCGTTGAACAAGGGAACGAAACCCTCGGCATCCGGAACAAGAATCGAAGCTTGATGCGCTTCGACTTTCTTCCGCATGTCGGCGTCGGCGATCAATACGACCGCTTTCTTCAACACCTCCGCGACTTCCGCTCCGACAAGCCCCTTGTCCTTGTCGTCATGAGGACAGGCAATCTTCGCCGCGGCAAGAGCGGCTTCATTCTGTAGCGCCTGATCATCGAGATACCCGGCGGCCATGCGAAGAGACTCGATGGATCGAGTATCCGCCAATGTACCCAGCACCAGCGTGCGCTCCTCCGGACGCTTCGCGAGATCCATCGACTCCTTCAGAAGGCGAACCTTGTCCGCCGAGGCAATGTCGGATACGCCGATAAGCCTGACGCCGCCGCGCAACGCCAGCACTTGATTCGTCTCATCCTGCGTCGCGCGCGCCAACGCGAGAAGCTCCGGGATCGCCGTTCCGTCCGGCCACTCCGCCAACGCGTGGACGGCCACATCGCGAACCGCCGCCTCCGAACCGCGCGTCTCGCCAACGACCACACCGAGCGCCCGCTTCCCTCCCACTCCCGACAGCGCCGGAAGCAGCAAGACCTTCTTGTCAGCGGCGGATGTGGCGTAACGCGCGAGAATGACTTCGGCGCGCCGTTCCGGCTCCTCGATCTGTTTCGCAACGGCAACAACCGTTTTCTGTCCCGCGGACTTCTCACCGTCGGTTTGCGCATTCAGCAACAAGTCAACGACGCGCGCAAGGTCGCCTTCACTCGCCACGTTCTCCAACGCCGCGAGCGCGGCGATACGAACGGATTCATCCCCGTCTTTCGTCTGTGTGAAAACCGTCTCTACTTCGCCCTTCGCCCGCCGGGCCGCCAGGATCTCGAGCAAAGCTTTCTTCGCCGCGGGCGACACAAGCGGAAGTTTGTCGGCAAGCGATTTCGTCTGCCCCGCGCCAACGACGCGTAGCAGAGCTTCTTTAACCGCCTTGGTCTCGTCGGCATCGCGCGCCGATTCGATGGATGCGAGGATACCCGAAAACGCCTTGGCGCCGCCGAGCCGCGTCGCCGCGTCCAATGCCGCCACGCGCACGGCCTTGTCGTCATCCTTCAACGCCGAAACAATCGACGGGAGTGCGCTTTGATCCCCGCGTTCGGCGAGCATCGTCAGGATCTCGACGCGCCTTTCCGGATCAACTGCGCCCATTTTCCCGACCCACTTCCCGGTGAATCGCTTCCCTGGCATCTTGAGCGCAAGATCGAGTGCGCACCCGCGCAGTTCCTTGTCGCTCGTGTCAATCGCGGCCAGGAGATCCGTGACGGCGCGCTTCCCTTCGACTTCCGCCAACGTGCTCAACGCAGCGCACCGGACATTTGCATCGCCCGGCGCGGTCCGTGAACGCATGAGGTCGCGGCAGATGCTCTCACGCTCTTTTTTCTTTCCCGTTTCCGCAAGGCATCGAGCGTACCGGAGATAAAGCGCTGTTGCCTCCGCACGTTCATTCGGAGCACCGACCTCGGCGGCCTTGGCAAGGATGGAGCGTGAGGACGTGTCGCCGATATTCGCTAACGCGAAGAGGGCCGTCCTGCGCAAATTCGCATCCCCGCTCGAAGCATCCTTCTCGAACGTCCCGGCACAAGGCTTCCAGCGAAGCTCGCCCAGGGCCTCGACAATCGCAACTCGGCTTGGTCCCGCGGCGGAATCCAACGCCTTCGCAAGGGCCTCTCCCGCATTCGGCGCACCAATCGTCACCAGTGTCCGCGCCGCGGGATCGCAGAGTCGTTCATCGCGCAGGTACGAACTCAACGCCTCAACGCATTCCGGACCGCCGGCCATCTGCAACAGGCTGATCAGAAGAGCGGCGTTCTCATTTCTTGCCGACTCGTCCGAGGCGCTCAGGTACTTTGCGGGATCCGCCAGCGCGCGTGTCAATGCGCCGGCATACGCCTTGCGCTCGATATCCGCGCCGTGCCGCGAAACATAGTTCGCAACCCCGCTCAACAGGAACTGCACCTTCGCATCGAAGACGGGCGTAGACGAAGCGCTGAGGACCTGATCCAGGACGAAGTCCGGCCCAAGTTTCACTACCTCCGCGCAGAGCTTGTCGCGTTCCTCGACGCTCTGTCCAGGAAACTTGTTGAGCAATTCGGTCGTCGAGGTTGAAACCGCATGCGCCGCCGCGCAGCAAAACAGGATCAAGCACAACGTCAGCGACACGGCCCTGTAACGATTCACAGTCTCTTGTCTCATCGGAAACTCCTTTCTATCGGGATTAGACGTGCCACGGCGCGCGCATGGGTTGGTTGACAAGACGATTCGCTTCGTCGTCATCCACGAAACGCTGCTTCTTCGGATCAAACCGTAGGTTCCGTCCCAACTGAACCGCGATCTTCCCCATATTCACGAGCGTGCACGAGCGATGCGCGTTCGCTTCGTTGAGCGCGAACTTACGCCGCGTCCGCACGGCCTGTTCGAAATCAGTCAACTGCGGTTCAGGGTCCGGGAACTGATCCAGTTTCTCCTTCAAGTTCGGGATGTCGGATCGGAAACCCGGATAGAGTTTCCCCTTCGGACCTTCAATGTAAGCCGCCCCGGCGTCTTTCCCTTCTCCGTCCAGGATGATCTCGCATCCGTCCGCATATCTCATGGTAATGCGACGCCACGAACTCACCGCGTCAGGGTGCTGCTGCGGCGCATCGATTTCGATCTCGATCGGGCTGTCGTTGTCCTTCCCCAGCAGGTACTGAACCGGGTCGATGTAGTGCTGTCCCATATCGCCCAGGCCGCCGCCGTCGTAATCCCAGTACCCGCGAAACGTCACGTGCACGCGGTGCGGGTGATAGGGCTTGCATGGCGCCGGGCCGAGCCAGAGATCGTAATCCAGATTGCTCGGGACCGGTTCCGGAACCAGATCGGTTCGACCGCTCCAGTAGAACTTCCAGCCGAATCCCGTCGTCTCACCGATAGTGACTTTCAGCGGCCACCCAAGCATGCCGCTGTCCACGAGTTTCTTGATCGGCGCCACCGTCGTGCCGAAACCGTAGAAGTTGTCGCGGAATCGGAACCACGTGTTGATGCGGAAAATGCGCCCGTTCCGCTGCACCGCGTCGACGACCTTCTCGCCCTCGCCGATCGTTCGCGTCATGGGCTTCTCGCACCAGATATCCTTGCCCGCTTCCGCCGCCGCGATGGATATCAACCCGTGCCAGTGCGGCGGCGTGGCGATATGCACGATGTCGATATCATTCCGATCGAGCACTTCGCGGAAATCCTTGTATCCCTTCACGCCCTCGCCGCCCTTCTCGACGGCTTGTTTCAAGTGCTGCTCATCCACGTCGCATACGGCAAGAAGGCGCGCACCGGGATAGCCGAGGTGGCCCGTGCCCATCCCCCCCACTCCGATCACGGCCTTCGTGAGTTGCTCGCTCGGCGGTTTGAAGCCCGCGCCGCCAAGAACAAACCGCGGCACGATCGTGAAGCCTCCGACGCACGACGCCATGCCCTTCAAGAAGCCCCGCCGCGTCACCGTGTACTTACGTCCCATCGAGATCTCCTCCAGGCAAGAAGAACCAAGCCCTGATAATGTGCCCCGTCTTCATCGAAAGAAAACTGCTTCCCTTCACAAGTATCCGCAGGCAACAGGCAAGATTCAAGCAGGAAAGCGACTACCAACAACTCCCCCCCGCCTCTCACAGTGTCATTGCGAGCGAAGCGAAGCAATCTCCAAAACCCGCAGTGGCATTGTGCCTGCGATGAATGCCGGAGATTGCTTCGCTTCGCTCGCAATGACACTGTACTTCTGTTCTCTGTCTGCATGTATCGCAGCAACTGTGGAAGCGACGTCCTCGTCGCTTTTCTCGGCAAGATACCAGCGGCGAGGACGCCGCTGCCACGCAACCACGTTTACTTCACCGGCTGGGCCGCGGGACTCTGTTGGTCCAGCGACTGCAAGCGCTCCTTGGTCATGAGCTGATCGGGTTTCAACTCGAGCGAACGCGTGTAGGCCTCACGCGCCCGGTCGCGCCGGTTCAACTGAAAACTCAAGTCGCCGATGAAGTTCCACGCGGCATAATCGCCGGGACCGAGTTTCGCCGAGCGTTCCGCTGCTTCGAGCGCATCCGCCATCCGCCCGACGCGGAACAGAATCTTCGCGTAGGCGATGTGGTTCTCCGCCGTATCGGCGAACCAGCGGCGCGACTCCCGGAAACGCGTCACGGATTCGGAGAGCAGATTCGGAAGCTGCGCCGCATAGTCCGGCGGCAGCGCACCCAGTCTATCGAGTTCATCAGCGGCATCGCGGACCGCCCCTTCATGCACCTTCGATCCGATCCGGCCCAACTTCGCCGGCAGACAGTTCGGATCCAATCCCAACGCCTTTTCAAAACTCTCGCGTGCGAGGTCATACAACCCCTCTTGCCGGTAGACCCGCCCCAGACCGGCGTAAGCGCCCGCCGCTTCGGTGCCGCTCGACTCGATCTCAATCGATTTCTGCAGGGCCTGCACGGCCTCACGCGCCCAGCCATGTCCCATCAAACCCAGCGCGCGTCCCAACTCCCGCCACAACCCGGCGTCGCCAGGCGCAAGCCCCGTCGCCCGACGCAACGCTTCCGCCGCGAGATCATAGTCGCCGCATTTCGTGAGCACCGCGCCATACTCGCGCAGGATCTCGACGTCATCCGAAGCGGCGGCTCCGGCCTTGTCATAAAGATCACGGGCCTGTTTCAGATATTCCTGCGCCTTCTTCTGATGTTGATCGAACGCCGCGCCATCATTCTGCGCATGGGCGTCAAGCGCAATCTTCAACTCGGCGTCGAACTGCGCCATCGCCGCACGCCCTTCGGAAACGCCGGCCGCGAAGCATGGCAACACGGGAAGGCAAACGATCAACGCAAGAGCGGCAACCACAATTCCTGGATTTCGCTTGGACATCCGATAGACAACTCCCGTACAAGATCAGACCCGCCCGGCCGCCGCCGCATCAGGCAACAGGCGTCGATCCATCGATTCGAGTAAGAGAGTAAACGATGATCGGTCGCGGGCACAAATCGGGAATGCGTTCCTTCGATTACGATTACGATGACGAGCACGAGCACGAAAGCGAGGATTTGGACGCCAAGGAAATACGCAAGAATGGAAGAGCCACAATTTGCCTGTGTCGACTTGCTCAGCACTACCCTTGCAGCATTACGCGGCGGATGATCTTCTGGCTCTCGACGGCATCCAGTGTGCGCTGTGCTTTGCGCAATTCCGCCGCATCCATCTTTTCGAGCTTCTTCCAGAAGATGGATAGGTTACCGACGGCGATCTGGCACGCATGACACGCGTCGATCCGTTGCGGGGACATGTCGATGATGATCGGATTCTTGTACCGCGAAAGCTTGAGATAGAGCAGGGCCTCCAACAGCTCCCACATGTTCACGCTTCCCGGGATCAGCATGTCGTCCCAGAAACGGTAACAATCGCTGAAATACACCTGGAAGAGCTTGTTGGCGCGCGTCAGGAACGCGATGGATTCCGCCGGGTTCTCGCCGGCCATGAGCGCGTGCGAGAAGTTCAGCGCCACCCCCACGTTCTTCATGGCGATTTCCTGACACAGAGACAGCGCCTTGCCCACGGAAGAGACCGTAAGGTACTTGCGGGGCTCCCGCGTCTTGTACGCTATCGCGACATTGATGTCCGGAGAAGCATACTTCGCGATGGTCTTGATGGAGGAAATCACTGTGTTCCAATGGGTTGTGTAGTCGATGTGAAACGGATACTCGAAACCATCGGTATAAAGTCGCAACGTAATATCCGTCGATCCCAATTGCCGCGCGATATCCGTCGCGCGCCTTCCCTCTTCGATGGCCGCATTCCGCGTCTTCGGGTGTTGATGACCGAAGGCCCCCAGTCCGAAACGCCGATCATGGGCGAAATTCGCCGACACGCCGCAGCAGACAAGGCCGTACTCCTTAAGAAGACGCTTCATCTCGCGTATAGGGAACTCGGCGGAAATGTCGGTTTGAGCGATTTCCACCGCCTTGATCCCTTTGATCTTCGCCGCAGACGCAAGACGTTCCTGCACCCTCGGCATCTCGCGGAAGCCTTCTGGGCTGAGCTGGTCCGCCCCAGAGGAAAAAACCCATAGGCTTGACGCTATCCGTAGGCTCATTCTGTTCTCCTGTGGCCGAAGGGGAGTGCTCGGCATTATCTATCCCTGCTCGGCCATCATCAGTTGCATGAAGACCTTGGCGGCAACGGCGTCTACCACCTACGCGAATGCTAGGCTTGACTCGAGGAATGGCGCCACCACGCCATACGCTCCCGTCTCGTGACGCGGTATTTTATACAGTTTCTGCCTAAACGTCAAGGCTTTATGCTTATCTCTTGACAAAAATGATCTTTTTGCCGAAAGAGCCCTGCCGTTTCTTCATACGTTCAGGGTGTCAATAACGTTGACAAACTGGCCCGTATCGATATCTAAAATCAATAATAACAATGATTTGCGAATACACTCCTCGTTACGCCCTTTCAGGGCTTCTCGCTCTCCGTCGCCTTTGTTCCCAGGGCGTTGCCCTGGGCTTTCATGTCGTGGCCTTTCAGGCCTAGATGTACAAACGGCTCGGAAAACCCGTTCTACTGGATGTGCAAGCTTCAGGGGACGGGTTCGGAGAACCCGTCACTGCTGGCGCCGGGGAAGATATGCCCTGGTCACGCCGGGCCAGGTCTCATTCCCCAAACCCCGCAAACACGGGGCACTGGCGATACTCTGGAAAAAATGCTATAAGATATGCGAGGGCAAGGTACCGGATTGCCCGGTCCACCGAGAGGAGCGGGTCTATGAGCGGCGACGATAAGTACGAACAATACGCAAGAAAGGTTCGCATCTTCAAAGGAATGAAGCCGGAAGATGTCTATGACATCCTGCATCATGGAAAGGTTGTCTACTTCCAGCAGGGCCAGACGATCTTTCACGAGGGAATGCTTGGCAGCAATCTATTCATTGTGCTGAGCGGCCAAATCGGGATCTACATGAAAGGCAAACTCATTGCCCGTTGTAAGGTGGGCGATGCTTTCGGGGAGATGGCCGTTCTCAACCACACCCCACGTTGCGCGACCGCCGCGGCACTGGCCGACACGACCTTGTTCACCCTCGACGAAATGCAGATCAACAGTATCTTGGAAAAGCAAATTGCCGTGCGGCTGTTGCTGAACGTGATTCACATCCTGAGCGAGCGCCTCGAGACCGCGGACGCAGCCCTGGCTGAAAAGGAGCACGGCAAGTCCTGATCGCCAGCGCCTTCCAGCGCTGACGCGGACTTACGCCGCTCTCAAGACCCATGTGGTCGCGTAGAACACGGTCCCACCTACCATCAGGATTGGTATCATCACCTTGCAGTGAAGACGGTAGCGGTGCAAGAGCCTGAGATACACCATCCGAAACAGTGACTTGGTCCTTATATTGGGTCGCATCGGTTCGTCCTTATGCTGATACTCGGCGACAACGAATCCGTGCGTAACGAAGCAACAGGCGTGCCAATCTCTCTGGCGCGGGAAGGATAAGCTTTCCAAGAGGATATGCGTGAATTGCAGCGAAGTCCGATCTTCTCGACTGAACAAAACTGTCCAAGGTCAACGCCCCCTGCACATTTCTGTACCCAAAGACATCCCCTTTTCCCCTTGCAGATCAGCTCTTGGGCTGCCCGTAGTACGCGTCGCTTCCGTGCTTGCGCAGGAAGTGCTTGTCGAGCAGGTATTGAGGGATCGCCTGCTGTTGCGGCGACAGAGCGACGGTGTTCAACGCCATCCGCGCCAACTCCTCGAGTATGACGGCGTTTTCCGCAGCCGCGGCCACACTCGCCCCCCACGCGAACGGGCCATGGTTCGCCGCCAGGACGCCGGGAAAATGCATCGGATTCAGACCTCGGGCGTAGCATCGCGCAATCACCTCGCCGATGTTGCGTTCGTAGTCATGGGCCACCTCCTCCGGCGTCAACGAGTCCGTCACGGGGATCTCTCCGTGGGCAAAATCCGCGTGGGTGGTGCCGAAACATGGGATCGGACGGCAGGCCTGAGCCCAGCACGTGGCGTAATGCGAGTGCGTGTGGACAACGCCGCCGATCTCCGGCCACGCTTTGTAAAGAACCAGGTGCGTGGGCGTGTCCACGGAAGGCTTGTACTCGCCCTCGACCGCGCGCCCCTCCAGATCCACCACAACCATATGCTCCGGCCGCATGACATCGTATTCCACACCGCTCGGCTTGATCACGACCAACCCCTGGCCGCGATCTATCCCGCTGGCGTTGCCCCACGTCATCAACACCAGACCCTTCCGCACCAATTCGAGGTTGGCCTCGCACACTTCTTTGTTCAATGATTCAAGCACAGCCTTCAGCCTCTTCCTCGCATTCCGCGAGGAACCGGGTCAACCGTTCGACGATGGGCCCGGCCTCATTATACAACATCAGCTCGGCCCGAAGCCTCGCGATATTGCGCACGCCTCTCAAATAACCGGCGTAGTGCTTTCGGTGCTCGAGCACTGCGCGCCGCTCGCCCTTATGCTCGACCGCGGCCAGCAGATGTCGAATGCAGGCGCTCATGCGCTCGGCCAGCGGGGGATCCGGAAGCGGCTCACCCGTGGCCAGGTAATGCTTCGCCTGCTGGAACAGCCACGGACTGTGAATGGCCCCGCGCCCGATCATCACGCCGTCGCAACCCGTCTCGAACATCCGCTTCACGTCTTCCGGCGTATTGACGTCGCCGTTGCCGATGAGCGGGATCGAGATCACACGCTTCACCTTTTCGAGCCACGACCAGTCCGCGGCCCCCGAGTATCCTTGCACTCGCGTCCGGCAATGCACGGCCAGGGCCTGTACCCCGTTCTGCTCGACCATGCGCGCGACATCGAGAATGCAGATGCTGTCCTGGTCCCATCCTAGCCGCGTCTTGACCGTAACGGGAAGCCGCGTGCCGCCAACCACGGCGCGGACGACCGACTCGAACTTCTTGAGATCCCGGAGAAGGCCGGCGCCGTCGCCGCGGTTCGCGATCTTCTTCACCCAACAACCACAGTTGATGTCGATGAAATCGGGCTGCGCCGCCTCGGCAACGGCGGCCGCGCGCTCCATCGATGACTCGAGGCTGCCGTAGATCTGCACGCCGATCGGACGTTCCTCGTCCGTGACATAGATCTTCCCAAGGGTCCTCTTGACGTCCCGTACGAGCGCTTCGCAGTTTGCGAACTCCGTGTAGAGGAGGTCCGCGCCGTAGCCCTTGCAGATCATCCGGAAGGGATAGTCCGATACGTCCTCCATAGGCGCAAGCGCCAACGGCCTGTCTATCTCGACTCTTCCGATTCGCACGAAAATGCATCCGTTCGGGTTTCAATGCGGTGGCTATACACACGTGGCGCAGACTGGACAGTCTGCGATCAGCGATGCCGCGCTTCGACGTGCGGATGATCGCCGTATACGATGTCCACGAGGTCGCCGTCGCGCAGTATGGACGTGCGCGCGGCTTCCATCACCAACTCATTCACGGACGAATTGGCCGGCGTCGCGATCAGCCCCTTCCTGTCCACTTCGCGGATAATAGCCCGGCGCCGCTCCAACGCCTCCGTCTCGCCCATCCCTTCGGTTTCGGCGCCGATTCGCTGTATCGAAGTGATCGACGCCGCCACCGACGCGAACCCATATCCCACGGGCTTGAGCCCCGGACCTTCCCACGGCACGAGCTGATAGAAGTCCGGACTCACGAAATTGAAGACGGAATCCGCACAACCGATGCCATAGAGATACGAGTGGCAGACGCCGCGGAACTGGTCGTCGTGTTTCAGGGCGCCCGATCTGTCGTCGCCCTCGAAGAACATGCTGAGGCATTGCTCGTTGCTGCCCGCGCCGTCGTCGGGATAACCGAGACCATCGGTCACCGAGAGAATCGCCCCGTTCTCGAAGATCACCCGGCCATTCGCCCACAGGTAACCCTCGTTGCCGTTCGGGAAACGGCCCTTGACGCCGCTCACGGAAACCGTGACCGGCTTCAGCCCGGTGATGAAACAGACAAGGTCGACATAGTGACAGCCGACGTAAACAAAAGGATCGGTCTTGTCGCACGTGAACCAATTCTGGAAGTTCGAATGGCGATAGTAATAAGGCTCGATCATCTTGGCCTCGCCCATGATGAACGTCCCGAAGTCTCCCTCCTCGTAGTGACGTTTCGCCATGAGCGCGCGCGTGTCGAACCGCTTGTGGTATTCGACGCCGCAGAAGAGGCCCTTCTCTTTCCCCAGGCGCTCGATTTCGACCGCCTGCTCATATTTCAGAACCAGCGGCTTCACGCAAAGGACGTGCTGGTCATTCCTGAACGCCTCCATGACGACGGCGTGGTGCATTGGGTCCGGCATCGCCACAACCACGGCTTGATGCGGCTTCATTCCCGCCAGCACCTCTTTATACAAGTCCGGAAAGATCGCGTCGGCCGGATTGTCCAGGCCGGGGTATGCCGCGAAATCCTGCCCAGGAAATGCAGTGCGAAGATCGGCGCTTTCCTTGAGCGACCTCAACGGCGGCGTATTCAGCGCACACACGGCGATACTCCCCACCACCCCGGTCCGCTGCAAGTGATAGACAGACGGGAGAAGAAGGTCGTTTGTGATCATTCCCCCGCCGACAATCGTTACGTCAATGGGCTTCGCCACGCTCATGCCTCAAACTCCCCTAGTAGCGCATCACCAAGAAGAAAGGGGCGCATTTCCGCGCCCCTTACTGGACAATAGGCTGCAAACGGAATCCCGGCTATTTCTTCTCCCCACCATCGGGCGCAGGTGGCGCAGGAGGAGCCGCGGGCGGTGCGACCGGCGCAGGAGAAGCCTCGGGCGCGGGCGGCGGAGTAGCACTGGACGGAGCCGGCGCCGCTCCAGGCATCGGAGGATGCATCGGAGGCATCGGAGGATGCATCGGAGGCATCGGAGGCGTGGCCGACGCGGCAAACGGTGCATACAGGATCTCCGTCTTGACGCCTGCCTCCGCTTCCTGCATCAATGTCATCATGACTTGAGAACGCTTCGTTCTGATGATCCGTTCGGAGAGACTCGATTTGACGTCATCCAGAGTCATCGGTCCCGGAGCGTGCTTGGCGACGACCGTCAGAATGTGCCAGCCATACTTGGTCTTGAACGGTTCACTGACCTGGCCCACGGGGGTCGAGGCTATCTTCTCATCAAATTCGGGAACCATCCTGCCCTTGGGCACGTCAGTATAGAGTCCCCCCTTCTCCTTCGAGCCGGGATCTTCCGAGACCTCTTTGGCCACGTCCTCGAACTTTTGGCCACCCGTGATACGCGTGCGCGCGGCGTCGATCTTTTCCTTCGCCGCGTTCCATGCCGCCTCATCGGCCCCTTCCTCAACCTTGATCAGGATATGCGCGACGTCCGTCGTCTCATCCTTCCGGTCCGCTTTGCCCGCCGACTTCATACGCTCGAACTCGGCCGCGAGTTCCTCGTCCGTGGCCTGCAAGTCCTTGGTCTTGCTTTCGGCGAACTTTCGCGTGACCAGGCTCTGCCGAACTAAGTTCGGCAACTCCTCCTCGGTAATCCCCTGATCGGCCATACGCTTCTGAAACTGTTCAGGGGGAAGCTTGCTCTTCGCATTCTCGACTTCCTTCTGAACTTCCTCTTCCGTAACGGTAATTCCCTGGTTCTTGGCAAGGGCCAAGACCGTCTTCTCGCGGATCATGTTCTGCAGCAATTGGCGTTTCTGCTCGATGGTGGGACTGCCCATCGCCCCTCCCGCCATGCTCATCTTTTTCGCAAGCCCCAGCTTTCGTTCAAAATCCTTGGCCGTTATCGTATCATCGCCCACCTTCGCTAATACCTCTGGCAACGGCTCTTCCTTCGGTTCCTCGATTGCCGGCTTTGTCTCACTCCAGGCGGGTGCGGGCGCGGGCACGGCCGGCGCGGGTTCGGCGCCTTTCTTCGCGTCCACAACCGTAACGGGGGTCACGGGAACTTGGGATGCCTTGTCAGCGGACTTCGAGGCCGGGGGCGGCGTACTCTGTCCGCAGCCGCATACGACGACGATGGCCAGGACGGCGAATAGCGCGCCAATCGCTTTCTTGTTCATTACTTATCTCCTTGGAAGCATCGACACGGCAAACCGCCGACTCGACACCGAGTCGGCGGTCACGCATCATGACAATGAAGCATACCTCAAGACAGGAGCCAAGCGCAAGAAATCGAAGAAGGAAACGACAGGAGAACGCTGAGAGGTGAATTCGAGAGGGAAATGAGAAACGCCCTTGCAGGGCCGTCTGACCCCTACAGGGCGCACATCTAAGAACCCCGGCTCTCGCCAAGGCGGCGGTTTCGCTGGGGTGCTGTTTATGGCTCCTCTTTGCCGCGGAACCACTTATCCACGAACTCCATGAGGGTCGGTCCGGTGATCCGGAGCTTCTGGCCGACGGCAGGCAGCGTGAAGGGAACGTAGGTCATGTCCTTTAGCACCACCCAGCGGTACGTCATAGATTCCATGGGGCCGTCGAACCTAAGGACGAATTCGGACGGGCGGCCGTCCGGCGTGACTTGCGTCACTTCAATCTCGATACCGGTCAGGCGGATGATCTGACCCGCATGCATGGGATGGGTTTGTGGATCGCAGAACATAGCGCCGCGCATCGTCGCCAGAAACGTATCGTCCGGTCGAAACGTCAGCGTGCGCTCACTGCGGCGTTCGATCTCCAACGAGTTGACACCCGCGCATAGACAGTAGGCGTGTTTCGGCAGGGGCAATCCTCCCGCCGCGCGTTGGCCCGGCAAGTCATGTGCAAGGGCGTCCGCTGGCGAGTTGACGATCAGCAATGTCTGGTTCGCGATTTCTGGATCAAGGCCCGCGCTGTCGTTCAGGGCGCGCTCGAATCCCTCGGCGTCGCGGATGGCGTTGGCGCTTTGCATGGGCAGAAATACGGCCGAGACAGCAACGTGCAGGAACAGCCATAGGCCCACGAGTACGCGAGCCATTACCTGATATACCCTTGTCTCAGCGCGCCCGTGATCTTCGGATAAGCGCCAGCCCAGGAATTGCGCGACGAGCGCCATACCTCCAATTCCGGGGTTCATCAACTCGCGGCCCTGGGGGAACGCCGTGCAGGCAAGCAGCGTCGACAGCACCATGCCCAATGCCCAGAATCGCGCTATCTTGTCGCGTTTGAGCAACGGCCACAGCATCCAGGCCACGAACAGCACGAAAGCCGCTGCGATCGCCAGTCCTATTTCCATGAACGGGGATGGCATGAAACTCCAGATGACCGGATCGGAAGCCGCCAACTGCCCAAATAGCATGACGGGCAGGAACAGCAGTATATGGGCTATGAACCGGCCCGGCTGTTCGATCGGGTCCGTGTAGTGCATAGTGGCGGCCACACCGTAGCCGAGGTGATGGTAAGCGAGACGCCAGACAACGACAATGACGAGATACGGAAGAAGCGCGGCGACACCCTTAAGCCAGCCTTTCCGATCCACGAAGAGCGCATAGGCCGCCAGGTACGCGCCCGCGGCAGTCGTGGCTTCTGAACCCAGCAGGCCCAGCGCAAGGACTATCCACGCCGCAACCATGCCGGGCGCCCACCCATCGCGCCTCCACCGATCATGGAGGTAAAGGACAAGCACCACGAAGAAACTCGAAAGTGGCGCGTTCCTCGTGGCTATCCAGCCGACAGGAAGCGCGTGCGCCGCGTCCAGCAGATACATCAGACCGGCGAGGCCGGCAACCCACGCGGGGATTAGCAGACGCCGATACAGCAGCGTCAAGACGAAAACGAGAAGACCGTACCAGAGCAGATTGTGCAAGTGCATCACCCAGGCGCGGTCGCCGAACAACTGCCAATCCAGCCAATGTGTCAAGCTGCACAGCGGCCGCCAGAACGCGATCTTCCAGTCGGGCGGCGTCCACCACGGCACGAGGCCTAGCTCCATTCGCGCCCGGTTCTGTTCGGGATCGCCGTCGCCAAACACGCACGTATCCAGTGGTCCGCCGGTGATTCCCGGCAAATGGACGAACCCCTGGAAGCGCTCCCGGATCCAATGATCGTCCTGATAGTAGCCCGCCCAAACCGACGGCAAGGTGAACGCGATGGCCAGCGCCGCAAGCACCCATGGGAAGCCCCTACCTGAGAAGAACGCCTGCCCCTCACCGGACTGCATCCACTTCGAAAGAGTCTTCATGCAGTTGGTCTTTCACCGTTTCGTCTGATTCTGAACATTTTGCTCGCCTTTGCCGCGGAACCACTGATCCACGATATCCCTGATGGTCGGTCCGGCGTTCTGGAGCTTCTGGCCAACGGCAGGCGGCGTAAAGGGAACGTAGGCCATGTCCTTGAACACCACCCAGCGGTACGTCATGGATTCCAAAGGGCCGTCGAACCTAAGGACGAATTCGCTTGGCCGGCCGTCCGGCGTAACTTGAGTCACTTCGATCTCGAGACCGGTCAGGCGAATGATCTGACCCACATGCATGGGATGGGTCTCTGGATCGCAGAACATCGCGCTGCGCGGCGTCGCCAGAAACGTATTGTCCGGTCGAAACGTCAGCGTGCGCTCGTCGCGGCGTTCGATCTCCAACGAGTCAACACCGGCGCATAGGCAGTAGGTGTGTTTCGGCAGGGGCAATCCTGCCGCCGCGCGTTGGTGCGGCAAGACATGGGTTAAGAGGTCTGCTGGGGTGTTCACAATCAGCAATGTCTGGTTCGCGATTTCTGCATCAAGGCCCGCGCTGTCGTTCAGGGCGCGCTCGAATCCCTCGGCGTCGCGGATGGCGTTGGCGCTTTGCATGGGCAGAAATACGGCCGAGACAGCAACGTGCAGGAACAGCCATAGGCCCACGAGTACGCGAGCCATTACCTGATATACCCTTGTCTCAGCGCGCCCGTGATCTTCGGATAAGCGCCAGCCCAGGAATTGCGCGACGAGCGCCATACCTCCAATTCCGGGGTTCATCAACTCGCGGCCCTGGGGTATCGCCGTGCAGACCAACAGCGTGGACAGCACCATGCCCAATGCCCAGAATCGCGCGACCTTGTCGCGTTTGAGCAACGGCCACAGCATCCAGGCCACGAACAGCACGAACGCCACCGAGATCGCCAGTCCAATCTCCATGAATGGGGATGGCAGGAAATTCCAGATAGCCGGTTCGGAAGCCGCCAACTGCCCAAAGAGCATGACGGGCAGGAACAGCAATATATGGGCCATGAACCGGCCCGGCTGTTCGATCGGATCCGTGTAGAGCGTGGTGGCGGCCACGCCGTAGTCGAGGTGATGGTAGGCGAGACGCCAGACAACGACAATGACGAGATATGGAAGAAGCGCAACGACACCCTTAAGCCGGCCCGCCCGATCCACGAACAGCGCATAGGCCGCCAGGTACGCGCCCGCGGCGGTTGTGGCTTCTGAACTCAGTAGGCCCAGCACAAGGGCTATCCACGCCGCAGTCATGGCGGGCGCTCCCCCGTCGCGCCTCCACCGATCGTGGAGGTAAAGGACAAGCACCACAAAGAAACTCGAAAGCGGCGCGTTTCGCGTGGCTATCCAACCGACAGGGATCGCATGCGCTGCGTCCAGCAGATACATCAGACCGGCGAGGCCGGCGACCCACGCGGGAATCAACAGACGCCGATACAGCAGCGTCAAGACGAAAACGAGAAGACCGTACCAGAGCAGATTGTGCAAGTGCATCACCCAGGCGCGGTCGCCGAATAACCGCCAGTCCATCCAGTGTGTCAAGCTGCACAGCGGCCGCCAGAACGCGATCTTCCAGTCCGGCGGCGTCCACCACGGCGCAAAACCCAGTTCCATTCGCGCCCGGTTCTGTTCGGGATCGCCGTCGCCAAACACGCACGTGTCCAGCGCTCCGCCCTTGACTCCCGGCAAATGGACAAACCCCTGGAAACGCTCCCGGATCCAGTGATCGTCCTGATGATAGCCCGACCAAACCGACGGCAAGGTGAGCGCGATGGCCAGCGCCGCAAGCACCCACGGGAAGTTCCTACCCGAGAAGAACGCCTGCGCGCGGCCGGAGTGTATCCACTTCCAAAGAGTCTTCATGCAACCGCTTTTTCACAACTCCGTCTGATTCCGAACGATTCACCAACCCTTGTTGCGCTGCTGTCTCACAATGCAACGAAGCAACCGGCCATAAGCAGCGTAAGCACAAGCATGACATTCCCGGCGCTGTACAAGCACGTGAACTGTGCAGCGGCGACAATGCATCGGCATTTTCACGACAGCAGGTGTTGAGGGCCGTCCACATTGTAGTACTCAGCGGCACGGCCAACAAGCCCAGGAGGATCGAGAGTGCAGGACGGGGTAGGCTGCCCGAAAAGAGGTGCTCGAACAAATCCCTTGCACATTACAGCAAGCTATTGCAAGATCACCTAATACGCGCGGGCAAACTACTGCGGCAGTGAGAGATCCACGTGCACGACTTCGCCCGCAGGCGCATCGACCTGTACCGCGGCGTAGCGGCCGGCCAACGCGCTTTGCAGCAGGGCCGTTTCGCTATCCTGGTTATCCCTGGGAAGGGCGACCACGGCCACGATATAGGGGCCGGGGGCGAGCCCGAAGAACTGGACCACACCATCACGCGAAGGGGATGCCCCGGCGATGGTTTTCTGGTCCAGCATCGCGATCACGGCCGGCGATATCTCGGGAGCCTCCGCGTCGCCCATCAGCAGCCACGCGTGCGCGTATTCGTCTTTGCGGACCCCGCTGACCCTACCTTCGATGGCGGCCCCGGCAAAATCAAACTCCACCCGGGTCGCATTGCCATCCGTGACCGAAATCTCGCGCGTTTCGCGCAACACGAATTCGGGCCGGGACATCACGCGCGGGAGCGCCACGACCTCGCATTGGTAGACGCCTTCCGCCAAGTTCTGTGTGCGGAACAACCCTTCCGCATCGGTGGACAATGTAACGCGGCTTTGCGATTCCTCGCCATTCGCGGCGAACAGGCTGACGGCCGCCTGCGGGAGCGGTTGCCCGTTCATCCGCACAATGCCTTCCACAACGGTATCGGCCGCGCCTATGTCAAAATCCGCCGTTGCGGTTTCACCCGGTGTAACGTCTACCGTCTGCTCCCGCAGGGTTTTCTGCATTTGGAGCGTGACAGTGACGGAACCGGTAGGCGTCGGGTAGATCCTATAGCGGCCGTCATCGTCCGTCGTCGCGGAATTTCCCCATTGATCCTGCGCGTGCGCAATGAGCGTCAACCCTCCTCTAGGGAGTCCGTTGGCTGTCACGCGGCCCTCGATGGCGCCGGAATCGCCAGAGTCTATCTGCAAGCGCGTCTGCAACGTCTGCCCTGCCCGAACCAGCACCCGCATGCTTCCCATGGGCCGTCCCGCCAGCATCACGTTCAGGTCGTAGTAGCCTGCTTGAAGCAGGCCGCTCCGGAAGAACCCGCCATTGGTCGAATAGGTCGCGCCCGGCCCATCTTGAAGCGTCCTCGACTGCTTGTTCTCCCGGTTGTCGTACGTGAACGCAAAACGCAGAATCTCCTGTGCCTCTTCGTCCACGGGCATGATGGATACGCGCGCGCCCCCCACCATAGCCCCCGCGGCATCAACCACCGTGCCTTCAATAATGCCGCCGTCGGCCAGACGTAACACCACGTCTTTTGCTCCGGGCGTTACCGCCTTGCTCACCGGGCTGACCGCGCCTTGCCTCCATGCTTGCAGCCGCACGGATACGTTCTTGGGCAGATTCAACCGGAAATTCCCCGCAGCATCGGTGATGGCCGGGTCCGGCCACGGCCCGGTATTGTCGGCGGAATACACAGCCACAACGCTCGCGCCCGCCGCGGGCGCGCCCGTAGTGGCGACGACGGAACCGTTCACCGCCGGCATCAATTCCATTCTCACGTCGACTCGTTGCGTTTGACCATAGTCTCCGATGTGGACCTTTACGAACTTCTCCGCGTAGTCCTTGGCCTGAGCCACAAGTTCCAAATCTCCCGGCGGCAACCCCGGCGCATCGTAATGTCCGTCGGCATTCGTCTTGACCATCTGGTGCGGAAACGGATTGTCAGATGAAACCTGCGAGGTCTTTACGTTGATAAGGGCGTCCTGCAATGGCGCACCCGAGGCCGCGTCCGACACCTGTCCGCTGAGGACCGCGCCGCGAAAGACCTTGATGTCGAGGCCGGTTACGGGACGCCCTTCGACGACGGTGACGACAACGGGTTCGGGCATGATATAGGGGCACGGAGGATTTCCCCGGGTCACGAACTTCACTTCCACTTTCCCCGGCGTCAATCCCTCTATGGTGAACTTTCCTTCGGCATCCGTGCGGGTGCGACCGTATGATCCCTCCCAAGAGGCCCGGACGTTTCCGTCCACCACGGGTATCCCCGTGGCATTCTCGGTTACCCGGCCGGAAATGGAATTGCGGCCTCCGAGTTTGATGACAATGTCCGTTTTGCCGGACGGAAACCAATCTGTAGAGATGCAAGCGTACCCACTGGCCGCGACCTCGAAGTTGAATTCGCCCCGCATCACGTGTTTGATGACAAATGTGCCATCCGGCTCTGTCCAGCATGGGGAGGGCCACACGGGCACCTCCGCGTCGGTCTCGCGCACGTCTTTCGGGAATAGCAGCGCGTCTTCGACAGGGATCCCGGCGATATCCGTCACAATGCCGGCCAGCACCGCCTCCCGGCGGACCGTGATTTGGATGAACTCATCGATCAGATCAGGCGTGCAGTAAAAAGAGGTTTCGCCGCTCAGGGCGCCGGCTTCAGCGGAGACGTCTATTCTGTTGTAGCTTTTGTCGAGTATGAACGGGAAGGAGGCGAACGAGAACGTGCCGTCCTGGCCCGCTACCGTTGAGAACGCGAGCGGCGTGGGCGGTTCTATCGTAATGTCGTTCTTTGATGCGCGCTTGTGGCGTCTTGCGATGGCGAAATTGTCGACCGTGACTTTCGCGCTCGGTACCGGTTGTCCCTGTTCAGTGACCACGATTCCCGATATTGGCCTGCCCGCCCCATGTTCAGCCGCCGCAGTCGCGTCCGGTTCTGAAGCGGGCGCCGGTTCAGTGTTTGCCTTCGCGGCATCGTTGGCTGTTGCCGTGGTTGCGCCTGAAGGCGTCGGTGGAACATTCGCAACGTATTCGCTCGTCGTCTGAATCGGCCGCGGCAGAGAATGCAGTCCCGGAAACCACAGTCTCAAACCCACAAACAGCCCGGCAAGCACGACCGCTATCGTGGCGGCAACGATGAGGAGACTTTTCGTCGCGCTTGCGCCTGTGATGACTGAGACGGCGGCGGCGGCGGCAGCGGAGGGTTTCCAGGGAATCGCGGTGACGGCGATGGCCGCCATGATCCGGCGGCGGCGCGCCGGTTCGGCCCGGTCTTCAATCAAGTCCTCTTTCAGCACGTCGACCAGGCGGCGGCCCAGTTCGTCGCGAGCCCGCTGCAGGCGTTTGGCGGCCGCAGCCGGCTGAATATCGAGAAGCGCGGCGATTTCGCGGGCTTTCTTCCCGAGAAAGTAGTGCAACAGCAACACTTCGCGGTCGGCCGTGTCGAGATGCCCCAGTTGCTCGGCGACCAGTTGACGCATCTCGTCCCGCGCCGGGTTTGGGAGGTGCGTGATGCTGTCCGGGGGCTGATCCGCCACGAGCACCTCGCGCTCCCGTTTCCGCAGTCGGTCAACGGCCACATTGCGGGCCACCTGGGCCAGCCAGGGACCGATGTTTTGCTTCCAGGAGAACGTGTCCAACCCATGGTACAATCGCGTGTAACTTTCCTGGACCACGTCCTCGGCATCCTGCGGGTTGCGCAGATACGCATACGCGATGGCATACACCAAGCGGCCGTACCGGTCCACCAATATGCCGAACCGGTCTGTCCGGCCCCGCAGCACGTTGCGGATAATCGAACGGTCAGTCTGCAAGATTGCGAGCATGGTTTCGTCCCTCCACCATACTAATCGAATTGGCGGAGAAAAGTGGACAAAATTCTTGCTTCAGATTTCGCATGTAAGGGCAACCCGAACACCTTTCGGCATTCGTGCGGCTCCGTGGCCGCGGCGTCCTCGCCGCGTTTTCGTCAAGAGCCGCCTGACGTAATGTGTTTCCGCCGAAACGCGGCGAGGACGCCGCGGCCACGGAGCCAATCGGGCCGAGTTCTCCGGTGCGGTCTGGAATCCTAGCCCGGACTTCTCACACCTACGGTAAGCGATGTCGTGTTGCCTCGTTTGGG
>CAZPMT010000024.1:0-53101 GCA_964587655.1 uncultured Nitrospiraceae bacterium
TTTAGTGGCCGCGCCCCGCCGTATCCGATGGCCTACTCGCGCCGAAATATGCATCCAAGTCAGTGAGTACTGGCGCTACTCACTCTTCGAGTGATCTCCGACATCAGATCAGCGCGAGCGGCGCTTGGACGTAACAGTTACCCCTACCCCTGCTACCCTCGGCAGTAGTGGCAGCCTGGCCGCGCGAGAAGCCAAGGTGGTGTGGGTACATCTGACCGGCGAGGATGATATGTTGACTCGTGTCGCCGCTCTGTTACACTCACGGTAATGTCGATGGGCATGCGGAAATGTATATCCTGCTCTTATTCGTTCTGAGTTCAGTAGATCCCGGATACCCAAGGCGTATTGACGAGACGGCACCTCCGTGCGTTAGGGATGCTGTGCCGTCTGTCGTTAGTCTTCTTCCTCAGCGCGTAGTTGGCGAGCCGGTTTCTGGGGGATTTGTCAAGGTCCAAGGACTGAAGCCGGCGACAGGGTTTCATATTGGGAATGGGCTTATTGTGACCGCAGGCCACACCGCTTCACAGAGCGCGATAGCCCTTGCCAGGCCAGTTGACTTGAAGGGAAGCTTCCTGGGAAAGCTGCAGTGCCAGGGGATCCATATGACCTATGGCAACACAGCGCGCGTGGTGATAAAGGAGTACCGTATCACAGGTGAGTATCTAAAGGACACCGAACTGACGTATGACGTCGGCTGTTACCGCATCGAGTCTGGCACGGAGACTTGCAGCGCGCTGAAGGTGTCATCGAATGTTCCCGCGGAGGGGCGCAGCATCTTCCTGATCGGCGTCGTGTTCGCCGATAATCGCTACCATTTGAAGTACTCGGCAGGAACTATCGCCAAGGTACTGCAGAGTACATCAGATCCACGCCTGATCCTCTTGAACGCAGAATCTGGACCTGGTTTCAGCGGAGGCCCGGTAATAGACTCGCAGACAGGGCAGGTACTCGGTGTGGTCACGGGCGGCTACGAATTCAGCCCTCACAGGTATACCGTAGCGTGGTCATTGCCTCCTGAACGATAGCAGGGATAATGCTTCTCCGTTCGCGCTACTCGGTGGTCGAGATGACGGTTTCCACGGCCAGTCCGGTGGATCTCTCGGCCGTGCGGTAGTGGAGAACCTCAAAGCCGATGAGGTTGCCGTCGACGTCTTTCATGAGGACCACTTCCTCGGTCGTCTCCTCGCAGGTGTGCTCTTTGGATGGGTCGTCGAACCACACGGTTAGCGTGTGTCCCGCCACATCGTGGATTACTTTGAGCTTTTCCATATGCTCTCTCCAGCCTTGACCGCGTCAGTAGGATAGGCGGTGATAAGGAAGCCCGTTCCTACCTTGAACCGCACGACGGCACACAGCCATCTCGATTCGACCTTACGGTACATAAGATACACGTTTCCGTCATATCGGCTCCGCCGCACCTCGTCGGGTCGCCGCAACGTCTGCCGGATTTGCTCCTCTTGGCCTTTAAGGACAGGGTGCTTGTGAGTGACGATGAAAGTCCAGTAAGCTTCCGTGCAACGAACGTTGAATCCCAACGGCGTCACCACGTCAAACAATAGCTCGCTCATCTGTCCATGCCACCCCGATCTAGCCTTGGGCAGAGCATCTTCTTCTGCTGCAACGTTACCACCTGATCAGGCAACATAGCAAGCCCCCCGCACCGGCAATTATGGGAGGGCGCTAATCTGGGAGGATCCGTTAGTAGACGAAGTAGACTGCCCGTTGAATGTAGTAGCGGAACGCCGGCTACGTGGCGTACAGAAAAAGTGGTTGCCATCACCACGTATGTCACTCGCTTCCAAAGACCTCATAAATCAAGACCTGACCACATTCGCCACATTCGCCACATGACCACATTCGCCATGCCATTCGCCTGCCTCTAGCGGGCTCTCCTTTGCACCCGGTTTCAACCGGGGTGTGACGGACCACACCAGTACATCGAGCGCGCTTCAGCGTGGCTTTTCGAACCGCTTCAGCACTCCGAATCTCCTCCCGATTCTTCCAAAGTGCCATTGGTCGTCCCCCGCGCATGGTGCTCCCTCTGTTGGGCGACATACCGCAACACACTATCCAAATGCTTCTTCGAGAAGCTGACCACCCCGTATCCCCTCTGCCATGAGATCGTCCCAGCCCCGAACTGCTTGTTCACTTCATGCGAACTCGCCCCCTTCACCTGTCCGATGAACTCGCTCAACCCCGCAGATGGCTCGATCTGGAACACCAAGTGAACATGAGTCTCTGTACCACCCAGTCCCTTGAAGTGGATGCCCTTGATCTTCGCGCAGTACTCCTCGATGAATCCATGCAGCGCCGACTCGACACTTTCTGTGATCAGCGGTCGATCTTTCAAACAATGCCAGTTCAGGTGAAGGTATATTTCACTGAAAGCGTGCCCTGAGCCAGAACTATTCATGCTGAAGCCCCTCGATAAGCCGCGCTGAAGCGCGCTCAAACAAGTATACGGCCTCTCCCCACCCCGGTTGAAACCGGGTGCAAAGAGGAGCCTGCTAAAGCCAGGCTAATAAGATCATACGGGCAACATCCAATGCCTCGCACAAGCCAGGCTACAAGACTTCCCGGCAGCGCGAAGTACGCCGCACAAGCTAGAGGTCCGGCCAGAAACCCTGAACATTTATATTGACATATAAATCAAAGCTAATCCACCGGCTTTGCCGGTGGATTAGCTTTGATTCAGACACCGGCGCGCGGACCTGTCCCGTCGGCCACACGGTGGCGCCACGCTTTCGCACCGTTCCGTGGCGAGGCGGAAACGTACAGGTCCACTTCTATCGCTGGCCCGCCGCGATCTGTTCGCAGTGCCCCCGTAAAGGACAATGCCTCGCGCCCCCCAAAGACGACGCCCAACCGCGTCCACGCGGACGGACGTTGAGCGAACACCCCGAAGAAAAACTCTTGGCGCAAGCGCGTGCACAACAGCGCACCCCCGATTTTCACGCCGCCTACCGAGAACGTCAGACGGTCGAACACCGGCTCGCACGCATGATGCAACTCGGCTCAAGACAAGCGCGATACTTGGGCAGGGCCAAGACGCTCCTGCAATGGTTTATCGCGGCCACGGTCGCCAACCTGACCTTGGCCGCCGGACAAGAAAAGGGCCGAAAGGCCTCGAATCATCTTGCCGCGCCCCTGCACACGTTCTTGAGCCACATCGCACAGGCAATCCGACGCCTCTTCACGAGATCGCCCGCGTCAACATCCAAACCGACACCTGCCACTATAAACGCATGAGATATCCCCGCGAAGCCCAAAAACCGGTCTTTCTGGCCGGGCCTCTAGCGTGCGGTTTGAATGACCTAATCCTACTTCGTTTCCCATATCGATCACGTCCGACGTGTGATACAATCCTTTATCTGGTTTTGAGTTATGACGACGAACAACTCAAACAACCGGACAGCAGTGATACGAAATCAGGTAACACGATCGTCTTTCTCTCCCCTGAAACCCCAAGAGCAGGCCGGCCGCCCACTCGGCCTCTTTGCAACTACCTATCACGGATGTCCCCTGTTATCCCCGGAAACGTTCTCGAGAGCCGTCAACACGTGATCGAGGTGTTCGACGGTGTGAGTCGCCATGTAACTCGTGCGGAGCATCTGGCATCCCGGTGCAACGCCCGGGGAGAGCACGGGGTTTGTGTAGACGCCTTCCGCAAGGAGCTTCTTCCACATCCGAAGGGTCTCTAAGTCCTCGCCGATGATGATGGGGATGATGGGCGTTTCACTGCGGCCGATATTGTAGCGCAAGCGTTCGAGGCCCTTCTTCATGTAACGGACGTTTTCCCACAGCTTCCTGACGATCTGCGGTTCGCTCTCGATAACGTCCAGGGCCGCCAGAACAGCGGCGGTGCACGATGCGGGCATGCTGGCGCTGAAGATTAGAGAGCGGGCGTTATGGCGCACGTAGTCGATCACTTCGGCACTCCCTGCAATAACGCCGCCCAGGGACGCAAACGATTTGCTGAACGTCCCCATTATGAGGTCAACCTCGCTCGTCAAGTCGAAATGCCGCGCGGTCCCGTGTCCGTCCCCGAGAACGCCCAAACCATGGGCGTCGTCCACCATCAGCCGGGCGCCATGGCGCTTGCACGCTTCGACGATCCGAGGCAAAGGCGCAATGTCGCCACCCATGCTGTACACGCCGTCAACGACGACCAGCACGCCCTCGAAATCCTTCGCATCGCGCAAGAGACGGTCGAGGTGGTCCACGTCGTTGTGCTTGAAACGCTTTACGGTCCCATACGAGAGCCGGCACCCATCCACGACGCTGGCGTGGACCTCCTTGTCGAGCACAAGCAGGTCGCGTTTCCCCACGAGCGCCGAGATTACGCCCAGGTTCGCCTGGAATCCGGTGCTGAAGCAGACCGCGTCCTCTTTTCCGATGAAATCGGCAAGGCGGCGTTCGAGGACTAGGTGAAGCGCCAGCGTGCCGTTCAGGAACCGCGAGCCCGTGCAACTCGTTCCATAGCGGGCCAAAGCTTCGGAAGCGGCTTGGCGGACTTTCGGATGCGTGGTGAGCCCGAGATAGTTGTTCGACCCTGCCATCACGAGCCGCTTGCCATTGTAGACGGCCACCGCGCCTTCAGTGTCTTCCAGCGGGAGAAAGTAAGGATACAGTCCAGCGTCGATCAACTCCTTCGCGCGCGTGAACTTGGCGCACTTACGGAAGATGTCCACTTTCTCAAGCCTCGTGTTGTGGGTTTCGCGGCAGCACCTGCGTTTCACAGGACAGGGTCGTAATAATACCCCTGAAAGGCCGTTTCATTACGCAGCTTTGCGCCTTACGTACCATTCCCACACACAAGGCATGTATCGGACAAGGAACAGCAGCAGGTGCGTCTCCAGTCCGACGGTTATTTGCTTTCTGTTCCTGGCCATACCCGCGACGAACTTCCGTGCGACGATTTCAGGTTCGAAGAGGCGCCCGCCGGCCAGCACCGCCTTTGTCTCCTTGGGATAGAGCGGGACTTCGTGTGCATAGCCGGGCGTACTCGTGTCGGGCGGGAGCAGCAGATGGACGCGGATTTTGTGGCGTCCGTATTCGCTCCGGAGCACATGGGAGAGGTTGTTGAGCGCTGCCTTGGTAGCTCCATATGCCGAGAAGCCGAATATCCCAGCGTTGCCTGCGGGAGAGGACGTAATCGCTATGAAACCGCCGCCGTTCTCGATAAGGTGCGGGACGGTGTGATGGATGGCGTAGAGAGTCCCCATGAGATTGACGTTGATCTGCCGGTAAAGATCATCGGGTGTTAGTTCATGGAAATAGCCCGGGTGGCAATACCCGCTGTTCGCTATGATTCCATCGATAGAGCCCAATTGTGCACGCGCGTCGGCGATGCACCGGCCCAGGTTCTCCGCATCGGTCACATCGCAGGAGTAGGCCAACGCCTTGACACCGTACCCGGCGAGTTCCTCTCTCGTAGCATCGAGCCGGTCACGATCTCTGGCCACGATGGCAAGGTTTGCGCCCCGCGACGCAAGCTCTCGAGCGAGGCACAGCCCGATCCCCGCGCTTCCTCCGGTGATGACGACGTTCTTCGCGCGAAATGCGTCTGGTTTCACGGTGTGATTCCTGTTTGTTACAGCCAAAGCCCGATCCCATGGAAAAACATGATGCAGACCGAGGTAGCCAAGAGGTCCCGGTCTTCTATTTCGCTGAAGGCCGGTGCACAAGCCCGTCGCGATCCCGGTTCTCGATCTTGGATCTGACCCGCGCAATCGTTTCGTCGCCTGGATGGCTTGCGAGATATCCGCTGAGATAGTCCAGCGCGCCGGTGCGGTCATCGCTCAGGAACAAGGCAACGGCGAGGTTCGCGGCAATGCTGGGATTGCCCGGTTCCTTCTCGAGCGCGCTCCGATACAGGCGCACGGCCAGAGCGTAATGCTTCTTTGCGTATGGGGTCTTTCCTTCTTTCTCGTAGAGGGACCCGAGGGGGACGTACGCGTCGGCGAAGTCCGGATTCAGCGTGATGGCTTTTCGGAACGCCGCAATCGCGTCCTTATCGCGCCCCAGTTCAGTGAGGATGGCCCCCTTGTTCGCATAGGCGTTGTAGAACTGCGGGTCCGCAGCAATCGCCTTATCAACGGATTCCAGGGCGCCGTCCAGGTCCTGCCTTTGCATCGCGGCCACCGCGCTGTTGTTCAACTCCAATGCTCTCGGATCAGGCACATAACCCGTGGGTTTCTTCTCAGAGCATGCGACGACCGCAAGACTCAAGAGCAGGATGTATCCAATCCGTCTATTCATCGCTTGACAATCTCACAGCTTCGGCGGCAACGGCGCGGGGTTATTGTGCTTCAGGCGATAGAGTATCTCGCCCGCCTCGGGCACAAGAAGAATCCCTTGGTGCTCCCTGTTGCGCCAGTCGTCGGGCTTTATCGATGCCGGGTCCCGATACCCCAGGTTGATCGCACGGCACTCGGCTTCCGGGATGCCCGTTGCGAGCGTCACTTGCACGCGCGGCTTCTCGACGCCGTCTTCGTAGGTCCCGATCCCGCGCACGTGGCTCGAGTGTGCGAGAATGCCGCCTGGGATGTCCGCAAATCGGTCCATGTGCGCCAGGAGATAGTCGCGCGTGTGATAGCCGATCTTTTTTATCAGGTGTCCGTGGGTCGTGCTCACTTCTCTCACGTGCGGCGCGTAAATGATCAATTCGCCGCCGTCGGCCACCACCGGTTCGAGCTTGTACATACATTTCCCGGCCACCCAGATATCGTCGTACATCTCCGGCGCCATCGCCAGGACGCTCTTGTAGGGATGGTCCTTGTACACGATATGCGTCTTGGCGCTCAGATCAGCCGCGGCGCTCCATGCCTCTTCCGGCGTTCCGAAGAAGATCGCGCGCGCCTGCTTGTGGACTACCGTGAGACAGAAGCAAATCTTTCGCACGGAAATGAACGAGGCGGCGTGGTTCACGACGGCGCGAACCGGAGTGTCTTTCGTTCCGTTGATCACAGGGTTGCTGATCAACGCCCCGAGCCAGTGGAACAGATTGAGAATCTCCTCGCCGGCAATGCCTGGAAAGAAATACTTGTTGCCTCCGCTGAAACCCACGACCTCGTGCGGAAACACAGGGCCTACGACGCAGACCAAGTCGTATTCAAAGATCCGTTTGTTGATGGCGACCCGCGCGGCACGGCGCAGCATGCCATTCGAGATCGCGGCGATCTCGTTTTCAGTGATCGTGCCGATATAGGTCAGCGCGTCGGGGTTTTGCCACTCGTGGTTGAAGATGCCGATGCCGCCGTATCTTCCGCACCGTTCCTCGTGCGTAATCCCGAGAAGCCTTTCGAGCGCCTCCTCCGACATGGGCGGATGGGTGCCCAGCGCGACAAGGTAGTCCAATTTAGCGGTGCGCCCGGCCAGTGCGCTGCAAATGGAGCGGAACATGGCGGCCATAGGCATGCTTCGCGTGCCGTCCGGGATCACGAAAAGGATGCGTTTGCCGTCGACTTCGGCGTGTTCAAACGCCGTCGTGACGAATGCACTCAGTTCGTTCTCGGAAAGGAATCCGTTGTTCTCGGCAATCTTCGATATCATTCGTTTGCCTCAATCTCGGTTCGGCATTCCAGCGTGAATCCGACGCCCGCCAGGGTCTTCTCCAGATCTGGGTTTCGCGGATTCACACGCACGCGCGTGTTGAAGAACTCGCGCCGCCTCGGATACTCCTTCCGAAGCTGGTCGAATCGTTTGCCGCGATCCGCCGCCGGGCATTCCATGATCGTGCGCGTGGCCGCGTCGTCTCGCATGATGTCATACACCGCCCCGGCTGCCTTCCGCAATGCCGCGGGATCATTTCCGTCGACTTCAAGGAATGGGCATTCCGGTGTGGGCAGGAGCGGAGACGGGTCCCAATCCGGGACAATGCCGAGGAACTTGCACGCGGCTTCGTGGATCTGGCGGGTTCCGTTGACTTTCCCGTCGAAAGAATAGCCCGCTATGTGCGGCGTAGCGATGATCGATCGAGCCAGCAGTTCGACATCGATGTTCGGTTCATTCTCCCAGACGTCCAGCACGCAGGCCCGGAGATGCCCATCGTCCAGGGCGCGCTTGACGCCGACGCCGTCCACCACGGCCCCGCGCGATGTGTTGATAAGGATGGTTCCCCGTTTGAGACGGCGCAGGAAAGACTCGTTCGCGAGGTGATGCGTGGCGTCAGGGCCATCTTTCGTCAATGGGACGTGCAAGGTGACGATCTCGCAATCCATGATCTCTCCCATGGGCCGGTATTTCGGATTGCCGGTGGCCCGCGCCAGCGGCGGATCGTTCAACACGCACCGCATACCCAGCGCCTTGCCGGTTGCACGAACGCGGCTGCCCACGTTGCCCACGCCTATGATCGCAAGGCTCAGCGTGGATAGGTCGAGGTCAAGCCGTTCCGCGAGCACAAGCAGGGCGCACGTCAGATACTGCCGGACGCTCTCCGCATTCGAGCCCGGTGCGCTGGCGAATGCTATGCCCCGCTCCTTTAAGCAGGCCTTGTCGATATGATCCTCACCAATGGTCGCCGTGGCGACGAAACGCACTCGCGAGCCGTCCAGCAAGGCGCGATTGACTTTTGTGATGGAGCGGACAAGCAGGAGGTCCGCGTCTCGAACGGTATCGGGATTCATGGCCCGCCCGGAGATCGCAGTCACGTCTCCAAGCGCCCCGAAGGCCTCCCGAACATAGGGGATATTCTCGTCGGCGACGATTTTCATTGATTCTTGGATTTAGGGCTGTCGCTTGAATCCAACGAACACTGCGCCTTGTTGTTTGGATCAGTGCCAAAGGTCTCTCTCGGTGACCCACACCTTGCGATGCTCGCACCTGGGGCATCGGAACCCTTTCGGCCAATGGATCTCGGCCAAGTACCGGCGACAGGCCTCCTCACACTCGGTTCGGCAGTTCAGGGAATGGTATGGGGAAGCATTCTCACGCGGTAGAAAAAGGAACGATGTAGTTCGCTGACTCTTGTTCATACTGGACCTCGTAGATTCCTGAGGCCGTCTGCAGCGGTCGGGTATATTGGATCTCTTGATGCGTGGGGACAGTGGGGGACTCCGCGACCGAAGGAAAAGGCTTGCCGATCTCAAGAATGACCTGACCAAAAGGAGTTACCCTGAAGTTGATATTGACCGCCATGATTCTTTGCTCCTTCTCATGTTGTTGGATCGGTTCTCGCTTTCCACTTGCCGCCGTAACCTCGCAGCTCAACGCCGACAATAGGAGATTGACGAGTTATTTCCTGTTGGACAATTTGGGGGGTGACTTGGGAAATCTGCGTCAGGAGTTGCTGGATTATCTGTTGAAAAGCTGGAGGCAATTGGGCGGGGTCCATTCCTGGGGGTAGACCCAAGTTCAAGTTGACATTGATTTGAGGGTTCGGAGGAATCTGTCGCTTTCGCCGGAAAGCAATGTTTATCTCGAACACATCCAGCATTTTGGCGCTCTCGATGACAGCGAGCGGGACGCATTCATCAGTGTGTTCCTCTTTTTTCTTTGAGGTCAGTAAGTCCTCGGCATCGATGACTTGATTCAGTTGCAGTAAGCCCTCGTATTCCTGATAGAGGTTCCAGATTAGTGCCTCAAGGCTCTCATCAGGTTCACATATGGGAAGGCCAAGTTCCTTGGCCTCCCTTCGTCCAATCGCGTGACCGTGGGAGTACATCTTCTCTGTGAGGACCTCAACAATAGCGCCGATCCTGCTTTCTTCAATTTTCTCTTTGCGAGACGTGAGCAGTTTTCTGGCGACAAGTCTGATGTGAGAATACTGCCGATTGACACTTCCGAGAGTTAAAGGGGTTAGATGACTTGCAAGTTGAGACACAACCTGAGCAAGCGCGACCTGGTCACTGATGCCTGCCCTCTCGTGCATGAAGGAGATGTAGGAAGATACGTCTTCAACGCTTATCTCCGGCGGCGCGACTCCGGCCTCGCCAGTAACTGCTCTTACAAGTGTAGGGTCTATCGGGCTAAGCTCGGCTTTCTTACCCATGACAATTTCATCAGCACCAAGGGAAATCATGGTAGCGGCGCTATGTGCCTTATAGGGAATGAGCAGACAGAAATCTTCGCAGAATTCCCTGATCATGGTAACAATCCGCCAAGGAACACTGACATCGCCTCCGCGACTGTAGAGGAAGAGATCAATCTTCTGCTTTTGTGGGGTGGATCTTGCGAATTCCAAGAGGTGTTTATACAAGACAGGGACTGCATCTTCGGAGATTCTGGTACCTATCGGTTGCCGATCTCCAGTAAAATACACTAGGACATTGGAGCCGCGAAGTTCCTGAATCTGATTTATAAGCGTTATCGTGGTGTCTCTGCTCATGCGTTCGCCTCTTTCCCGTCATATGGGACAATCGTTCATCATAGCACGAAGCTGGCCGGGACGAAAAAGCCTAGTATCGGACTTTGAACGTCAGGCTATCCTAATGATACCACACTTTCCCGCCTGCTTACACTATATCCCCGTTGGAGTAGATTCTTACTTGAGGCAACAGTTAGCGCCTCACGGCAACCAGCGATTCCGCAATTTGGATTCGGCAGGAGGATTCTTAGGGGTTTCTTGCCGTTTTGGGGAGACGGTTCAGTCTCGCGGCGGGTTGTTGACATTGATTGAGTACGCGGATAGCCCTTGGGGATTTTGGATTTCAATCAGGATGATCCCGAGTTCTGAATTCTGAATTCCTACTACCTCTTCCAGGTTCACGCGTTCTTGTATGGATTCTGAATCGCCAGCCTCCAAAATCTAAAACTCAGAATGGCTTACTGCTTCTTCCACGACGGCGTATCCGGAAGATATGTTTTAAACTTCTTGATGAGCGCAGCCTCATATTCCCCGGCATACTTGCCGGCGATGAACTTGTCGAGGGCTTCATCGCAGAAGAGTTCCCACGAGTCCTCTTCGTCTCCAGGGTTGATGGGATAGAACAACGCCTGGTTCGCCTTCGCGGCCTTCAGATCGCCCAGCGCGTCTCCAATCATGAGCATCTTATCCGGGGCGTATTTCCCGTTCGCGGAGATCGCGATGTGCTCGGCCTTCGATCCCACCTCTTGTCCCGCGATTGCGAAGGTGTACGAATCGATGCCGTGTTCCTGCCACTCGCGTATGAGGGCTTCGCCGGGCGTGGCGGAACAGACCAGGATGTCGGCCATGTCGAACGCATTTTGTAGCGACTCACGGACGTGCGGGAATGGCGGCACGCCTTTCACGATGTCGGCCACGCTATCGTTCACGGCCTTGCTCCACGCGAGGGATCGGTGCATGTCCGGCTCGTCGTGCGCCTCGCAGTACGCCTTCAACGCCGGATTGCCCAGCTTCGTCTCTTTCTTGCACCAGGCGCGCAGGTTCGGGGCTTCGGGAACATCGACGTGGCGCTCGATCACTTTGTCCCATTCCTTGAGCAGGTCGAACACCATGACGAGGGCCGGAAACCGATTGATCCCGCGCCACTTCGAGTAGAGATTGACGAATTCGGCGGCCGCGCGGGCGTACTTCGACACGGCCTGGAGGTCCCAATACTTGATGATGTTCGGGATAAAGCATTCCTTGTGTTTTATCTCCATCGTGTCGAACGCGCAGCCGTCGGAATCGATTGCGATGAAGAATTTGTGCTTCGGTACATGGTTTTGCATCGAGGAAAGGGGATCGGTCATTACGTGGACTCCTGCAACTATCTATACTCCTGAGAACGCCGAGAAACCGCCGTCGATGGGGACGACGATGCCCGTAACAAAACTAGAAGCGTCCGACGCAAGCCACAGGGCGACGCCGACAAGATCCTCCGGCTTTCCGAACGCGCCCATCGGCGTGTGCGAGATGATGGCCTTGCCTCGGGGGGTCAGGTCGCCAGTCTTTTCATCGGTCAAGAGGAACCGGTTCTGATCGGTCAGGAAGAACCCCGGCGCGATGGCGTTAACGCGAAGCTTCGTGTTGTACTCCTGCGCGAGATGCACGGCGAGCCATTGCGTGAAGTTGCTGACGGCCGCCTTGGCCGCGCTGTAACCGGGGATGCGCGTCAGGGGCCGGAACGCGTTCATTGAGGACACGTTGATAATCGAAGCGCCCTCCGGGTTGTCCTTCATGCGCTTCACGAAGACCTGCGACGGCACAATCGCCCCCGCCACGAGATTCAGATCGAGGACTTTCTGCACCGCCTCGGCAGGCAGGTCGAAGAAGGACTGTTCGGGGCTGGTGGTGGCGCCCTTCATGTTGCCCCCCACGCCGTTGACAAGGATATCGACCCGACCGAAGTCCTTGTACACGGCCTCGCAACACGCCTCGATCGAGGCCTTGTTGAAGGCGTCCATCTCGTAGCCCCGGGCCTTTCCGCCGGCCTGGACGATCCGGTCCGCGACGGACCGCGCCGCATCGAGCCGAACATCGGCGAGGGCCACCTCGGCGCCCGCCGAGGCAAATCCCTCGGCTATCGCGCTGCAAAGCACGCCGCCGCCCGCCGTCACAACGGCGACCTTGCCAGCAAGATCAAACATGTCAGGTACCTGCATTCTGAACTAGCTCCCTTGAGAAACGCGCAATCCAGACTAAGCGCTATTCGTCCACTCTTCTGACTGAGGCAATGCCAGAGCAAGCGTCGTCACGAGCCAAACCGTCCAGGTCCGTCACTACGCCTTCGCCGGCGGGGATGACCAAGTCCATATCTCGCAGCAAGAACAAATCCGAGGGCGCAATTCGACAAAGTATAACACTATCCCCGCTCATCCCGCGAACAAACATCCACGCATTCATCCGCCGCGCAACCGGGCCCTAGTTCGACAAGTACGTTCGCGGCGCTGGTCGAGTCTTGCCGCTCTTGCATGTCTCGCCGCGAATCGCAATCTGCATTTCCATGGAAAATGGCCTTGCCGTATGTGCAGCCAGTATTCTCTCGCGCGCGGCGCATAACGCATTGTTCTGTAAGCACTTTACTGAATCCTTTGCACTTCGGATACCCTTGCGCAAGGGCGGAATAAGGCCCTGCATGAATGGGACGCGAGAGGCCAACCGGCACGCGGGCAAGGCTGTTAAGAGGAAGACGCACTCAATCCGAGAGGTCCCAATCCCCGTATTCATGCTCACCACCTGAGAGGCCGGAACATAAAGATAAGGTCGGCGGTTCGAATTCGCCCCCGCTGGAGCACGCCGCGGCATGTCGGAAGGTCTTGTCAGATTTTCGGCTTGCATGTATAATACCGAGCAGACAAGGCAATTCTACCGACATCTATGGGAGGGCATGGTCATGCCGAAGGTGAACTTTGCCGGGCTTGGGGGAATGGTCTTGCTGCTTGTCGTAGGCCTGAACGGCTGTAGCAAGACGGGATCGTTGCAGGTGAATCTGTCGCCGCCGGGTGCGGTCGCCGCCGGGGCACAGTGGTCCGTGGATGGGGGCATGTGGCAAGACAACGGGGTTACCGTCTCCAATTTGTCCAAGGGGACGCATCCCGTAACATTCAAGGATATAGCGGGGTGGACTGCGCCCGTACCGCAGAACGCGTTGATTGCGGCGAAAGAGACGCGGGTCCTTACTGCCGACTATGTTCCGAGTGGTGAGGGCGAAGGCGAGGGTGAAGGAGAGGGTGAAGGTGAAGGCGAAGGCGAGGGTGAAGGAGAGGGTGAAGGCGAAGGCGAGGGTGAAGGCGAAGGAGAGGGTGAAGGCGAAGGCGAGGGTGAAGGAGAGGGTGAAGGCGAAGGTGAAGGTGAGGGTGAGGGCGAAGGTGAGGGCGAAGGTGAAGGCGAGGGAATGATTCAAGGTTGGGTGCGCAGTACGGCAGGCCACACACTTCCTGGCGTTGAAGTGCGCGTGCCGGGCCAAGAACCGGCGCGTACGGACAGCTACGGCCTCTATCGGTTCGAGTACGTGGCGCCTGGCGCCGGCATTGTCGTTCGGTTCACGCGGACCGGTTACACGGAGGACAGCGTCCCTGCGGATGTAGCCGCGGGGGGTGAACTCGCTACGGTGAACGCTGTGCTCAAGCCCTTGGCGGATCCCGTGATCCTTGACGCTGACGCGGGTGGGACTGTCGCGGATACGAACGGCAACAAGATTACCATCCCGGCAGGGGCACTTGTGTACATGCTCAAAGAAGCCGCGCACGGAGACGTGGAAGTGCGGATCACCCCGATCGATGTGAAGACGCCATCAGATCTTGCCGCGTTCCCCGGCAATTTCCTTGCCGTATCAGCCCGAAAAGCGGACGAATTGGCGCCGCTGGAAACCTTCGCGCTGGCGGACTTCCTGATCACCCAGAATGGTGAACCGTTGAATCTCGGTGCGAAGGCCGCCGCTCAGATCGAACTTGCGTTACCGGTGGACAGCGCGTTGCTGAATGGGGAAGAAGTCCCTTTGTGGTATTTCGACATTGAGAAGGGTGTGTGGGTCGAGGAAGGCGCCGCGACGGTGGGTCCGGCCTCGGGCGGGAGCGGCCTGGCCTGTTTCGCCAGTATCAGCCATCTCTCGTGGTGGAACGTGGACAAACCGCTTCGAGAGAAACATTGCATCACGGGCAGGATTCTGGATGAGGCCGGAAGTCCGGTGGCTGGCGCTGAAGTCACGGCCGTGGGCATTACGTACGAGGGCAGCAGTTTTGCGACCACCGGGTTGGACGGCGTGTTCTGCGTGGATGTCAAGCGCGGCTCGACCGTTCGCCTGGACATTGTCCTTTCGGGCGGCGCCATCGTAATCAAGTCCCAGGAGGTGACCGTTCCGGATACGGTTGCGTCATGTGCGACCGGAGGCTGCTACAATGTCGGCGATATCGTCGCGGCGCTTGATTCCTGCGTCAGCGGCTATGTCCGCACGGAGGCAGGCATCCCCGTGCCGGGGGCAAGAGTCTTTTGCTCGGCCGGCATGCCCACAACCACCGATGAAAACGGGTACTTCTGCCTGGACGCCTTCCCCGGCGTCGAAGCGGTCGTTTTCGTGGCAGGATGGCCGCCGGTCTCCGTAACGACGCCCAGCAGCGCGGACTGCCCCGCAAGCAACTGCGCGGAAGTGGCGATCACGGTGCAGTATCCGAAGAACGGCGACACGGTGGGCCTTGTCGTCTCGTATCTGGGACTCGCTTACGCCCCGGTGAAAACGTGCGAGAATGTGTTGGATTCGATGGGGTGGTTTTTTGCATCCGATGTCACCAACGGACGCGATCTCACTGCTGTCACGACGGATACCTGCGAAGTAGACACCCGGCCGCCTGCGTACCCGCATCCGCTCATGGGCGATCCCATGGGCACGCGGGCTGGGACTGGCGCCCTGGACCCCGGCGCTCCGGGAGCGTTGACCACCCCAGCGGGCAACGCCGCAATGGCGCGGCTGTTCGACCAGTATGCGCAGGGAGGTTACGGTGGCGTTCCGCCCGAGTATTTCGGGATGTTCATGCAAGACCCCAGGATGATGCCCGGAGTCGATTTCGGGGACGTGCTGGAGCTTTCATGGCCTGGCGGGGCCGATATCGGTCCCTTCTCGGACACGCTCCCAATCCCGGGCGAACTCGTGTTCTCGTCTCCGGTTTTCACCGCGGAGAATTGCAGCTACAGCATCACCGTCGGCCTCGGCGAGGACCTGGAACTTGTGTGGGATGCCTCGAGCCCCGGCGATTTCGTGGTCGTGTCGTTGGGCGTCACCCTTGGCAAGAACCGAGCCGTTGATGGCAACTTTGCAACCGTCCGGTGCTTCCTGGTCGATGATGGTCGTCACACGATCCCCCAGAGTCTGCTCGCGCAACTCCCGTCGGAACGGCCGCTGATGTTCCTGGCCGCAAGATGCAACGCCAAACGACTGCCGGTGGCCTTGCCGGTTACCGGTGAGACAGGTTATGTGTACCTTGTCGCGGGCAGTTGGGTGTCCGCCCGGGCGCAGACTGTCAAATAGCATCTCTGAGCTTGGAAATAAGAATCCGGTTTGACGGACTGTGCCCCCCCAAAAAAACTGCACTCATTGCTGTTCAGCTACTTACGGAGGATGGCCTAGCTCGGGAATTCCTCGATATCCGGCTCTATCTGCCGTCTTTTCACTCCTTCCTGAGCACCTTGTTTGAAGGGTACCTTTGGGCGATCGCCGCAAAGACAACTTGCCCGAAGATCTACAGAAGGGCCTACACCCGGACGATTGTTCGGAGGAAGTAACTGTCCAGCTACCCCCTTCGCTCGCCTGCTAATAAGGACAAAGGCTAAAGGACAAAGGAGTGCCGGGAACGCAAGAGGCCCTTTAAGACGATATCTTTTACATCTTTGTTCTTTGTCCTTTATCCTTTGTGCATGTGTTACCGCATACGGAGCATGGCACCTGGACAGTTACCGGAGGAAGAGCATAGCCGAGAGAACATTGCGAACTGCGTCGTCGGCAGCAGGCCGTGCCGGTTGCAGGGTTCCCGTGCCGGCAACCAACTCTTCGCTTGCGCCGCTGCTTTGTCTCCACTGCCGTCAAGGGTCTTCACCGTTCGGTCTGCGTGAAGACGAGGTCAACTCGCTTAACAACATGTGACGGTAATACTCTCCTGAACTCTGAATTCCTTCGCCCATCTTCAACGCCAATTGTCCCGCACCGAACTCGGCGTCGAATGCGAGTGCGATGCGACAGGGCGCGCGCACTCCTGCGTGGTCTCGCACGTCTCGGCCTGGATCAATCGCAAGAAGACGCGGGGACGATCATCCTTGTGATTGCAGCAGTTCAGCTTCAGGTGCTCGTCGCAATGGCAGTGCAGTTCCGCAATGTTACCGTCTGGCGAAGAGGGATCGTAGTAAACGGACGTCCGGTGAAAACGGCGGCACATCTTTTCAAGAACGCGGTCGATTTCGCACACTCGGCAAGATTGCTGGCGCAGGCGCATTCCGGCCCGATACGTGACCTCTAGAACGCCGGACGGAAACTCCTTACCCACGCCCATGCTCACGTAGCAAACCGCCTTCACCGGATCGTTGAACTTCTCGTGGAACTTACCCTGCATGGCCCGAGCCCCCCCGTTGCCCATACGTCCGACCTCACTGCCCCAATCCGCCACGCCTCCCAACGTGATGAGTATACCACATGTTCTCCCGCCAGTGGGGGGGCGGCCGCAGGAATATGACCCCGCATTCTAACTGCAAGCGAGACCGGGGGGCAGTTACATCTTCTTCGCCCTTTGCCGAAATTCGAAGATTAGTGTACACTCTAGGAAAGAGATAATGGGAAATTGCTGTTGACTATGAGGCGGGTGGATTTGATCGCCCGCGGCAGGGTGTTGTAGTGTTGTCATCTGAAGAGGCCGCATCGTGAAGATTCCCGGTGTATTCGTATTTGTAGCTTTGCTAGCCTCATGGCTTTTGGCTCCCTGCGGTGTTGCCGCGGACGAGAATTGCTCTTCTTGCGACCAACCCGCCTTTCCGGAGGCCGCCGCTTTTCTCGCCGAAAAGGGCTATCCCGCTGAACAGTACACCGTCTTGCTGTCATGGCAGGAGGTCGCCCCAGGTGGTGACAGACGCGTTGTTACAGGCTATCACGTCCTTGCGACGTACGGCGCGGAGGCCTTTGACCTGTACAGCGACAGTACGGGCGACCTCTTGGACGTTGAAGCGCTCAAAATCCTGGGGATCCGGGCCAAGAAGTGGGACTTGCCTCCGATTGAGCAGCAGAGCGAGTTCCCGCTCGAACTGAAAAAGAGCCTTCCGGCACGTCCCGTTCCCATGGGGCTGAAAGGCAAGATGCCGGTCTCGATCGGTCTTCCTCCCTTGAATCTCGGCGCTCTTCTCGATGAGGATGCGCTCGATGCTTCAACACCCCGCAAAGGCGTCCAGCGCGTCGGAATTGTCCGGTCGTTGCCTGAGACGGTCGCGGTAATCGGGACCCAGGAACCGTCCGCAGGCTCGTGGCAGACGCTGGACGACGGGTCGCGTCTGTGGTCCGTGACACTGGAATCGCCTGATGCGCGCGCAATCCGCGTCCATTTCGCCGCGTTGCACCTTCCCCCAGGCGGACAGGTCATCGTCTATAACACGGACAATCCCGCGGAAGCGTATGGGCCCTATATCCGGCCCTACGGCGGCGAACCGGACCTCTGGAGCGCCTCGTGCTTCTCTGACATCGTCACCGTGGAGTGCCGCCTGCCCGCCGAAGCGGACCTCAACGATCTCAAGCTGCTTATCGACGATGTTGTGCATACGTACGCGGATTTCGGGCTGCTGACTTGGACGAAAGCCGCCGGCTCATGCAACCTGGACGTCACCTGTTATTCGGAATGGGCGGCGACGGCGCGGGGAATCGGCGGTTTCACATTCATCTCGACGCCTAGCCAGGTTCACTGCACTGGAACGCTTATCGCTGACACCGATCCGGGCAGCAGGATTCCGTACTTCCTTACGGCCAACCATTGCGTCAGCGCGCAGGATGGCTCGTCGGGGGCCTCGAGCATGGAGTTCTTCTGGCTGTACCAGACCTCGATCTGCAACGGAACTCCGCCGCTGATGTCGACGGTCCCGCGTACCTCGGACGGCGCGGACTTCCTCGCCGGCATATCGAGCGCCACGGGAAGCGATTTTGCGCTGGTTCGTCTGCGTTCGGCCCCGCCGGAGGACCTGACCTACGTGGGATGGACGTCGGAACCCGTTTCAGTGGGATCGAGCGTGACGGTCATCCATCACCCGCTGGGTGAATACAAGCGCATCAGCTTCGGCACGACCACGAACACCGGCAGCCCGCTGAACGGCTACAAGCCGGTCAAACCGTACAGTGATTTCACTGAAGTCCACTGGAATCAGGGGACGACCGAACCGGCATCCTCGGGATCCCCGTTGCTGTTGACGGATACACAGGTCATCGTGGGCCAATTGTGGGGCGGGTATGCCGCGTGCAGCAAACCTGAAGAGCCGGATTACTTCGGACGCTTCGATAAGACCTTTGCGGTGCTCGAACCGTGGCTGGCGCCCGTGATCGACCCGATGGATGTGAACCGGTCCGGAAGCGTCGACAGCGCGGACGTACAATTAGTTGTAAACGCGGCCCTCGGCATCCCGATACAATACAACGCCGACGTGGACGGTTCCGGCGCCGTGGACGCGGTGGACGTGCAATTAGTCATTATCGCCCTGTTGAAAGGTATCGCTGCATAACACGATTTGGCAACCAGGGGAAGGAGTGTAACAAACGAACGCATTTTCTAGGGCGTGGGCAAGGCGCATATCTCTCTTGTCACGCGCGGCATTGTGCGTGGTCCTGCTCGCTGCTTTCGCAAGGTCGGCGTACTGCGAAGAACCATGCGCTACGTGTGGAGATACCCCCTTTCCCGATGCGACCGCGTTCCTGGCTTCGCAAGGATTTCCCGCCGACAAGTTCGCGGTCCTCATGACGTGGAACGAAACGGCCCCGGCGGACCATAGCAGCGTCGCGTTCGGCTACCATATCCTTCCATCAGACGGCTCGGCCGCATTTGACCTGTACAGTGATGTCTCCGGCAGGCTTGTCGACGCGGAAAGGTTGTCCGCGCTGGGGATTGTCCCCAAGGACTGGAATCTCCGTCCCCAGGAAGCTCCGCCGGAAACGCCACGCCCGGAGGCCGCCGCGATGCCCAAACCCCCGGTTCCTCTTGGCGCAGCAGGCGCTGTTGCGCCGGCCGCAACCATCGACCTGCCCGTGGTCGATCTTGCCAAGACCCTCGAAGAAGACGAAGCGGGGACCTCGGTCCCGAACAAGGGCGTCGTTCGCATCGGCGTGTTTCAGGATCTGCCCCAGCCGATAGCCGTTGCAGGAGACAGCGCCACCGTGGGTGAGTGGCGAACGATGGCGGACGGTGTCAGGGTATGGGCCGTGACGATTCACTCGCCCGACGCAATAGGTATCCGCGTGCATTTCCCGGAATTGCGATTGCCGTCGGGCGGACGTGTGCTCGTTTACAACGCCCATGACCCTTCCGAATGCTACGGTCCATACGTTGCGCCGTATCCCGGCGATAACGAGGTCTGGGCCGCGACATGTTTCTCCGACGCCGTGGTGGTCGAGTGCAGTGTTCCGGCCAAAGTCCCATCGAGCGAAGTGAGCCTCCGGATCGACCGGGCAATTCATGTGTACCGCGGATTTGATTCGCTCCAGTGGGCCAAGGCCGCCTCGCCGGCCGCCTCGTCGGCGGGCTCGTGCAATCTCGACGTCACCTGTTACAGCGCGTGGTCGACGACGGCCAGAGGCGTCGGCGGAATCGGCACCGTCGGGTCCACGGGCTACCTATGGTGCACGGGCAGCCTCCTGGTCGACAATAATCCCGCCACTAACATCCCCTACTTCCTTACGGCTCACCACTGCGTCGGCGGCCAGAGCGGATATCGCGGCGCGGATTCGATCGAGGTCTACTGGCTGTATCAGACGCCGACGTGCAACGGCACGCCGCCTTCACCGGGCTCCGTCCTTCGCACTACCGGCGCCGTCTATCTCGCGGGATCGGGCGGCGACGGCTACAGCGGTGGCGGCAATGATTTCACGCTGCTGCGTCTGAGACACACGCCGCCGCCCGGACTGACGTATCTTGGTTGGAGCTCGGCGGCGCCCCCCTTAGGCACGCAGATCACGTGCATCCACCACCCAAGAGGCGATTTCAAACGTATCGCATTCGGCGCGCTGGACAACCAGAGCAACCCATATTCGGCTCTGTATCACGAGGTCCATTACGGCAGCGGCACTACGGAACCGGGTTCTTCCGGTTGCCCGCTCATGCTGGAGGCAACTGGGCAGATCATCGGTCAACTGTGGGGTGGTACGGCATCGTGCGCATATCCCACGTATCCCGACTACTACGGCCGGTTCGATGTGACCTTTCCCGTGGTGAAATCCTACCTCGCTCCGCTTGGCGTCGTGTACTTCACTCCGACAAGTTACACGGTTAGCGAGAATGGCGCCGTCGTGACGGTTACAGTCCGACTGAGCGTGATCCTGGGCGGCGGCCAGTCCGCACAGGTCAACTATGCGACGTCAAACGGGACCGCCGAGGCCGGCAAGGACTATCAGGCCGCGAGCGGAACGCTGACGTTCGAGGGCGCCCAGCAGACGCAAACATTTACCGTGGCAATCTACGACGACACGCACACGGAACCGGATGAGACCATGTTGCTGACCCTGAGCAATCCCGTCGGCTGTCTGCTGTGGACACCAAACGCGTCGGCCACGATCACTATGAATGACGATGACCCCGATACGGACGGAGACGGTCTCTCAGACTACGACGAGACACACGGGGTCTACGGTTATATCACCGACCCTAACAACCGTGACACAGACGGCGACGGCATCTCCGATTACGATGAGATCTTCGCTACGTCCGGTCTGAAAAGCGACCCTACGCAGTTTACAGTGGTCAGTGCGTTGTCGGTGCCGTTTTTCCGAGAAGCGCCTGCTCCATGAAGGCGTAAGCCTCGCCCCCGTTCCACGCGTGCCCGCCCGGGAACGTGTGCTGACGGACTTTTCCGCCGGCCCCGAAGACCGAGTAGCCCTTGCGGACCTTCTCGAATCCCGCGCGCGTCGCGTCGATGGGGAAACAGCCGTCTTCCGTGGCGCTCTCGAACAGCAGCGGACGCGGCGCAATAAGAATGTGCACCTCGGCGATGTCGCACAACTCCAACAGGCCCGGCGGCATCCAGCAGGGGCAGTTTGGCACGCGGAGCACGCCTTCCGTCGTGCACATCCACCCGCTGACGACCGCTGCCTTGACGCGCGGGTCGCAGGCAGTCAGCCACATCGTCCACTCGGCGCCCATGCTAAGGCCCGCCGCCCCGATCCGGTCCTTGTCGACGAGCGGCTGCGACTCGATCACGTCGACGAGCCGCATTAGGTTCCAGAGTTGATTCGGAGCGTACTGACAGTGGCCCAGCGTAGGGCAGAGGGTCGCGAAACCCCGTCGCGCAAACTCGGCGGCGAATCCCTTGTACTCGCTCTCCCGGTCCCATGCCTTCTCGCGGCTGCCGCCGTGGCCGTGCAGGCAAAGCAATGCCGGAAAGGGGCCCGATCCATTCGGAACGGTGAGCGTAGCCTCGATAGGCGTGTTTTCATTGCTTGTGAACCGCACGTCCGCCTTGCGATAGCCGCTTTCGTCATGAAATGCTTCCAGCTTCACGTCGAGAGGTACGTTCTGTCGAGGATTCTGCGCTTCGACAGTCTGCAAAAGGCGCCCGCGAACGCGTTCCTGCCATGTGCGGGCCTCGTCCACGTTCGTGGCCGTGAAAGGCATCTCAAACGCCGCCGGCGGTTGTATGGACGCGCCCAATAAGATCGCCAATGACAAGGTAATCATGAGAAGTTCCTCCGTACTTGGCGATGGCGATAGTAATCGGATCGGAAGCCCGTGTGCAAACAGTTGTACTTGCAAACGAGTGCGAGAGTTCGAGTTTCGGGTGTTGCAAGGGAACTAACGAAATGACTTGTCTGCAACCGAGTCCGCAGAGTAGAATCTGCCCGACATCCACAGGACTCCCTGCAAGCGGGTTATTTGAGGAGTTGGTGTATGCAGTGACGGACGGCTCAGAACCTCGGGACAGATATCCATGGACCCAATAAGTATTATCGGCATCGTCGGCGCTACCGCGGCAATCATCATATCCGCATTATGGGAAGGCACAAGCCCGTTGGCGCTCGTCAACGTTCCCGCCATGCTGATCATCGTCGGGGGAACGACCGGCGCGACCATCGCGTGCTTTTCCTTCGAGGAAGTCAAGAAGCTCTTCTCGTCCATGAGGTTTGCGTTCATCAAACGCAGCTATACGATCGAGAATATCTTCGAGACGTTCGGAGAACTGGCTACCCTGGCGCGGCGCGACGGCTTGCTCGTTCTCGAACATCATCCCATCAACATCGACAGCACGCTCCTCAAGCGCGGCGTCCGCCTCGTCGTCGACGGCACCGAGCCGAATCTTCTGAAGGACCTTCTCAGCGGCGAACTCGCGACAAGTGAGGAGAAAGCCAAGACGCAGGCCTCCATACTGGCGGCCGCCGGCGGCTTCGCGCCGACGATGGGCATCATTGGGACCGTTATGGGGCTCGTCAACGTGCTGGGCAGCCTCGACAACCCCGACGAACTCGGGCACCTAATCGCAGGCGCCTTCCTCGCCACACTGTACGGCATCGCGTCCGCCAACGTCGTCTTCCTGCCGCTCGGCAAGAAGCTGGCCTATGTCGCAAAAGAGGATACCCAGGCCGGCCTGCTGATCATCGAAGGACTCATCTCCATTCAGTCCGGCGACAACCCGCGCATGGTGCAGGAGAAACTGTTGTCGCTTATTGAAGAGAAACAATGGGACATGCTGCGCGCGAGACAAGCCCCCGCCGCGGGAGGCAAGAAATAATGGCTCTTCCCGTTCTTGCGTACTTTTTTGGCGCTCCGACTTATCCTTTCGTGCTCGTGCTCGTGCTCGTAATCGTAATCGTAATCGAAAAAACGAGCGGTGACAATCACAAAGAGCATTCCCCCGCCCGTATGCCGGACCATGATACGGGCGGTTACATTCTCACGACCTCGTTACATGTGAATCCGTACTACTATCCGTCAGAATCTTGTTTCTTTGCGAAGGTTCTTTGTGTTCTCTGCGTTCTTTGCGGTTAAGATTACGAGGATGCACGCTCCTTGAAAAAGCCCCACGGCGAGGAAGAAAAAGAAAACGAAGAACGGTGGCTGCTCACTTACGCGGACCTGATCACCCTGCTCATGGCGTTTTTCATGATCATGTACGCGTTGTCAAAAGTGGACGAGCAAAAATTCAAGGCGCTCGCCCAGAGCCTCGCGGCCGTGTTCCCGGTATCGAGCGCCACGTTTGTTCCGTTGCCGGGAGTTGGCGGACAAAGAGGGACCGAGCCCACTTCAATCATGCGCAAGTCGCCCGAAAAACCCCCCGAATCCCCACCCACAACACCGCCGGGCCAGCGCGCCGAGAAGACGGCCATGGAAAAACTGGCCGACCAGTTCCAGCAACTCGTCGAGGGCGAAGGACTCGGAGGTTCGGTGACCGTCTCTGCCAGCCCTAGTGGCCGCAAGCTAATGGTCCGCCTGTCCGAATCCCTGCTGTTCGAACCGGGCAACGCAGAACTCGCGCCTCAGGCGCTCGAACTGATCGACAAGATTGCAGCCCTCATCACCGCCGCCGACAAACCCGTCCGCGTCGAGGGGCACACCGACAACGTGCCGATTAGCACCGTCCAGTTCCACTCGAACTGGGAACTCTCGACCGCCCGAGCCTCGAGCGTCATCCGATACATGATCGACAAATTCCACTTCTCCCCCGAACTTCTCTCCGCCAGCGGCTACGGCGAATACCGCCCAGTCGCCCCCAACGACTCACCCGAAAACCGCGCCAAGAACCGCCGAGTAGAATTCGTCATCACCGACAAAGACGAAGACGCCTGAACCGCGGAAAAGCAAGCCCAATCGGGACCGTAGCGGAAAAGATGCAAGAGCGTGTACGAAAAGTAGGGGCGGTTTTTCCAAAACCGCCCCAAGATCCACCTGGAGGATAGCGGTCAGGATTCTCATAACCTTTCTACATCCGTGTTCATCCGTGGTTTAAGCGCCGAATTCAGGTTCAAGGGGCAACTGGCGCAAGTGGCCTCGAAAGGCCGAACTGAATAGGTTCCGCGGTCAGGTGGCGCTCGATGTTCGGTCTCGAGTATTATGCCTGCCTCGAGCCGTTGCGCGACAAAATCGACATCGTCCGCAAGGTTCCGCACGCGCGGGCAGAAGCATATGGGAGTTAATCATGGAGTTACCTGGCAAGTTTGAGCCAAAGGAAATCGAAGCGCGCTGGATGGCGTACTGGAAACAGCACGGGACCTACACCTGGGATCCGGACCGGAACCGTGAAGAGACCTTTGTCGTGGATACGCCTCCGCCGACCGTGAGCGGCTCGCTGCATTCGGGCCATATGCTGAGCTACTCGCACCAGGACTTCATCGTCCGGTATCAACGCATGCGAGGCAAGAACATTTTCTTTCCGATCGGGTGGGACGATAACGGCCTGCCGACGGAGCGGCGCATCCAGAACCTTTTTGGCGTCCGTTGCGAACCCCACGTGCATGATGATCCCAACTTCAAACCCGAACGCGGACGCAAGGGCGAGCCGATCCCCATCAGCCGCGGGCAGTTCATCGAGTTGTGCGATACGGTCACCAAGGAGGACGAAGAGGTCTTCCGGCATCTGTGGACGCGGCTGGGCATGTCGTACGACTGGGACGAGGAGTATACGACGATCGATCGGCGCTGCCGTACGATCTCGCAGTACAGTTTCCTGGAACTGCTTAGGAAGGGCGAGATTTACCAAACCGAGCGGCCCGTGATGTGGGACGTTGGCTTCCAAACGGCGATCGCTCAGGCGGAACTGGTGGACAAGGAAGTGCCGAGCGCGTTCCATTATCTTCGATTCGGGATCGAGGACGGGGATCGGGAACATATCGTGATCGCCACGACGCGCCCGGAGTTGTTGGCGGCGTGTGTGGCGGTGCTCGCTCATCCGGACGACGACCGGTATCGGCCTTTATTCGGGAAGCGGGCCGTTACGCCGTTGTTCCACGTGCCCGTGCCCATCATGCCGGCCCCGGAAGCCGATCCCGAAAAGGGCACGGGCATTGTGATGGTCTGCACATTCGGCGATCAAACCGACGTGGAGTGGTGGCAACGGTTCGATCTGCCGGTGCGCCAGATCGTGGCGCGCGATGGCCGGCTCTTGCCGGTATCGTTCGGCGCCGAAGGCTGGGAAAGCCTCGAACCGGAAGTCGCCAACGCGGTGTACGGGCAACTGGCGGGCCGGTCGCTTAAGAAGGCGCAAAAGGCCATCGTAGAGATCGCGGAGAACACCCCGGGCGTAATCGATCGGCCCAAGGATACGATCATGCACGCGGTCAAGTTCTACGAGAAGGGCGATCACCCCGTCGAGTTCGTGCCCACGCGGCAATGGTACACGCACCTCCTGGACAAGAAGGATGCCCTCATCGAACAGGGCAGGAAAATTCAGTGGCACCCCGACTACATGGGGCTGCGGTATGAACGCTGGGTCGAAGGTCTCAACCAGGACTGGTGTCTCAGCCGGCAACGGTATTTCGGGGTGCCAATCCCAGTGTGGTACCGCGTCGACGCGGACGGATGCGTCCAGTACGGCCAGCGCATCCTGCCGGAGACGGCAGACCTCCCCGTCGATCCGCTCAACAATGCGCCGAAGGGATTCGCCGAGGCGCAGCGTGAACAGCCCGGCGGGTTCTCCGGCGACCCGGACGTGCTCGACACGTGGGCGACGAGTTCGTTGACACCGCAGGTGACGACGACGTGGTTCATGAACGAGGAACGCCACAAGAAGCTGTTCCCGATGGACATTCGGCCACAGGCCCATGACATCATTCGCACGTGGGCCTTCTACACCATCGTGAAGGCCTATCTGCATTCCGGCGACATCCCGTGGAAGAATGTCGTCATCAGCGGCTGGGTGCTCGATCCCGACCGGAAGAAGATGTCCAAGAGCCAGGGCAACGTCATCACGCCGGAACCGCTCGTGGATCAATTCGGCGCGGACAGTTGCCGCTACTGGGCCGCGCGCGCGCGACTGGGCGTGGATACGGCCTACGACGAACAGGTCTTCAAAGTAGGGAAACGCCTCTGCACGAAACTCTTCAACGCGAGCAAGTTCGCCATCGGACAGTTCTCAACCGTCGACGCAGCTCTGCTCGGGCCGGACAAGGTCACGTGTGAAACGGATCGCGCCTTTGTCGCGGAGCTTCGTCCGCTCATCGAGCGCGCAACGGCCGCGTTCGATGAGTTCGACTACGCGCAAGCGCTCATGTTGACCGAGGAGTTCTTCTGGGGCACCTTCTGCGACAACTACCTCGAGATCGCGAAACCGCGCACCTACGACGAAGGCATCACCGAGGGCCGCGTCTCGGCCGCCTCGACGCTTCGCCTTCTGCATCGCGCTTTGGTGCGGATGCTCGCCCCCTATCTGCCCTATCTCGCGGAAGAGGTGTGGCACTGGTGTTACTCGAATGACCACGGGATGCACGATTCCGTACACCGGTCACCGTGGCCGTCCATCGCGGAATTCGCCGCCATTCCCGCTCCCGGGAACCCGCTCACATACAGCGCTACCGCCGCCGTGCTGGATGCGGTCCGCAAAGCGAAAGCCGCCGCGAATCTCAGCATGAAAGCCCCCGTCAAGCAGGTCACCGTGACGGGCAAAGCGGACGCGCTGGATGCCGTCAAGGCCACCCTCGACGACGTACGCCGCATGCTCCAGATTGAAGAGGTGACGCTCGTCGAAGGCGCGGCTGAGATCGGTTCCGTCTCCGTCGATACCGTCATTGCATGATGACAGATTCTTGAATCGCGAGCGGCGCCATCACAGTGGCGGCGGCGTGTTCTGCGGCGCCAACAGTTCGATCGCTTTGGCGACCTGGTAACTGGCTGCGTCCACCGCCTCCAGGACTTCATGAGCCGCCTTGCAGGATGAAACGAGCATCTCGCTGACGCGCCGCGGCTCGATTTTCGACATCGGAGGCGTCTTGAATAGGAACCCGAAGAGCAGTCGCTCCATTCGCTCTTTGTTCAGCCACAAGACATCCTCGTGGCGGTTCATCCGGAGATACCGCTGCACGCAGATATCCTCGAACATCGCGCGAAACGCCCCGGACCTGTCGACGGCGGGAAGATCGAGCGGAGAAGGATGCGCGACGAGTATCCTGACCAGGAGCGCGTCGGCATTCGCGGAGGTCTCGTCGAGGCCAAGGTCTTTGAAAGCTTCTGATACGATGCGCGTCAGAAGCCAGTCGTCCATAACGGCCGCATGCGTTGCTGGATCTTGTGCCCTGGTTTTCAGCGCGTGCCTGGCGATCACAAGCGCGATGGGAACGCTCCGGAACGCCGTCGTATCGGCAGCCGCGTCCGTCATCTCCCCGATCATAGCCGCAAACGGCGAGCCGCACGGGCACGTCTCCGCGATCAGAGGCGGAACGGCCGGCAACGCATCGAGCGACACGACGCACTCCTTCGCGATCCTGGCGGCCTCCACCTCGTCGCCAGTGTATTGGGCGACGGCTGATAAGAACGCAGCCATTGCGGACTCGAAATGCGACATCGTTTTCTCGCCGCGCGCGCCGGCCAGAGATCGCAGCGTGTCGGCGTTCATCACCTTTCGGAACGGCGTGAGGATGGGTTCAAGCCTCATTTCACGATATGCGTCGTCCACGCTCGGAACGCCTCGTCCGCCGAGGGAAGCGTTCAGACGCGCCCAGCCGCCGTCGTGATCGCGAACTTCGCGCCAGTCGAGAAATGCATTGTATTGATAGGCGTACAGTTCAAAGGCCAGCCCTTCGCGGGCCAGTTCCGGCGCGTGACGGAGATACTCGGTTTGCGTTCTATGCTCCCGGAAAACGTAGTAGCAGCCGTCGATCGAGTCAATGGCCAAGGCATCCGCGACGGTTCGGAATACGAAACGCTTGTTCTCGGTGTCTCCGACGTTGATCGCCGTGGACGTGTGAATCCTTCCGCGCGTGGTTGTATAAGCGTTGTTGTAGAGGATAAGCGCCCGATCGTTTCCAGCGCGGTTCGAATAGGCGAAGACATTTTCGTCTACCCATCCTTCGGGCGTGCGCGCATCGTAGAGCGCGAAGTTCTCCGCGCCGCTGAAGAGGTGCCGCTTGCGCATGAGCGGGAAGATCTCGGTCTCGTGCCGCGCAATCATGTGCTCGTCGATCTGTTCATCCCAATACGCGCGGCGGTATTCCATGCCGTACTTCTCGGTCAGTCCCTCGATCTGGCCGTGACCGAACATCGGCAGCCCCGGCATCGTGACCATCAGCAGCGCGACGCCATAGTACTTGTCGCCCTTGCCGAACTGATCGACGGCGGTTCGTTCGTCGGGGTTGTTCATGAAGTTGACGAACCGCTTGATGACTTCCGGGCTGAATTCGAGGACGTTCTTTATCGTTTGGCGGTAATTGGCGTTCTCCTCCATCTTCAGCATGTTCATGAACGCGCTGTTGTATACGCGATGCATGCCGAGCGTCCGCACGAAGTATCCTTCCATGAGCCAGAAGGCTTCGGCCAACAGGAGCGTCTCGGGGACCTCGGCCTGGATCCGATCCACTACCTCGCGCCAGAACTCCTTTGGGAACGCACGATCGAAGTCCTCCTTAGACATGCCGTGCTCGGCTCGCGACGGGATGGCGCCGGCCTCGCCGGGCTTGGGAAACCAGAGCCGCTGGTAGTGGCGCTTGGCGAGGGTCATGGCCGCGTCGAACCGGATTATCGGGAAGAGTCTTGCCACGTGCAGAATGGTTTGAACGACGGTTTCGCGGACTTCCTCGATCATGAAGTTCAACTGGGCCGTATCGTTCCACGGCATGTTGGTCCCGTCATTGCCGTGATAGATGTAGCGGACCGAGCCGGTCCACCGATCAAGCCGCTTGAACACCACCGCCGCGTCGCGGTTGTCCCAATAGCCGTCTTCGATGAACAGGCCGACGCGTTCATCCCACGACAGGTCCGGACCTGTAAACCGGTAGGATGGGAACGGTGGATAATCAAGTTGCACGAACCAATCCGGATGCTCGATCACCCAGCGCGAATACAGACCGACGTGATTGGGGACCATGTCGCTCGCGAGACGGATCCCGTGTTGCCACGCCCGTTCGCGCAGATTCCGGTACGCCTCTTCACCGCCAAGCTCCGTCGCGACGGCATAGTCATAAAGAGAATACGCGGATGCGACGGCTTCGGGATTGCCCGTGATCTGTTTGATCCGCTGCGACGCGGGAGAGCGTTCCCATACGCCTATGAGCCACAGCCCAGTGAAACCCCACCGCGCGAGGCGCGTCAACTCCTCGTCGGGAATCTGGTCGAGCCGGGTAATGGAGCGTTGATACTTCTTGGACAATTGGTCCAGCCAGACGTATACGGACTTCGCAATGAGGACGACATTCGACATCCAGTCCTTGTCGTGCGTGAAGGCCTCAGGCTCAGGATAGCCGAGTTCGGCGAGGTACTCGCGCCCGAAACTGAGCACCTCGGCGGGTCCCGGTCCGTGACCGCGCATGCGCGCTTCTTCTTTCATGAGACCTTCGGCGAGGAGAAGCCAATCGAGGAGGTCGGGCGGCAGGAACGCGGCCCAGTGCTTCCGAATGTATTCGAGTTGTCCTTCAAGAGAGTCGGGACACGCCCGCATCGGAGCACGCAGCATCTCGAAGAGCGTTTGACCAGTACCGGCGAAAGTGGGCTGAGTCGCGAAGAATGCCTCCAACGCAAGTACAAGCGGCTCGTAAGGCGCATTGCGCCTCAGATCCGTGTCGTCGTAAAGGTCCTGAAAGGGATCGAGTGCGGGGTTTTCCATGGCGAGATAGAGCAGCGCCATTTCGCGCGAGACGCCGTAACGATTGGCCGTGTCCCTGAGAAACTCCAGGATGGTTTCCGCGGACTCGAGCACCGACGCGGGTGGATACAGATCCGCGAACGCGTGCAGGGGCCGTTCGACTCCCGAGTCGCCGCGGACCGAGCGTTGCGTTTGGAGGCCATGCATCATTACGCCAGCGTGGTCCTCTACGCAATACTTGTCCGCCACGTAACGCAGGATGTCGCTAAGGAGCGCAAACGCCATCAGTTGGCCGGCATGAACGGGCTGTGTGACGTAGGTTTGCGAGTCCCGGTTCGCATTCAATCGATGGGCAATCGCTCGCAGGGCGTAGACCAGATTGACCGGCGCGGTTCCATCCTTCGGCGGCGTGAGGTCTGAAACGTGATAACGCTCCCACGCTTTCACCGAAAGCGGGAACCAGAACGGGAAATACGCGTCTTGGGCTTGATGTAACGGCATCGGTCCTATTCCCGGCTTCCTGTTGGGGACGAGAATACACGATCTCCGCGTCCCCGCGCCATAAGCCCGTCGCGTTTACGTGGCAGCGGCGTCCTCGCCGCTGTGCACTGGCTTCGGAAACGCGACGAGGACGTCGCGTCCACGTGGCAGCGGCGTCCTCGCCGCTGTGCACTGGCTTCGGAAACGCGACGAGGACGTCGCGTCCACGTAACCGCACGGGTGGAAACGTGAGGCCGGTAATGATATACCTCAGCACATTGCGCGGAACTGTATCCGGCGCGAGGAGGCAATGTATGCGACGAGGGATGATCTTCTGTTTGGCGTTGCTCGGGTATCTCATTGCGGGGCCGGCGTTTTCTGAAGAGGCTGATGGCGTCGTCGGACAGTGGTTGACGGACGACGGCGGCGCTCGTATCGAGATCTTCAAGGAGAACGGGACGTACTGCGGCAAGATTGTCTGGCTGAAGGAGCCCGTCTATCCGAAGGAAGACAAGGACGCGGGGAAGCCCATACGCGATAGGAACAATCCCGACCCGGCCAAGAGAGATCAGCCCTATGTCGGAATTTACTTGCTGAGGGGCTTCGCCTACAAGGGCGAAAACACGTGGACGAACGGCACGATCTACAATCCTGAAAATGGAAAGACGTACAGCGCGAAACTCCGGTTGGAGAGCAAGGACAAGCTGAAGGTGCGGGGGTTTATCGGCATATCCCTTATCGGTGGTTCGACGCTCTGGTCTCGATGCGAGGAACCCGCAACCCAGCCGGCCACGGAGGCGAAGCCGCAGCCCGCCAAGAAGGACGCAGCCGCCGCGAAATGAAATGGCACATTGTCGAGGGAGCGGAAGGTTGTGCGTTCGCCGTCGAACACGGGTACGTCGCGGTTGTGGCGGATGCGTTGCGGGCGAGCGCGACCGCGGCGATGCTATTGGATGCCGGGGCGGTCGAGATCGTTGTAGTGCGCGAAGTCGAGGAAGCGCTTGAAGCGAGACGGGCGTTTCCCGGCGCGCTGCTGTTCGGAGAGCGCGGCGGGCTGCCGCCTACGGGATTTGATTTCGGGAACAGCCCGAGGACGGTTGCAGCGGCGCGTGGAAGGCGGGTCATCTTCACGACGACGACCGGAGCGCAGCGTTTGGTGGATTCCTGGGGCGCGCGCGCCGTGTACATGGGTACGACGCTCAACGCCGGCGCAGTGGCGCGCGCGGCCGTGAAACATGACGCGGATGTCGTGTTGATACCGGCCGGGCTCGCAGGGGATCCTCACTTCAACGCGCCCGTATTACGGTCCAACATACGGGCGCAGGAAGACTGGGTCGCGGCCACGGCCATCGCCGTAGCTTCGGGAGCGGAGATCGTGCGCGGCCTTGACGCGTATTGTTATTGGCGCGAGCGGATTCAGGCGGAAGGGATTCCCTCGCTTTTCGCGAGCGCGCCACACGCTGAGAAGTTGAGAATGGCAGGCCTTGGAGCGGATGTCGCGTACTGCGCGCAAATGGACGTTACTGCCGCCGTGCCGGAAGCCGTCGAGCGAATCGAGCACGGCGTCATAGTGCGTTGCGCCGGTCAAACTTGATAATTTCTTCTCTGCATACGCCGTTGATAAAGAGAAGTGGTACGGCGATGATCCCGTTCATCCGACCGAGGCCGGCATGAGGCATATGGCGGATCTCTGGAGCGAGGCCCTCGTGAAGGCGCTGCCGGAAGGGCCGGAACCGTGACGGGAAAGGAAAGGTTCCTCACCACGCTGCGCTTTGAACAACCGGATCGCCCGCCTCATTTTGAGGCCATGTTCGAGTTGGAGCATGAGGCGTTCGGCCTGCGATTCCCCGAACGCATCTCCTGGGCCGGCTGTTCGCCTCTGGAAAAGGAGCGCTTGATTGCCGCGTGCATGGAGATCTATGTACGGATCGTCGAGACCTACGCGTGGGACGCCTTGGCGGTGTATTGGCCATGGTCCGACCCGGACGGTGTTGCCGCCGCGAAGAAGGTCTCCGGCATGCCGCTCGAGAATTACGAATACATGCTCGATGTGTTTCGGGAGTTCAACGCTCGGCACGCGCCGGCGTAAGAACAACAAGGTTCCCCGCGCCCACGGCGTCGCCGGATCGGCCGGATCGGTCGGATCCGTCAGATCCGTTGGTTTACGAACGGCGGCGGGAGCGGGACGTTAACCTGCTTGCGGCCGCGAGCGTTCCGAGTGCCAGGGCTATCAGCAGGGCGTCGCCGGGGGAACCGGCGGCGTCAGCGCCGCCGTGGCAGCCGAAAACGTCCAGCCAACTGCGGCGGACATAGGACGCTGCCGAGGTCGTGGTCTGGCTGGCCTGGATTGTCACGGAGAGATTGCCGGGGGCATTCCAATTGGACACGCTGCTGAAACTGACGGTGTGTGAGCCGGTAGGAAGCCCGGTGACGGTGTATCCGCTGTTCCTCCAGGCGCCGTTGTCGACGCGCCACTGGGCGCCTGCGTCGCGGGCGGCCTGCGGCTCGATGGTGATCTGAAGCGAGCCGGTGAGCACTACGCGCGCGTAGGTAGCCGTGAAGGGTAAAGTTTCGTTCGAGTAAACCGTTACGTTCACGTCGGCGGGCTTATTCCATCCCGTGGCGTCCTTGAAGGAGACGGTATGCTGGCCAATCGGAAGCTGTGTGGCGGTGTAACCGCTGTCGCGCCATTCGCCGGCGTCGACTCGCCACTGTGCGCCCGAGGTGCGGGCCCCTTCCGGTTCGATGGTTACCTGTAATCCTCCCGTCCGCTGAATATAGGTCGCCGTGAAAGAGGCGGTCTGGTTCCACTCGATGGTCACGGGCAGATCGTCGGGCTCGTTCCAACCGGTAACGAAGCTGAAGTAGACGACGTTAGGGCCGATCGGAATGTTGGCGGCCGTCTCGCCGCTTTGCAGCCACGCTCCGCCGTCGACGCGCCAGCGCGCCCCTGCCGTCCGGGCCGCTTCGGGCTCGATCGTGATCTGCAACGCGCCGGTTTGCTGAACATAGGTCACGCTGAGCGGGGTTGTCATGTCCGCGTTGATGGTTACCGCCTGGCTGTCCGGAGCGGTCCATCCGGCCACGTCCTTGAACTCGACATTGTGCACGCCGAGCGCAAGGCTCTGCACGATGGCGTCGCTGTCGTGCCAGGCGCCGCCGTCCACGCGCCATTGCGCGCCCGCGACGCGCGCGGCTACCGGAGCCAGCGTAACCTGGAGGGAACCCAACTGCTGGATATACGTGCGGGTAAGCGACGCCTTCTGTCCATTCATGACGGTGGCCTCGTCGTCCGCGGGCGAAGTCCAGCCGGCCAATGCGCTGCACTTGACGACGTACACGCCTATGGGCAAGCCGGAAAGCGTCTCGCCGCTGTCGTGCCAAGTGAGACCGCCGTCGATCGACCACTTTGCGCCGCCTACACGGGCGCCGCTCGGCTCGAGGTCGACCTGGAGCGATCCCGTTTGTTGCGTATAGGTTCGGGTGAGCGCTGTAAGCAAGCCATCCGATATGGTGACAAGTTCATCGAGGGGCCTGGTCCAACCCACGATGTATTTGAAGGAGAGCGTGTGCTGACCTACGGCGAGACCCGAGAGCGTGGCGCCGCTGTTGTTCCAGGCGCCGCCGTCGACGCGCCACTGAGCCCCCGCGGAATTCGCCGGAACCGGCTCGATGGATACCTGTAACTGACCCGTCTTACGCGCGTAGACTCCCGTTTCCTGCGTGTTCTCGCCGTTGCGGATCGTGACTTGCCGGTCAGCCGGTTTCGTCCAGCCGTCGATATCGCGGAACGTCACGGTGTAGTTTCCGATAACGAGGTTCGGCACGTTGTCCAAGCTGTTCCGCCAAGTGGCCCCGTTGTCGATGGACCATTGCGCGCCGAGGAGGCGCACCGCGTCCGGCGTGATCGTGACTTGAAGCGAACCTGTGTGCTGCTGGTACGCGCGCGTGATCTCGGTCTCTTGGTCCATGATGATCGCGGCCACTTCGTCGGCCGGCTTCGTCCAGCCGCCGATGTCTTTGAATGTCACACTGTACGAGCCAACGGGCAGTCCCGTGAGGACCTCATCGCTGTTGCGCCAGGTGGTTCCGCCGTCCACGGACCATTGCGGTCCCAGGCTCAGCACTGCGTCGGGCCGAATCGTCACCCGAAGCGAGCCGGTCTGCCGCACATAGGCCGCAGCCTCTTCGGTAACCTGGTCTTGCAGCACCGTAACATCGTTCAAGGGAGCAGGAGAGGTCCAGCCCGCAAGAGTTTTAAAGGTTACGCTGTAAGAGCCGACGGGCAATCCGGGGACCGTCTCGCCACTGGTCCGCCACGTGGCGCCGTCGTCGACGGACCAGCGGGCGCCAGCATTCAGCGCCTCGGCCGGTTCGAGCGTCACACGGAGCGACCCTGTCTGCTGCAAGTAGGTCCTGGTGACGCTACTCAATGAGTCTCGGACGATCTGCACGGTCTGGTCAGCCGGTGTGGTCCATCCGTCGACGTCCTTGAATGAAACGACATGGTCTCCAACGGGCACAGCCAGCGCGGTTTCGCCGCTGTTGCGCCAGTAACCGCCGTCAAGCCGCCATTGCGCGCCTGCGGTCCGGGCTTCCTGGGGCTGGACAGTGACCTTCAACGACCCTGTCTGCCGCCGATACTCGCCGGTGGTAACCGTGGTCTGGCCGAGGGTAACCTGCACCTGCTGATCGGGTGGTTTGATCCATCCGGGCACGCTGTCCTTGAAGCTCACGGTGTGTGCTCCGACCGGCACGGTCCGCGCGCCAGGCGCAAACCATGTACCGCCGTCAACGCGCCACATTGCCCCCGCGGCCACCGCCTCAGCCGGCGTGATGGCCACTTCGATCGAACCGGTTTTCAAAACGTAGGTTCCCGTGATCGTCGCCGTCTGATTCTTGAGAATCGTAACAGGCGCATCGGGCGGTTCCGTCCAGAGGTCAAGCCCGCCCTTGAACGATACAACGTGCGCACCGGTGGGAAGCCCAGTCACGACATTGCCGCTCGATTGCCATTCGCCGCCGTCAACACGCCACTGTCCGACCGAAACCGCTCCCTCAGGCCCAATCAACACCTCCAGCGAACCCGTCTGCCGGACGTATGCGCCGTGAACCGTGCTTGTCTGCTGCCACACGATCTGAGTCTGCTGCGCCGTGGGCGGATCCCAGCCATCGACAGCCATGAACGCGACCGCGTAAGTCCCCACTCGCAGCGTCAGCGTCTCGCCCGTATCATGCCAGGTTGCGCCACCGTCCGCGGACCATTTTGCGCCCGCCGTCACCGCGCCCTCAGGACCAAACGTGACCGTCAGCGACCCGGTCTTCAAAACGTAACTCTGCGGCAAGAGAGTCAGCCCGTCCTTGACAACGGTGGCCGTCTGAGGCGTCGGCGCCGTCCAATCGGCTACCTCGGAGAACGTGACCGTGTAGTCTCCAACGGGCAAGCCCGGGAGAGTATCACCGCTGTTGTACCAGACCACCCCGTCGTCGATGGACCACTTCGCCCCCGCGGAGACCACCTCCGCAGGCTCAATTGTCACCTGCAGCGAACCGACCTCCGGTTCGCCTTCACCCTCACCCTCGCCCTCACCCTCGCCTTCACCCTCGCCTCCGCCGGTAACCCTGATGTAATCCTTCGCGGTTTTCGTATCGGACCCGCTCTGGCCAGATACCGTCAGTGACACCGTAAACGTGCCGCCGTTCCGATACACGTGAGTGGGATTCTGCTCACTGCTCTTCCCGCCATCGCCGAAATTCCACGCCCAAGACGTGGGCGTGATACCCGTAGTCTTCTGGAGGTAGGTGAAGCTCACGCTCAACGGCGCGACGCCCGTCCGAGGCAGCCCGTAGAAGTCGGCCATGGGCCGGGCTTCCAGAGTGACAGCCCTAGACTGAACGGCTTTGTTCGCCGTCGTGCGAATCCAGTGCCCGTAAGGGCTGCGGTCCTGGCTAACGTCCGTTACCGGCTCGAGCTCGTATGCGCGCGTGTCCCGATTGTAGATCCAGTGACTCGAGGTCTGCGCTTCCTTCAGGAACGTGATGAATCCCAACGCCCGCGAGCCCCAAGGATATTCCGAGAACAGATCGAAGTCATTCGGATCGATCGCGGGACTCCAGTATGGATGCGGGAAGGTATCAGGATCGGGTTCCGTAGGCGTCGCGGGGCCCCACGACACCAATCCCACGCGGAAGTCGTGGCCCGCCTCCGTTTGAGGCATGCACCGAACAACGATGAAGAAGTCCGGGCCGTAGTCCGGTTCGCCGGCCGAATTGCCGAACGTGTCGGGCACAATCTGACGATGCCTCGGCTGTTCAGCCAACGGTGTGTTCGGAACGACGAGGCTGTGATCCTGGCTGTCCACGCGCCCAAAGTCATCCGTTCCGGGTGAACTGAACACAAGTTTGACCTGTTCCGGCTCGCCCACCAGGCCGATACGGGCCGGTGGCTGATCCAACCCAATCGGAATGTCGATACCAGGATCGAACACGCCGTTCGTGTTCTTAGGATCGAGATCGTTATCTCGATATATGGCAACACCGCTGTACTTGCGCTGCCCCGCATCCGAATTCCGCGGATCCTCGAAATCAAGCGGCATCAGATCCCGAGAGAGATTGAAACCTCCATCTTCACCCTCATCGTAGAACTCCACCACGACCTGCTCCAAGAACGTCGGATCCTTTACGATCCGCCACGGGCCGGCCACCGGTGTACCGCTCCGGAACGTCAGCTCGTTCCCTGCGGCATCCACGATTTCATACGTCTCGATCTGGCCTTCGGAAGACAGTGCCGCAAGCCAATACCCCTTGACGGCCTCGGGATCGCTCCACTGCCGCGAAGGAGTCTGGAGCTTGTTCGGCGGCACGGGCGTGCTCGACGCACCTTCGAACAACGTGGTGTTAAGACGGTTCGTCGATATATCGATACCCACCACCGCCGTTGGGTCCGCCACAGGGTTCAACGAAGGCGTGATCGTCTGTCCCTCTGCTGTAACATCGTAGAGGTCCACCGCAACGTTCATCTCGAGCATGTCGTGCCCGTAGAAGTCCTGAACCGGACCTTCCTCTGTATTGCTCTTCTCGAACGAGCCCACCATCGGATACGCCCGCGGCGTCAGGACTACGCCCGCGTATTGATCTGACGATGTCGCCCGGCTCGGCAAGCGCGCCGGAACCACGGCCCGGAACTGCTGGAAACGTGGGACATCATGCGACGGCCGCACCACCACGAAAAGATCGTCGCCCATGTTGAGGCCCGGCGACAGGGCCTTTGCGGCGCCATTCGTCCCACTGAGCAGATCCGAGGCGCTGACCGTTTTCGTTGGACTATCGCCCGCGGCGGCCTCACGGGCCTCTTCCGGCGATCTGGCCAAGCGCAACGCCGAACCAGCACTCTTCGACACGTCCTCATGGTAGGTCGAATCCGAATTCGGCACCCGCCATGGATCTTTCACTATGAGTCTGAGCACCCACGCGTCGTCTTCTCTCGGGACATAGATTCCGTCGCCGCTAAGGTCGTCAGGCTGACCATCGCCGTTCAGATCCACCGGTTCGGACGCCGACTCCCATTCCATGTCGCGCACGACGAGCGGAGTGTCGCTCACATCGTAAGTGCCGTCGCCGTTCGAGTCCTCGCACAGCCACACGCCCGAAAGATAGTATTGGCCTTCGCTGTCAAGCGGCAGAAGGTCACGCGTCGCGTCGAACCCAGGTCCCCAGAACGCGACCGTAATGCTCTCGAACTGCAACTGGAAATACTGGTTGACGATCGGGTCGTCGGCGCCGCACAGGTTGATGCCCAGCATGGCCACCGGCTTGTACAGCAACAGAGGGTCTACGCCCCCGCTAAATCCCGTTGGACCCGCGCTGTACGGGTCCACGCGCTCGATCAGCAACCGCGCGGCCCGATCCTTCGGCTTCCAGTCGCTTATCTGCGGGTAGCATCCCAGAGATCCCACCGTCGTCCGCGGCGGCCACGTCTGGTAATCGGCAAGCGACGGCCTCGCGGGAGGATTCGGGAAGTACTGCGTGCGGTCCGCCTCGTGAAGCTCGTTGGAGAAGGGAGTCGTTTCAAAAGCGTACTGTGTGCCCCATGAACTGTCCAGCGACACGATACCCCAGCCCCACCAAAGACCGAGCCAACTCGGGTAGAAGAAGTATGCGTTCCGAATGTCATAGAACGGGTCTACCCAGGGCAACAAGTTGTTGAAGAAGAAGAAGCCTCCACCCCCACCAGTCTCCTCGATACTCCACATGACATCGATGTTCGTCATTGTGGAGAAATTGTAGTTGTCCGTATCGTAGGTGATGACGTAGTCGTGTATTTCGATGCCTCCCCGCACAGGCTTGGTGTTCTCCGCGATCGAGGTGCGTTCCGGCCACCAGGGCTCCGCGTGCGTCGGAAGACCGTTCTCGTTCTTCCACGGCTCATCCAGCACGGGGTTGTCTTGCCAGTAGTTGTACCACTCATTACTTTGTCCGGAGAAGTACATGTACTCCGTGTCGGCCATGGTGCCGCCGACCAGAAGGCCGCCGTCCCAGTGCCCCTCGGCGTTGACGTGGCGCGGCTCGATAAAGGCCCGGAAGTCCGCGCCGATGGGCATTCCGCGACCGTCGCCGAAAAGCATGGAGGCATCCGTATAACCGCTGTCCGCGCGGAACACCATGAAATAGTCCGCATGATGGAAGCTGCTTATGAGATCCGTCGCGTCCGGCACCGGCTCCAGGTAACCCTTGGGCGCGGTGTCGGCTTTCGGACGGCGGCGGCCCCAATCCAACATCATCCTCATCTTCCACCACGGATCGCCGCCCCCGGGCGGGAACGGAATGTATTCCCACTGCATGAGGTAACCATACGGGATCATTGGGAAATCCGTAAATGAACATGTCCCCCCCGATTTCACTGTGGGCGGATCGAAGGCGGCGTTATTGTTCGTGTCGTGATATATCCAGACGCCGTTGAACGCATAGTCGCTACCCTGGCCAACGTTGTACCACGCCTCGCTTATGGCCGTTCCGTCGTTGGTCGTCCGCTCGAGGCCCTGTCGCGGGTCAAACCCCCCGTTGCCTTGCTGGGGATTGTACGGATCGCCCCCGATGTCCGTGAAGATCACATTCACTTCCCTGGGCTGCATAAGCTGATAACCTAAGTCAGGTGAACCCGGGTAGAGATCGTTCGAGCCGTGCAGATTGATCCCGATAACCGGGTACCACGTCTCGAGTGAAAATAGCTGGCGGAAATCCATCCACTCGCCCACCGCCGTGCTCAGCAGATTGCCGAACGGCAGAGGACGTATGTGTTCGTTGTTGAGTGAGTACATCTTGTGGGTCCAGCCCCACACATTCGCGTCATCATCCGCGCTGTACTGGCCCAGCGTATTGCTCGTCATGTCAAACACGTCGAAGCTCGCCGAGTACGCCGTTTCCGGGTCGAGGGTCTCATGCGTATCCCCGTAGAAGTTGGGGCTGTAACTGTCCAGAACATCGCCATTGTCGGAAAGCGGGAAACCCTCAACATCGCCCCAGTACGCAAGCATTACGGCGTCCCACAATTCGTAGGCAAGCGTACGCGTACTTTCGAAAACAGACGAAGTGCGCACCGCCACGATATAATTGTTCCAGGGATCCTGAGAGTTGGTGACCCACTCGCTTCGCGGACGGTACACTCCTCCGGGATTGAGCAGATTCAGCTTGTAGTGGAGGTCGTTATCTCCTGTCAAGTCGTACCGGACTTGCGGGGCGCCCCACTTGTTCCCATGGCGGTCCCACGATACCACCGGGGTCTTTGGGTCGCGATAGTCTCCGTCGAAACGAAGAACGCCGTCCGGCGCAGTCTCGCCGTTGTCCCAAAAGATCCCGAACTGGTAGAGTTCCTGCTCTGTCGGCGGGCCGCTATTGAAATATGGCTCGTCTCTCCCATCTCCCTTCAAATAGAAGTCAAGGATCATCAGTACGCGAGGTTCCGGCGGCTGGCCTTCCCCGGGCTTCGGATACGTCATCGCGAATGAGAATAGAGGCATCCAGTCGTTCATCGGCGCCATGCCATACTTATCCCGGATCTTGTCCTCCGCAGCGAATTTCGCGGCCTTATGTCCAAACACGTATGGATAGCCTTCTCCTTCACCTTCTCCTTCTCCCTCGCCTTCTCCTTCACCCTCACCCTCGCCGGTCGGCATCCGGCCTTGAACAAACTCGTTCAGATTTCCGTATACGTACGGGCGCTGGTACGCCTCTACGATCGTGCCGGCGCCGGGATCCGTGTAAGCGTACGATACCCAGAAGTCGAGCGTCGTTGCGTCATACACAACGTTCATGACGTTAGAGCCGCGGATCGGAATGCTGTTTGCGATGGCGATCATCGTATTCTGATTGTGGCTGCCGTAATTCGCGATGATGCCCGGCCACGCGCCGCGCCCCTCGTCATTGTAGACCACGCCTTCCTTGATGTGATCGGGCGCGTTCTCGTCCGTCGGATCATTATCGCCCCAGAACTCGAGAGGAGTCGGCGTACCCGCGTGCGCCTTGACCTTGATGGCCCGGTTCTCCCACAGTCCGTCGCCGATGACGTAGTGATACTTCTTGATGCGGGTCGCCCCCGTGAGGATATCCTCGGCCATCGAGAGACGCCGCGCGTCGTAGAGCATGTTGCGGAACATCGACATGAAGTGGACGCCGTTAAGGTCATAGGGCCACTCGCTCCCCGGGGAATCGCCCATCTCGGCGAGGGTGATCCCGGCGAGGTTCATGCCCGCATGGCTGCCCACGACGCCCGCGAACGTGAAGTTGATGTGCGGCACGCCCTTGTCCGGCACATAGATCACGATGCATGGGAAGTCTTGCGCGCCGAGTTCCAAAGTCCAATCCAGGTCGCGCGTCTGGTAGAGATGTCCGTTGCCCGTCGCGGGCCCCCATACGGCGATCGAACTACACGAGTAATCGTCGATCACCGGTATCATGTGCGCGAATTGAAGCGTCTGTTCCGGAACACCGGAGCCCAAAGCCACGCCCCGGATCTCTTCCGCGAACCGCGGGTCCGCGAATTTCGACGTGCGATTCCAAGCGTCCTCGAGCGCGGCGTCGCTGAACTTGTTCGGGTCGGAGTATTGCACCGTCGCCAGGAGCGCCGGAACGAACCGTTCGATCTCGTCGCGCATCAGACGCCCGTACTGAATGCCCATCTCCTTGGGCGTCCCGTACACGACGCAGACCGGGAATCTGGCCGTTCCCTCGGAGATCGATGTGCGATAGCCCCCAAAGGCCGGGTAACTCACAGGCGTGACCTTCACCGGCGTCGATACCGAATAGAACATCGGAACCGTTCCACCCGGCTCAGTCCGCTCATAGAACAACTGGATAAAATAAGCCGTCCAGCCGACTGGCGCGGATGTCCATCCCACATATTGCCCCTGGCCTATGCTCTGGAGCTGATACGGGAACCACACCTTGCCGATCTTGTTGACTCGGAAATCCCGTTGCGTCGGATTGTTGGCTTGCCAAAGGTACACGCCGTACGGGACCGCTTCCTCGAGGTTTGTATCCACCATTATCGTGCCGTCGGAGCTGATCGTCCACGATACCTCCGGGATCGGCGGGCCGTTCACTTGCGAGTCGCAGAAGGCCACCAGGCTGGGCACGACCACGTCATAATCGAGGCCATGATCCGCGTTCGGAACATAGCAGAGGTGTTTTTCACCGAGCAGGTCGTCAAAGTAGAATTGCGACGAATCGGGCACGAAGAATTGATCACCCGTTGCGTTTATGATGAACTTCGGCATAGTGAGGCGGTCGCGGTATTCATACGGGTCAACGATCTTCAGCAGTTCCTGGCCGCCGGCAGTGTCGAACCGCTCGAATATATCCATCTGGGCGTAATCGAAAATCGATTCGGACCAGTAACCGTACGCCTTTCGGTGATGGAGCATCTGCTCGTCCATGTTCAGAACGTCAATCACCATAGGCGCTATGGCCTTCACCCGCGGGTCGACCGCGCCCGTCAGCCACGTCGTCCAACCCCGCTTCGATGCGCCGGTCACGATAAACTTGTTCACCGTCAAGCCGGCGGGCAGCTTCTTGCAGTGGTCCTGGACCGTGTCCATGGCGCGCACCGCGCTCTTCACCATCGGCAGCAGCAACGGCCACGTGTAATCCGGATTACCGGCCTCGACGCTGTTCATGAACTTGTCATACGTATACGCGATGATGGCGTCTTCAGTGCGCGTCCGCATGCCGATTTCGTCCGTGAAGACCAGCGGCTCGTTCGGAACTTGCTTCACCACCGCGACCACGATGCCAAGTTTCGTTGAGATCTCTTTCAAGATGTTCTCGATCGTGCCGCTGACATCGGTGTCCGCCAAGTTCGGCGGCCCGCCGCCGTTCGAGCCCCCGTCCACAAGCAGCAACGCCGTGTCGCTCTTGATGACGTCGGGAACAATCTCCGCCATCCAGTGGGTCCACACGGCCGTTTCGTCCGCGACTTTGTAATAATCATCCGTGCTGCGCCATTGCTGCGACGTCATGCTCAGGGCGTACGCCATGAAGTTCGCGCCCTGATAGGTGCTCTCAGGCAGTTCAACGTAGGAGTAATTCGGGTCCGGGGTATTGACGTAAATATCGAGCGCCGTTTCAATGAACGCCTTCGCGGGGCCGGCGCCAGCGGATTCCGAGAAAAAGGATTTTGGATCGACCGACGCGGGCCCTTGCGCGAGAAGGCCCCCAAGGTTCGACTCCGTCGCAGCCCTTGCAATCTGTAACCGTGCGTCCTTTACAGGGGAGACCCCCGCTTGACCGTGAAGCGGCAAGGCTGCTGCTTCTACGAGGGTGTCCTGCCGCGCTTCGATGGTCGTGACAGCCGCTCCCACCGCAAGCACAGCAATGAGACCCAGAATCACGATGACGCCTCGCTTCGTTCTCACGTTACTTTACCTCCGGGTACCGACATCGCAGGGACAAGGGGCTGCAACCCCTTGTCTACAACCGGCAACAAAATCGCTGCAAAGGCGTGCCCGCACGCCTCACCGCATGTTCCTCGCAAGAATCTGGTCCGCCATTCGCCCCGCCCTGGCGGGGCAGCCTCTCAAACCGGACCGTCCGCAACACACAATTTCTCCCGGCTCATCGTAGCACACAGTACAGCTTCTGTCAACAGATGTGTTCCGTTCGCCGTCCGTTTATGATCCTCGTTAACCTATTGAGAACCGAAGGGTTTTGTTACGTAACATATGACGCTTCCCGCCGTTTCCGCCGTATCCCTAACCTTCACAAGATTCGCATAAAACGCAGCGGCCTGCTCCCGGGTCCGGCAACCGTCACAGCCCGCCAATGGTCCCGTACGGTACCGCAACACTCGCCGTGAATTCACAGGTTGCCAATGCTGTCGCCGCGCGCCAAAGTGGAGCGGACTCTTGTGCGGAGTCAAGACCTGGCACGTATCGCATTCTACTCATACCCTAGCAATGAGTAACCTGGCCCGTGCGGAGCCTGCCTCCACTGCGTCAACCAAGTCACAAGGCTTCCCCCTCTATGCGCAAGGCATCCGTCCGATCCGTCCGATCGGTCGGATCAGCATCCCCTCACAAGCCCTCAGATTTCCCCCTTATCGCAGCTTTCGCAAACCACTATATTTTGTGGTTTTATCATTGTTAACGGCTTAGCGGCCCAGTATGTAGTGTTTGGGCGTCTTCCTAACCCCTTGGCGCTTCCGCAGCGGTTTCCGCTGTTGATCCGCCTTTTACAGGATTAGTAGTCTGTCCTCGACATCCCAGCACCTGACCGATGATCGTACCCGCCGCCATTCCGATCAGGAATCCGTAGGGCAACAGAAAAGCGCACACCCCTACCGCCACCGCCAAGGGTACCCAGCCCTTCATGTTGGCGCTGCACGAGACCCGCTGCATTAGAGCGACGCTTTCGATGAGAAGCAGAACGCCGAGCATGGGTAGCGGGAAGATGTGCACAATCGTCGCGAATCCGGAGCTGAACCACAGTCCGAGGCAGAGAAAGAATACGCCGTAGAGGAGAGGCGCCGCGCCGGTACGGCCGCCACAGGCGTGCATGCCCGCCAGTCCGCCCGAACCATGGCACACCGGCACGCCGCTGAGGAAGGGGACCGTCAGGTTCATTAGGGAGTAGGTCCAGCCTATCTTGCGGAGCGTGATGCGCCGTTCAGGAAACAGATCGCGGGCGAGTTGCTCGGTGGCCAGCAGCGAGTTGCCGAGCGACAACGGAATCTGTACGAGGCCCAGCAGGAGGAAGCCCTGTATTATTTCCGGAAAGGAAGGCAGGTGCGGTTGTGGCAGCGCGAACCCCCAACCTCTTGCCAACGTGGGGAACGAGACACGTTGGCACGCAAAGGCGTAGATCAGGCCGAGCGCTACGATGACGAGCACGCGCGGCACGACGCGGTTCTTGCGGAGGGCAAACGCGGCGGCCAGGGACGCGCACGCCAACACATAGCCGGACATCGCTTCGGAGGCCAAATAGCGCAGCGCCACGGAGGCCAAGGTCAGGCCAAGTCCGAATTGCACGCCGCGAACCACGGGGTCGGGAATGAGGCGTGCGAGCCACGTCAGGAGTCCGGTGGCAGTCAGGACGAGCATGACCAGGCCGATCGAGAATCCCGCGCCGAACATGATGGGCGCAGCGATATCTTGCGCGATTACCACGGCTGCCACAGCCTTGAGCGGTTGGGCTGGCATAGGGATGCCGTACACCAGTGCACAGAAGATTTGGATGAGGCCGAACACGGTCAAGACGCTCGCCGTGTCGGCCTTGGAAGCGAGGAGTATGCCGAGGAGGAGCGGGAGGCTCGTTCCCATGTCGCCGAAGGCGCCGGCCACCTCAAAGCGGTTCACACGCCATCGGCTCGGCCAGACTGCGGCTGCGCGCGCCGCAATTGTTTCTCGGGGCCGTCCGCGCTCGGTCACTGCTATCGGCGATTTGTATTTCAGGCAGTTGCCAAGATGGGTCAAGTTCATGACGGGCCGTTCTCTGCCGGAAAACGACGCGCGTTCGCGATGTCTCCGGGCGTGTTGATGTCTTGCAGTGTGATCCAGCATGGCGGAGCGGGGACAAGGACGGTGTTCAGGCCGCCGATCGGGCCTAGGCCCGGCGTGAGGTCCACAATGGTCTTGAGACCGAGGCCGGCGTACTTGTCGGCGGTATCTGCAACTACCGTGACCCGAGATGCCACGGATTCGGCGGTTCTCACAACGTGCACAATCAATGGGACAAAGCGTAATAGGGCTCGGGCCTTGTCGCTGCCGAAGCGTGAGCTTCTTCCCCCGGAGAGTATGCAGACCGGGACGCGTTCCATTTAGATGTTCCGTGCGTATGTAGCAACATGCGTGGCCAATGCAGCGATGTCGCGTCGCGGCCAGACCGGTACGGGCGCCTCGACGGGGTCGTCCGTGACGAGCGCGAGGATGTCCGTGCGTTCCATGGCGTATGGCGTAGTCCCGTGTTCCTGCCGCCAGACCTCGACCTTCGGTCCGGGACCGTCGGTGTTGCCTTCCACGAGGATCAACTCGCATTCGCCAAACAGGACAGGCAACAGACGGTAGGGATCGTCTTCTGCCTGCCGCGGCTGATACACGGCGGTTAGTTCAGGCGTCACCACGAGGACGGGGGCCGCCCCGGCCTGGCGATACAGGAACGAGTCCTTGCCGGGCGTGTCGAGTTCGTGCGCGTGACCGCAGAACTTGATCGCGCCCACGCGGACGCCTCGCGCCACCAATTCCGCTACCAGTTCCTTGATGAGAGTGGTCTTGCCGTGGTTCTTCTTGCCGACGACGTGTATGACCTTCATGCGTTCCATATTCGTTCCAAATGTCCCTTTCGCGCGCGCCATTTGTCTTCGGTTGCACAGCCGACGGCGCGACATTGCCACACTCTAATATTACAGCTATTCTATATCCCTGAGCCATGCGAATCTAACCCTGCCACCGGCCGCGATGGTCCCCTGGTCCGGGTTCACGCGGATGTACGAGTTGGCGGCGCAGGGCGCATGGATGTCCGCGGAACCTTTGCCTTGCAGCGGCGCAATTCGCCATCCTAGAGCGTCAGATTCCGTGAGGCACAACAGGAACGCCGTTCGGGCGCGCGTTCCTTTCACGGGCGAAGCTAGACGGCCCTCGATATCCCATTCGGGGCAGGCTTGTTTTCCCATCATCCGTCGAAGGGCGGGCCGTACATAGCGATGGAAACAGAGATGCGAGGCCAGCGGGTTGCCCGGCAGACCGAAGAACAGGCAACGCCCCTTGCGTCCGAAAAGCAGAGGTTTGCCGGGTTTCTGCGATACCTTGTGGAAGAGGATCTCCACACCGTAGCCTGCGAGGGCCTCCGGCGCGAGGTCGTACTTTCCCACCGACACGCCGCCCGTAAGCGCCACGACATCCACATGTTCGACGGCTTCCAATGCGGCGCGTATCGCCTTTGGCGTATCCGGGGCATGCAGGCGCACGGGGTCGCGAGCGCCGGCTTCACGTACCATCGCGGCCAGCATGGGGCCGTTGGAATTGCGGATCTGCGCTGGGCCGACGGGCGCGCCGTGCGGCACGAGTTCCGAGCCGGTGGTGATCACCGCGCAAGATGGCCGCGGAATCGCCATCACCGTTTCGTAGCCGAAAGTCGCCAGATTGGCGATCACGAGCGGGGTGATAATCTGGCCGGCCACTGCGATGATCGAGCCAGGCGCGCACTCGCTGCCGTAGCGCGCAATGTTGACGCCGAGCGGCACTTCATCGGGAAGTTCCACGTCATCGCCGATCTCACGGACATCTTCTTTGGGCACGACCGCCTCCGCGCCCTTCGGGCAGGGAGCGCCAGTCATGATAGACAGCGCGAATCCGTCGCAAAGCGTGAAGTCCGGCAACTCGCCTGCCATCACTTCCCCCGCTACACGGACGCGCCGTCCGGCATCGCCCATCCGGACGGCATATCCGTCCATCATCGCGCGGTCGAACGGGGGATAGGCGCGATCTGCGCACACGTCTTCGGCCAAGACCAACCCCTGGCTCTCCTCGATAGACACAGGTTGCGGGGGCAGCGGAGTGGCCTCGGCTAGCACACGGGCCATGGCTTCATCCGGATCGACGAGTCGTTTCATGACCGAAGACATCACTTCACCCACGGAGCATCTTGTGCAGGCCCCGCCACGCTCTCGAGCGCATCCAGGTCATACCGCGTGAACGCGACCGCCAAATCGGAGACGCCGCGAAAGTAAGGATGCTCCGTATTCTCGTGTATCTTGTCGCGAAAAGTCATGACCCACGATACGACGTGCGTGGACAGGAAATCCCGCTCCATTTCCCAGGCCCGCGTCAAGCGGGCTACATCGCCCGTGGCGGCGAACTCCTGTTCTTTTTGGCAGATGTGAGCCAAGTAAGCGAGTTCCAGGGCGATATGATCCGGCAGCTCCTTGCATTTCTCCGAAATGTCCAGTGCCGCAAGTTGATACCACTTCCGCACGGCAATCGCGCACGCACCCATCAATAGTCCCGCGACTTGCTTGCCCTCGATTTCACGCGAGTCCCGATAGACCGACTCGTAAGGGGGAACGTATTGCCGCCCCGGCACTTTGAACAGGTTCATGAACTCCTGGCGGGCCTCAGCAAGCCATTGTTCCGACGCCCGATGGGACGCCGCGCACGCGCGCAACGCACCACTGGCCCCTTCGCCGAACGCCTCGATTGCGTCGAGAAAAGTGTCCGTCGCAATAAGCTCGAGGTCTTGCGCTTCAGGCGCGCGACCGAACGCCGCAGTCAGCCAAGCATACAGCCGCGCGCGAAATGGGGCCAGTTCCACAAGACGCACATGTTGCACGTCGCGTTCGAGGGTTGTGTCCATGACAGTCTTCCAACGATTACGGCATCAACACGAAATCAACGTTCGGCCGGGTCAGAGCCGGCGAAGCGAAACCTTCGGGAATGTCCGTCCCCGTTTCACCGGTGAAGTCCCCGACGAATTGCAGCGCGCCCGTCATACAGGCGGTCGCGCAGGCCGGTCGCAGGCCCACGTCGAGGCGGTGAACGCACATGGTGCACTTGCCCACCAAATTCGTGTCGGTGTTGATCTTCGGCGCTCCATACGGACATGCAAACGTGCAATAGCGGCAACCATTGCACTTTGTCTGATCGATCAGCACCACCCCGTCGGCGCTCCGCTTCGTGATGGCCGATACGGGACACGACTTCAGACACGCCGGTTCGTCGCAATGGTTACAGGCAAGTGAAATGAACTCGCGCTTTGGATGAGGATACGCGCCTTTTTGCCGTTCGACCACTTTTCGCCAATCGGTGCGCAAGGGCGTTTGGTTTTCACTCTTGCAGGCCGTGTAACACGACTGGCACCCGATGCACCGGTTTTCGTCGAAAATCCATCCTACCTGGGACATGACCCGCCCTCCACCTGTTTTCAGACTTTCACTACCCGCACGCGCGTGTCGTAGAACGACGCGCTTCCGCCAATCTTATCCTGAAGGGATACGTTCCCAAGCACCGGGTCCAGCCGCATGATGGGGTTGGGCGCCACCCCTTTGCCGCGGGTCGCATCAAAAGCCGATTCCGCGCCGTCAACTTGATGAGGCCGCGAAGACATCTCCCAGTGTCCGAAGTGATGCGAAACCGCCACGACCCCCGGCATGATGGTTTCAGAGACATACGCCTGTCCGGCTGCGCCCTCCGGCGAGGAGGGCGACGTGACCCGAACTTGGTCACCAGTATGAATCCCAAGCGCCTCGGCATCCGCCCGGCTCATCTCCACGAAATTCTTGGGTTGAATGGAGACCAGCCACGGATGCCGAATGGTGTGCATCTGGGTGTGCCACGACATCTTGTAGGTGGTCAGATACAGAGGGAATGCGCTATCCAGGGACTCAATGGGATTCCCCATCACGTCCGCGATGGGCTCATATTTCGGAAGCCCGTCGAAGTATTCGCCGGTCATTGAGTCATGTTTCTTGGCCAGGTATTCCGAGAAGAAAAACAGACGGCCAGAGAACCGGCGGGCGATCTTCTCGCCGTCGTACGCCTTGTCATAATTCTCGAAACGGCCGCCCCGCGCCAGCACGTAGTCCATGCCCGGCCCGCTGTCGTCGGCGCCTATGTTCTCAATCAGTTGCTTGAAGAAATCCCACGCGTTCGCAAGTCCGACCGGCAGCCCCATCGAGTTGCCAAGCTGGATCAGGATATCCTCCATCATTTTGGTGTTGGGCAGGACGGGCGTGTAGTTCATGTTCGCGTCGAGAGTGCCGACCACGGGCTGACGAACGCCGCTCAGTTTGGTCACAATAGTCGGCGCCACCTTACCCACGCTCCATCGCTCGAAATACGTCGAGTCCGGAAGAATATAGTCCGACCACGCTGCCCCCTCGCCCATGGCGATATCGATCGACACCACCAGTTCCACTTTGTTCTCATCGGCCAGGACTCGCTCGTACACGGCCTTCGCGGCGGGCGTTGAATATGGGATGCCGTTCCAATACATCACCAACGCTTTGACGGGATACGGGTATTCATCCTCAATGCTGGGCATGATCTCTTGAAAGTTGTAGTGCAGCGCCAGCGGGAACCAAGGCCGTTTCGCCGGATAACCGTTCCGGGCGAACTCGGTGCTGTCCTCGTACTTCGATTTCACGCGGGTGATCTGGATTCCGGACGGCGTTACGCCCCCGGCGACCGCATTCGGATCGGCATAGGGCGCGCCGGTAAACCCGCCCATTTCTTTCCAGCCGCCGCCGCCGAATGCAAGACCGCCTTTCCAGTTGAAATTTCCGACCAACTGGTTGAGTGAAAGAATCGCGCGAGCCGTATAGGTCCCGTTGGTATGTTGAACGGAACCGCGGTACATCGTGACGCTGCCGCGCCGGCCCGCCGCTACGAACTCGCTGGCCAACTGCTGGATCGTGGCTACATCCACGCCACAGATTGTCGCGTAATCCGCGACCGTGTATTCGCGGACGCGTTCGACATACAGTTCGAACGCCGTCTTGCAGGTGATCCCATTGACCACCACTTCGCCGGGGAGAAGATCGGCGACGTCCACGGTGTCGAATCGGGCCGCCGCCCCGCTGGCCCACACCACGAACTGCTTGTCCGTGCCTTCCGGAATCCCGGCCTCGTTGGCGCGGAGAAAGGCCGACGCATGGCCGTCTGTGATTTTGACTAGCAACGTCGCGTCGGTGACGTTCAGTTCGCCGGTCGGATTCGCGGCGGCATCGTGAGGCCGGCTCAGGAACGCCGTGTTGTGCCAGCCATTGTCCAGGATGATTCGGGCCATCGCGAGCGCCAAGGCCGCGTCGACGCCGGGCTTGATGGGAATCCAGGTCCCTTTGGACGCTGCAACGTTGCACCGCGGGTCGACCACGTAGAGCTTGCCGCCCCGCTGGACCATCTCGATCAGCTTCCGCGCAATCGGGACAAAGGGGAAGTTCGCGGAGCAAGGGTCCGACCCGAACCACAGTACGAAATCCGCATTCATCAAGTCCGGCTTCGAGTGGTCCTTGTCTCCGGATTGAATGTTGTAGCCCGTGGTCAACTGATGCGCCACGTGATGGCTCGTTTCGCAAATACTCGTGTGATCGTGCCGGGAGTTTATCGTCCCAAAAACGTATTTCCAGAACCGATCCGTGAATTGAGATTGTTGATTGCGCCCGCTGGAAAACACGACCTGGTTGACTTTCGGGCCTAGTTCGGGCGCGTTTGCGTCAATCGGCGTGGTCAGGTCGCGATACTGCGTCAGCTTGTCGCCGATCTCAGCAAACGCCGTTTCCCAGGTAATGGTTTCCCATTGACCGGACCCGCGCGGCCCCACCCGTTTGAGCGGCTCTTTCAGCCGGTATGGATCGTATAAGGACTGAAGGCCAGCCAAGCCTTTCGCACATATCCCCCCCGCGACGAGGCGCGCGTCAGCGGGATCCGTGGCGTATGGAAGATGCGGTTCCATGTTGTTCGGATAGTAAGGGCTTCCGTCGATCTTGACCAGAACGCCGTCCACCACCTTGCACCGCATGCCGCATTTCCCGTGACAGCCCTGACACACGCTGTAAATGACCTCGACGCTCGGGTCCGTTTCCACCAGCACGGGATCGCCAAACTGGGCGGCGCGGACGGGGTTCTCGCGGAAGAACGTCAATCCAACAGCCGTGCCGCCGATCAACGCACCAGCCGCTTTGATAAACTGGCGCCGGGTATGCTCATTTTGCAGCCAGCCCGTCGGCTGCGTTTCCGATTTCTCGAGTCGAACCACTTTCTTACCCATATCGAGCCACTCCTCTGCTGAAGTCCGCGCTCAGTTATGACCAACGTAAAAAGGCTTGGCGCCGCCGGGACCATGACACGGGGAAATCGCACACCCCGCTTGTCGGAAAAGGCCGGCTCGAAGAAGCTTATCACTTCCCCAAAGGAGGTCCACGCCTTCGGAATGGCACTCCGCACACCTGGCGTCCCCTTCACCGTAAAAGTCCATGACGCTGTGGCCAGCAGGGAGGTCGCCCGAAACGGCCAGCTCATGCGAACGGTCACCATGACAAACCGTGCACATGTCCACGTAACTCGGTGAACTCGGGTCATGAAGAGCCAGAAACGCCACGTTCAAGTGTTTCGAAGGAAGAGCCACGACTTGACCCTCGCCTTCACCTTCGCCTTCGCCCTCGCCCTCGCCTTCACCCTCGCCCTCGCCTTCGCCCTCGCCTTCGCCAATGCTCTCAAAAACCGCTGTTACGTGTTTGTCGCTGTCCATCGTCAGCGAGGCAGGATTCACGCTCCCGGTAAGGTCGCCCGTCCATTCATCGAAAACCCAGCCCGAAACCGGAACCGCCGCCAAGCCCACCGTTTCTCCCCGTAGGAAAGTCCCGCCGTTGGGAGTCACCGTTCCTCCGCCCTGAACGGTCACCGTCAAGGTGAACTTCGGGGGAGGAAACAGCCAAGGGCACCCCGTCAGAGTGCAAACCACCAATACTCCAAGCACAATCCGTAACGCTCTCGAAGTTCTCATCCGCATAGCCAGCCACTCCATCCCGATGATTTCACCCAGTCTCCAATCCGGTTATGAGCTGTTACCGCCTTGAAACGGACATCAGAAGCGGAAACGTGTCTGTCCAAGAAACGCTAATCTCGACAAAGGCGACTTCTAACATAACATATTGAGGACACAGATGGAATCCGTAGAAAACACGTATATTGGGGGGCGGATTCGAACCGCCGACCTTATATGATTATGATCCTAACCATGGAGTCAGGCATGGAGAAGAAGCTGTGGTCTTGTAGCCCTTGAAGAAGCCCATTTTATCACTTCGTCTTTGAGCTTGTGAAACAATCCCAAAATGGCGTCATTCCCGCGAAAGCGGGAATC
>CAZPMT010000025.1:0-52373 GCA_964587655.1 uncultured Nitrospiraceae bacterium
AGCTAGGGGGTCGTCGTGGTGCGGGTGGCCTGCGTGGTAAGGGGCAGCGGGGCCTGGCCGATGAAGTTGATGAAGAAATTCCAGGTCGAAAAGTGGTGGTTTATCGCCATGCTCGTGGGATTGGTCATCTTGCCTTGGGGCATCACGCTCTTCTTTTTCCCGAACGTATTCGCGGCATACGGCGACGTGCCAGCGGGGATTTTGATCAAGTCCAACCTGTTCGCGACCTGTTGGGGCGTGGCGAACGTCCTGTGCGGACTCTGTTTCGTGCGGATCGGCGTGGCGCTTACGGGCGCAATCCTGACCGGACTCGGCGTGTCGGTGGGCGTCACGATGCCGCTGGTTTTCAAGGGCACGGGACTGTTCAAAGACGCACCCGACATCTCGTCCGCCGCGGGACTGACCGTTATGTCCGGAGTAGGCATCATGCTGATCGGCGTCGTCTTCGCGTCGCTGGCGGGATTCGGACGTGACCGCGAACTTAGGAAGCTCCAGCAGACGTCGGGCAGTTTTCTCGGCGGCCTGATCATGACGGTGGTCGCCGGGATCACTTCGGCGGGGATGGGTCTTGCCTTCGTCTACAGTCAGGGACCGATTGTAGCGCGCGTGAGTCCGGTGGACGCGGCGCATCGGATCCATGTCAGCGTCGCCGGCCACAAGGAACTCTCGGGCGAATACACGGTGGGCGCGGATGGCGCGATCACGTTCAAGGACGGCAAGACAGCCAAGGTCGGCGGACTGTCGGCGAAGGCGGCGGCCGATGTCATTGCAGCGCTATACGGCATTTCGCAGGTCCCGGAGAACGACGCGGGCGTGCGCGTGGATACCGGCAATACTCCGGCCACGTTCGCCGTTTGGGCCATTGGACTGCTGGGCGGCGTAGCGGTCAACCTGATCTTTCCTGCCTACCTGATGACGAAGAAGAAATCGTGGGGCGTGCTGGCGGAAAGCTGGAGAGAGGTTGGTCTCTCGGTGATCATGGGCGTCCAGATGACGCTGGCCGTCGCCCTGATCGGCAAGGGCATGCTCCTGCTTGGCGCGCTGGGCGCGTCCGTGGGCTTTGGCATTCAACAGGCCATGCAGATGGCCGGCAATCAGGGCCTGGGCTTCATCAGCGGCGAGTGGCGCGGCGTGCATGGCAAACCCCGGCAACAGATGTATGTGGCTATCGCCATCTTGGTGGTCGCCGCGACTGTGATGGCGTGCGGCAACACGATGGCCAGGTGAGAAGGGAGGACTCATGAAAGACCTGATCCGCGTCTTGAACAGCGTGGGCAAGGCCACGCATGTCGTCGAGCACCCGGACGGAAGCCTGGTCCTGTTGTTGCCCTACGGTGGGCGCGTGCTGGGCGTGTTCGCGGCGGGAAACGAGGAGAACTTCTACTGGACGCATCCCGCGCTCGAAACCGCCGACACGGCGCTTGCGTTCTATGCCAGCGACGTGTGGCATAATTCGGGCGGCGACCGGACATGGCTCGCGCCGGAGGTGGACCTGTTCTTCCCAAATTACCCAGACATGGGCACATATTGGCAGCCACGTGAACTGGATCCGGGAAACTATCAAGTGGTGCAGACCCCCGATGGCGTGCAACTCGTCAACCGACTCACCGTGACGCTGTCGCGTTCAAAAGAAAAGATCGATCTTGAGGCAACCAAGTCAGTGTCGCCCGCCCCGAACCCGCTGCGACATGAAAGGAACCTCGACCTGCGCGGGCTCGAATATGCCGGCTACACCCAATCCACGTCGCTGGCGATCGTCGGCGACAGTGCCGGCTCCGATGCGCGGGTAGGGTTATGGAACCTCGTGCAGATGCCCCATGGCGGCGACCTGCTTGTTCCCACGTACGTTCGCGCAGCGCCGAAGATCTGTTTTGGCGCGATCCCGCCCGAGGACCTGATTGTCGATGATCATCTCGTGCGCTACCGGATGCGACAGACGGGCGAACACAAACTCGAAATTCGCGCCGTTGCCACGTGCGGGCGCGTCGGTTACGTTTACAGAAGCGCCGAGCGGTGGATCCTCATCATCCGCAACTTCAACGTGAACCCCTCCGGCGAATACGTTGACGTCCCCTGGAATGACACCGAGGATCTCGGCTACTCGACGCAGGCGTGCAACGTCAACAGCGGGCTTGGCTGCTTCAGCGAACTCGAGTACCACATCCCCGCGATAGGTAAAGGAACGGGCCGGGTTCGATGCGACGACGCGGCCCAGGTGTGGGCGTTCCGAGGAAGTAAGGACGCGATAGCCAACGCGATGAACCGTCTGCTGACGCCGCAATGGGAATCTGAAGCATGAAATGACAACGCTTGCTCAACAAGATTTCCGCTCGCTTCCCATCGCGGAAATGGAAGGCATCATCGCCCGGTTCGAGGAACGCGTCAATGCCGCCCAACAAGCCAATCCCCCGACGAAAGATTTTGTGAAACAGGCCATTCACCGGCAAGGTTCGGGGCGTTGCCCGGTACGTCTCAAGCGCCTCTCGTTCGACATTATCTTGCGTTACGGCGACGCGCTCGCGGACCTCTTCAGTATGTATCCCGACGACCTGGTCGCGGTAATCCCCTACGACATCACGATCGGGCACCAGCCTCCCGGCAAGGAACCCCGCATCAACCCGATCGAGGCGCTCATGCGCGACGCGGAGTGGGTGGATGAATGGGGCACGCGTTGGGGCCATGCCTTGGGCGGCGTCGGCGCGACGCCCATAGATCATCCGATCAAAGACTGGTCGATGCTCGACGAATACCTGGCGCATCGGATTCCGGATCCGCGCGCCCCGGGCCGCTTCGAGAGCGCCTCTGCGGCTTTGAAGATGCATGGTGGGACGAAATACTGCTATGGCGTGATCCACCTGGCGATGTTCGAGCGTCTCCATTCTTTGCGCGGCATGACGGAATTGTTTACCGATTTTTATTTGCACGAAAAGGAAGTGCGGCGTTTGATGGACGCGCTCCGCGCGTACCTCATCGAGATCATCCGCGCGTGGGCCGAAATCGGCGCCGACGGCGTCTTCATGACCGACGACTGGGGCAGCCAGACCGGGCTCATGATCTCCCCCGACCTGTGGCGGAGCTTTTTCAAACCGTACTACGCTGCCGTTTTCGCGGAAGCCCACCGCCTCGGCATGGACGTGTTGTTCCACAGTTGCGGCAACGTCACGGACATTGTGGGCGACCTCATCGATGGCGGGATGGACGTGCTCGATCCCGTCCAGCCCGGAGCCATGGACATTGATCGGCTTGCGCGCGAATTCGGCGGCCACACAGCCTTCAGCGGCGCAGTCGACATCCAGCAACTGCTGTGCTCCGGTTCACCAAGGGAAATCAAAGACGCGGTCCGCCGCATTATGGACACACTGGGCCGTCCTTTCGGCGGCAGCCTGCTGCTCGGTCCCGCGAACGTCATAACCCCGGAGACGCCATTCGAGAACCTCGAAGCGCTGTTCGAGGCAGCCCACACCCAACGAAAATCGTAGCCGCGACGTCCCCGTCGCGTTCACGAATCGAGCACAAAGCGGCGAGGACGCCGCTTCCACGTAGCGGACAAGCCCTTCCGTTTCGTCGAAAAAGCGTCAAAGAAAAACATGATCCTGGGATTGGAACTTTGCTAGACTGGTTCTTTGGGCCTCCGCAACGAACAAGGACCCGCAGGGAGTCTGCAATGAGCATCGAGAAACACATCGAGGACAGGGCCTGGGCGTTTCAGACGCTGGACGAACTGGAGGCATTTCTTGCCGACCCCGATTTTGAAGGGGACGCCGGCGAGGAGACGCGCGCCATCGGACGCAAGCGAAAGGAGCTGAAAGACGGTAAGTACCGGGTCGTCATCCTGGGCGCGTTCAACGTAGGCAAGTCGGCGCTGATCAACGCGTTCCTCGGAGACGAGTATTTGCCCATGGTCCTCGAGGAGTGCACGACCAAGATCACGCACATCATGAAGAGCGACGAGATGAAGGCGGTGCTGAACCTCTCCGCGCCGGCGTCGGATGCGGAACTGGAAACGTTGGGGAGGCTGGTGGAAGCCTCCGGCATAAGCGCGAGCGTTTCAGCCTCCGAAGAGATGAGCCAAATCGTCATCGCGTTCTCAGTGAACCAGGCGCGCGACCTCGTCAGGGCTATGCGCCCGCTCGTTACGATGACCGCCGACGAGGACTTCCCTCAACTGAAATCTTTCCGAAACAAGTTCGACGAGATCTTCATTCATCTTCCCACCGACCTTCTGGAGGACGACGTCTCTCTCGTCGATTCGCCCGGCGTTCACAGCATTTCGGAGACCAATACGAAGATCGCCGAGGAGATCATCCCCAACAGCCACCTTGTCATCTGCCTGCTCGACAGCCAGAGCCCGGGAACCGAGCAGAATCGCGAGTTCATCGAGAAGGTCGTGAAATACCGCCATCGCAAGCTCCTGTTCGTAATCAACAAGGCCGACCAGCTCAACCCGGAAGAGATCGATCCGAAAGGACGCCGCGGTCCCGCCAAGGACCTCGTGCGCAGTCTGCGGGGCATCGTCGAGGGCCCGGAGATCTTCTTTGTGTCAGCCCTGTACGCGTTGGTGTCATCGCAGCTTTCCCGCTTTCAGATCATGCTGCCAGACCTCGACAACAACAACAAGATCAAGATCCCATGGACGCTTCAGTGCGAGCTCATGCAAGGTGAGGAACCATCGAAGGGCGTCGCGCGGTATCTCATGGAGAGAAGCAATGTCGCCGCCCTCCGGGACCGTCTGCTCAATTATCTGTACACCGAGAATCGCGAAGGCGCGATCCTCGAATCCGTCTGCCGTTTCTTAGACGACAAGGCGTGGACGTACGCGCGCCCCATCCAGGTCAAGCTCGATATGGCCCGCGACGTTCCGCGTCTGGCCGAACTCAGGGAGCAACGTGAAAGCATCTCGGCGGAAATCGAGGATTGTGCCCGACGGGCCGACGCGGTCGATCAGGATCTCAAGGAGATGTCCGGCGGCGGGACCGTCGACGGACGGGACTACCCGGGATACGAGGGCTTGCTCAAGACCCGGTTGACGGAAACTGCGGTCCAGCACGGCATCTTGGACCCTGCCCGCGAATGGATTCATAACGACGCCAACTTCCGTATCGCACAGTTTGTCAAACGGCGACAAACTGTGAAGAAAGCGCGGTTTGCGCCGTTCGCCTCCGAGGTGGACCGTCTTGTGGACGCTTTCCTGCAAAGCGTGTGCGAGGATTTGAACACGGAACTGGACATTGTGGAAGGAATCGCGCTTGAAAAGATGGGCGCGCTACGCCGCATGTTGGACACGTTCATGCGCGACCCGATAGACGCGCCGCGCACTCGAGTGGGTGAACTCCGCGCCGGCATCTTCGCCTCATATGTGGGGTACACGATCCTCGGCGGTATTCTGGGCGCGGTCATCGGGGCCGTTTCGGTCATCGGCGGGGTCTTCGGCGAGATGCCTGACATGAACCTTGCCGTTCAGATGGGCGGCGCCGCCGGAGCCGCCATCGGCGCATTCGCGGGAATTCTCACGCGGGCGGCCACAAGCAAACGCGTCCGCCGCAACAAGCTAACCCGAACCGTCGACGAGCGCGTTAAGCAGATCCTTTTCGGCGCGCCGAAAGGCGCACCCGCCGTGCAGACGCCGTCGATTCGCGAGCAACTTCGCTCCGCCTTGGAAGAACGGCGCACCGAGTTCGCCGATTCGATCCGAGAGGCCCTCGAAACCGCCTCGGAAGAGTTGCGGAACAAACGCGCGGCAATCGACGCCGAAGAAGAGGAACTCAGAAGAAAACAGGAAGAGATGATTGCGCGCCTGGAACCGAAACTGGAAACGCTGACGGAGTTGGGTCGCAAGGCTGCCGAAACCGCCGGTGCAAATGCGCCGCGCGAGGCCGGCGTAAAGCCCTGACACATTGAGCGGAAGGGGATATCTGGTGCGAATAGTGAGCGCAAATGATCTCCGCCTCCTGGTCAGGAGCATCTTCGAGAGACGCGGGCTTTCCGCGCGCGACGCGGGCATCATGGCGGAGTGTCTCGTTCACGCGAATCTGCGCGGCACCGATTCCCACGGCGTCATGCGCCTTCCCCATTACGTGCAGCGCCTCGAAAAAGGCTCCATCAACCCAAGACCAGGCATGAAAGTGACCCGAACCGCACCTGCCACGGCCATGCTCGACGGAGATCACGGCTTCGGCCACGTTGCGAATTGGGACGCGATGGGCGTGGCCCTGGACCTGGCGCGCGAGGCGGGCATCGGCATCGTGGGCGTGAATCACAGCAACCATTGCGGCGCGCTCTCCTTCTTCGCGTATCGCGCCATCGAAGCCGGCATGATCGGCGTCGTGTTCACGCAGACGGACAAAGGTGTCGTGCCGTTCGGAGGGCGCGTGCCCTTCTGCGGGACGAACCCGCTCTGCTTCGGAATCCCCTCGCGCTCAGGACCGCCCATCGTCCTCGACATGGCCACGAGCACCGTTGCCGGCGGCCACATCTACAAAGCGCGCGTCGAGAACAGACCCATACCGCCGACGTGGGCCCTCGATATAGAAAGCAAACCCACCACCGACCCGCACAAGGCCGCGTATTGGACGCCCGCCGCCGGCGCGAAGGGCTATGGACTCGGCGTAGTGATCGACGTGCTTACGGGAATTCTCTCCGGAGGCGCGTACGGACCGCATATCCCGATCATGTACGGTGAACTTGTTAAGAAACGTGATCTGTGCCACTTGATCGGCGCGATTGATTTCCGCCGATTCGCGGGCGCGGACTTGTTTCTCGATCAGGTCAACGCCATGGCCTGCGATCTCCACGCACAGCCGCCGGCGGAAATCGGCGGACGCGTCCTGGCGCCGGGCGAGCCGGAACATCTGAAGGCTATCGAGCGATCTGAAAGCGGCATCCCCGTAGACGATAGTGTATGGGAGGAGTTGTCCGGCCTCTGATGCAGAGCCGGCACTTGAAAACATGGAATACCAGCGGAGGAATCGAGACCTAGAATGAAGAATGCAATCATCACCGACCACGGCTTCCCTTCCATCGAGGTGCAGCGCCGGACCATCGAATCGGCCGGGTTCCACCTGGACGAAATCCAACCGATATGCAAGACTGAGGATGACGTTATCCGCACGTGCGGCGAGGCCGACGTGCTGCTCGTGCAATGGGCGCCCGTCACGCGGCGCGTGCTCGAGGCGCTGCCGCGCGTGCGGTGCATCGTGCGCTACGGCGTCGGCGTCAACAACTTCGATCTTGATGCCGCCAAGGACCTGGATGTGTGCGCGGCGAACGTGCCCGACTTCTGCGTCGAGGAAGTGTCGAATCATGCGATGGCCATGATCCTTTCTCTGTGCCGACGCATACCGCAGGACCATCACCAAATCACCCACGGCGGCTGGGGCGTGAACGCATTGCGCCCCATACAGGCGCCATCGGAAATGACGCTGGGACTTGTGAGTTTCGGGAAGATCGCGAGAAGAGTTGCGGCTAAGGCCAGAGTGTTCGGGTTCGGCGTTGTTGCCTTTGATCCCTTCGTGGAAGATCGCATCTTCTCGGAAAACCAAGTGCGGCGAGTCGTGTTTGACGAGTTGTTGAAGCTTTCCCACGTGATATCGCTTCATTGCCCGCTGATCCCGGAGACGACGCATCTCATCAACCGCGACGCCATCGCCAAGATGAGACCTGACGTTATCCTAATCAACACTTCGCGCGGGCCCGTTGTTTGCGAGCCGGACCTAATCGCGGCGCTGGAATCGCGCAGGATACACAGCGCGGGGCTCGATGTCTTTGAGGAGGAACCACTCCCGGCCGACAGCCCATTGCGCGGTTTCCCGAACGTTATCCTGACCAGCCACGCCGCCTCCGTCTCGGAGAAAGCGGTTGAACTGCTTCAACTCAAGGCCGCCGAGGCCGCGCGCGATTTCCTTCAGGGCAAGCGCCCGAGTTCGGCGCTTGTGTGACGCTCTCCACACTTTGGTTATGTCCGCGTTTCGTGGTATCTTTGAGAAAGAAGAAAGGCTGAACCCATGACCATCGAAGAAGCTATTGTACTTCATGTCCGAAAGATGCCAGAGCCGCTTCAGCGGGAAGTCCTGGACTTCGTGGAGTATCTTGAATCGAAGGAAACTCCGGAAGGATCAGACGAATCGACGTGTTCCCTGTCTTACGCCATGCGGGGCATGGATGACGAGGAATTGCCGTATTCGCTCGAAGACCTGAAGGAAGTGTTCTCGTGATTGAGGCAGGCCAAACAGTTCTCTTCCGATTCCCCCGCTCCGACTTGGCAGCAGGCAAGCTTCGGCCAGCCCTGGTTGTAGCGCGGGTCCCTGGGCCTTACGAGGACTGGCTCATCTGTATGATCTCGTCGCAGCTTCAGCATCGGGTTCCTGGCTTTGATGAGCTTATACAGCAAGATGATCCCGACTTTCAGGCGTCAGGAATGAAGCGGCCAAGTCTTGTCAGGTTGGGGCGAATTGCCATAGTCGAGGCCAGAGCGCTTCTTGGCACAATCGGCCGAGTCGATGGCGTGAGGTTGAGGCGAATTCGCAAGACTCTCTCAGAATGGCTGAGAGTCGCCGAGACCGCATGAGCCATCAGAGGAAATGTCGATGCCGATCGATTTTGCCAGGCGGATAGAAGATACAAGGGGCGCGGCGGGCGGGGCAGCCTTGTGGTGGCTGGCGCAGGCGGGCTTTGCCTTCAAGTCCGGCGAGGGAACCATCATATACGTTGACCCGTATCTCTCGAACGTCGTGGAACGTAAGTTCGGATTCAAGCGATTGTCACTTGCGCCGATTGATGCGGAGGCCGTGCAGGCGGATTGGGTGGTCAGCTCGCACGAACACCTCGACCATCTGGACACGGACGCGCTGCCGATCATTGCCGGGAACAACCCGCAATGCCGCTTCGCAGGACCGGTATCCTGCGTCGAGGAATATGAGAAGTGCGGTATCTCAACGGAGCGCCGGCTGATCTTGTCGCCGGGGAACGCGTACGCGCTTAACGACGTGACGCTTCATACGACACAGGCTGATCATGGAGAGTTGTCGCCATCCGCCCTGTCGCTACTCTTGGATTTCGGCAAGGTCCGGGTGTTGTTTACCGGCGACACGGCGTTGAGGCCGGCCTGGATGCAGCCGCTTATCGACATGAAGCCGACTGTGCTTCTGCCCTGCATCAACGGGAAGTACGGTAATCTCAGCGCCGCCGAAGCGGCGCAACTCACCAGTACCGTCAATCCGAAGATCGTCGTTCCGTGCCACTTCTGGATGTTCAAGGAACACAACGGAGATCCTGAATCTTTCGTCCAAGCGTGCGCCGAGGTGTGCCCCGGCGTCCGGATCGACATAATGACGCCGGGAGAAGGAATCGTGATTGACGGCGAGGGCGCGCAACCCGCGCGTTCCGTGTAAGAGGAAGGAATAATGCCGCGAAGAATTCGATTTGTTGAGGCGCTGCGCGAAGGAATGCGCCAGGAAATGGAGCGTGATCCGTCCGTGTTCGTCATGGGCGAAGGCGTCGGACCGCATGGTAGCTGTTTCAAGCAGACGGATGGCTTCTGCGCGCTCTTCGGCGAGGATCGCAGTCGCGATACGCCAATCTCTGAACTCGCGATAGCCGGCGCGGCCGTGGGCGCGGCCATGATGGGCATGCGTCCGATAGCGGACTTGATGTGGATCGATTTCTCGATGCTCGCGACCGATCAGATCTGCAACCAGGCGGCGAAGCTGCGTTACATCTCGAACGGCCAGGTCAAGGTCCCGCTAGTGATCCGCATGACGACGGGTGCGCTGAGGTCGAACGCAGCGCAGCATTCGGGATCGTTCTACTCGTGGTACATCAACACGCCGGGGCTGAAGGTCGTCGTGCCAAGTTGCCCTTATGACGCGAAGGGCCTGATCGTCTCGGCCATTCGAGACGATGATCCCGTCATCTACCTCGAACACAAATTACTGCTGAACGTCAGGGGCGAAGTTCCCGAGGAACCATATGCGATCCCGCTCGGTGTGGCGGAAGTCAAACGCGAAGGAACGGACCTCACTATCGTCGCGACGGGCATCGAGGTCGCCCACTCGCTCGCCGCCGCCGAGACCTTGGCGAAAGAGGGGATCTCGGTCGAGGTCATCGATCCCCGCACACTGATGCCATACGACGCGGACGCCATTCTCGCGTCGGTGCGCAAGACGGGCAGGCTGCTGGTCGTGGATGAAGGCTTCCGTTACTGCGGGTTCGCAAGCGAGGTCATCGCGATGGTCGTCGAGAACGCCATGGACGCGCTGAAGGCGCCTCCGCGTCAATTGACCACGATGCACACCACGATCCCGTTCAGCCCGCCGATGGAGGATTACGTCTTCCCGAACCCGGCCAAGATCGCCGGCGCCGCGCGCGCGGTGATGGGCGCCGGCCAAAGGGAGGCATGACGAATGGATAAGGCGGCGAAGATCCGATTGCTAGAAACGATGCTGCGGATCCGCAAGACGGAACTCCAGCTTGCGGCCCTGTTCAAGCTCGGAAAGATCCCGAGCGCCGCGCATCTGTACGAAGGCCAGGAGGCCATTGCGGCGGGCGTATGCTCCCTGCTGCGCAACGAAGACTGCATCACGAGCACGCATCGCGGCCACGGCCATTGCATTGCGAAAGGGATGCCGCTCAAGCATCTCATCAGTGAAGTGTGCGGCAAGAAGACCGGGTGTTGCGGCGGCAAAGGCGGCACGATGCACATGTTTCAGCCGGACATCGGCATCATGGGCACGATCGGAATCGTCGGCGGAGGTATACCCGTCGCAACGGGGATCGGGCTCGCCCTACAAATGCAGCACAAGGACAACGTGGCCGTCAGCTTCTTCAGCGACGGCGCCAGCAACAACGGCGCCTTTCACGAAAGCCTCAACCTAGCTTCGCTATGGAAACTTCCCGTGATCTTCGTGTGCGAGAACAACCTGTACGCAACGTCGGTCAGCGTGCGGCGTTCGACGCCGATCAAGAATATCAGCGTTCGCGCGGCGGGATACGGCATGCCGGGCGTCACCATCGACGGCAACCGCGTGGACGATGTCCATGCGGCCGCGCAGGAAGCCGTCGAACGCGCGCGCCGAGGCGAGGGTCCAACGTTGATCGAATGTAAGACCTACCGTATCCGCGGGCATTTCGAAGGAGATGACGCGATCTATCGCAGCAAGGAGGAAGTGGTCGAGGCGCGCAAGCGAGATCCCATCGATTACTGGAGGAAACATCTCGAGGATGCGGGCGAACTCAGCACGGAAGAGTTCGATCAAATGGCCGCGGCCATTGACGTGGAAGTTGCCGAAGCGGCAGCCTTCGCGGAAGCGAGCCCCTTTCCAGCGCCCGAGGATGCTCTCATCCTTAGCGGGCAAGCGAAGGAGCAGACTACGGGTTGAGGATCGCTCGGACCCCGTGAAAATCCTCTCGAAACTGGATCAACCGCGTTGTCCTCGGCGTCCGGCAGACGCCGAGGCGGCGGGTGAATTTCGCTTGCGAAGCCACCGGGCGAAGGATATCTGACTTTCTCCCGACGGCTTACCCGCAAGCAGTCCTTCGACGCTGATGTCCTCGTCAAGATCTTCCCAATGAACTCCGTGTCCCTTGCCGATGAATCTCCAGTTGTTACGCTCGGAAGCCGAGGCATGAAGAAGCCGGGGAAACCAGGCCAGCGGCACGGAGATGGTCCTGCCGTCGCTCAGATCAACGCGCAGAGTATCTTTCGTCACGGACACGTCCAGCGCTGTCGGCATTTCCTCCGCTCCTCTAGCGTTAGGCCCTGTCAAAACAGACTCTCGGAAACAATGTCCCGCGAAGTTTGAGCGTTTGTGAAGAAACGCCGTCGCAATACGCCCGTTCTCTGAAGGAGCCTGGAGCATTGCGTCATTCCCGCGAAAGCGGGAATCCAGTGCGAAGGTTGCGGGGCAGCGTGTGTGTTCTGGATTCCCGCTTTCGCGGGAATGACGACATTCTGGCATCTTTTCACAAGCGCTGATGTCAACGAGAACATCACGGGAGGCCAAACACTTTCCTCGCATTATCGCGATAGAACAGCCCTGTTGCTTCTTCATCAAGGCCGAGGGCGTCGCTTCCTTCGAGGGCCATCTGCGGCGTGAGCATAGGGTAGTTGCTGCCGAAGAGCACCTTCTTTCGTCCATTCCGCCGCATGAACTCGACCAACTCGATGGGATAGCGCTTGGCCTTGTACGCCGACGTATCTATGTAAACGTTCGGGTACTTCGTGGCGAGTGCGATCATCTCGACTGTCCAGGGGTAACCGATATGGCCGCCGACGATGGTGAGTTCTGGGAAATCGAGCGCAACTTCGTCGAGGTAGGGGATCGGCCTTCCCGGTTCGGAAGGGCACATCGGCCCCGTGTGTCCGACCTGGAGGCAGAAGGGGATGCCAAGTTCCACGCATTCGGCATAGAGCGGGTAGTAGCGCCGGTCGTTGGGCGGGAGGTTCCAGTGCCAGGGGAGTATGCGCAACCCGCGAAAGCCATACTCGCGGACGCAACGGCGCAGCTCGCGCACGGCCTCCATGGGCCGGTACAGATCCACCGACGCAATGCCCGCGAACCGGTCAGGATACTTCTTCACGAGCACACCCACTTCGTCATTAGTGATCATCGGCCCGTGCGGACCCCACCACGCGCAGATCATTCCGACGCTCACGCCGGCCTGGTCCATGGCGCCGATGGTCATCTCGGGCGGGATTTCCTTCGGAATCGTTCCACCCACCCACCTGCGCAGCGATTCAAACATGGGATGCATAAGGAACTCCGGCGTAGGATGCTGCATCCATGCGTCAATGATGGGTTGATTCGGCATGATCTCTTCCCTCCAGTTTGGTTGCATCAAGACAGCGGGACAAATTCCGCGGACATAGGTTACACGAAGTCACAATGACATCGGTAACTGCTTCCTCCGGTACGCCCATATCGGCGAAGACGTCAGGATCAACGCCCCGCATCGTCATTCCCGCGCAGGCGGGAATCCAGCATGCGCGCGGGCATCTGCTTCTTTCCCCGCTGGATTCCCGCCTGCGCGGGAATGACGATGTGGGTGGCACGCATGGGTATTTCCACAGGGGCGTCGGTCTTGGGATAGCTTCTAGCGCCGTTTGAAACGCCCCGCAAAATGTGTACACTTCATCCGGACAATGCACAATGAGGAACTGCGAAATGCATCGGAAGAATGCTTGCGAATCATCTTTTTCGGTGAAGCCTCTGCGGTCGGTTGCGGAGTTGGAGGACAAGCTTTCCGAACCGACCTCCGGGGTGGTCGATGCGATATCGCGACTCGAAGGCGGCCTTCTTATCCTTGGCGTCGGCGGGAAGATGGGACCGTCCCTCGCGCAGTTGGCCGTACGCGCGATCGAGGCCTCGGGCGTCGAGCGGCGTGTTGTCGCCGTGTCATCGTTCTCGATGAAAGGTCTGCGGAAGCGGCTTGAGTCTATGGACGTCGAGACGATCCAGGGAGATCTGCTGCAACCCGGCGTCCTCGAATCGCTGCCCGACATTCCGAATGTGATTTACATGGCCGGGCGCAAGTTCGGCTCGACGGGCGCCGAGTGGCTCACCTGGGCGACGAACGTTCATCTGCCGGCCCTTGTCGCGCAACGTTTCAAAGATTCGCGCATCGTGGCCTTCTCATCGGGAAACGTGTACCCGCTTGAACCCGTGTTGGGCGGCGGCTCCACGGAATGCACGCCGCCGGGTCCGATCGGCGAGTACGCGATGACGTGCCTTGGCCGGGAACGCGTGTTCGAGCACTTCGCCCGGCTCCACGGCACGCGGATCCTGCAACTTCGCTTGAACTATGCGGTGGAGCTGCGCTACGGCGTGCTTGTGGACATTGCACTGAAGATATGGAATGAGGCGCCAATAGATCTGGCCATGGGCCATTTGAACTGTGTCTGGCAGGGGTATGCGAACGCCGTGGCGTTGCAGGGCCTCGCCGTGGCCGAAAATCCGCCGCGCATCCTCAACATCACGGGACCGGAACTGGTGTCGATTCGCTGGGCCGCCACCCGGCTCGGATCTCTCATGGACAAGAAGCCCCATTTTGTTGGGGAGGAATCCGGTACGGCCCTGCTCAGCAACGCCGCCGCGTGCCATTGCATCTTTGGCTATCCTCAGGTGAGTCTCGATACCGTCATCGAATGGACCGCGCATTGGGTCATGAACGACGGCGAACGGCTGGACAAGCCCACTCACTTTGAGACGCGAGATGGGAAGTTCTGATATGCCGTCCCCGATGCCCATCGACAACTTACGCAATCTCCTGCGGAAAGGCCTTGCGATCCCCGCGCATCCTCTCGCGCTCACCCCCGAACGCAAACTGGACGAACGCCGCCAGCGCGCGTTGACCCGCTATTACTGCGCGGCGGGCGCGGGCGGCGTGGCCGTGGGCGTACACACGACCCAGTTCGCCATTCGCGACCCGAAACACGGTCTGTTCGAACCGGTTACTGAGCTCGCGAATGAGACCGTTGATGAATGCTCTCTGGTTCTCGGAAAGACGATTCTCAAAGTGGGCGGCATCTGCGGCAAGACGCAGCAAGCGGTGGCGGAGGCGGAAATGTTGGCGAGAACCGGCTTCCATGCCGGCCTGCTCAGCCTCGGCGCACTGCGCGACGCGGACGTTGATACACTGATCGATCATTGCAGGGCCGTAGCGGAAGCCATCCCCGTTTTCGGCTTTTACCTGCAACCGGCGGTCGGAGGCCGATTGCTGCCCGTATCGTTCTGGCGCCGGTTCGCTGAAATCGAGAACGCCGTAGCCATCAAGATCGCGCCGTTCAACCGATATCAGACGTTTGACGTGGTCCGTGGCGTTGCGGAGGCGGGGCGCGAAGGAGATATCGCGATTTACACCGGCAACGACGACAACATCGTGCTGGACCTGCTGACCACGTACAAGATCCGCATGGGCGGACGCGTCGCGACACTGCGCATCGTTGGCGGACTGCTGGGGCATTGGGCCTTCTGGACCCGCAAGGCCGTCGAGCTAATCGAGGAATGTCACTGCATTGTAGAGTCATGCAGGGATGTCCCGCAGGAGTTACTGACCCGCGCAATCGAGGTGACCGACGCAAACGCGGCCACCTTCGACAGCGCCAACGGTTTCGCGGGCTGCATCGCGGGCATCCATGAAATCCTCATGCGCCAGGGACTGCTGGCGGGACGATTGACGCTCGATCCTCGCGAAGACTTGTCTCCCGGACAGAAAGATGAGATCGACCGCGTGTACGCATCGTATCCGCATCTCAATGACGACGACTTCGTTTCGGCGCATCTTGACGAGTGGTTGCGCTAGGCAAGGCGTGTTTGGCGGCGGGTTCAGGCCGGCCACGCCATGTTGATCCGCTCCTCACGACGGAGTATATAAGGGACAAGCGCGGTCCGGTTGCGCGGTAGGGAATGTGAATATGGACCAATGGAGCGATGGCGTTTTCCTTCTTGGGCTGTATGGGGACCAGCGCGCGGGGTGCTGGATGCTGATAAACGGATCGAGCGGCGCCATCGTCGAAATGCCGCCGTATAACCCCGGTCAGTTCTCACCAACCATCGCGGCGCAAATAGCCTGCGAGCAGCGGAACATATCCGTCGAACATCTCCTGTGCACGCACGTGCACGAAGACCACATCTCGCCCGATACCTTGAGGGAGTTTCACAAAGCATTTCCGAACGCGGCAATCTCTCTGCAGAAGGGCTTCAAACCGGCGATTCCGGACAACGTGCCGGTGCAGTACTTCGACGACGCGCTGAGTCTGGAACTTGCCGGCGAACCGTTGTATCTCGTCCACGCGCCCAAACACAGTTGGACCGATACGATGCTCATTTTCAAAGGCGTGATCCTGACTGGCGATTGGGAACTCAATACGATTCGATCCGTCCACGACGGCGAAGGGAAGGCCAGTGTGCCGGCGCGAACGAAGCTGAAATCCGTCAACGCTTTGATACGCTTCCCCGCCGAAAAGGGCTACATCATCCACAAGGCCTTCTCGATCCATGCCACTGACCGCCGCGACAACATCGACTTCGTTGAGTTGATGGAGGACACGAAGGCCGACCGGCGATTCTGGTAGACAAAACCGTCTGGCGGAAGTGGCTTCAGCGCTGCGCGCCCCAAGCGAAATAACGAAAGGAAGCGAATCATGAAGAGAGCAGCATTCTTTGTCGCGACGGCAGTCCTTGCTTGTGGGGCCTACGCGGAGTTCTCACTTCAAGACGACAACGCCCGTCTCACGCTGCTCGAAAACGGCAAACCCGTGCTCGTCTACAACTACACGCGCGTTGCGCCGCCCGAGAAGATCCCGGACCACTTCGGCCGCGCCTGCTACATCCACCCGCTGTACGGGCTTGACGGCGACGTGCTGACGCAGGACTTCCCCGTCGACCACTATCATCACCGCGGCGTGTTCTGGGCATGGCCCGAGTGCAAAGTGGGCCAACGCAAGATGGACGTGTGGGCGCTAGGCGACGTCCGCCAGCACCACGAGAAGTGGCTCGCGCGCGAGGCGGGCGCGGACAAAGCGGAGATAGGCGTGCAGAACTTCTGGGCCTTTGATGACGCGCCAGACAAACCACAGGTGCGGGAAGAAGTCCGCTTTACAGTACTGCCCGCGGATGAAAAAGGGCGCGCTATCGATTTCTATTTGAAGCTCACGAACGTGAGCAACGAGGTCGTCACGTTCCTCGGCGCCACGGGCAAAGGTTACGGCGGCCTGTGCGTCAGGCCCGATGCGAACCGTTCGCCGTTCACGTTCACCACCGCAAGCGGCGTGTGCAAGGACGACGCCCTAAGCTTCGATACGCCGTGGGCCGACGTCACATCCAAAGTGAAGCCCGACGGCCCCACCTCGGGCATCGCCATCTTTGAACACCCGAAGAATCCCGGCTATCCTTTCCCCGGCTGGATCTTCCGCCACTACGGATTTTTGGGCGCATCATGGCCGCACGAAAAGGAGCATGCACTGAAACCCGGCGAGTCCTTCGAACTGCGTTACCGCATGTTTATCCACCGCGACGCCGCCGAAGACGCTGGCGTGCGGCAACGGTTTGAGGAGTACACTTCAGGCGCAAAGTGATTCGCAAGAGGCCGTGGAAGTTTTCGCAGTGCCAGGCTGAAGCCTGTACTACAAACTTTCACGCGAAAAAGGAGATGGTATGAAGCTGACGATACTTGTGAATGGGGTAGCCGAGATCATTTTGCGGGCTTTGACCGGCTACCAGGACCCTTACAACGATGTCACTGTCGATGCCGTGTTCCGGGGACCGGAAGGGTTTGAGGCGCGAGTCCCGTGTTTCTGGGACGGAGACAATGTGTGGAAGATACGGTTCAGCGCACCGAAGCCCGGCGACTACTCATTCGAGACAGTCTGCTCGAACCCGAACGACAGTGGGTTGCATGGTCAAAAGGGCACGGTGTCCGTTCAGCCGTACACGGGAACGAATCCGTTGCTGGTTCACGGACGCCTGCGCGTCGCGGCGGACCGGCGTCACTTCGAGCAGGCCGACGGCACGCCGTTCTTCTGGGTTGGCGACACTTGGTGGATGGGTTTGTCCTCGCGTTTGGATTGGCCGAACGGTTTCCAAACGTTGACGGCGGACCGGGTCGCGAAGGGCTTCAACGTGGTGCAGATCATCGCCGGCCCGTATCCCGACATGGATGCGTGGGACGCGCGCGGACGCAATGAGGCCGGGTTCCCGTTCGAGCCGGGCTTCGCGCGCATCAACCCAGCGTACTACGACCACGCGGATCTCAAGATCGACCACTTGGTGAATGCGGGCATTACGCCGTGCATCGTCGGTATGTGGGGATACTACATGCCGGAGATCGGCATCGACCGCATCAAGCGATTCTGGCGTTATCTCGTGGCCCGCTACGGCGCGTATCCCGTAGTGTGGTGCATCTGCGGCGAAGGGAAGATGCCGTACTACCTCTCGAAGACGCCGAAGGAAGACGCGGCCGCGCAGCAGCAGGGCTGGAGCGAGGTAATGGCCTACGTGCGCGAGGTCGACGGCCATCATAACCTCATCTCGATCCATCCCACGCAGTTCGGGCGCGAACAGGTGAACGACCCGGCGCTAATGGATTTTGAAATGCTGCAAACGGGCCACGGCGATCTCGAGAGCGTAGCCCCGACAGCCGATAGCGTGATCAAATCGGTGGGCCGCGAACCGCGCATGCCCGTGGTGAATTCGGAAGTCAACTACGAGGGCATCCTGGGCCGCTGCTGGCAGAACATCCAGCGGCTCTGCTTCTATTCGAGCGTTCTGAACGGGACCGCCGGCCACACGTACGGCGCGAACGGCATCTGGCAGATGAGCACGCGCGAGCAACCGTACGGACCGTCGCCGCACGGACGATGCTGGGGCAACACGCCGTGGCAAGAGGCCTATCAACTCCCCGGCTCAAAGCAAATCGGACTGGGCGGGGCATTCATGCGGCGTTTCCCGTGGTGGGAACTCGAACGTCATCCCGAGTGGGTCGAGCCCGCCTGGCAGCAGGGTAATCCCTACGCCGTCATTACCATCGGTATCCCGCGGCGGCTACGGATCGTGTACGTCCCAATGCTGTGGGACCCGCCGCTTGTGAAGGACATCGAGCCCGATGTCAAGTATCACGCATACTACTTAGATCCTTGCACCGGCGTCGAGACCGCGATCGGTGAAGTAACGCCCGACGCAACGGGACAGTGGCGTCCGCCTCTCCCGCCGGAGGTCCACGACTGGCTTCTGGTTCTGAACGTCTCGTAGCCGTCGAGCAGAAGCACGACCGATTCGTAACTTGGCAACCCGTGCGGCGGACTGGTATCATATAAGCCAGTTCGCAGGAGACAGTCTCGAAGAGACCCACACGGAGGGTAGAAGCGTTTCGTTTCCTGCGTTGCAAGGAGGTAACATGCAGAAGTACATCTGTGACGTCTGCCTCTGGGTCTACGATCCCGCCAGTGGCGATCCCGATGGCGGCATCCCACCTGGAACACCGTTCGAGGAATTGCCGGACGACTATATCTGTCCGATATGCGCCGTAGGCAAGGACAAGTTCTCAGTCTTCAGGGGATGATCGCCCGCCCTGGAACGGCTTAGCCCGGTTGGAGGTCTCGTATGCCCGATCCCGTCGCGCAGGCGAAGGACGCGGACGTTCCGCTGAGCATCATCGTTATCGGCGCATCGGGCGACCTCGCGCGCAAGAAGATCTTCCCGGCGTTGTTCGCGCTTTACTGTCAGAGTTTCCTTCCCAAGGACGTCAACATCATCGGGTTTGCGCGAAGCCCGATGTCGGATGAGGGCTTCCGCAGCCTCATCACGGAGAACCTTACCTGCCGTTACGCCCCCGGCGTCTCCTGCGCGCAATACATGGACGAATTCCTGTCGCGCTGCATTTACTGTTCCGGCGCGTACGATTCGCATGAAGCCTTCCTAAATCTTTACGAACGGGTGCGGCCTTTGGAGGGCGCCGGACGGGCCAACCGGGTGTACTACATGGCGATCCCGCCTTTCCTTTTCCTCGACGTAACCCGCGCCCTCGGCGATGCGGGACTCGTCAATTGCGACGAGTCTCCAGGTTGGTCGCGCGCGGTCGTCGAGAAGCCGTTCGGTTCGGATCGCGCCTCCTCCGACGAACTAGTGGCCGGCATGGCCCGGGTTTTCTCCGAAGAGCAGACGTTCCGCATCGACCACTACCTCGGAAAGGAAGTCATCCAGAACCTGTTGGTCCTCCGCTTCGCCAACGGCATTTTCGCACCGCTCTGGAGCCGCGATTGCGTGGAGAGCGTGAGGATTGCCTGGAAGGAGGACATCGGCGTCGGAGATCGCGGCGGCTATTTCGACACCTACGGGATCGTGCGCGACGTCATGCAAAATCACCTGCTGCAGATCCTGTCACTCGTCGCCATGGAGCCTCCCTCCCACTTTGACGCTCTGCACGTTCGTGACGAGAAAGTGCGTGTATTGCGCGCCATCCCTCCCGTCGCCCTCGAAGACGTGGTCCTGGGCCAGTATCGCTCCTACACGGAGGAACCGGGCATCCCGCGCGATTCGCGGACGCCCACCTTTGCCGCGGCGGTGCTCAAGATCAACAACGCCCGTTGGGACGGCGTGCCGTTCCACATTTCCGCCGGAAAGGGGCTCGACCAGCGCATCACCGAGATCCGGATGCGCTTCAGGCCCGTTGCCGACGTGACGTTCCGCGACGCAACGGGATCGGCGTCGGCTAATGAACTCGTGATACGCGTTCAGCCTGACGAAGGTATCCACCTCAATATCATCAACAAGGCTCCAGGCCTCGAAATGAAACTGGTCGAGACTGCCCTGGACCTGCGATATGCCTCGACCTTCGACGCCCTGATCCCGGACGCCTACGAATGCCTTCTACTGGACGTGATCCGCGGAGACAAAAGCCTGTTCATCCGCCACGATGAACTCGCCGCTGCATGGGACATCTTCACACCCGCCCTTCACGAGATGAATGAACGCAGTGTCATACCGGATCTATATGACTTTGGAAGCTCAGGCCTCGCACTTCTCGCCCTTTCTTAGCGTCTGGGTGCAATAGCCCTGGATTCGGCAGTCAAGATTGAAGGTGCTTCCCGCAATGGTGGACGGGCGTGGACTTTGTGGACGATGTGGACGCCGAAAAGGATCACCTATAAGGGTTGCGTCCACTTTGTCCACAATGTCCATTTTGTCTACTGCTCAGACAAACCCAACTGGCTCCAATTGCTGAGTCCAGGATAACACATTCTTAGTCAACGCCTTACAGAGAAAACAAAAAAGTCTCTTCCAAGGGAATATAACGGTAATCGTTATTGTTATTATAGATGCATTGGGAACGAACCTTATACATAGAATGACGGAACAGCGTCGGCTGATCCTCGAAGAGGTGGAAAGAACGAAGTCCCATCCCACCGCCAGTGAGGTGTACGAGGCCGTACGCAAACGTCTGCCGCAGATAAGTCTTGGGACGGTGTACCGGAACCTTGACGTGCTCGCGCGCGGCGGCGCCATAACGAAGGTGATCGCTTCGGAAGCACCGTGCCGGTTCGACGCCGATGTCACTGACCACTGCCACGTAACATGCATTGGCTGTGGCCGTATGGACGATGTTACCGACTTCGACTATAAGCCCTTCATTGAGCCGCCCAGACACTTGAGCGGCTATGAGGTTATAGGCCATCGGCTGGAGTTCATGGGGGTCTGCCCGGAATGCCAGCGGAAGCGAGAACAGAAAGGAGTAGGTCATGGCTAGTGTCAAGGGGACGCGTACGGACAAGAACTTATTGACGGCGTTCGCCGGAGAGTGCCAGGCGGCGATGCGCTATTCCTTCTTCGCCAAGAAAGCCAAGAAGGAGGGGCTTGAGCAGATATCGGCCTTGCTGCAGCGGACCTCTGAAGAGGAACGCGCGCACGCGAGCTCTTTCTTCAAGTTGCTTGACGGCGGCGATGTGGAGATCAAGGCGGCGTATCCCGCCGGCGGCAACGGTACTACGGCGCAGAACTTGCGTGGTTCCGCGGCCGGCGAACGCGAGGAATGGGAAAAGGTGTATCCCGAATTCGCGCGAGTCGCCCGCGAAGAGGGCCTTCCGAACGTCGCACGCACCTTCGAGGCGGTCGCGTCGGTCGAAAAGTACCACGAATCCCGGCACCTGGGATTGCTTGCGCAGATCGAGTCCGGAACGGTTTTCAAGCGCGGCAAACCGGTCCGCTGGCGCTGCCGCAACTGCGGTTACATCCACGAAGGGCCCGAGGCGCCCGATTCGTGCGCCGCTTGCGCGCATCCGCAGGCCTACTTTGAGGTGCTCGGTGAGGACTGGTAAGATGCATTGTATGGGCTGGAATACTCCATCGAGCGGCATTGTTTTCGGAATCGTGGGGCTGAATTTGGTCGTCAAGCAGGAAAAGAGCATCTGAATATGGCTAAACGTTTGCAGGCGTTCGAATGCGAAGTGTGCGGGCACGTTATCATCGTCTTCAACGACGGCAGCGGCACGTTGACGTGTTGCGACCAGCCGATGACGCCGCTGACGGAGAACACGTCAGACGCGGCGAAAGAGAAACACGTCCCCGTCATCGAAAAGCCGCGCGCGGCGGGAAAGTGCAAGGTTGGGGCCGAGCGGCACCCTATGGATGAAAGGCTTTACTTCAAACGGATCGAACTGCTCGGGCTTGACACGGTCCAGTGCCGGTTCCTGGGACCCGGAGACGCCCCCGAGGCGCTATTCGCGGTGAAGGACACCGGTGTCGTGTCGGCCCGAGACTACTGTAACCTCCACGGTTACTGGAAAGGATGAAGCCCATGTTGAGCAAGAAGATGGCGGATGCGCTGAACGAACAGGTCAATGCGGAACTCTACTCGGCGTACCTGTATCTCTCGATGGCGGCCCATTTCGAGGCGATCAATCTCAAGGGATTCGGAAATTGGATGCGCGTGCAGCAGCAGGAGGAGACCTTCCACGGCATGAAGTTCTTCGACTACGTCCTGAATCGCCAGGGCCACGTTATACTGAAACAGATCGCCGCCCCGCCGAACAAGTGGAAATCGCCGCTCGACGTTTTCAAAAACGTCTACGAACACGAGCAGAAGGTGACGGGCCTGATCAACAAGCTGGCCACGCTCGCGCAGAACGAAAACGACCACGCGACCGGCGTCCTGCTGCACTGGTTCATCAACGAGCAGGTCGAGGAAGAGGCCAGCGCCGACGCCATCATCCAGAAGCTCAAGCTGATCGGCGACAATTCGAGCGGCTTGTTCCTGCTCGATCAGGAACTGGCCCAGCGCGTATACACGCCGCCGCCGGCAGCGGCGGGAGCGCAACCCTGATGAGCATCTTATTCACGCCCGGCGAGATCTTTGACATAGCCATCGAGATCGAGCGCAACGGCGCGGCCTTCTATCGAAAGGCCGCGGCCAATACCTCGGATGCCGCGGTCCGGCGCGAATTGATCGAGCTCGCCGCAATGGAGGACGGACACGAGGTCACGTTTGCGGAGCTGAAACGCGACCTCGTCGGAAACGATAGCAAGACCGAATGGTTTGACGCCGAGAGCGAAGCGGCGATGTATCTCGAGAGCTTTGCCGCGGGCCAGGTCTTCGACATCACGAAGGACCCCAACGAATTCGCCGGGACACGGCCGTCACTCGATGCGGTCCTTCGGTTCGCCCTCGACCGCGAGCGCGATTCGGTCGTGTTCTTCCTCGGTGTGAAAGACTTGGCGCCGACGGGAGACGGCCGTCTCAAGATCGAAAGCATTATCAGTCAGGAAATGGCGCACATTTCCATGCTCAACAGGCGTCTCACACAACTCTAGGGCCGCATGCGCGAGCTCACGGGCAACAAGGTTTAGTGCGGTCGCGCGACGCAAGACCGCTTCAAAGCGTGCGAGTAATCCACGACGGGTTCTCGCGAGAAGGAGATAGGAATGGGCAGTCTCATATTCAATGCAAATGAAGTTTTCGAGGTGGCCAAACGCATCGAGCGCAACGGCATCGCCTACTACACCAAAGCGGCCGAACTGATGAAGGACGAGGCCGGCAAGAAACTCATGATCGAACTCGCCGAAATGGAAGCGGTCCACGAACAGATCTTCACCCACATGCAGAAGTCGCTTTCGGGTGAGGAACACGCGGAGGGACTCATCGACCCGCACAACGACGCCTTCCAGTTCCTTCAGGGAATGGCCGACAAGTACGTCTTCAACCCGAAGGAAGACCCGATGAAGGTTCTTACCCCCGGCGCCGATCCAAAGAAGATCCTCGATGCCGCCATCGAGCGCGAAAAGGACTCGATCATCTTCTTTGAAGGCATCAAGGCCATGGTGCCCGAAAAATTTGGATCGAAGCGCATCGACGAGATCATCGGGCAGGAAATGGGCCATATCATCATCCTGACTCGCCATCGCGACAAGGTCTGAGAGGTTGTGAAAGAATGGGAGATCACCGTAACGCAGGCATCTTGCCTGCAGCGCTTGGGCCAAAATCCTGCTGGTTTGCAGGCAAGATGCCTGCGTTACGGAGTGCGGTTGTGCTTTTTTCACAGGCTCTGAGAGCTTGTGCAGAAATGTTGTAGCAATACGCCCGTGCTTCACGGGAAGGAGGTATCGCATGTGTAACCTAGTGACGAAACCGGCGCCTGATTTCACGGCTGTCGCCGTAATGCCGGACAACACGTTCAACGACAAGTTTTCCTTGTCCTCGCACAAAGGCAAGTACGTGGTGTTGTTCTTCTACCCGCTGGACTTCACGTTCGTGTGTCCGTCGGAGATCATCGCCTTCGACAAGAAGCTCGATGAATTCAAGAAGCGCAATTGCGAGGTCATCGGCGTATCCGTGGACTCGCAGTTCAGCCACTGGGCCTGGAAGGGCACGCCGGTCCAGAAGGGCGGCATCGGCAACGTGAAGTTCCCCCTCGTGGCCGATCTCAACAAGAAGATCGCGATGGATTACGGCGTGCTTCTCGACGGCGGCATCGCCCTGCGCGGCCTCTTCCTCATCGACAAGGAAGGCATCGTCCGCCACTGCGTGATAAACGATCTGCCCATCGGGCGAGACGTCGACGAGGCCCTGCGCGTCCTCACGGCATTGCAGTTCGTCGAGAAACACGGCGAGGTATGCCCCGCCAACTGGAAGGAAGGCGAGGACGGCATGAAGCCGACCGCCGATGGCGTGGCTTCCTATCTGGCCAAGCACGCTAGGTAAACGCCGCAAGGATGCACAACATGAGTGAACCCTTTGCCGCAAGCAGAGTGACCGGCCATGTGTATTGGGTCGGCGGCGTGGATTGGACACTGCGAGACTTCCACGGATACGCCACGGAACGCGGAACGACTTACAACGCCTTTCTCATTCTCGCCGACAAGATAACGCTCGTGGATACGGTCCGCGCGCCGTTCTACGAGGAGATGATGTCGCGCATCGCATCGGTGACCGACCCCGCGCGGATCGACTATATCATCTCGAACCACGCGGAAATGGACCACTCCGGCTGCCTGCCGCAAGTCATCGACCGCGTCAAGCCCGAGAAGGTCTTCGTAACGGAGAACGGCGCCAAGGCGTTGAAAGCCCACTTCCATCGCGACTTCGATTTCAGCATCGTCGAAGAAGGGCAGACGGTCTCGCTCGGGAACATGAACGTCTCGTTCATCGAGACCCGCATGCTCCACTGGCCCGACAGCATGTTCACGTATCTTGCCGAGGACCGGCTATTGTTCTCGCAGGACGGTTTCGGAATGCACTTGGCGTCAAGCCAGCGATTCGACGACGAGATTGACGACGGCATCCTCGAATACGAGGCTGCCAAGTACTATGCGAACATACTGCTGCCGTTCTCGCCGATGGCCAAGGCCGCGCTTGAGAAGGCGTCCAAGCTCGACGTGGCGATCATCGCTCCGGACCACGGGCCGATCTGGCGCAAGGACGTGCAGCGCATCCTCGACTTCTACGGACGGTGGGCCGCGCAACAGCCCGCGCGGAAGGCCCTCATCGCCTACGACACGATGTGGGGCAGCACGGATACGATGGCCAAGGCCATCGAGGACGGACTCACGGTGGAAGGCGTGGAAGTGCGTTCCATGCGCCTGCGCGAGAATCATCGAAGCAACGTGGCCACCGAGTATCTCGACGCCGGGGCCATTATCGTCGGCTCCCCCACGCTCAACAACGGAATGTTCCCGACCGTCGCCGAGACGCTCAGCTACCTGAAGGGGCTTCGCAGGAAGAACCTTATCGGCGCGGTCTTCGGCTCCTACGGTTGGAGCGGCGAAGCGGTCGCGCAGATCAAGGAAACACTGACGGCCATGCGCGTGGAGCTGGTTGCCGACCCCATAAACGTGTTATATGTGCCGGAGAAGGCGGCGCTGATGGAGTGCCGTGACCTCGGCGTTCTGGTCGCCCGGAAGCTCAAGGAACGCATCGCCTAGCGTAAGGAGGAAAACAGTGACGCTCGATCCCGTACTGCTGGCTCGCATCCAATTCGCGATGACGATCTGTTTCCATTTCATCTTCCCGTCCATCACCATCGGCCTCGCCTGGCTTCTCGTCTTGATGGAATACCGCGGATTGCGGACCGGCGATGAGGCCTACGCGAAGATGGCGACGCTGTTCAGCAAGTTGTTCGCAATCACTTTCGTAATGGGCGTCGCAACGGGAATCACCATGGAATTCCAGTTCGGCACGAACTGGTCGCAGTATGCCCGGTTCGTCGGTGATATCTTCGGCGCCCCTCTCGCCGCCGAAGCCATCCTGTCTTTCTTTCTCGAATCGACCTTCCTGGGGCTTTACCTTTTCGGGCGAGGGCGCATTTCGAAGCGGCTCCAGCGCTTTTCCATTCTGATGGTCGCTTGCGGCGCAACGCTGTCCGCGTTTTGGATCCTTGTTGCGAACTCGTGGCAGCAGACCCCGGCCGGATACGTCTTCAATCCGGCGACGGGCCGCGCCGAACTCACGAGCTTTGCCCACGCCGTTTTCAACCCGTCCATGATTATCCGTTTCTGCCACACAATGGACGCGGCCCTGATCTGTGGCTGCTTCTTCGTGGGCGGCATCGCCGCCTACCTCCTCCTCAAGAATAAAGAGGACGTCGTTGCGAGAAAGGCGCTGCGCTTGGCCATGATCGTGGGACTCATAGCCTCAGCCCTCGAGTTATTCCCATTCGGCCACGAACACGTGCGTCAGGTCGGGAACCAGCAACCGGAGAAGCTCGCCGCCTTTGAAGGCCTGCTCGAGGGCGGTCCCTATGCCCCGATCACGTTGTTCGGTATCCCGGCCAACGATCGCATCATCGGCGCCGTGCGCGTCCCGTGGCTATTGAGCATGCTCGTGGGTTTCAAACCCAGCACGGTCGTCCATGGCCTCAACGAATATCCGCCGGACCAACGCCCGCCGATATTCCTGCCCTTCATCGGGTTTCGCGCGATGGTGGGTTTGGGCATGCTGTTCATCGCACTCACCGCTTTCGGCGTGTTCCAACTCCGCCGGGGTAGACTCCATGAGGACAGATGGTTCCTCTGGATTCTTGTTCTCGCCATTCCCCTGCCGGTGATAGCCTGTCAGGCCGGCTGGGTGGTGGCGGAAGTCGGCCGCCAGCCGTGGATCGTCTATCATCTCCTAAAGACGAGGGACGCGGTTTCCGTCAGTGTTTCCGCGGGTGAAATCCTCTTTTCCCTGGTATTGTTGGGGGCGGTTTACGCCTTGTTGTTCGTGCTCTACATCTACCTTGTGTGCCGCATCGCCAAACAGGGCTTTGAACCCGCGCCGCACGGGCAAAGGGAGGTCGCCGAATAATGGATCTCAATACCATCTGGTTTATCCTCGTGGGCGTCTTGATCACCGGCTACGCGATTCTCGACGGCTTCGACCTCGGCGCCGGCGTCCTAAGCCTCTTCGCGCGTAACGAAGACGAGCGGCGTCTCCACCTCAACGCAATTGGGCCGTTCTGGGATGGAAACGAAGTGTGGCTCTTGACTGCGGGCGGCGCTTTGTTCGCCGCGTTTCCCGAGGTGTACGCAACCGTGTTCAGCGGCTTCTACATCGCCTTCATGCTTCTACTCGCCGCCTTGATCTTCCGGGCCGTCTCGATCGAGTTCTACGGCCACGTCGATTCACCCGCTTGGCGCTCCGTGTGGGGTTTCGCCTTCGGCATCGGAAGCCTCCTGCCCTGCATCCTGTTCGGCGTGGCCTTCGGCAACATCCTCTACGGAGTCCCAATCGACGCACACCGCGAATTCGTCGGCTCCTTCTTTACGCTCCTGAATCCCTATTCGTTGCTCATCGGCGTTCTCAGTCTGGCCATGTTCGTGATGCATGGCGCCGCGTTCATGGCAATCAAGACCGACGGGGAACTGCGGGAGCGCATGGCAAAACGGGCCGCCGCGGCGTGGGTCGTTTTCGCGCTGCTGTACATGTCCGCCACACTCTTCTCTCTCCTGGTGTTGCGTCACCTCTTCATGGGACTCACCAGGAACGTGCTGTTTTACCTGGCGCTGCTCCCGCTTATCATCAGTATCCCTGCGTTTCCCGCGGCCTTGAGCGCCCGGAAGTACCTCATGACATTCCTTGCCAGCGCCGCGATCATCGCGTCCATGATCGCCATGTCAGGCATCAGTCTCTTCCCGATATTGGCGCCGTCGCGGATCGATATGGCGTTCAGCCTCACCGCCTACAATGCGTCATCCACCCCCAAGACTCTCGCCGTGATGCTGGTCATAGCCCTCATCGGCATGCCCCTCGTCCTCATCTACACCGCCTTCGTGTATTGGGTCTTCCGCGGCAAATCGCAATCCCCTGACCACGGATACTGAGAGGTTGTGAAAGCAGAATGGCGTCATCCCGCGAAGGCAGAAATCCGGAACACACAGCCGCCCCGCAAACTCCGCCCGCCCGCGGAAAAATCGGTCCGATCCGTCCGATCCGTCCCACGCACCGCGCGCCCGCGGGAATCCTTACGGGTTCGGAGATTCAGGATACACGGGATCTTCCTCGGCCACGGGCGCGAGTTTCAGAAGGCGCGTCTCGCCCGTCTTCATCGAAAGGCTTATGGTCCGCTTGCGAGGCCACCCGATCTCCGGCGCCAGCAGGTCCTGAACGTCGCAGATTCGGTCCAGGTCCACGATTCTCTCCCCGGTTTCCTTTGCATGAATGGCCAGCAGGTTGGGGCCGAAACTCGTGGCATCGTAGAACTTCGTTGGAGTGACCTGGAAGTAGATGTGCAGTTCCAGCAACCGCAGGATCTGGCGAAGCACGGCGGGTGTCAACGACGGTTCCGCGCAGAATATCGAGGTCCAGCTATCCTCGAAGAAACTCATGGCCACGCTCGCTTTACCCGAACCCCGGAAGTTGGCGATGACGTTCGTATCGGGATCTTCCGCATAAAACAATGGTTGCATGTCCAAGGCCGCACCGAACTCTTCGCCTTTGGCGATCCAATTCGCGGGCAAGAGGGAGGCAGAGCCGGCCTGGGCCGGCCCTTCAAACATCTTTGTCCTGATCCGAGTCGTGGCGCTGATATTGTCCACCGACGCACCATGGTCGATGTATCCCGGCGCATACATCCAAATGGCGGCTGCTTTCGTCTCATCGAGCACGGCGTGCAGCTTCTCGCGGTCCGGCGTCGTCAGCAGGAACGCATTGAGAAACAGATAGACCTGCGCGGGCGAAACTCTCCGGTCAATCACGTCCCGCAGCAGATAGAACTTCGTGGGAACGCCCGTTCTCACGGCGCAATCCCGGGCCTGGTTCAGCAGCACTTCGTTGATCTTCTTGTCGCATTGCTGATGGAAGCGGCTGGCTTCGTCCACGACGACCGCGAGAATCGGTCCGCCCGGAAAAGGCGCCGTCGCATCCCCGATTGCGCCACGCTCGGCAAGAATCTTTCCGTACACAGTACGCATCTTGCCGAAACCCTTCCACATCTCCCGATCATGGAGCCATCCGTCGCCTTGCGGATCGGACCAGACAAGCCCGAGCTCCTGCGTAACGGCCGTCGCGAAGTTGCGCTGCTGCACGCAGTAAACATCTTCCGCGCGCAAGTTCTTCGGACGGACGATCTCGCCCGAAGCGGGGTCCCGTTCGAGACCCGTCCGCGTGTCATCTATGAGGAACCATTGTTTCCCGCGCGCCGTGACCGTATGGACCGGTCCCATGACCCCTCCCGCGCCCCCGAGACCCCGGTCCACATACGAAATGGGACCCACGAAACCGTCGATCTCGCTCTCCAGCAGACGCGACAACGCGAAATGCCCCATGCCGTTCGCCGTCAGCTCATATGAATAGCCGTACGGCGCCATCACGCGCGTGCCGGCGCCGCCGGCCTGCTTGATGTGGCGGGCGAACGCGAGGATCGTGTCCGCCGTGATCTCGGACGTGAACTCGAGGAAGTCGACGTGTCGCTGCGCCCCGGCTCCCTCAAAAAAAACGGCCCGGGTACTCGCCGTGTCGGGCGGATCAGGAATGCCGGCCGTTTCAAATTGTGCGTCGGGATCCGCCCAGGCCTTCTGGAGCGTTCCATTATCCTTGTACTTCCCCGTGACCCAGTTTCTGAAGGCCGCCACATTCGGCGCCGACGCATCGTACCCCTCGCTTCGATACCAGCGGCCCGACTCGAGGCACCCGATGACATAACCCAAGATGTCTTCATGACGCGCCGAGATCGTCATCGCGCTTACGAGTGCCTCGAGCGCACTTTGCGCGTCTCTACGCCACACCTCGGAAGCGAGAGACGCATAACCCGTTTCCTTCCCGGCCACCCTGATCGCCTCGTCCGGATGCGCGCTCAGCCATGAAGGCGGCGCATTCAGGTCGACGCACAGCAAGAAAACCGCCTCCGGGTCGCCCTCCGTCACAACCGAAATTGGCCTCAGAAACGTATTCATGTCGCCTTCCCACGGCAACGGAACATCGATCACGTACTGATGAATCCCGGCCGCCGCCGACATCGCCACCTCTTCCGCTACGATGCTTTGCGCCGCCCCGGATGGAACGTGCACGTGAAAATACAGCGGCGGCGGAGCAGTGGGGATCGCGGGGGCCGGCGCGGCCGGCTTGGACTTTGCATCCGCCCCTTTCTGGAGCAGTTCGTCCCCCTTGGGCACTGATCGCCCGCCGATCCACCACCCGGCAACGGCAGCCAGAAACACCAGGAAAATCGCCCCGGCGACTTGGAGGTAGACGTTGAAATGATTACTCGTTCCGCGTTGTAACATGCGTCGCCGATGCCCGCAAAGGCTTCGCCTCGTCCACGAGCGCCTTGCGCGTGCGAAGGTAGTCTATGAGCATACTGTTCATCATGCGCCCGCTTCCGCCCGTCACGTCCGATCGATACGAACCCACCCGCCGAGATCGACGTTCGCACCCATCTTTTCCGCCTCAAAGATGCGCTTCGCCGCAAAGGTCAGCCTCCCGGCAGGAACCTCCACCAAGCACTCCAGACGGTCGAGGGTTTCCAGCGAAGCGACGTGATGACCGTTCGAGAGAACTTCAATACAGACTTGACCCAGCGCAGGATAGCAATTCACGAGAGTGACCCGCAACCTGCCCGCCTCAACGTCGACACTCGCCTTCGCGGACATGGGCCGGAACGTCTCGCCGCGGATTTCACGCGCGGCGTACCACCCATCCACCGGGAACTCCGTTCCGTGAAAGAACATTCGGTCCGTGCGTACCAGAGGCCAGAACCGGCATGCCCCAAGCCCGGTCCGCGCCCGCCGAGTCCGCTCACGAACCGCCCGATGCACATAGGCGGCCCCTCCCCCCCACGCCCGCACGTGCGCCAGCGCGCGCCACGCCTCGCCATCGAGCAGCGCGCGTCCCACCGCCCGCATCTCGCCTACAAGACAAGCCGCGGAGATCGGAAGCGCTTTCCGCACTGGAAAATTCCTCAGCATGACGTAGAAACGGTTGCGCGTGTTCAGATAATACTTCCGGCGATGATGCTTCCCTTGCCCCATCGTCGCGCTGAACTTGTGACGCACCCGGGCGCCGGGACAACTCCGAATCTCGTAGCCCGCGTTCCAGATCCGCAAACAAAGATCCAGGTCATCCAGATAGATCTCGAAGTCCTCGGGCAACACCCCGGCTTCCTTCAATGCGGCAACGCGAAAAAAAGCCGCGCCGCCACACACGCCAATCACGGGAACGGATTCGTTCCATCGAGAACCGTCCAGACGGCCGATCCCAAGGTCCCACGACGACCCAATGATAGAGCACTCCAACCCAACCGAGTTCAGCAGGTCGGGATTGTCGTACATGAGCATCTTCGGAGCCAAAGCGCCCAGACGCGAATCCGACTCCGCCATGGCGACGAGATTCTCTATCGCGTCCGCCGCCGCGCTGGTATCGTTGTTCAGCAGGAAGATATAGTCCGCGTCTTCCTCGATGGCCCTGCGAATCCCCACATTGTTGCCACGCGACCAACCGAGGTTATCCCCCAACTCGAGGATCTCCACACGACGATCGCCCCCAAACTTCCAGCGCACCAACGCAACCGAGTCGTCCGTGCTCCCGTTATCGATCAGAATGAAACGCGCGTTCGAGTACGCACTTGCGAGAAGCGACCCGAAGCACTCCTCGAGGTGGTCTCGACCGTTCCAGTTGATGACGAGCACATGAACAAGCGGCTGATTCATATCGATCCCAAGTATAGCAGCCCAAGCCAGCCCCGATCAGCAACCGCGAGATTGGAGCCATTTCCTCATTTGATGGAAGCTAGGCTATACTATCAAGAGCGCGGGCAAGCACACGCGCATTTGACTGGATTACAGCCCCAGGAGGAAAAGGACATGAGTCGCAAAGTTTCTCGTCGGAGTTTCTTGTCAGGAGCCGCGGCGGCGGTGGCCGCACCGTACATTGTGCCCGCCTCCGTTCTGGGTAAAGACGGCGCGACGCCCCCTTCGGAACGCATCACTGTGGGAGGCATCGGCATTCACGGCCGCGGATTCGACGACCTGCGCTGGATAATCGGCCACGACGACGTGCAGGTCGTCGCCATCTGCGATATCTGGAAACAGCAGCGCCAGAAGGTCAAGGAATTCGTCGACAACCATTACGGCAACACGGACTGCGCGATGTATCGGGATATTCGCGAGTTCCTAGCCGAGCGCACGGACATCGACGCGGTCCTGATCGCCACCGGCGACCACTGGCACGCCCAGGCATCTGTCCGGGCGATGCAGGCGGGTAAGGACGTCTATACCGAGAAACCTTCTTGCATGACCATCGCCGAGGGCGTTGCCGTGGTGGAGGCCGCGCGGAGGTATGGGCGCGTCTATCAGACCGGCACTCAACGTCTCAGCGAGGCCAACCACGTGTTCGCCATCGAGATGGCGCGCACGGGACGCCTGGGCAAGGTTCATACCGCCTACGCGCATATCGCCCCGTGGGACGCGGCCAAGATGCCGAACGACTGGAAGCCGGCACAGGAGCAGCCGCCTCAGGATGAGGTGGACTGGGACATCTGGCTGGGGCCGTGCCCCTGGCGTCCATTCAACATCGATTACGTCAAAGGCGGATGGCGCGGCTACTATGATTTCCACACGAGTTGCATCGGCGAATGGGGCGCACACACATTCGCACAGGCCCAGGCGGGCATCAATGCCGGAGACACGTCGCCGGTCAAGTACGAGTACGTCGACAACGACAGCGGCGACGGCATGGTCTGCACCTTCGCCAGCGGCCAGAAGTTGATCCTCTCGCGCGGCGACAAGTACTGGCACGGCTCCTGCGGCGAACGGTTCGACGGCGAGCGCGGATGGGTTGCGGCCGCCGACGGCTATTCCGCGCCGGAGGCCTCTTCGCCGGAACTGCTTGCCGAGTACAAGAAAGTGGTCGGTGAATACGTCGCGCGTACAGGGCGGTCGCTCGACCACATGCGGAACTTCCTCGATTGCGTCAAGTCCCGCGAACAGACCGTCGCCAACCCAACCGTCATGCATCGCTCCATGAGCACGGTGCACGCCGCCAACATCTGCATGTGGCGCGGGCGCGACATGAAATACGACCCCGAAGCCGAGGAATTCATCAACGACGACGAAGCCAACCGCCTGCGCTCACGTGCCCAGCGGGAACCTTGGGTAATATGAGATCCCACTGGAAAGGAGTACGTAAGACCATGCGGAAGTCTATGCTGACACTTTTCACGGCTGTCGCCCTCACTTTGGCAGCCGTTACGATTGCTTCGGCGCAAAATGCCGATCCCGTTAGTGTTCTGAAATCAGACGCGCCCTTCCAAGAAAAGGCGGAGGCGTGCCGCGCTCTCGTGCTGAAGGGAGATCGGGATGCCGTGCCCGCGCTGGCGGCATTGCTTGGCGATGAAAAGCTGTCGCACATGGCGCGCTGGGCCCTCGAGCCGATGCCGTGTCCCGAAGCGGGCGCCGCGTTGCGCAAAGCGCTGGGAAAGACGAGCGGCCACATCAAGGTGGGCATCATTAGCTCTCTGGCGATCCGCAAGGACGAGGAGGCTGTTCCACAGTTCATCAAGCTGTTGTCTGACCGCGACGCGGAGGTTGCGCAGGCCGCCGCCGCTGCACTCGGCAAGATCGCCGCCCCTGAAGCCGTGAAACCGCTCGAAGACGCGATTGCGAAATCGAAGGTTCCGCCTGGGAATCTGAATGCGTTCTGTAACGCCCTGTTCGGCTGCGCCGAGGAGTTGGCCGAAAAGGAACAACGCGATCAGGCCATCGCGATTTACGACCTTCTGCTCAAGGTCTCGAACGCGCCGCGGCAGATCCAAACCGGAGCATTGCGGGGCGCGGTACTCACTCGAGGTCCAGAGCAAGGCCTGCCGCTGCTCGTGGAAGCACTCCGAAGCGACGACGAGAACAAGTTCGCCTCCGCTCTGCGCATCTCAAAAGAGTTTGGCGGCAAGCAGAGTGTTGCGCCTGCCCTGGCCGAAGTGCTGCCCAAGCTTGCCCCGGAAAGAAAAGTCCGGCTCATCGACGTTCTTGACACCAACTGCGTGGCCGCTGCCGGGCCGGTGGTGCTCGCACAAGCCAAGGAGGGGCCGCCCGCGGTCCGCGTGGCCGCACTGCGCGCCTTGACGCGGATGGGTTACGCTCCCGGCCTCGAGTTGATGACGCAACTGGCCCTGAGTGAAGAGGTGGACGTGGCCAAGGCGGCTCGAAGTTCATTGAGCTATTTTCCCGGCAAAGAGAGGGAAGCCGGTATCAAGGCCATGTTGGAAAACGAACGCCCCGAGGCCAGACGCGTCGCCATCGAGCTAATCGGCGGCGGGGCGATTGACAACCCCGTGGGCATCCTCATGAAGTCGGCGAAAACCGATTCCGACGAAAACGTCCGCGTCGCGGCGCTCACGGCCTTGCAGGACTTCGCCGGTGTCGAGGAAATGCCAGCGCTTATTGACAACCTGCTCAAAGCGCGCTCTCAGCCGGAGATGCAGGCCACTGAAGGCACGCTGGGATCGCTCAGCGCGCGACAGAAGCGAATGCCCGGCGCCATCATCATTCAGAAGGCGCTGTACGGCAGCCTGCCGGACGGTCCGACGGCCGATGTGACCGAAAAGGCCAAGAGCATTGCGGAATCCGGATCGATCGACGCGTCAAATGGCAACTTCGGTGATCCGGCTCCCGGCCTCGTAAAAAAACTGCGCGTCGAATACACGGAAAACGGAACGCCGCGCAGCGAAACGGTCAGCGAAGGCGAGACGTTGAAACTGACGGTTGCATCGGCGCCACCGATCATTGTCGACGCATTCTGTTCGGCGTTCGACAAGGCGCAAGGCGATCCCAAACTCGCAACGCTCCGCCTTCTGGGCTCAACCGGCAGCAGTAAAGCCCTCGAAGTTGTCCAAGCCGCCTCCGCTGGAGGTCAAGGGCCGGTCAAGGAAACCGCCCTGCGCACCCTTTGTGACTGGCCAACGGCCGACGCGCTGCCCACGCTCATGGAACTGGCCAAGGCATCGCCCGACCAGACCCTGAAGGTCCTCGCCCTGCGCGGCGCGGTGCGGCTGCTCGCTCAAGGCGGCGTCGCGACGGCGGAGCTTCCGGATCGCTACGCGGCTCTGATGAAATCCGCTGCCACCGCCGATGAGAAGAAGTCCGTGCTCGGCGCATTGGCCCAGGTGCCTTACGGCGGCGCATTCGAACTGGCACTGCGTCAATTCGACGACGCGTCCGTGAAGGCCGAAGCCGTCCAGGCCGCAATCTCCATAGCCAAGCGGATCGGTAAGTCCGCCCGCGAAGACGCCGGCGTTTTCAACGGAAAAGACCTGAGCGGATGGCAGGGAAATATGAAGTATTGGCGGTTCGAGGACGGCGCCATAGTCGGTGGCAGCGACAAAGACATCCCGCGCAACGAATTCCTCTGGTCCGATGTCGAGGTAGGCGATTTCTATCTAGCCGTCGACGTCAAACTCGATCCCCCAACCGCCAACGCCGGCGTGCAGTTCCGGTCGAAGAAGGTCGATGAGAACGGGCAGGCGCTGGGATACCAGGCGGATGTTGGACAGGACGTGTGGGGACGGCTCTATCACGAACACGGTCGCGGCAAACTCGATTGGACGGACCGGGCCGAGAAGGCCGTCAAGCCCGGAGACTGGAACCACTATGAGATCCTCGCCATTGGGCCGGCGATCTGGACGGCCATCAACGGCACGCTAGGCGTAGCCTACCTGGATCTCAGCAAAGATGCCGAGCGCTCCGGCCAGATTGCAGTCCAGATCCACGCAGGTCCGCCGATGACGGCTCGCTATCGAGTTCAGAAGCTTGTCCACAACCCGAAGATTGAATTGGGAGGTCTTAAGACCGAGCAGTTGATCGCCGAGCTTAAGGCTACGGAAAAATGATCGCGCATCCGCCGCCGCGCAATCCAACTCGTATGTTTACTTGTTTAAGTTGTCGTGGTACAGCAGATGCGCGCGTGCGGGGCTAGGCGTACTCGTAAAGAGGAGCGAACTTGTCGGGCTTCGGCTTGTCGCGCATCAACTCCTCAAGATGCCGGATTGTCTCCGGAAAGAGGAGAGTATCAGAACACACGCAGCATACGTCCGCCGGCACATTCTCAAACACGAGTACTTCATCCCCTCGTTTCACCGTGTGGACGACGAATCGTGTCTCATATACGCCCGTACAATCCTTGATACTGCATTTCATTCCTGTTTTCCTCTCTCGAACGGCGTCACCCACTTGGGCGCCCGCGGTTCGTACACCGTGATGACTATCGCCACTTCGAGCGACGTCGTACAGACCACATGTACGTATCTGCCGCTGCGGGTCCGTCCACAGGCCAAGCCGCAGGCGCCGCGTCTGTGTTCCGGATAGTTCTCCACGATCTTAGCGTCGAGAAGGACTTCGCGCACCTCTTCCAACGAGATATTTTCCTCGACCATCTCCTGATGCGCGTGCGCAGTGATGCGTACAGCATCCGCCAACGCTTGCTCCCGCAGACTCGCCGAAATCCTCGCAAGATCTTGCTCGCTCACGTTACTCATACCCCTTCAGCCTACACAAAGCCCCGTCTTCCCTCAAGCTGTACGCGCCGAAAGATCCGCTGGGATCCCAAGAAGGAAGAAATCATCGGCGACGTGGCCGCAACTGAAATGCTCAGTCCCAAGTACCGCGAACCCTGGAAACTCTCCGTGTAATCACACTCGCAATCGCTCACCTTTACCCTCGACCTTCGACGTCTCGATGCTTTGGTGTAGAGAGAGGAAGATATCGGTAGTAGATCAGGATCGGATCGAGTCCCTTCAGTTCTACAGGGCGGCCCCAGGAGGTCCATTCTTTAGGGATCGTGAGCACTCTTGGCCCTGATTGTCTTTGTTCTGGTATTTTCGGTCCGGATAACTTGCGGATGAAATCCACAGTCGCCCCCAGCAAGGCAGCGCGCCTATCTGGCGGCTGTCCGGCCTCCACTGTTTTGGCCAGCCAATCGCAAGTGCGTGTGGCATAGACCACATCAGGTCCAATGATCTGGTTTGCCAACCGCCCAGAGGTCGGAATGTAAACCTTGCCCCAATGCAACGCAATACGCGCTGTGAGTTTGGGCAGACCCGTCACATCCTTGGCAATCATCTTGGCTGCCTCCCGCGCTGCTTCAGCGGCGGATCGGGGATCCTCGAACTGACGCTCCTCGAAAAGCGCGATGAAGCCGTCGCCGGTGAAACTCATGACCGAGCCGCCCTTACCGAGCGTCTTATGACATAGTTCGTCCACATGTTTCTCAAGACGCTGGCAGCCAGCTAGCGTCGAGGTCGTCCGGCGCTGCTTCGACCGACCCCGCTGCAACAGATGTTGCGTGGAGTTGCCGATATCCGCCACGAGCAATGCGCCTTCGATGAGTTGATGTTCCTCTCCGCGATGCTTCTTGGCGTTCTTTGCCACTAGGCGCAGCCAGCGGCGGACCGTCGCAATAGCTCCTAGCACGGCAGCCAAATCATTGATAGCTTCCAACTCGATCGCCACACTTCTCGAGAACGCATTGCCCTGTCGAGTCAAGTCGAGGGCTAGTTTTAGCCACTCGCGGTATTCGCCGAACCAGTGGAACGTACCTGGAGGCAGATCGGCTGCATGGACTCCACCACGGCCGTGATGCGCGGCATGATCAGAGATATGCATATGGGCAACCCTCGAGAAGAGTTCTTTTTCCTCGCGAATCTCCTTGACCTCGAGGCCCAGTATAAAAGCGTGCGCTATGTCAATATTTAGCTTAGTCTTCCTCATCGCCAACGCGTAGCCCGGCAGTTTCTTGAAGACTTTCCCTCGCATCATCTTAAGGAGATCTGTGAACTCCTTCTTCGAATTCAACAGAAACGACAGCCCAGGTTCCAGCTCGAGCGATACGCAGGGAATACGTTCCGGCCTGTCTTTGAAATGGACAAGAGGGTTCGCGTGATCCGTCAAATCGTAAAGCTCGCACAGGCTCTGGGCAAGCGATCTTCGATGTCGTGTCCGATATTCGTCGGGACTATCTGGGATGTCCAAGTCAGGACCCGGCGCCCCGGCCCCGCCAACTATTTCGACACAACAGCAACCCAATTTGCCGGCCAAGTACAGCGTGTTACGGAGGGCCTGGACCGTAGTTTGCCGGTTACTATTACCTGGTTGTTTCCTCTTGATAGAATCAGGAAGGCTCACATTGGGAAAGAACGTTGCGAAGGCATTGATCCGCGGACGTCTGCCCACCAGGGGACCACCATAACGTTCCGAAAGAACCCAGGTCAGTTTCGCCGCGATCCGATCCAAATCGCCAGAGGAAAGCGAAGCTGCAAACTCCTCGGGGTCATTCAATTTCTTCTTGGGGCGGGGTTTCATGCAGCGCCTGTACCACTCAACATCTTCAGGACTGAGGAAGTACAGATCCAGCAGGCGAACGCCCTCCACGAGAGAACCCTCAAGGCCCGCGAGGGCTATCTCCTTCCGAGACGCAAACGCGGGCGGAGGACCGCACCACGACGTGATAAGGCTGACCTCAGGTATAGGTGGCGCTGAACTCATGGCCTGCCTTCCTCATACTGGAGAATTGCCTTAGGTCCAGCGCCAGGTTCTTGCGTTATCTCCCACATGTAGACGATCGCAGGAGGGACCTGCTCGCAGGCCCCTTGCGTGGACGCTGAGGAGCCTCCCGGGGAGGTCTCTCCGTCCTCACACCGCCCTACCCTGACTTCAACGCACCACCAGTACGTCTCTTTACGGCCTATCTTGCGACGAAACGCCTCGGACGGGCCGTAACGCAACTCCAACTGCGAAGTCTGCAAGAGCCGAGTGACCATTCGCAAGTCGCGGTACTGCAGTCCATGCTCCGACTCTCGCGACGTGTTGCAGGATTTACGCAGTTTCCTGCGATATTCATCGAAGAACACAAGCGGTTCACGTCTCACGAGAGCGCGTGCCGTCCGCCGAACGTCATATATGCCAAGTTTGGTGTCTCGGGGTGCAATTGCAAGATACCCAGTGCCGGAGAGACCCGAATCTTTTCTCGATCGCAGCCAGATCCGGCTTAGGAGCTTTGCAGTGGGAATCTCCGTGTATGGCCCAGTATAGTCGTGGCACACAAAACGGCCCGGCAACTCCGCTTCCTCAAGCGATGGCGTGCGGGATCCTACAATCTGGATCTCCTCTGGGTCCTGCAGAAGGTGTAGACCAAGCAACAAGAAGGCATGCTTAGCGCTCTTGCCATTCTTCAACGGTACTCGCCATGAAACAACCACGGGCAATCCGTTGGCCAGGTAGTCTGTCAGACACCTAACGGTCTCGCGACGGGCTTGATCCCGGTTGTCGAAGTCTTCCCGTTTTATGGCTTCCGTAATCCCTCCACCCCCTACCCTAGGGTCTTGCAGCACTTCAAGGGCTTCTTCCAACGTCGTACCTTTTCTGTAGAGAACACGGAGGGCACCCTTTCCACCCTTGCTGGACTTGCAGCGTTTCTCCCACAGCAGTGTCATCACATCCTGGCTGCTGATAGGTGTGATATCGAACGAATGCGCCTTAAGTAGAACCGCCTGATGTACTGCGGCGTGCAAACAGGATGCCCTGTAGTCCGTGGCTGGGTGGGGGACGCAGAATGGGGCGCACCTGAGCGGCTTCACACCGTCGGGCGGTCCCCCAACCGTTGTAATGATGTGATAGCGTGGGCGAAGCATACGGTGGGGAGGGGCTATGTTCGCAACAGTGGTATATCGAAACTCGCTGCTATTCGGAGCGGCCTCTTTGATCTTGATATGGTAGGGACGGACGGTCACATAGCCGAGGTAACGTCCCGCCATATATTGATCGCTCCCAAGTCCTCGACGCTTCTGGAAAATGTGCACCCGATTCGCGAAGCGGGAATATAGCACTCCGTTATCAATTAGAAGCCTCTCGGCGCGCCAAGCCGCACAGGGTGCCTGGTGTCGTGCCCCGAAACTGATCTCGCCGTACTGGTTGAATAACCGGCGCAGTTCATCTCTTACTTCGCTCACATAACAATCCGGAGGAGCAAACTCGGGCAAATCATCTGAGTCAGGACACGATTGAGGCTCTTCATGACTTGGATAGACGTGATAGATGCGATACGGTTCTACGCCGAAAGTTCTCCTCCCTCCGCAAGGGCAAAAACACCCGCTTCCCCCCCCTCTCACATATAAGTTAAGCTCTTTCGCGAACTACTTCTCGGGTTCTCACCGCGCGTTCCGCAACTCGGACGGCAAGGCGGATAAGCGCGCGGAAAGGCCTGGTGTTAGACGATCTCGCTCCTGTCGAGCCGACAGCCTCTTCGGACGAATAACCGTCGGAACCGCGTTTGTGCCTCTGCCAGGCAACACAGCGATTTCAAGCACGTTCGGAGGAAACGCGCTCAACGCCGACTCCACTCTCTTGATCTCGCCGCGCGGCACCGAGAGCACGGCGTATCTACCGTCAACTTCGACTTCGTACTCGAGACGTTGCTTCTTGAGCCACTCGCGAATCACCTGCTCGAAGTCCGCATTCGCTCCTTCCAGCACAATTCGCTCATTCTTGTCACTCTCTGTTGGCATAAACGGCACCCCCCTTCGTTGACCTCTTGCCGTTGCGCAGCAAGGGAAGCACATGAGCGGAACAGCGAGACCATGGGTCTCCCCAAGAGGACACGTGTCTCCGTCGCTGAACGGGCTCCTCGCCTTCCAAAGCAAGCTTCCCTTCCCACTGCGGATTATTAGCACTCCACAGGGCGGTAGGCTACCACACTTGAAAGTGCAAGTCAAGAGGTTTTTTGAGGGTTTTTCAACTTTTTACAGTAACTATTGTCGCTTTGCAGACGATGACAGGAGTCGCTTCTGTCCCATCCCCGATCAGTGGACAGGCCCGCTCCTTCTTCGGGTGAGCAAAACTCTCTGTCAATAGTATACCATAAGTCCCGCATATTCCGCAAATCTTGGGCCAAATCTTCGACTTGAGCGACCCCAAGCTAAGTAGGGCTAGTAACCCCTATTTGCTCTTGCGAACTGGACATGGTAGCTTTGAGGCATGCTTCGAGAAGCGAGAATCGTTGTTCCTGGTGTGGCCCATCATGTGACCCAGCGAAGCAACAATCGCCAGGATGTATTCTTCGTCTATGAGGACGGCCGGGTTTACCTCGTCAAAAATCCCCGGCACGACGATCCCGAGATTGCCGACTGGCTAAAGTACATCGTGTGCGGCGACGTCGTGTTCGATGACGGCACGGAAGCGACGCTGGATGAATTGTGCGCCGAGATTGGAGAGGAACCCTTGCCCTATCTCGAACCCATGCCGCCCTTGCTCGAAGTGGATTGGTATAAGGCGGACTGATGTCCTGAATTAGAGCGCGCTTCCTTCTTCCCCTATTCTCGCCCGACATCGGTCCACACGGCACCCGCGCGCTCAAGGCCTCCCCGTCCACTCCGTCCACCATTTGCCCTTAGACTGGACGGAGTGATACCGTTCATCGCATGAAAGATGCGAGTCGCGACGGAGCCGTGATCTTCTGTCTGTTGATCATGACTGCGGTCACGTACTGGCCCGCGCTGTCATGCGACTTCGTGAGATACGACGACCCGCATGGAGACGCCTCGTGCATCAAAGGGGAGAAGGCTTCTTTCCACAAGAGGAAGACGGGTCTACGCTGCCCTTGCTGAAAGCGCTGATCTCGGTAGGGGCCTTGGGCGAACAGTCAGTTGAACGCGAACTCCATCATCACCGGGAGGTGATCGGAACCGGTTCCTGCATCCTGGAGCACGCGCGCGGAGATAAACTTCACCTTGTCGTTGTAGAAGATGTGATCGATGCTCTTATTAGGCCGCCCGGAAGACGACGTATAGTAAAGCGATTCATCACCGCCTTCGTAGACTTCCTTGGGGAATTCCTTGTGGACGCCTGGGACCGCCATGATCGTCGCGATGGTCGTCTCATCCGTTTGCCAAGGGGGCCGCGCATTGAAGTCGCCTAGCAGGATGACGGGCCTGTCCGCGTATTCCCTAAGCTTCTCCGCAACAGCCGCGGCTTCTTGCTCGCGCGTCTTGCGTTTGTACGCCTCGAGATGGACATTCAGAACGACGAGCGGGTGCGAAGCCACGTCGACCTCGGCGATCTGAATGATGCGATCCAGGTAGAACATGTTGTACCAGAATGGATTCTCCTCGGGCTTGGGCAACGTGATCTTGGCGTGTCGCTGGATGGGGAACCGCGACGCCACGCACTGCCCGGACAACATGCGTCCGAAATTGTTGCCCGGCATTCCGTAGGGCCAGGGCACGTAATTCATGCCCCACGTGTAGTCGCACGAGCGGTACTTCAGGCCAAGCCCCTCGGCGAGAAGCAGCGGTTGGTCCTGGTAGAAGGAACGTGCCGAAGCGAAATCGATCTCCTGTATGGCGACAATGTCCGGGTTAACCTTGCGAAGCGCCTGGAGAATGGTCTGAACGTTCTGCGCATATTCCTGCTCCGACGCGTTATTTCCGGAGTTGTTAGTGAGCCCCGAGCAGTAGCCGATGTTGTACGTGACGATTGTGTACCGCCCGTCAGGTCTATTGATGTCCAACGGCGCGCCCGCCGAGTTGGGCAACTCACGTGAGAACCCTGCGGCATATTCCTCCTTTGACAAGCTGCCCCGGCTCGCACAAAAGAGAAGGCCGGCGAACATTATGGCGACCGACACCACAACGATGCATATCCAAAAGATGACCTTCTTCATTGCCGCATGTTCCCTTTATGTCTTGGAAGAACGTCCTTGGCCAATCTCGCCGGTCTCGCAGGCCGAGAATCCAACGGAGGCGTTTCAGCCCATCGTTCGAGGCCGCGTAAGGAAACTCAAGGACTACGACGAGACGTAATCTTACCATCAAGAGGAAGAATCCACCACGCTGCGCGAATGGGTCGGTTTGCTCATGCTGCCAGATCGCCCAGGTAGCAGGCTTGGTGTTTGGTATTCGCGAGTCGTTTCACAAGACGTTCATCCGCCGTGATGAGAGGGGCATTGATCAGTTCGGACGCCGCGACGTAACAGGCGTCGTAAACGGACATTGAATGCTCCATCGCAATCAGTAAAGCGGCTGGGGCCACCGTCGGTGTGGGAATGGATGTAAGATTCAGCGCATACAGTTGGGAAAGGTTGCGGATCGCGTCCTTTCTTGAGTAGCCGTAACGCATCACGTATTTCCAGAGCACGTTTGCGCATTCAACAAAGAATAGATCCGGAACATACTGGCGAGTATCGGGGCTCGCAGCCATCGCCTCAAAGAGAGATTCCGCAACGCCGGACAGATCCTCTTTCACGAGCAGTTTGATGCCCACGCTCGCGTCCACGACGCACTTGGATATTTCGATCATCGCCCACGATCTTCACGAAGCAACTTCAGGCTTTCAGGCACGCCGGCGCCAGGCACAAACCGGCGACGGCGCAAACAAGAGAGAACGCTCTTCTGGCGGACCCGCCTCTCTCGCTCTTCGACGGCCTGAGTCAACAAGCCCACCACTTCGGCGCTTAAGGATTGGCTCTCGGAAGATGCGAGCTCGTGAAGCTGCGCGTAGAGGTCATCAGGAATATTCCGAACATGCAAAGTGGCCATCGTTCAACTCCGTCTCATGTCCCGGGCGTAATGTATCACATCCGGTTGCGTTATGCAACCACTGGGAAACTCTATTAGCGGACCTCTTCGCTTCCCATACGTGTAAGAGGGTCATGGAAGCTTCTTGTATTTCAGGACCACGGCTTGCGGGCGGTCTTGCATTGTTATGGGAAGGCCATTTTGCATAAGCTCGTTGCCTTCGAAGGTCCGTGTTTCGCTGGTGGCGAGGTCGGTGATGAGGTACTTGGAGGCGGGATCGAGGCCCTTGAGCGGCAGCGACGCGGCGGTGAAGATGCTCTCGGCGCGGCGGAAGATTTGGATCATCCCCTCCCCCACTTCGGGCCGGTCGAATTGCCATCCGATCCAGGCGTCTTTGTCGAGGGTGTACTTGGTCAGGGGATAGAAGTCGCCGTAGTAGTTGGCGGAGATGCCGCGCCATGTGTCGAAGAGCTTGCGCAGGGCCGCGTAGTCGATCTCTTTGACGCGCATGTCGAAGCCGCAGTTTATGCTGGGTGCGACGTTGCTCCAGAATGCGTAGGGTTGTATCGGGGTCAGGCCGCCGCCGTAGTAAGGGGCGTCGATGCAGGCGACGGTGCCGGTGCCGTGGAATGGTAGCCATAGTGAAATGCCGTAGGTCATGCCCTGGTGGCCGTTGGGTTCGAATGCGTAGTCGCTGCGCCAGAGCGGCACCGCGCGGCGCATGGTCTCGAGGTCGTTGCGGCGTCCGCCGGAAGCGCATGAGTCTATGAGCATGTTGGGATGGCGGCGGCGGAGTTCGTCCCAGTACGCGAGGTAGCCGGTGACGTGTTTGATCTCGGTAATGCCTTGGCGGTCCTCCGCGTCGTTGCCGCGCCAGAATGTGAGCGGGTCGATGTTGAAGTCCTGACGGTAGAGGTCGATGCCCTGTTCGGTGAGGAGCTTGTCGATGTGATTGGTGAGCCATTCGCGGGCGGAGTCGTCGCCGAGGTTGAGCAGGCCGCCTTTCGCGCCGCCGAATATCCATTCGGGATGGTTCTCGGTGAGCCACGTGCCCCCGGCGACGCGTTCCGGTTCGAACCAGACGAGGATTTTGATGCCCTTCGCGTGTGCGTGATCGCTGATGGGTTTCAACCCGTTCGGAAACCGCTTAGGATCGACTTCCCATGTTCCGACCTGCGGCCAGCCGGTCTGCTGAACGTACCAGCCGGCGTCCATCCACCAGTAATCGATTTTGATGCCCTCTTCGAGGTAGCGATCGATGAACATGATCTGCTTTTCGGTGTCGGCCTTGATCATCTCCTCGTACGCGCGCGAGCTGCATCCCTCAGTCATGGGCGGAGGCAATTGGCCGCCGGGTTTTGGCATGCTGTGCGCCATCATCCAGCGCCGCCAGATGTTTTGCGAACGGATCCATTCGCCTTTCCAGAACTGGAGGACGATCAACGGCGTGCGTACCTCTTCGCCGGGGAGCAGCTTGAAATGCGTGAGCTCCTGGCCGGCGCTGATGTGCAACTGCTTCGCGCCGTCGCGGGTGAAGTCCGCGGCCCACTGGCCGGGCCAGCCGACGACGGCTATCAGGCCGTCGCTCACTGTGGACTCGATGTTGAAATACGACATGTCGGAGTTGGTCGGACGTCCGCCCGCGGCGCCGATCCGTTTCGTCGAATTCGGTTCGAGTTTGGTTTCGATGGGACCATAGTCCGTGCCGTTGGCGGGCGAGCCGACGTTGTGATGGAGGAGGAATTCGCCGCGGTCGCCTCGTTCCATGCGGATGTCCAGGGCCTGGATCTTCTCAAGAATCGGCGTGTCGGCCGCGCCGGCGTTCTTGAAGTAGAGCGTCCACTCGACCGTCGGGAAGTCGCTATAGACAATTGCCACACAACGCACCTGGAGGCCCGTCTTGGGATCGGCATATGTCAGGACGTATTCCATACGTCGGGCATCGAGCGTTCGCGATGCATGCTGAAACGTCCACAGGGGCAGTAGTTCTGCGGATGTCTTGCCATCGTACATGAAGGAAAACGGGAGAACGTCAAACTTCGGCATTCCGGCGAACCTGCCTTCAGCCCATTGGCGCGCGGTCGTCAACTCGTCGACCGAAGGCGTGACGGGCCAAGCATCCCGGCAGAGAGCAGCCGCAGACACGAGTGCAATGATGAAGACAATCTCATGGCGCATGATCCGGCCTCCCCTTCTTTCTCTCCAGTTCTTGGATCTCGATACACGTGCTGGCTTCGATTATAGCGCAGGTGCACGCTAGACAAGCAAAACCTTGATGCTGTCTGCCCATCCAATGCTCGGAATTATCCGCTTTGAGGCGATGTTTAGATGAGCAGGAAGAGAGAAGGGTACTCCTGGAAAGGAGAAGAGAAGATGAGAGCAATTGCACAACACAAGAACTGTTGTTTCTACTTGATGCCGGTGGTTCTGGTATGCGGATTACTCGTTTCGGGTTGCCCGAATGTGGCCAATGTGGCCGTCGAGCGAGCGGGAAAAGTGACCGAGTCTATCGGCCCTGAGGGCGGGGAGGTATCGTGTACCGCGAGCGGCGGGACCGTTTATACGCTGAGCATTCCAGCGGACGCCCTCGCCGATGCGGTCGATATCACCATCACGCCCGTGACGAGCATCGCGAACCTGCCGTTGTCCGGCGGGTTGGCGGGGGCGGTGGAGCTTGCGCCTCCCGGCTTGGCCTTTGCGCGGCCTGCGACCCTTACCATTGAAGGTGCTGCGGCGCCCCCGGCGGGCCAGATTGCCATCGGCTTCGGGTTCGAGGGGGACGCTAGTTCGTTCGAAGTGGCTTTGGCCAACGCGGACAATGGGCGTTTGACAGTGCTTGTGCAACACTTCAGCGGGAGCGGGGTGGGGTTCGGTACGCTTCAGGACGTGAGCGGAATGCCTGGAGGCGCCATCTGCGATCCGGCGCTGCAGAATGCCGTTATCGCGCTGACGAATACCGCGCACCAACCACAGGACGAGGCCACCTTCTTCGGGCTTCTGTTCAGGATATGCATTCTGCCGCAGCTCCAGAACGCGACGAACGACGCGGAGTTAGTACTCGCGGTGAGCAACTACGAAATGTGGGCGAGTCTGATCTCCGCCGCAGCCAGTTTTACCGTGGTCCCTCGTACGTCGTCCGCATTCGCCAATGAACGGCAACAGGCGGCGCAGGCGGCGGCGCCGCAACTTCGCGCCGCGATCGAAGGGAATAATGCCCTGTGCGGGTCGGCCGAGAGTTTCAGCGCCTTGGCCAACGTCCTGTTTTGGCAGAAACAGGCGGCGCTCTTCGGCGTGGATACTCCCTCCGAGCAACTGGACCGCGCGACCGTGCTGCTGGGCCTCTGCGTTGAGATCGTGATGGACCCGCCCAGTCTGCCAGACACCCTGCAGGCGGGTTTTCCGCACTCGCTGGACCTGAGGTTTGGGGTGCGGTTCAAAGGCCATCCTGATGAACAGGGCGCGCCCTTCGAGGTGAACCTGAGCGCCAGCGGGGCGACGCTTGACACTCCCAGCGGCTTCACAGCCGTTGACGGAAGCTACACAACGGTCGTTACGGCGACGGGAAACGGCCCCGTCACCATCGAAGGCACGGCCTGTCTGATTCTGCCGGGAACGGTTACGCCGACCGACATCTGCTTCCCGTTCACGATAAACCGCAACGGTCTAGACATCTCAGGGACCTACAGGGTAGATGCGAACTATAGCAGCCCACTTGGGAACGATTCGGTGTCACTCACCTTGCTCTTGTCCCAGAATCAGAACGCCATATCGGGTTCATACGAAGGGACGAGTAGCGTTGGCGGTGCACTCATTTCGGGAATTATAACAGGAACACTGGCAACGACCGTCAACGGCCTCCAATTGCTGGGCCTCGAGGCAACTCAATCAAGCCCCTGTGGCGCCTCGATGAGGCCAAGCGATCCTGTCGACTTGTTTGTCTTCAACGGTCTGAGGGGGTTCGAAGCCGTCTTTAACGATATCAGCGGTTGCGCGGGCTGCACGGGTCCTCCGGAAAGGCAAGCCTGCGCTACCGAAGTGCGGTTCGTCTGCAACAGGATTTGATGCTGGAAGGAGCGTGACCGTTGGCCGAAAATGGGTCAAGTCTGCGCTGAACCGGGACAGAAGGAGAAAGGGCGATGGAAACAACTCTAATGCATGGGACATTGCGCTGGCATATCGTTTCAGTTGTTCTCGTGTGCGGGCTGTTGATTTTGGGTTGCCCGAAGAACATCAGGGTCGAGAGCGACAGAGAGGCCACAGGCGAAATCGGCCCGAATGGCGGCGAGATCACGTGTACAGCCAGCAACGGCACGATCTACACGCTGGGCATCCCGCCGGACGCGCTCGCGGAAGGGGTGGAGATCACAATGACGCCGGTTACGGACATAGTGAACCTGCCGTTGTCCGGCGGGTTGGCGGGGGCGGTGGAGCTTGCGCCTCCCGGCTTGGCCTTTGCGCGGCCTGCGACCCTTACCATTGAAGGTGCTGCGGCGCCCCCGGCGGGCCAGATTGCCATCGGCTTCGGGTTCGAGGGGGACGCTAGTTCGTTCGAAGTGGCTTTGGCCAACGCGGACAATGGGCGTTTGACAGTGCTTGTGCAACACTTCAGCGGGAGCGGGGTGGGGTTCGGTACGCTTCAGGACGTGAGCGGAATGCCAACAGGCGGCTTCTGCAATGGTACTGTGCTGGAAAGTGCCGCCATCACGCTGGCGAGTACCCCGCACCAACCACAGGACGAGACCGCCTTCTTCCGGACTGCGTTCACTGCCTGCATTCTGCTGCTGCTCCAGAACGCGACGAGCGACGCGGAGTTAGTACTCGCGGTGAGCAACTACGAGATCTGGGCGAGGCAGCTCTCCTTTACACTGGGTTTCACCGTGGTCCCCGCTACGTCACCTGACTTCGCCAATGAACGGCAACAGGCGGCGCAGGCGGCGGCGCCGCAACTTCGCGCGGCAGTCCGCAGCAACAACGAATTGTGCGGGTCGGCCGGGAGTCTCAGCGCGCTTGCCAACGCCCTGTTCTGGCAGAAGCAGGCGTCGATATTCGGCGTGGACACGCTTCAAGAGCGCCTTGATCTCGACACCGTGATGCTGCAAGTGAATTCGCTGTGTGCGAGCATCCAATTGGAACAGGCGGCGATGCCGTTTTTTCTCTTGGTGGGGTTTCCTCACTCGCTTGACCTGCGCATCGAACTCCTGTTCCTGGGAAGCTCGCAAAATCCGCAAGGGGGTCCGTTTGAGGTGAATCTCACCGCTTTTGGCGCGGACCTGCAGACCCCATCAGGTTTCACGGCCTCGGATGGCCGTTATACGACGGTCATAACGGCGGACGCTCCCGGACAAGTGCTTGTGGACGTGGAGGCCTGTCTGATCCAACCCGGGACAACGACGGCAACCGCTATTTGTTCGAAGTTCTTTGGCACGCCAACTGCAAGCGGTCTGCATGCCAACGCGATCTTCGACCTCAGAGGAACCTGGACAGGGACCATGAGGCTTCATGGACAGGACCATCCCATCAGCCTATTCTTCACGCAAGACGGCTCCGTGCTTGGCGGCACGTGGGAGCTCACAGATGGTGATCTCCACCAAGGAACGGTGTTTCAGGGTTCAGTGTTTTCTGATGGCGTGCGTGACTTCAAACTTGCATTGGATCCCAGCGTTATATGTCCCAATACGGGCGGTCTGTGGAACACGGAACGAAATGCCATTGTGGCTCTCGGATCGGACGGACGCTCTTTCCAAGCAACTCTCCTCGGGTTTGACTGCCATGCATCATTCGAGACCGTTCAGTTGTCGATAACGAAGCAATAGTTTTAGGTGTAAGACGCTCCCGCAAGTATTTCGACGCCTGCACTGGGGTACATGCAGGTGGCTCGGCGCACCTCGTGAGTCTAGCAGATGCCCCGCGAGGGTCATAATCTCGCACGGGGCCTGCGTCGGATTCCTGGGGTAGGGGCGCGGTCCTCCGCGACCGGCCGGTCGAGCTTCTGCTCGACCCTACCAATTCCGGCATTGCGCTTGGACTTCGTTGTTTCAACGCGGAAGCGTGGATTATCATCGTCCTGGCATGCTTTCGCCAACACGCGGAGGGAACCATGATTCAGATGCTGTCCTTGCTCTTGCAGGTAGTTGTCATAGCAGGTCCATCTTCAGGAGCCAAGTCAACTGGGGATGCTGTCGCGATGAAACTCCAGGATTTTCCACTGTGTCACGTACGTCTGCTCGAAGGCCGTCTCCAGGAGGAACAGGAACGGAATCGCGCTTATCTGCACGATCTCGATGCGGATCGTCTGCTGTATTCGTTCCGGAAGAACGCCGGGCTTCCCGCGCCTGGCGAACCTTATGGCGGATGGGAGGCGCCGGCGTGCGAGGTTCGCGGCCATTTCGTGGGGCATTTCTTGTCGGCGTGCGCGCTGATGTACGCGTCGACCGGCGACAAGGCGCTCAAAGCGAAGGCGGATGGAATCGTATCGGAGTTCGCGAAGTGCCAGCAGGCGCTCGGCGGCGAGTACTTGTCGGCGTTCCCCGAATCGTTCTTTGATCGCGTCGAGACGGGTCAACCCGTCTGGGTTCCGTACTACACGATGCACAAGATCATGGCCGGGCTGTATGACGTGCGCACCCTGTGCGGAAACGCGGAGGCCCTCTCCGTTCTGGAAAGTATGGCGTCATATTTCAAGAAGCGAGTGGACAAACTTCCGCCTGACGTCCTCGACCGCATGTTGCGCGTGGAATTCGGCGGGATGTCCGAGGTGTTGCACAATCTTTACGCGCTGACGCGCAAGCCCGAGCATCTGGCGCTTGCGCACAAGTTCGACCAAGGCGAGTTTCTAGGGCCGCTCGCAATCGAATGGGACAACCTGACGCGCATTCACGGCAATACACAGATCCCGAAGGTCATCGGCGCGGCGCGTCATTATGAGTTGACCGGAGACGCGCGCTACAGGGACATAGCGGTCTTCTTCTGGAATCAGGTGGTCAACGGACGGACGGACGCGACAGGCGGCAGCACGATGTTCGAGGCATGGCCGGAACCCGGAAAACTCGCGGATACACTGGGCCACCTCAATCACGAAACCTGCAAGACGCATAACATGCTCAAGCTGACGCGTCATCTGCTGCAATGGACCGGCGACGTCCGTTACGCGGATTTCTACGAACGCGCGTTCCTGAATGGCATCCTGGGTACGCAGGGGCCCCGCCCCGGCCTGCTGCAATACTACGTCGCGATGGCCCCCGGCTACCCGCGCGTCTTCGGTACGCCGGACAACTCCTTCTGGTGCTGCTACGGCACGGGCGTCGAGTCGTTCAGCAAACTCGGCGACTCGATCTACTTCCACGACGGCAAGAACCTGTTCGTGAACCTGTTCGCGCCCTCGGAAGTGACGTGGCCGGAACAGGGAATGCGCGTCGAACAGCGCACCCGGTTCCCGGAAGAGGAGGGCACGACCATTGTTCTGCATTTGAGGGAGTCGAAACGGTTCGCGCTGAATGTCCGCGTGCCCTACTGGGTCGCTGGCACGCCTGAGGTGAGCGTCAACGGACGCAAACAGTCCGGCGCACGCGCGGGAGTCGGCGCCTGGATGACTGTGACGCGCACGTGGAAGGACGGCGACCGGATTGAGATCCGTCTTCCGATGCGCCTGCACACGATGGCGCTGCCGGATGATCCGGAGCAAGTCGCGGTGTTGTACGGCCCGGTTGTGCTGGCGGGCATATTGGACCCGAGGAAAGGCGAGGATGTCTGCGTCCACGCGGTCAATGACGGTATCGTCTTGTTCGAGAGGTCGGCGCGTCCCGTGTTCTTCACCGGCGATCCCGGGAAGCCGGAGGGATGGATACAACCGGTAGCCGGAAGTCCGCTGCATTTCCAGAGCATCGGCACGGAGCCGCGCATAACCTTTGTCCCGTTTGGCGGCATTTCAGTCGAGCGTTACGGTCTCTACTGGCCGGTGGTCGCGACGTCCCCGTCGCGTTTGAAAAGCGGCGAGGACGCCGCTTCCACGCTTGATGTGGTCGCGACGTCCCCGTCGCGCTTGAAAAGCGGCGAGGACGCCACTTCCACACTTGATGTGGTCGCGCGTGACAGCGAACGGCACAAGGCGCTACTCGAAAAGGCCGGCAGATATGCACGCGAGATCGACCGCGTGTTCATCTTTCCGCGTGAAGTCGACGCCACGTGTTCAGAACGGACGCACAATCTTCAAGGCGACAAGACGTCGTCCGGCGCCGTGCCGTCCACGGCCTTCGTTTACCGTCACGCGGAGCCGGGGGGATGGTTCAGTTGGGATCTTGCGGTGCTGCCCGATCAACCGATGGAGCTTCCTTGCACGTATTGGGGCGGCGACACGGGCCGGACCTTCGACGTGCTAGCCCGGATTTCTCACCACTTGTAACAAATCGGGCCGTCAGATGTAGTATAA
>CAZPMT010000026.1:0-51544 GCA_964587655.1 uncultured Nitrospiraceae bacterium
GCATTCGTGAGAGATCAGGTCCCCTCCGATCTCCTGCGAAAGATGGATAAGGACGAAATCACGTATCCTCGCGAATACGTGAAGGCGCTCGGCGCACGGAACCTTCTCGGCCTGCGCTTCCCGAAGGAGTACGGCGGCCGCGGCATGGGTTGGACGGCGGAACTTGCGGCGCTCGAGGAGATCGGCGTGCTTGGCATGGCGCTAGGCTGCGCGTTCTCGATGCCCTCGATCGTCGGAGAGGCGTTGTGCCGCTTCGGTACGGAAGAGCAGAAGGAACGGTTCCTGAAGCCCATGCTGAAGGGCGAGATCGTGGCGGCGGAAGCGCTCACGGAACCTCGCGGGGGGACCGATTTCTTCGGGGCCACCACGAAGGCCGAACTCAAGGACGGCTTCTTCACGGTGCGAGGCCAGAAGCGTTTCGTCGTCGGCGCGGCGGAGGCGGATTTCTTCCTCGTGTATTGCTGCACGAATCCGGAAGGCAAACCGCATGACCGGATCAGCCTGCTGCTCATCGAGAAAGAGCGGGAGGGCGTCGAGGCGAAGTACCTGTATCATCTGATGGGCACCCGCGGCGGGGGCACGGGCCGGATCCTTTTCAAGGACGTGCGCGTGCCGGCGTCGAATTTGATTGGCGGGTTGAACAAAGGCGCCGACGCCTTCAACTTCATGATGGTCCCCGAGCGTCTCACGAGTGCGGGCGGCGCGTTGGGACTGGCGCGCGCCGCGCTGACCGTCGCCACCCGCTACAGCGACCGCCGGTACGCCTTCGGCAAGCGCATCCGCAGCTTCCAGGGCGTCAGCTTTAAGATCGCCGAAGCGATAACGCGCCTCGATGCGGCGCGCGCGCTGAGTCACGCGGCGTGCAAGGCCGTCGACCAGAGCGTTCCGACCATGCGGCGCTTGGTGAGCGAGGCGAAGAAATTCTCGACCGAGATGGCCTGGGACGTCTCCAATATCGCGATGCAGGTAATGGGCGGCATCGGTTACACGTCCGTGTATCCCATCGAGAGGATGGTCCGTGACGCGCGCCTCGCGCAGATCTGGACCGGCACGAACGAGATCATGAACCTCCTGATCCAACACGAGTTTTACCGCGAGGTGCTCGAGGATTCGGACCCGGCGCGGTTGTGCGAACTCGATGCTGAAGACGCTCACCTAGAGGATGAAAAGGTTTACGAAGACGGGGAGATGTGGACTAAGGGATGGTGATATAAGGCCAGTCCGGTTCTTGCGCACTTCGTTTCCTCCACATCGTGCTCGTGCTCGTGCTCGTAATCGTAATCGATCCCGGTTCTTCTCCACCGCTATGTCTCTGCAAACCCGATCTGCCCATCAGGAAAACCCTGCAAGTAAGACCGTTCTCACGCTCTGTCGTGAATCGATTACGATTACGATTACGAGCACGAGCACGAGCACGAAAGCGGGAATCGGGGCGCAAAGGAAGTGAGCAAGAACCGGAAGAGTCTGATATAAGGCACCTGCGGGGAAAACTCAGAGTCTCCACGGAGGACGCATCGTATAACTGAGATATCGGTTCGCTTCGGGGTCGTCCTTGAATTGCTCCCGTTCGGGATCCCATCGGAGTTTCCGTCCGAGCTTGAGCGCGATCCCGCCCAGCAACCCGGGCGTCGTGGAACGATGCGCGACCTCGATCGGCGTGAGGGTCTTGCCGCGCGTCTTGACGCAGTCAAGGAAGTTCTGTTCGTGCAGCTTGCTCTCGTACAGACGAACATCGTTCGGACCGATGATCTCATTTAGCAGTGAAGCGGGCTCCGCCTGGATCTCGCCCCGCGTGAACACCCATCCTTTCGAGCCGACAAAGCGCACGCCGTGGGGATTCTGATCCGTGCTTGTCATGATGAGCGTGACGCCATTTGCGTACTTGAACTCGATGCGGTACGTGAGGACGGTGTTGAACAGTCCCGCCTTCGGGAAAACGCCTTGCCCCTCGATCTCGACTGGACCGGTGTGCTCGGTGTTCATGCCCCAATGCGCGATGTCTATATCGTGGACGCCGAAGCCCGCAATCCAGCCGCTCTGGCTGTAGTCGGAGATGAAGTACCAACCGGGATATCCGCAGGCCCGCGCCACGCGCCATGGCGTGTACGGGGCATGCGGCGTCGGGCCGAGCCACAGGTCGTAGTCGAGACCCGGCGGGATGGGTTCCTCAGGATGGTCGCCTGTCTCGAGTCCGGGCGGCGATCCGATGATGACCTGCTTGAGCTCGCCGATGCGTCCGTTGCGCACCAGTTCGCAGGCGAAACGCACGTTGCGCAGCGAGCGGAGTTGCGTGCCATGCTGGAAGACGCGTCCGTACCGGGCGACCGCATCCACGAGCGCACGGCCCTCCTGAATGGTGTTGGACAAGGGCTTTTCGCAATAGACGTCCTTGCCGGCCTTCGCGGCGTTAAACGAGACCGGGACGTGCCAGTGGTCGGGCGTGGCCACCTGAACCGCGTCGATGTCGGCGCGCCCAAGGACCTCGCGGAAATCAGCGTAGGCCGCTTCGGGCGACAGTCCCGCCACGGTCCGCGCATTCTCGCGGGCGGCGCCGTCGACGTCGCACACGGCAACAACCTGCGCATCCCGGCATGCCATGAAGGTTCGAAGGCCCCCGCTTCCGCGCCCGCCGAGACCGATGAAGCCCATCGCGATGCGATTGCTTGGCGCGACGTTCCCGTCAAGTCCCAACGCCGAAGAAGGTATGATTTGGGGAAATAACACTGCGCCGGTTGCGGCTTTCAGAAAGAACCGCCGGCTAAGCTGCTTCTTTGTCAAGACGGCTACCCTCCACTCATGTTGTTTCTGTCCGTTTCGCGGCTCTCTTTCTGTATACTACTCCTCGATGCATGAGCAGTGCGAATTGAAACAGGACATCCATACACGCGATCATGTCCAGCAAAGAAAATGAAGCACCCTGGAGCACGAGGAGACTAAAGACTTCGATGCTGACCATTCTCGGAATCGTTGCCGTCCTGTACGCGGCTTTGTGCGCGGTCGTATACGTCGCGCAAACCAAGTTCATTTTCCCCGGCGGTCAGATGACGGATCGCACGCCTTTTATGCCGCCTTTCGGTTGGCAGTACGAGGATCTGTATCTCGACGTGGCGTCGGAGAAGACGAACGCGTGGTTCATCGCGAACGACAACGCGCGCGGCGTCGTCCTGTTCTCTCACGGCAACGGCGGCGCGCTGTCTGACTGGATCGAGGCCGTTATTCCCTTCCGGGAACTCGGGTTCAGCGTTCTCATCTATGATTACGGCGGCTATGGGCGAAGCAGTGGACGCGCCACGGAACTGCGCTGCTACGCGGACATCCGCGCGATGTGGAAACACCTGACGGAAGATCGCGGCATACCGCCGGGCAAGATCCTCTTGTTTGGCCGCTCGCTGGGCGGTGGCGTGACCGCGCAATTGGCGACGGAGGTTTCACCGGGCGCGGTTATTCTCGAGAGCACGTTTCTGTCCGTGGCGGACGTGGCGCGGGAGATGATCCACATATTGCCCATGAGGCTGCTCATATGGAACCGCTTCGACACGGCTTCGAAGGTGGGGCAAATCCACGTTCCGGTCCTGGTCGTTCACAGTCCAGACGATACAATGATCCCGTATCAACATGGGCTGACGCTTTTCGAGCGCGCGAATGAGCCCAAGCAGTTCTTGCAGATCCGCGGGGATCACAACGAGGGGGTTTTTGTTTCGCGTCAAGAGTACGAGCGCGGATTGGAGCGATTCGTCGGCAACTACTTTCCGGCGCCGACTCAATGAAGTTAGTGCATGGGGGGGATTACGATTACGAGCACGAGCACGAACACTGCGGATCAACTTGGGAGGTATGAATCATGTATACGAGAATTCTGTTGACGGGGATCATCCTGATCGCCAGTCTGGGCGCAGGCGCAAAGGAATGGAATGTCGCGGATACTGGCGCGGTCGGCGATGGCAAGACGGATTGTACCGCGGCGTTTCAGCGCGCGTTGGATGCGGCGGCATCCGCTGGCGGGGGCATCGTCAACGTGGCAGCCGGCGACTACTGCATCCGTGGAACGCTGAAGATTCCAGGCGGTGTGACGCTTCAAGGTACGTTCCGCGTTGCGCCGAGTTGCGACCACGAGACGCGCCCGCGAATGGACGGCTCGGTGCTGATGGCCTACGCGGGGCGCGGTGCGCAAGATGGCGCACCGTTCATCACGCTCGCGGGGAGCAATGCCGCGCTTGCGGGGTTCATCGTGACGTATCCGGAATGGAAGCAGAGCGACGTGCCGCCAGTGCCCTATCCGCCGACGGTGTACGCGGACTACACGGTGAACACCGGCATCCTGGACTGCTGCTTCGTGAACCCGTATGAGGCGATTCACTTCCAGAACGCGGCCCGGTTTCTGATCCGGAACGTGCACGGCTATCCGAGTTTTCGCGGGATGTACATCGACAACTGCTGCGACATCGGCCGGGTCGAGAACTGCCATTTCTGGCCCTTTGGCGTGCTGTACAAGCCAGATGACCCGTACTGTCTTTGGGTTAACACGCAAGGCGTGGCGTTCGAGTTCGCGCGCACCGACTGGCAGTACGTCATCAACACCTTCTGCTTCGGGTATGGCGTTGGCTACAAGTTCTCGGAATCCAAGAACGGTTCATGCAACGGCAACTTCGTTGGGATCGGCGCCGATTCGTGCCGCCGCCCGGTGCTTGTCGAGCAATCGCAGTTCCCGGGGTTGTTGATCACGAACGGCGAGTTCGTGGGACGCTGGGGCAGCACCGACTCCGTTGGAATCGAGATCGCGGAGAGCGCGGGCGACGGCAAGGTCAGCCTGAGCAACTGTTCGTTCTGGGGTCCGATCGATCGGTGCATCTGGTCGAAGAGCGCCAAGACGCAATTGACGGCCATCGGGACGCACTTCCTGAGTTGGGACGTGGATAGCACGGGCGCGGCGGCGGTCCAGGTGGACGCGGGCAAGGCCATCATTCAAGGCAATACGTTTGGCGAAGGCGAGACGCATGTGCGCGTGGGGCCTTCCGCCGTCTCGGCGATCTTGATGGGCAACCAGGCCGCTGGCGGATTCGTGTGCGAGAACCTTGCGGGAGATCGCACACAGTTGATTGGCAACGAATGTAATCCGGCCACGCTGTCCAAGACGACCAGGGCTCATTACCGCGTGGCGGTCGGCAAGGAAGGCGATGGTCCGTTCCTCACGAAATGGTGCGGAAGGGAAAAGGGGGTCGAGTGGCCGAATGAGCCGTGCACTAAGCGCTGGTCTTCGTCCGGGTCAGCGCTCCGTCTGCCGGTGTTGCCGAGGAAGGCGTATACGATCACGATGGAGATCTTCATGCCCAAGCAGGCCGTTGATCCCAATGACGGTCTCTACCTGGGCGGCAAATGCATTGCGGCGTTTCCAGATCAAGAAGGGCCGGCCATTGTCACGGGCACGATCCCTCGCGGCAAAACGGAGGAGATCCTCCTTGACGTGCGCTCGAAGACGTGGCTGCCGAAGGACCTGAACGTCAACTCGAATGACACGCGGCATCTCGGGATCGCCGTGCGCGCGATCACGATGCGGGCGAAGGGCGTGGGTGGAAAACCGTTCGACGCAAACTGAAATGCGCGGCCGACGCCGGATTCAGTGGGCGAAGCACGTGTCGCCGGCCGCGGACATCGATTTCATGAGTTGGTCCAGTTCAGCGGGTCCGAGGCGCCGCTGGAGCATCGTCATGTAATTGAGCCACGAGAACTTGAGCAGCTCGATATCACCCTTGGCCGTTGCGGTGGCCGACCAACGCAGGTCGGGATCGAATTGCGGCATCACGCCGAGAACGCACGGCGGATTCAATCCCTGCGAGAAACGACCCGCGATGCGCAGCTCGACGCAACCGTGAAGCAAGAGGAAACCGGTCCCGCCGCAGAGAGCATTCTGTTCGAAAAGCGTGGCGCCGTCCGGCACGCGCACGCGTTGCGCCAGCCAGTGCAAGGTGAGCGATGCACGAACCGTCAGCGGGCCGGACAACCCACGGAAAATGGGCACGTCAACAAGACGCTCGCATGCAAGGCGTTCGCAAACGCTTTTCTCGAGCGCGTCCATCAATCGGTGCTGCTCTTCGGGCGTGAACGCTTCCCTGGCCTTTTCGTAGAGGGCCTGCCAAGTGAACCGCAGCGCTTTGACCGGACCCGCGGCGCGCACCGTGGCCGTGCGTTGCGCGCGCGGGTTGAACTGCTGGATTTCACCGAGAATGGCCGGCGCGTTTGTGGTTACCGGCGGCAAACCTTCCCGCTCGATACTGACCGCCCCGCGCAGAAGCGCAAAGCCCTCGTCGATCCCGAGATCCCCTTGGTGAACCAACGCCGCACCGTCGGCCAGTTCGACCTCTGTAGCGGTTTCTATGATCAGTTCCGCGACCCGCTGCCGCGCGGCATCCGGCATGTCCTTCAGCAGGGAAAGCGCGACGAGATCCTTGAGATTTTCCGGCACACCCATGATTACTTCCTCCCGACCCGAAACATTATACACGGTCGCCGCGCGTAGCGGAACCGCCGTCTTAGACATGCGTTTGATGGTCAGGATCCGCTGTTTTACTATGTATTGGCTACAGACCGGTTTGATCCTATCCGTCGCGGCGTGATATAAGACGCTTCACTCGGTTCGTTTTTTGTCCGTGATCGCCACCCTCGGTAACATATCATGACAAAGCCCCGGATACTTGTCACCAACGATGACGGTATTCAAGCGCACGAGTTGAAGTTGCTGGCCGGCGCGCTGGAAGCCGTGGGCGAGGTGTGGGTTTTTGCGCCGGACCGGCAGCAGAGCGCGGTTGGTCACGGCGTATCGCTGCAGCGGCCGTTGCGCGTGCACAAGGTCAAGGACCGCTGGTTCATGGTCGACGGGACGCCGACGGACTGCGTCATGCTTGCCGTGCGCGATCTTATGGGCGTGCGGCCTGACCTTGTGGTATCCGGGATCAATCCAGGAGCGAATCTGGGCGACGACGTTACATATTCCGGGACGGTGGCGGGAGCGTACGAGGGCATGCTGTTGGGCGTCCCCTCGTTCGCGATATCCGACGTGAGCTACAAACCGCGGCACGCCGAGACGGCCGCGGAGTTTGCGGCCACCTTGGCGCGCTACGTGATCGAGCACGGCATTCCGGCGGACACGACGCTGAACGTGAACGTGCCCGACGTGCCGCCGGCGGAAATCGCGGGTGTATCGATCACTCGCATGGGACGCAGGCACTATCAGGACGAGATCATCCGCCGCGAGGATCCTCGCGGCGGCGTGTATTATTGGATCGGCGGGGCCGAGCCGAGCCACGTTGCGGAAAGCGGCTCGGACTTCGAAGCCATCGGAAACAAGCGCATCAGCGTGACGCCGCTGGGCCGGAATCTGACGAACGACGCGGCAATCAGCGTCTTGCGGGATGCGCCGATTGTGTCATAACACTGGCAATGTTCGATGGTGAAGCGGGTAGAGCAGTTCATACCCGGCGCCATCGTACGGAATAGAAGGAGCTGGAAAACGAATGTGTGGAATCGTGGGGTACATCGGAAAGAAGAACGCGGTCGAGATCATCATGTCGGGTCTCCACCGTCTTGAGTATCGAGGCTATGACTCGGCCGGCGTCGACGTGATCAAGGACGGCAAGCTGGAATGGGTCAAGAGCGTGGGCAAACTCGTGGCGATGGACAAGAAGCTCGATGAGGTCAAGATTGCAGGGCCGCTCGGGATCGGACATACGCGTTGGGCGACGCACGGCGTGCCGAGCGAGGTGAATTCGCACCCGCATTTTGACGGGTCCATGGAGATCGCCGTGGTGCACAACGGCATCATCGAGAACTATCAGGAACTCCGTGCGCAACTGACCGCCGAAGGCGCGAAGTTCCGAAGCCAGACCGACACGGAGACCATCGCGCACCTGGTCCGGAAATACTACCAGGGCGACCTCTTCGTAGCCGTGAAGCGCGCGCTCAAGGACGTGGAAGGCGCTTACGCCATCGGCGTCGTGTGCAAGAACAATCCGGACGTGATGGTCGCGGCCCGCCATGGCAGTCCGCTGATCGTTGGTCTCGGCAAAGGAGAAGCTTTCATCGCGTCCGACGTGCCCGCCATTATGAAGTACACGCGCGACGTCCTGTATATCGACAACGGCCAGGTCTGCGAGATCCGACGCGACGGCTACAAGATCGAAGACGTCGACGGGCGCCCGCAGCATCTCGAGGTGAAGCACGTCGATTGGGACGATGCCGCCGCGGAGAAGGAAGGCTACCCGCACTTCATGCTGAAAGAGATCTGCCAGCAGCCGGAAGTGATCAGGAACACGTTGCGCGGGCGCGTCCACGAAGGCTCGGACGAAGTGAACCTGCCGGACATGAAGCTGGACCTTCAGGAGTTGAAGGACTGCAAGAAGATCGTCGTTATTTCGTGCGGCACCGCGTGGCACGCCGGCCTCGTCGGAAAATACCTTATCGAGAAGTTTGCGAAGGTGTCGGTCGAAGTCGATATCGCCTCGGAATACCGCTATCGCGATCCCATTATCGATCCGAACACGATCGTCATCCCCGTGACGCAGTCCGGCGAGACCGCCGACACGCTCGAGGCCATCCGCATCGCCAAACGCAAGGGCGCGAAGGTCGTGTCAATCGTCAACGTGGTCGGATCGAGCATCGCGCGCGAGTCGCACGGCGTGATCTACACGCAGGCCGGTCCTGAAATCGGCGTGGCGTCGACCAAAGCCTACACGTCGCAGATCACGGCGTTCTCGCTGTTCACGATCTACCTGGCGGAGATCCGCGGCGCGTTGTCCAAGGCGGAAGCCAAGGAGATGATCACGCACCTCCGGGAGATTCCCGACAAGATCCAGTGGGTGCTGGACAACCATGAAGATCTGAAACGGTGCGCGCGCGATCCGAAATATCGCGACGCTCAGAGCGCCCTGTTCCTGGGCCGTAACTACAACTTCCCGAGCGCACTCGAGGGCGCGCTGAAGCTGAAAGAGATCAGCTACATCCACGCCGAGGGGTATGGCGCGGGCGAGATGAAGCACGGGCCGATTGCGCTCGTGACCTCCGAACTGCCGGTCGTGTGCGTCGCGTCCGCGAGCGCGGTGTACGACAAGATGGTGTCGAACATTCAGGAAATCCGCGCGCGGAGCGGCATCGTGTTGTCGGTGGCGACGGTCGGCGACGAGATCATCAAGAAGCACAGCGCGGACGTGATCTATGTTCCCGAGTGTTACGAGCCGTTCAGCCCGATCGTGGTTGCGGTCCCTCTGCAACTGCTCGCGTACTACATCGCGGTAAACCGCGGCTGCGACGTGGATCAACCCAGGAACCTCGCGAAGAGCGTCACGGTCGAGTAACGAAGTCCGGTTGGGCTACGCGCGCCGGCGGGCGATCCGATTGGTTCCGTGGCCGCGGCGTCCTCGCCGCGTTTTCATCAAGAACCGCTTGACGCAATGTGTGTGCGGCGAAACGCGGCGAGGACGCCGCGTCCACGGAACCAATCGGCGCAAGTTCTGCGGTGCGGTCTCGAATCCTACGTGGCGGGATTTCGAATTGCATTTCCTGTTGACATAGGCAGGCGGCCTGATATAGCCTGCAGAGGCTTGCGGTTCCCATGGGAAGGGCTGAAGGTACGGTGCGCGCCATGAGCCAGCCGAACGTGCTTGTGATCGATGATGACCCGGTGACAGTCACGACGTTTCGTGGTCTCCTCGAGCCACAGGGGTATGCGGTGACGGCGGTCGAATGCGGTGAGAACGCGCGAGCCCGTCTTCGGGCGCGGCAGGACTGGGACGTAATCCTGCTGGATGTTGTCCTGCCGGATGTGAACGGAATTGACCTCTGCCGGGAAATCAAGGGGCGTTTGGAGACGGAGGATATCCCCATTATCCTTGTGTCGGCGTTCCGAAAGGACGACGCGAGCATTCGGTCCGGACTCGAAGCGGGCGCGGATGGCTACCTGGTGAAACCGATAGAGGATATTGCACTCAAGGCGTGGGTCCGCGCTTCTCTGAGGATTCGATCTCTTCGGCGCGAGTTGTCGGCGCAGCACCCTTCCCCGCACACAACTCTGGAAGACACACTGCGGCAATTCGCGAAGTTGTCGCACGCGGTGAACAATCCCCTTCAGGCGCTGTATGCGTCGGCGGACGTGTTGTCGCTGACCGTCCCGCAGAGTGAACAGACGCAGCAACTCATCGTTGAGATCCTGCATCACGCGGAGCGGGTAGCCCAGATGGTCGCACAGGCGAGCTATCAGGTGAAATCCTACCTGGATGCCGACTCGCAACGGGCGCCGGGTTCAAAAGGCTGACTTCGCGCGCTCACCCGCAAGAGCGAATTGCCGGTAACGAACACGACTGCTTGCGGCGATGGTCATCTCAGGAAATCAAGCAGGCTGGGCTGGATCACGCGGGCCGTGGAGTTGAGGGCCGCCTGGTAGGCGTTGGTCTGGGCGTTGAGATTGACGACGGTTTCCGCGTAATCGGCGTCGATGCTGTCGGAAAGCGCCACGCGAAGCTGCTGCACGTAGGCCTCGCCGTTGGACGTAAGACTATCCATGCGGTTCTGCGTGGCCCCGAGCGCGGCCACCGAGATGAGTAGTTGGTTCTGCGAATCGGTCAGTTCCGTGAGCCGTTGCGTCTGCAGGCTTGTCTTGTCGCCCGCGAGCAGGTTGTCCCGGACGTCAATGAGCGTCTTAATTACGTCCTGCGTGGACAGAAACGCGCGCTGACCCGTCTCGTTGATCTTGACCGAGATCCCGTCCGTCACAGCCACTTCGATGTCTTCGTTATTGCCTTCATAGGCCACGGACGTAATCTGATTGCTGGCGTCCCGCGTCGCGACAAACGGCGCAGTCAAGGTGCGCGTTCCCCCAAAAACATACCGTCCGCTGGTCTGATGGTTTGCCTCGACGAACACCGACTCGAGGAGTTGACTCACTTCGATCGCGAGTTGGTCCATCTGCACCTGCGAGTTGGTCCCGTTGGCGCCCTGGAGCGTCAGTTCGCGCACGCGTTGCAGGGCGGAGATCGTCGTCTGCAAAGAGGTCGTCGATTCGAGGAGCAGTTGCCCCGTCGAGGAGACGTTATTGAGATACTGTTCCTGTTTGGAGATGACGCCGCGTATGTTGACGGCTCGCCGCGCCGCGAGCGGATCATCCGAGGGATTGTTCACCTTTAGACCGGTGGACAGTCGCTCCTGGAGTTGAAGCAAACGCCGCGTCTGGAAGTTCAAGTCATTGAGGGAACGTGTCACCATCATTCCCTGAGTCACACGGAAAGCGCCCATGACGTCACCCTCTCCTGTCAATAACGGCGGGTTGGACATTTCCTCCCGCCGGCTCGGCGCCCGTCGGCGTGTACGCCGCACCTTCCGCCATTGCACACTGTTCGAGCGTGCTCATGGCCTGCGTGATCACGCGCAAGGAAACGCGCAGGACGCCCGCGTTCGCACGGACAATATCCCGTGTCGCACTCAACGTCTCTTGGAAACGGGTCTGAAAGTAGCGCAGGCGTGATGACCACGGTTCCTCGGCCAGAGGGATCAGTTCACTCAGAGGCGGCCGGCGATTCGACAGTCCAGTCTCGGAAGCGATTTGATCGAGGAGACGGGACCGCAGCACCTCAGCCTGCGCGGCCTCCTGGAGCAAGGGCGTCAACGCGGCGGTGCGGGCTTCGAGGTACTCGACGTCGTGGTTGCGGGCGGATTCGCCTTGCGCGCGGCATAGAGCAAGGATGCTCTCCTGCCGCTCGAGTTCATCATCGAGCAGGTAACACAACGCCTCAAATGACGCAGTCATCCGAATCCCTTCTCCTGCCTCACGCGGACACCGATCCGGTGCCGCGCGTCGGCTGGCCGGCGGGCGCGAACAATCCTCTAAGCTCCTGTGCACTGAGTTCGCCGTCCCTGTTCACGTCCAGCTTAGCAAACGTCTTCTTGTCGCCCCCGAATTCCGTCAGGCTCAAGGAACTGTTGCCGTTCTTGTCGCGCCCTTGTACGAAACGCGCGATGGACTCGTCGAGTTGGCTCGCAAAGGACGACGCAGCCGCACCGGACGATGGCGCGCGGGACTTGCCCAGGACGCCGGCTACCGAGCGCGCCGCCTCCACAATCGAACCAACACCCGTCAACATCGCCAGTGCACTCATCTCGTTCTCCTTAGTCCACGAGGACGGATCGGCACATCCGCCGCTCAACCTATTTATCGGAAGGAATCCCTTCCGCCTTAACCTGCGCCTCACGCCGCGCCTGCGCTTCGTGTTCCGCGAATGTCTTCTGGATCGCGCGCTGCATCTCCGCCGTCCGAATCTGCTCCTCGATCTGCTTCGCTATGCCCATCTGGCCGCTCGAAGCCATCTGGCCACTCAGCGCATCGTCCAGCATCTCGTTATAGAGGCCCCGCTCGGGCCCCCCTTCCGTTTCCTCGAGAATGGGCACGGTCTTGCGCATTTCCTGCAAGAGCGTGAACAGGAAGAGATGCTCGAGTTCCTCAAGCGCGACTTTCTGCTTCGCGCCCGGGTCCGTGGCCAGGTCGATCCGCGTCGAATTGCCAACGCCAAGCGGGTTCACGTACAGCATCACATGATCTCCAGATCCGCTTCGAGTGCGCCCGCCTCACGCAGCGCCTGAAATATCGAAATCATGTCGCGCGGCGTCACCTTCAGCTTGTTGAGGGACGAAGCCACCTCACCCGCCGATGCGCCTTCCACGGGCATCAGGAAACGCTCTTCTTCCTCGACCGTGACCCGCTCCTGCTGCACTTGGACGGTCTGGCCCTGACTGAGGGGCGCAGGCTGCGAGACAAGCTGCCGCGCCGCGATCTTGATCGTCAGATTTCCGTGGGCGACCTGGCATGCCTTGATGCGGACCCTGTCGCCGACGACGATGGTGCCGGTCCGCTCGTTGATTACGATGCGCGATCCCATATCGCTCTCCACCGAGATCTCCTGGAGCCGCGCAATGAATCCGACAAGGTCATGCTGATCCTCTTTCGGGATCTTGACCTGAACCGTCCCCGCTCCCAAGGCCGCCGCGCAACCGGGCTCGATAAACTCATCAACCTTCTGCTTGATGTTGTACGCCGTGATGAAGTCCGGGCGTTTCAACAAGAGGCACAGACGCTCACCGTCGGTAATGGTCGAAGGCGCCTCGCGCTCGACGTGCGCTCCCATCGGGATGCGGCCCGCCGTCGCGTGGTTCTTGCGCACGCTGCCGCCGCCCCCGGTCCCCGCGTTGAAGCCGCCAATCGAAACCGGCCCCTGCGCGACCGCGTAGACGTCCTCGCTGCCGCCCGGCCCGCGCAAATGGGTTTCGAGAAGGGTCCCGCCCTCCAGACTCTTGCAGTCGTATAGCGACTCGGCCGTCACATCGAGGCGCGTGCCTTCCTTGGCAAACGCCGGTAGTTCCGCCGTGACGGTCACCACCGCCACGTTGTCGGACTTGAGTTCCTTGATGCTCTCGACGACGATGCCGAGGCGCTCCATCACGCGCTGCTGCGCGATGACAGCGGCCGAGGTCTTGTCGCCCGTTCCCGCAAGCCCCACCACAATGCCCGTGCCGATCAACATGTTGCCACGCGCGCCCTGAATCTCGCACAGGTCCTTGATGCGGGCACCAAGGGCGGACGGCGTAAGGAGCGACAAGAGAATGAGGGCCAGGGGGAGGACGCGATTTTGGATTTGGGCGGACCGGATGACGGACACAACGCACGTGCAGTGTCTTGTCGAGGTCGATGCCCCGCATTCAACACAAATCGAAAATCGGAAATCCAACGTCCAAAATCCTCAGTACGGCGAAAACCAATCCAGAAACCGCGTAATAAGACCCCGCCTCTGATTGTTCCACAGCGGGCCCTTGCCCTTCAGCACAATCGACGCATTCGCGATCTGGTTCGAGTCGACCGTATTGGCCGGCGTTACGTCGCGGGCTCGCACCATACCGCTCACTGACAGCCGGCAGTCCTCGCGGTTCATACCGACCGTTTTCTCGCCTTCAATGACGACGTTGCCGTTCTCGATGACTTTCGTCACGAGACAACTGACCGAGGTTTTCAACTGGGCCACGCGGTTCGTCTGCCCGCGCGACTTGAGCTCGTTCTTCGCCGAGATCTCCCAGTTCGGCAGCCGTTCCTTCGGGATAATATTGAAACCCGGTTTCTCGGCTGTCAGAAACGTGTTGTTGGCCTCCTCGGCCTTGGACGACACATCTGATTCCTTCTTCGTGTTCGTATTGGCGGACGTGGAGGCGGTGATCGCCTCATTCACGTTCACCGTGATGATGTCGCCGACCTGGAACCGGTTTACCTTCGCGATCAGTGTTCCTTTGCTGTTGGATGCAGGCTTGAACAGCGAATCCCCATGAGCGACCGCAAGAGGAAGAAACGCGGCAAGGGCCACCACGCCGAATGCGCAAACAAGATTCGTTTTCATTCCACCACCACTACGCCGTCTCCGCGGACGACGCCCTGAAACGGTTGATTCGAGTTAGGATTCACGCAAATGACAACATCGCCGACGGCCCCGTCAGATCCGGCGCGAGCCTGGGATTCGATTTGCAGTCCCCCGGCCCGCGTTTCAACCGTGACAAATTGATTGCGCTTAATGATTATCCGCGGCGCCAGACTCCGCTGGGTGATGATCTCGCCCGGCCCGATGGCGCGGCGTGCAACGAATCCCGCCAGTTCCGGCGTGTCGTGAAAGACGGCGTCTTTCAGGCCGGACATCGCCCGGCGTTCAAGCGTCACGTTATTCATGGCCAACACGCTCCCTCGCTGGATCGGAACTGAAGCCACCATCACCTCGTCGTACGCCTCAACCGAAACCTTGCAGAGAAAGTTTCGCTTGACCTCTCCATCCACTGTAACGGCCCCGCGAATGCCGCCTGTCCCGAGGAAACGAAACCCCGGATCGACCTTCCACTCGAAACCCACTTCTCCCTCCGGGACCACCATGCCTTCGATCTGAAGTGAGACCTCAATCACCGCGTCCTCCGGTTTCCAGGGCATCTGGTGCTCGACAAACGCCCGGATGTTCTGCTCGATGACGTCACGAGTCACCTCCAGATGCAGCGTCCTCGCAACGACGGCCGGCGCCCCGCGAAGGTCGAAGGTTTCCGCCGCGATACCGGCAGTCTTCAACCTTGCCTCGATGAGCGGTTTCTCGACGCGTCGCGAATCCCCGGGAGAAGCGGCGGGCCCAACCTCGATCCCGCCCAACTGCTCCATGTGGTCTCCCGTGATGTCGGCGACTTCGCCAAGCGTGACCTTCGGGCCCTTCACATAGGCCTCTTGTTTCAGCGTGATAGTATCAATGGCGGCGGCGGACATCCCCAGACCCGTCAGGCCCGTGATGCACAAGGTAAGTAGCATGTTTTTCACCGCCGCCGCCATCGCTAGGGGCACCTCCCATTGGCCTATCGTTTCACGTTGTTGGCAGTCTGCAACATCTCATCCGACGCCTGAATCACCTTCGAATTTGCTTCGTAGGCCCGCTGCGCAATAATCAGTTGCAGGATCTCCTCGACCACCTGCACGTTCGAATTCTCCACAAAGCCCTGCTCGATGAGGCCCATGCCTTCGAGCCCCGGATTGCCCGTTGTGGGCGTACCCGACGCCTGCGTTTCAAGCAGGAGGTTGCGGCCCAGCCGCGAATCGAGCCCGGCCGGGTTCGGGAAACGCGCCAACTGGATCGTACCAAGGTTCGACGGGGCGGTCGTTCCCGGGACGCTCGCCGACACCGTCCCATCCGACCCAACCGTAAGCTGCGTGTAGTTGAGCGGCACCGTGATCGTCGGCGTTAGCGGATACCCGTCCACCGTCATGATCGTCCCTACTTCGTTGATCCGAAACGAACCGTCGCGCGTGTAAGCCGTCGTACCGTCGGGCTGCTCGATCTGGAAGAAGCCGCTGCCCTCAATCACCAAGTCCAGCGGATTGCCCGTCTGAATCAGGTTTCCAGGCGAGAAGAGCTTGGCGATGGATGCGGGCCGCACGCCGTGCCCGATCTGAATTCCTTCCGGAATCGTAGTGCCGGTCGCCGTCTGCGTGCCCGCCGGCTTGATCGTCTCGTACAGCAGATCCTGAAAATTGACCCGGCTCTTCTTGAAACCGGTCGTATTCACGTTCGCCAGGTTATTGGCGATCGTGTCGATGTTCATCTGCTGGCCGATCATCCCCGTTGCCGCGGTAAACAGGGCGCGTATCATCGATTCCTCCTATGCCGCCTTACGTCGGCATCCCGACCTGCTCGATAATCTTGCTCATCGTCTCGTCGGCGGTGGTGATCACCTTCTGATTTGCCGCATACGCCCTCAAAGCCAGGATCATGCCCACCATTTCCTTTGGCAGGTTCACGTTGGACATCTCCAACGCCTTGCCGGCCACCGTCGTCGCCGTGGCGGCCGCGCTGCGCTGCGTTGCTTCGGGCGATGCCTTGTACAGGCTTTGGCCTTCCCGCGTGAGCATATGCGGGTCCTCGAACTCGACGAGACGAAGCTGTCCCGCCGTGACGTTGTTCACTTTGATCGACCCGTCCTCGGTAATGACGGCATTCCCTGCCTGAACCTCGATCGGCCCGCCGCCCGAGCCCTGCACCTTGTAACCATCCGGCGTGGCAAGCTGACCTTCGCCGTCCACAATGAAACTGCCCGCGCGCGTGAACCGTTCCCCCTGCGGCGTATCCACCGCAAGGAAACCGGGTCCCCGCAACGCGACGTTCAGCGGGTCATCGGTCGTAACGATGGGCCCGGCCTGCGTGTTGCTGAAAGTCTCGACGATCTTGACCCCGCCCCCGGGCGCGTTCGACTGATTAAAGCGGGCAGCGCTTACACGCTTCGCGGAAAAGACGTCGCGGAAACCCTTCTGGACGGCTTCCTGGCGGCGATACCCCACCGTTGCGGCGTTCGCGATGTTGTTGGCAATGACCGCCTGGCGATCCTCAATCGCGACCATGCCGGTCGCAGCCGCATACAACCCACGAATCACCGCTCAACTCCCCTAAGAACCACACAACGCCTTTATACAATCGCCCCTTATCGGAACGTTACACTCGGGTGGCCCGGTAGGGATTCCAGCGACGGATCAGGAGCGGCAATGGGAACCGTTCCTTTTCACCGGGCCAACCACTCACGAGGGTCGACCTGTATGGGATCAGGTCGCGTTCGCTTGTGCAACCCGTATGCCAAGAAACCAACGCCGTGTCGCACATCCATAACTCATCGGACAGCAAACGCATAGAGCTCTAGAATGTCCCGAGCCTCGCGCCCACCCAACAAGAAATACTTGCCCACCTGGGAACTTTCTGCACCCCAGTGTGCCCATTCCTCATACGCGCCTGGAACGTTGCGCCATTCCCGCCTTCGGGTCTGGCCGGAACTGCCTTGCTGTTGAACATAAACGACGCTTCTGTTAGACTGCCAAATGGCATGTTCTAAATCACCTAGAGTCTTTCTTCGCATCTCAGTTAGCGCATCGAGGACTTGTTCATGGACAAAGAAGAACCATACGGACTGACAAGTGCTATCCGTATTCTCTTGGCGAAATGGAGGTATCCTGTCATTGGCGCTATTGTTTGCGCCGTTGCGGCCGCCATGTTCGCTTCGCTGAGACCGAACAGGTTCGAAACCCGAGCCACGTTAGTTCTTCAGCCCCCTCCCTTCAAGGAGGCCGGTAAACAAGCGGGCAAGGAAGGCGATAGCGACGTTACGGCCCTTATACCGAAGACGATGCAGGTGTCGGACTATGCCGTTTTGCTCAACTGCGATGCTGTTTTGCATAGGCTAGCGTCAGCGATGCGCATGTACTCATCTGACGCTGATGGATTCATGGTCGAAAACCTCCGGGGCGCACTTTCGGTTACGACCCACACCACCGGAAGGGATACCGCCGGCGCCAAGTACTCCCCGGTCATCGAACTGGTGGCGGTGGCCCGTTCGGCCGAGCTTGCCGCGCGACTGGCCAACACCTGGGCAACCGTCGCGGAAGAGATGGTCGCCGAGGCCACCGGAAAGACCAAACAAGACTCCACGGTGTTCTTAGAAGACGAGCACGGCGTTGCGCAGAAAGACTTGCTTCAGGCCGAGAGTTCGCAGCAGCAATCTCAGGATCTTTACGCGCAACAGATTACCGAGATTTCTAACGAAACACAGAAACTTGTGGCCGATCTACAGGACCAAAGCGCGCATCAACTCGATGAACTTACGGATAAATGGGATACGAAAATAAGCGAGTTGGAGGCGAAACTCGCACTTGATCGTAAGGAAACGGAGCTTTCCGCGAAGTTGGCGGGCATAAGCAAGCTTGAAGATGAATTGGCCACTGTCAAGATCCAGATGGCCGACATGAGCACCAGGCTGAGTTCTCTGCAGGGCGAGATCCAACAGCACCCCGAGCTTAGGGTACTGTCAAAAGCCATCACGGACAATGCGTTGTGGATGCAGGTGACGAAAAGCGATGCTGACAAAGGTGGCGGTCTTCCTGAGGCACTTCGCGACAAGGAACTCCGCTCAGAGGAGATCAACCCTATTCATGACCAGTTGTCGCTCGAAATGGCGGATGTCCGGATAGTGCTGGACTCACTGCCCAAGAGGGAGAAACAACTGCTCGAGGCAGTCCAGAGCATCAGAGATGAGTACGATGCCTTGTTGGCCGATCGGGCAAAGGCCTCACTGTTGCTCGAGCAGGCTGACAGGCAAAAGGAGTTGGAGATCGAGATACTTAGGCGCGATACCGATGTCGCCAGAATGCAGTTGGAAGAGGATCGGAAAACGAAACTGGCCATCCTCAAGCGCGACGCCGACCTGAAGAAGACTCAACTTGACCGCGAAGTCACCAGCCAAAAAGGCAAGTTTGATGTCCTCGCCACCAAGTATCTGAGCGCAAGGTTTGCCCAAGCAGATAAGAGCACGGATATCGTACAGATTGGCGAGGCCGCACCGCCGGCCAAGCCGTTGCACAAGTCTCGGTTGCTTCTCGCCTTCCTGGGCCTGGCCGTCGGCGTGATGCTGGGCGCGGGATATGTGATTGCCGAGGACTTCGTTCGCCGAGTCGTTCCCGCACTCAGCCAGTAGGACAGCTTCCCAATGGATCAGGAAACCAGGCCTTGCGGCATACCGGACGAGTCTGAGTCAATAACGGGTGAAGTAGCGGCCTGTGGCGATTCCTTTCGGGAACGAAGCGCCGGCCGCTCTGGCGTTCCGGATTCCAGAGCCTTGCGAGTGTTCAACCGGCTCAGCTATTACGGATTCCTCGCGTTAGCCGGCGTTACGCCGCTTTGTTTGACGCCATGGACTGATGAGCCCCCCAACGATGTTCAGTGGCTCATCATAGACGCCTGCGCGCCTGCACTGGCGCTACTCCTGGTCGTTTCCAGGTTATTCTTCGCGAAACGCTTTGCAGTCCGTTGGAGCGCCGTCACTCTCGCGGCCCTTGCGCTACTAGCCTCTCAAATCGCGTCCGCTTTTGCCGCCACCGACGTATGGCTGAGCATCGCGGTCATCATCAAGCAAGTGGGATTGTTCTCGGTATTCATCCTGGCATCCAACGCCCTTGTGGATAAGCAGGATCTGCGTCGCACGCTTGGTGTGGTTGCAGTATGCGGATTTCTGGTATCAGCATATGGACTCGCGCAGCACTTCGGTTTTGACTTCTTCCCATGGCAGCAGCTTGAGGAAGTCCCCACTTCCCGCGGCGCTTCAACACTTGGGCACCCGACTTTCGCCGCGAGTTTCTTGCTCTTGTCAATTCCCCTGACGTTAGCCTCGGCGGCCCTTGCCCGCACCTTGTATGGACGTCTTCTTGCAGCCGCGGCGGCCGCAACCATGGCGTCCCATTTCCTTATCACCGGTGCGCGTGGGGCAACGCTGGCTGCCTGCGTGACAATTGTGACAGTTATTGTCGTTGTGAAGCTTCAGGCGCGCCCGATCGCCACACACGGAGGAGCGACGAATCCGCCATGGAGAATGGCGTGGAGGCTTGCCCTGGGGTTGATTGTCTTGGTGGCTCTCGTCGCGGGCCTCATGGTGACCACGTGGCGCGTCAAGCGAAGCGATGCCCTCGCTGTCAGGCAGGGCAGCGGCGCCATACGTCTCTTTACATATCAGTCTGCCGCCCGGCTATGGACGCACCACCCTTTCACAGGTGTTGGCGCCGGTAACTATGAGATCATGAGCCCAACCGCCTGGAACCGGCAGGAGCAAGAACGGTTCGCCGAGCTGAATCGCATGAGCTATCAAGTGCACAATGAATACATCGAAGCGCTCGCGGAGCAAGGCATCATCGGACTGGGTGTGCTTCTGGCCTTGTTATATGCCGCAATGCTTGCGGCATACAGAATTAGCCTTGGCGCGGTTGACCGGGATGGCCGAAGGGCCGGCTTGGCGCTTCTGGCTGCCGTGATTGCCGCCGCCGCGGATGCCTTCTTGATTTTCAACATGCAGACACCCGGGCCGGCGCTGTATTTCTGGATGGTTCTGGGGTTGGTTGTATATTCCGGCAGCACGCTTGTGCGTGACCGGGACCAAGCAGCCCAATATGGCGCAAGAAGCGTCGGCGAGACCTGAGTGCGCGCTGGATAAGCGCCGTATCCTGGGCCAAGACACAGGAGTTCCACGATAGATGGGTAGCCGCTTCAGCGTGGCAATGCTGGCCGTGAAGATGACGGCCGTGTTCGCCCTTGCGTTTGCCTTGGCTCTGCAAATCGAGTTCGCGGTGCGCACCTTTGCAGGCGAGGTCTATAGGCACTCTGGGGTGCTCGTAGGCAAAGAGGGAGATTTCAGATATAGCCGGCGGCTGTTAGATAAGGCATCAAGCTGGAATCCTCATGACTATCGCACACAAAAAGCTCTCGGGGACGCTTGCCGCGCCATGGAAGACTACCCCAATGCAGTAAGATCGTTGTCGGCCTCTGTACGACTCGCCCCGAACGACGTGCTCGCACTGCTGGACCTGGCCGTCGCCTCTGCCTTGTCCGGCGATCACGCCGCGGCGCGCGACGCCTTGCAGAGGGCGCGAGACCTCGTGCCTGGCTATTGGCGTGTCTATGAGACGGGGGGAATCGTCGAGGGTCTCGCCGGCAACCACGTCGCGGCGATGTCCGAATTCGAAAAGGCCTTGTCATTTGAAGACGCGAGTCGCGCGCCCATCCTCAAACAGCTTGCCGTCGCGTGTGTCAAGCTGAATAGTCTTACTAAAGCGATTGAGTACGCCTCGGAGGCAGTGCAACTAGAACCTGAAGTCGCTGAGGCCCGCCTGCTGCAAGCCAAAGTATTCCTCGCGCTCAACCGTGCTCAGGACGCCATAAGGGCGGGCTCGAAATGCCTGGATCTGTTGAAAGATCCATCTCAACTGAAGCCTCGCGATAAGACAACCCTCGCTGACGCTCACGCCGTTCTTAGCGAGGCGCACCTTTCCGAGGGTCGATTTGTTGAATCGAGCCAATCCCTGCTAACGGCTGCCCAGCTAAACTCAAGCTCCGCCGAGGCAAAAAAGATCGCCCTGAAGCTCCTCGAACTTACTAGAGACAACGCATCTTTGGCGGCCGATGGCGGGTTTGGTCCTTGCCTCCTTAACCTTGGCGCAGCCCTTGCCGACCTCGGCGAATTGGAACTGGCTTGCAGTGTGCTGGCCAGGGCGATGCCGGCGCTGAATCCGCAAGGCCAAACAGCATGTGGGCTCATCCGTGGAAGGGCGTTAGCCCAACTCGGACGCCTTCAGGAGGCCGAGGATGTCTTGCGGCTGGCCAGAAATGCCAATGCCAATGTGCCTGACTTGCGGTTCGTGCTTGCCCAGGTTCTTGCGAAGAACGGCAAGACTGAGGAAGCTCGCGCCGAGTGCCAGTCTATTCTCAGTACGTTTTCGCTTAATGACGAAGAGAGACAGAGAATCCAGAAGACGATCGACGATCTCCCTCGGTGACGCCATGGAACTGGAAATCGTCCGGGCGCGAGGTTTGGCGGACTCTGAAAACGGGAAGGCGTTAGATGGCTCGTCTTGTCAGACGTAGACGACTGTTCTTCACACCGCTCTTGGTCGTCATTGACATGTCAATTGCGGTGATCAGCGTCTATGCAGCTTACAAAATGCGATACGAACCAGACACCCTGTTTAGTCCAGGTTTTCAAGCCGGTCCGGAAGTATCAACACCCTACCTCCACTTGATCCTGTTCGCTCCCTTCGGCCGTTTCTTCTGCAACTCCGTGTGCGGTGTCTATCGCCAAGGACACCAACTCCGGAAAAGACCGGGCGAGATGATGGACCGCGTGAAATCGGTGTGCTTGGGCTCGGTCGCCCTTATGCTAATGGCCTTCCTCTACCGTGGCGCCTTTGCTTATCGCGAGTTCTCGTTCTCGCGTATTGTCTTTGCTCTCGACTGGCTGTTCAACTTATTCCTTGTTATCGCGGTATACAGTTTGGTCCGGATAATCGCCGATGAACTCAATCGACGCGGCCTTTTCGCTCGACATATCGCCATTCAGGGCACGGGCCACGCGGCGCGGGACCTCGCGCGGGCGATACAGCACACACCGGAGTTGCAGTGCAGCTTGGAGGGATTCATTGCAGACGATCCGAGCAACAACCCGCTGGTGGCCGAATCGGGGCCGATAACCTATCTTGGCCGATCCGATGAGGTCCGCGATATAATAAACGTCCACGGCCTGGAAGAAATCATTGTGACCGACCCGGCGGCGTTGGGCTCGAACATGGTGGGTTTTGTCAACGTATGTCATAAGCTCGACGTGATTGTCGAGTTGGTTCCCGATCTCTACGGAATCACCTTTGGAGCGAGCAACATCAATGAGTTGGGCGGCCTGCCGGTCATCCAACTCAACGAGATCTCCATTACCGGCCTCCGTATGATACTCAAACGCGCCGAGGATATTACCCTTTCTTTGTCGGCGCTCTTCCTTACATCGCCAATCCTATTGGCGGCTGCGATCTGTATAAAACTGGACAGTCCGGGACCGGTCATCTTCAGGCAAAAAAGGGTCGGGAAGAATGGACGCCATTTTGGCCTGATCAAACTCAGGTCGATGTGCCAGACGGCCGAAGAGCAGCGCCAGGAACTTGAGGCGAACAACGAATCTGACGGAATTCTCTTCAAGATAAGGCGCGATCCGCGAGTAACGCGAGTGGGCAGGATAATCCGCAAGACCTCGATAGACGAACTCCCACAGTTGCTTAATGTGCTCAAGGGAGAAATGAGCCTGGTCGGGCCACGGCCGCTGCCGGTGCTTGACGTCAAAGGAGAAGAGTCGTGGAAGGACGCACGCGTTTCCGTGGCGCCCGGTATAACGGGCCTCTGGCAGGTTAACCGAACCGAACACACTTCGGAAGAAATGCTAAAGTGGGACATTTACTATATCGAGAACTGGTCTCTGTGGCTTGATTTCAGGATCTTGTGCAAGAGTGTCTATGTCGTTCTAACAGGCAAGGGCGCTTATTAGCGTCTTGATGGAATTGGAGATCGACCGTGACTGTTTTTCAACGGAGTCTGATTGTCTGGGCCGTCCTTGTCGCCCTCTTTCTGTTGCTCGTTATGGGTCTCAGCAAGTTCGGCGCTAGGATGATTGACAAGGTGGACAGCCGTGATCTCTACAAGAGGGGCCAGGAGCTTCTTGCCGCAAAAGAGTACGATGAAGCTGTCGCATCCTTCTCAAAGGTTCTTGACGTCAACCCGGGCGACGTTGGCGCGCGGTTTCGCCTTGTAGAGTCACTGTTGCTCTTGGGAAGACTCAATGAAGCATCGGCGCAATGCGACCGGCTAATCGCAGATGTGTCGAATGGAGATCGGGTCAGGGCGTTGCTCTTACAGGCTAAAGCGTGCCGGGCCGCAGGCCAGTTGGACAAGGCGCGAGATGCTCTGAAGCAGATAGTTCAGGCGAGACCGAATTGCGCGGAGGCTTACTATGGACTTGCGGAGATCGCCCAAGATACGGAGCAGTTTCCCGAGATGGCGGCAATGCTGAAGAGGGTTGCTGAGGCCGGACCGGAAGCTTCGTCAGATGAATACACCGCTTTCAACGCCGCCGCCCGGCAGACGATTGAGGAACTCGGGCGTCGGATCGAAAGCGGCGAGCGCACCGCCGATGTGTACTACCGCCTCGGCATTGCTTACCTCCACGCCGGCCAATGGGAGAAGGCCATCGAGGCGCTTGCCCGTGCGGCCGAAACGCCTGACGGACCCGGCGACGCTTCGTTCTGGCTCGGTGTCAACGCCGAGTTGCAGAAAGACATTCGGACTGCCATCAGCCACTATGAGAACGCGATCGAGCGATGCCCCACCCACGTCCAGGCACTGCGGCGGCTCCTCAGGATAGGTTCCGGGCCGAAACCTTCGTAGCACTCTGTCTGATTCTGTTTGTCGGGAGCTGCTGTACTGTGTAAGTTGCGTCGAACTAGTGGTTGGAGAAAGGAGGATCAGATCGTGAAAAGACTTCTTATCGCCTTGCCGCTTTCGGCCTTGGCCTTGTGCGTTCTTGTGTACCCGTCCAGTGCGGATTCGGGAACGTGGACAGAGCGCTTCGGGATTGACAAGAACGACTTGGCGTCCACGGGGACGAACCCCTACTTCATCTTGCAGCCCGATTGCCAGCTTACATTCGAAGGCGACGACTTTCAACGGGTAATCACCGTGCTTCGCGAAACCAAGATCATCGACAGAGTCGAGACACGGGTTGTTGAGGAGAGGGAGACAGAAGGCGGCAAACTCACGAAAGTGTCGAGGAGATACTTTGCCATATCCAAGAGCACGGACAGCGTCTTCTATTTCGGAGAGGACATCGACACTTACGACGGCAAAGGAGTGGTCGTCAACCGGGAGCGCATCTGGTTGGCTGGAACCGGTGGCGCCGAGGCCGGCCTGATGATGCCAGGTCTCCCGCTGCTGGGCGCACGGTACTACGAGGAAATGGCCCCAAGGGTGGCAATGGACAGAGCGGAAATCCTCAGCATGGACGAGACTGTTCACGTAGCCGCCGGCAAGTTTGAGAACGTGTTGAAAGTCGAAGAGACCTCACCGCTTAGACCGCTTTCCAGGGAACACAAACTCTATGCTCCCGGCGTCGGGCTCTTGAAGGATGGTAATCTTGAACTTGTTAGGTACGAAATACCGGAGCAGGAAAGTCAGGCAGCAAAACCAATCGGGAGGCCGCGCGGCACGCGCGGTTTGCAGCATCAATACGGCCAGAAGTGATAGGTCTCCACCCCGAGAAGCGTGCCGTACAGGTTCCAGAAAGCCCCCGCGATGAAGTCCCCCATCAGCAGCCCCACGAAGAACGGGATCGCGGGACGGTACGCCTTCGCCCCGCCGTACTTGAGGATCAGCGACTTGATCATCCACACCGCGAGGATCGACGCCCACAACTGATCCATCGACCACGACCCGCTCACCGCGTATCCAACGGGATGAAACGGCCACCACGCCAGGTTCATACGCAGCGCCGCGAGCCCGAACGAACACAACAGACCGATGCCGATCGCCATCGTCGGCTGCGCCATGTGCGGCGGCGGCGTCGTGATCCACAGGTTCACCTGGTCCCACTGCTCCCGTCCGAACCACTCGCCGAGCCCCGACACCTGCGTCGCCCCGTACTTCTCGATCATCACAAGCAGCCCCCAGAACCCGAATACCGTCCCCGCGACGATCGCCACCACCATCGCAAGGAAGTAGCGCCAGTAATCCATGTGGAGACGCTCCGCGATGCGGAACGCTTCGAGACCGTGCGGCATCGGGTGGCTCCGATAGGCACGGTTGAAGAAGTTGAGCACGCCCATCATGGGGAGATCCGCCGGATTGCTCTTGGCCATTGCCGTGTGACCGAGCAGGTTCACGATCTGAAAGCCCGGGCCGATACGATGCAGGTCATGCGAAGGAGGACCCAACTCCGCCCGCATCCGCGTTATCGCCACCGACAACAGAAAATACAGCACGAAAAACGCCAGAGCCGTGGACATAGTCATCTGCGCACGCCAGCAGAAGTACAGCAGAAACGTGAAACCGCCGCCGATCAGCAGCGCCGCGAGCCGCGCCTCGCGCCGTTCCCACGGCGTCTCGTGCTCTTCCGCGGGCCTCCCAAGCGCAAGCAGGACCATCCGCTTGATCTGGCGCCGGCTCACCCACAACGCCACCAGCGCAATCGCGTAATAGCCCCCCGCCGTCTGCTCCTCGATGAACGGAAATCCCGGCATCCCGTGCATCCCGATGTAGCTCGCCAGCACCCGCTGCGCCTTCCAGAAGATGTAGAAGAACCAGCACGAAAACGCAAGATCCGTCGGCATGAAAAAACACATCCCGATCGCGAACGGATAGAACGATACCCACACCGCTCCCATATCCAGCCACGGACGCTCGGGAAAGAACGCCTGCAAGTTCGCGACGTGCACCAGCGGCAACCGCGGAAGCAACGGAAACAGGAACTGCACCCGTTCAGCACGTCAATCCCAGCCGCCAGAGCGAACGCCGTCCAGAACAGCTTGTTCCGGAAAAGTGTCGCCGGTTCCGTCGCAAGCAACATCGGCACCTGGATCACCGGATACGACAGCTTCTCATTTTCCGTCCACTGCTTCCGGAACACCAGATTCAGGCCCCACATCACTGCGCACAACGCGATGATAAAAGCCGACCACCACGCCAGCGGAAGCAGCCACGGCACAAAATTCGCCGGCGTGAAAAACGATTCCTGCCCGATGTAATAACTCCGCAGCGCCTCCCTGTCCTGCACCAACAGCCACCCCGGCATATTCTCCCGGATCGCCCCATACCGTCCCTCCAGCGGACCAAAGTGATCCAGGAACGGCAGCATCGGCACCAGCACGTCGATGAAATCGATACCCGCCAGCGCGGTGGCGATGCTCAGCATCGTATAGATGACCAGCAGTTCCGGCGGCGACAATTCCCACCCCGGCTTCCACCGCTTCACTGCCAGATTCAACAAAATGATCCAGAACAAGATGAAGACGACATTGTAGAACAGACTCAACGTCGCCGGCTGCCCCGTAAGCCAGATCACCTGCGTCGAAGCAAGCCAAAGCGCATTGAACGGCATCAACACCAGCGCAATGACCACACTCCGAAACGTCACACCCACCGCCCATACCTCCAACACAACACCCGCCGAACCCGCCAGTTCATCAAATCCTGCACAGCCGCCTCACGAGTACTTAACCTCAACTCACAACGACGGTTCAAGCACGCCGTTTGGGTAACGACCGTAAGCTGCCGTGGCTTTCCGGTCTTGTCAGGCGGTACAATGCGTGCCGAAGGACAAGCAGACGGGAGGATATGCCATGGATATCGCAGGAAAGACGTTTCTGGTTACCGGCGGCGGTTCGGGACTCGGCGCCGCGAGCGCCGAGATGCTTGCCGAACGCGGCGGGAAAGTGGTGGTCGCGGATGTGAACCTGGACGGGGCAAAGGCGCTGGCGGAGAAGCTCGGGACTTCGGCGCGGGCCGTTTCGTGTGACGTGACGGACGAAGCGGGCGTCAAGGCGGCCGTTGCCCTCGCGGTCGAAACCTTCGGCGGACTGCACGGGGTCGTGCACTGTGCGGGCGTAGGGGCCGCGATGAAACTGCTCAGCAAGGGCGGACCGCACGCCCTCGACCTGTTCGAGACCGTGATACGAATCAACCTTACGGGCACGTTCAACGTGATGCGGCTCGCCGCCGAGGCGATGAGCCGGCAAGAGCCGACAGCAACCGGCGAGCGGGGCGTCATCATCAACACCGCGTCGGTCGCGGCCTTCGACGGACAGATCGGCCAAGCGGCGTATTCCGCCTCGAAAGGCGGCGTCGTCGCGATGACGTTGCCTGCCGCGCGCGAGTTTGGGCGTCACGGGATACGTGTGGTGACCATCGCGCCGGGCATCTTTGAGACGCCGATGCTCGCCGCACTGCCGGAAGCCGTGCGGCAGTCGCTTGCGGCGCAGATCCCATTTCCGCCACGATTGGGCCGGGCGAGCGAGTTTGCCGCACTCGCCTGTCACATCATCGAGAACGAGATGATCAACGGAGAGACAATCAGGCTCGACGGCGCCCTGCGCATGGGTCCGAAATAACCGGAAGCCTTGTGGACGTAGTGGACCTGGTGGACGAAGTGGACGCAGCCTCCGCGCGCGCACGGCATTTCTTTGCAGGGACTCAGATCATCTCCCATATGCTCGCCTCACCCATACCGCCGCCGACGCAGAGCGTCGCGAGGCCGAGGGTGTTTCCGCGGCGGCGCATCTCGTGGAACAGCGAGATGATGATGCGCGCGCCGGTGCATCCGACGGGATGTCCGAGGGCGATGCCGGAACCGTTGACGTTGGTGATGTCGCGGTTCAGGCCGAGTAGACGTTCGCAGGCGATGTACTGTGCGGCGAAGGCCTCGTTCAACTCGATGAGTTCCATATCATCGAGCTTGAGACCGGTGCGATCGAGCGCCTGTTTCGTCGCGGGGACGGGGCCGTAGCCCATTAGCTCGGGTTCAACGCCGGCGAGTCCGTACCCGCGCAGGCGCGCGATGGGTTTAATGCCCATATCCTTGGCCTTGTCGCCGCTCATCAGGACGATGACGGCGGCGGCGTCGTTGATGCCGGAAGCATTGCCGGGGGTCACGGTCCCGTCCTTCTTGAAAGAGGGCTTCAGTTTCGCCAATTGGTCCATGGTCATGCCGGGGCGGATATGCTCGTCCGTGTCGAAGATCTTCGGGTCGCCCTTTTTCTGAGGTATGGCGACGGGAAGGATCTCTTCCTTGAACTTTCCGGCCTTGGTGGCGGCCTCGGCGCAATTGTGGGAGCGCAGGGCCACCTCGTCTTGTTCCTGACGGGTGATATTGTATTTTTCGGCGAGGTTCTCGGCCGTCATCCCCATGATGAGTCCGGTCCACGCATCCGTGAGGCCGTCCCAAATCCCATCCGACATCACGGCGTGTTGCAGCCGGGCCCCCCAGCGGGCCTGGTAGAGGAAATAGGGAACGCGGCTCATACTCTCGACGCCGCCCGTGACGACGGCGTCCATGTCGCCGAGCATGATTTGCTGTGCGCCGTATATGACGGCCTGCATGGCCGACGCGCAGTTACGATGGATGGTGACGCCGGGCACTGTGTTTGGCAGGCCCGCTTTCAGTCCCGCTAGGCGTCCGGTTACGACTTCGTCCATTCGCTGCATGCACTGGCCCACCACGACGTCGCCGATGATCTCCGGTGGAACATTCGCACGATGGACTGCCTCCTTAATCACGAGTCCCAGGAGATCCGGCGCGGGATAATCTTTCAGGGTCCCCCCAAATGCGCCAATGGCCGTCCGTACCGCGGAAACTGCAACTACTTCCTTCATGATCGTATCTCCTTGCTGGTTTGACAAACTCGCTTGCTCCGCCCACCCACTGACAAACATGATACCACCAACGATCGAGTTGGCAAACATCGGCGCGCGATTCGTGCGGTTCCGTGGCCGCGGCGTCCTCGCCGCGTCTCGCCGGAAATACTTTGCGCCAAACGGTTCTTGACAAAGACGCGGCGGGGACGCCGCGGCCACGGAACCGGTTGCGCATGAGTGCAGGGCTTTGCTAAGCTCCCAGCGAGGGATGATCTCATGTCGGACAGTTTGATCAAGGCGCACCTCAATCTTTACGCGGTCCTGCAGAATCTGGAGGAGTTGATCCACCTCGATGTCGAAATGGCGCGGCTGACGCAGGACTGGGACATCGCGATCCAATTCGTGGTCCGAAACGGTCCGGCGGCCTCGTTGACGTTCAAGAGCGGACGGTGCCTGCATCAGGCCGGCCGTCACGCGAGTCCGACGGTGAAGCTGTACTTTCTGTCGCCGGGACATCTCAACGCGATGTTTGACGGCAACGGGACGCCGATTCCTTTGAGAGGTTTCACGCGTCTGGGTTTCATGTCGAATGATTTCGCGCGGCTGACGGACCGCCTCGCGCACTATCTCAAACCCGACGACGGGCGTCTCGCGGACGAGGCTTACGTCAGGATCAACACGATTCTTACCCTGAACACCGCATTTCACGCCGTGAAAGAGCTGGCCTTGTTGGAGCCGGTGTCGAAACGGATCGCAGCCCAGATCCCGCGCGGGGCGCTCCAGGTCGAGATCGTGCCGGACGGGCCGCGCGTGAGCATCACGTTCGAAGCAGGCAACATCACCGTGCGGAAAGGCGCGATGGAAAAACCCATGGCGAAGATGGTCTTCAAGGACTTGCGCACCGCCAACGCGCTCTTGACGGGAAAACTGAATGCGTTCCTCGCCGTGGCGCAGGGCGACATCCTGCTCCAAGGCCAGCTTCCGATTATCGATAACGTGGGTCTGATCCTTGATCGCGTCCCAGCGTATCTATCCTAGCCGGACATGTTTGAACTCGCCGTGGCGCCGGACCGCTTCCTCCAAGTCCTGTTTCAGCCAAGGCGGGGCATCGGCCGGTAACTCCGGCGTCCGCAGCATGCGGAGACCAGCCTCCCACCAGCCGACCGCGAAGCAGGCCGCCGCAAACACATAATCGCTTTGCAGGAAATGCTTCGCCTCTTCCGGGACGGTGATTCCGGAATGCTGCGTCCATTCTTCCAGCTCCGTGAAGAAGGGATGGCCGGGCTTGGGAAACGTCGACACATCGAGGTCCGGGTTCACCGACGTGCCCAGGAAACCTCTCAATCGGCAGATGACGATTCTTAGCAGTGCGTTCTCGAGCGGCGGGTGCCAGGAACGGACGCCGAATCCCTGAAGATTCAGCAGCGAGAGCGCCTCTCCGTCAGCACCCGTGCGGAGGGCTTCCAGGACGCGCAACCAGAACGTCTCCTGCCGTGACAAGAGTTCGGGTTGCCGCTCGGCGGTCGCCGCGAACGCGCGGGTGTCCCAGAAGCGGTCTTCATCGAGTTGAAGGATGAACTCGATAAGCGGACGGAGATGTCCGCGCGGCGGCGTGCGTCCTTTCCAGGAGATCGGGACGGCGAGGCTCACGCGGGTCCAGAAAAGCGTCTTCAACCAGATGAAACCCATCGAAGGCGGCTCGATGGCGTCGCGCCAGATCCGCAATGCCTCCTCGTAGTCGCCGTTTCGCCGGCAGGCTTCCGCAAGGCGGTCCACGAGATACATGTCTTGCGGCGCGCAATCGACGGCCGTCCGGTACGCCGGCAAGGCCTCGTCTTGTTTCCCCTGCATCTCGAGATAGAGCGCGCGGCACAAGTGCGCGTCGGGATTGCGCGGATCGACCTCCAACGCTTCCGCCAGCAGCACGCCGGCGTGCGGAACGTCTTGTTGCGCCCTAAGGAGCGCGTATCGCGCGGCGCGCGCGCAATCCTTCGTTCCGTTGAAACGGTCTTTCGTGAGAAGATCGAGGGCGTCCAAGTTCTTGCCCTCCCGGATCAGCAGATCCGCATCGAGCAAGAGCCATTCCTCCGGCGTTTGTTCGCGACCCCTCCACGCGTTGCGCAGCGTCGTGAACGTCTCGAAGTGTTCCTCTTCCACTTCCGCGCGCGCCACCGCCAGGGCCGCCGGCTCCCGTTCAACGAAGAGGCGCGGCGAATGCCAGAACATGTCCCGCAGACCTTCAACGTCCTTCGTCTTTTCAAAGACGTCCATCTTCAGTCCGCGCCATACTTCACGCGACTTCCGGTCGAGGTTTTCCCTTCGCACCGCCTCGATAATCCTCAAGGCGTCATCCGGATGATCGGATGAGATGAGCATTTCGACCTGACGGCGGGCGCGCGTCAAGCGCTGTTTTCTCGCGCGCCGCTTGAGGATGATGAACGTCAGCAATCCGCCGACTAGGATCGCAGTGGCCGAGATGGACAGCGCCAGATCCTTAATCTCGTGCCAGAGTTCTGTCTCATCTGATTGGCCGGCAACCGCTGCGGGGGAGTATTCCTTCTTAACGAGGAGGTCCTTGGGAGCGCAGCCGCCGCCTAGCGCCACCGCAATCATAAGCAGAAGGCAGAGATGAGGGCCGACGGTGCTTCTTGCCGGATCCTGACCCTTCTGCTCAACCATCCTTCGCCCACGTCCTCATGAGACTGCCTGCCGCGGCAGCCCTCTCGACATTCCACCTAATCAATACGCGCATTCCATGGCGGTGCGTGCATACGCGCGGAGGTTTTCGACCGGGACATCGAAGAAGTGGTCGGAGGCGGAAAGTATGTATCCGCCTTCCTTCCCAAACCCGTCGAATAACCGGAATACCTCGTTGCGAACGTCCTGCTGAGTGCCTTGCGTCAGAATGTTGAACTGATCCATCCCGCCTATCATCGCCACTCGCCCGGCATAGATCTCGCGGACCTTCGCGGGGTGCGTAATGTTGCCGCCGGTGCCCGGCGGCGACAGCGTCTCTGAGGCGTCGGCCTCGTTCGCGACGATCAGGTCGAGGATGTGCATCATGCCGCCGCAGGTGTGGTACGTCGCGATGTGCCCGGCGTCGTGGACGGCCCGGTGCATCTCGCGATCATACGGGAGACAGAACGCGCGGTGCAGATCCGGCGAGATCACCGTATCGCTCGATGAGCCGCCGCCAGTCTCGATCAGATCGAACCTCGCGCCCTTGAGCGATTCCTCGATGAAACGGAGCTTCTTGTCGAGGAGTATTCGCATGAAACGATGCACCCACTCGGGATTCTCCATCGCTTCCATGATGAGGGCCTGCGGCTCCATGAGACAGCATGCGTGCTGCCAGCAGCCCGCCTGATCTCCCCAGACGAAGCCGCGCAGGATGCCGGCGTCGCCTATCCCGCCGTGGACGGCCGCCACTTTGTCTTTGTCGATCCTGGCGACCGGCATGTATTTCTCGATGAGGCCGATGTCTTCGTGCCGCTTGATGAGGTACTCGGTAATCCACGTCGTGGTCAAGTTGCCGCAGGTCTTGTACGTCAGAGCGCCTTCCGGCGTAGTGATGGCATGATGCAGCACCTTATTCAGGGGATTGGGATCGACGACCGCGATTTCATCGCGCCATTGGGCGCTTTGCACCACGTACTTCTCAGCGTTCGGAATCCAGAACTGCCCCATCGCCTCGAAATACTGGATGGCCGCGTCCATACCGGTGGCCTTGAACGCGGACAATGCATCGATGCCGCCCATATGCGTATCGAGGTGGAATTGCTGCCACTGGTGAATCGTGACGGGCAGCCGGTCCGGCTTCTCGCGATTCAACGCCCGCATCATCCGTTCTTTCGACGTCATCACGGCTGGAGACTCCTGCATGAATGTATTGTATTGGAAAGTCCCGGCCACCTCAAAAACAGCAGCGTTCGCCTCACAGTTTGTCGTGGCCACAGTTTGTCAAACGGCGACAAACTGTTGACAAACTGTGCACAAGGACGAGCACGAAACACAATGGAAAGCAACGTGGGGTTTCCATCGCGCGCGTTGTGCCGACTGCGCTTGGAAACCCCACGAGACCCATTGAATCTATTCAGCGATGTCTGACCCGTGAACGGTTGGCGTTTAGGGAATCACCCATTCACTCTTCCCGAACAGTTTGTCGTGGTGTGGATTACCGCCCGCCGAGAAGCTGCAGTGCGGTCTGCGGGATAATGTTGGCCTGTGCGAGCACCGAGGTGCCGGCGCTCACGAGGATCTGGTTGCGCGTGAAGGCGATGGTCTCTTTCGCAATGTCGGCGTCGCGGATGGCGCTCTCGGAAGCCGCGGAGTTCTCCTCCTGGATGGCCAGCGTGCGGATGGTGAATTCGAGCCGGTTCTGTGACGCGCCGAACAAGGCCCGCAGGCTGTTCACGCTCCTGAGGGCATTATCAATCGTGCTGATGGCTGAGACGGCGCCGAGATAGCTCGAGATAAAGACAGCACTGACGCTGAGGTCGCTCGTCTTTGCGCCCGTGACCGAGATCGTCAGCCACTGGCTTGCGTAGGCGCCGGATTGAATGGTGATGGTCTGCGAAGCGCTGAGCACGCGGATGCCGTTGAACTCCGTATCCAAGGCAATATCGTCGATCTGTTCGAGAAGCTGCTGGACTTCGGCGTTTAGGGCCGTGCGATTCGTCGTGCTCTGCGTGCCGTTGGCGGCCTGCACCGACAATTCGCGTATGCGCTGCAGGGCGTTGGTCGTTTCCGTCAGGGCGCCTTCCGCCGTTTGCACCAGGCTGATGCCGTCCTGCGAATTTCGCTGCGCCACCTGCGTGCCGCGCACCGTAGATCGCAGGTTTTCAGCAATGGCGAGGCCGGCCGCGTCGTCCGCGGCACGGTTGATGCGAAGACCGCTCGAGAGGCGTTCCAAACTCTTGTTGAGTTCAATCGTTGACCCCCTGAGCACGCGAGATGCGTTTATTGCGGCGACATTGGTGTTGATTCTTAAACCCATGACGTGATTCCTCCGTGATGTCTAAGACCTTTGCATCCTTGCATCGGTGTACTGCCGAACGACTCTCTTCAGCTTTGTGCTCTTACTATCGGCACGGGTTCCAAGAACCTTTAGAACGTGCTTGAAATACAGTTTGTCGCGGCTTGACAAACTGTGGGGATTGTCACCTTGCCCCGCAGGTTGTACACTATCGAGCAATGAGGTTTCTCCTTTACAACATCCGTTACGCCACCGGAATAGGTGAGCGGTTTCATTTTCCGCTACCATACAGCGGGTATCTGAAGCCAACCACGGAGCATCTAGGCCGGATCACGGAGTTCATTCTGTCGCTGAGTCCGGATATTGTTGGGCTGGTTGAGGTCGACGACGGCTCGTTTCGCGCCGGGAGGAGAAGTCAACCCGTGGCCATCGCCGAGACGCTCGGGCATTACCACGTCTACCGCACGAAATACGCGAAGGGCTCCTGGGCGCAACAGTTCCCGGTTCTCAAGAACCAAGGTAACGCGTTCCTGACCAGCAAGGAGATCAAGAATCAGAAATGCCACTACTTCCGCTCAGGCATAAAACGGCTCGTGATCGAGTTGGAACTCGAGGACATAACCATCCTGCTCGTGCACCTGTCGGTGAAGTTCCGGTACCGGCACTATCAACTCTGGGAACTGCACTCCCTAATCAAACAGATCAACAAACCGCTCATCCTGGCAGGCGACTTCAACGTGTTCCGCGGCGCACGCGAAGTCCAGTTGTTCCTCGCGGCGACGGGCCTCCAAAACGCCAACAGGAAGGGACTCCCCACCTATCCTAGTTGGGCGCCCCGCCGCGAACTCGACTTCATACTCCACAGCCCCGAGATCCAAGTCCGCAGTTTGCAGATCCCCGAAGTGGAACTGTCCGACCACCTGCCGGTGGTATGCGACTTCGAGATCGCGGACCCAAGCCGGCATGCGTGATACGGCTCTGAGAGCGATCATTTCGCAGTTTGATCTTACCAATTTTCAGTTCCCGATGACTCACTGGCCGGTTGAGTCGAGCCACGCACCCCACTCGGGCCGATCCGCGCTGAACTCAACAAAACCCGCTTCTCGGTATATTCGCATTGCAACGGGATTATTGGCGGCCATCATGTAAAGCGGGGTCGAAGCAACGGACGGATAGTGTTCGACCATATGGTGAATCAGCGCGCGGCAGTAACCGCGGCTACGGCATTCGGGATGCGTGACGACATTGTCAACGCGTGCATAACCGTGAATGATCTCGAACGAACCCAGCGTTACCGCTCGCGAGTCACAGTTTGTCAAGCCACGACAAACTGTAACGTAGCCCGCGAACAGATGAAATTCCTCATACTCCAAATGCCGCCGCAGTATGCGCACGGTCCGATCGCTGCCTTCGGCGGAACAAAGGACATCGATGATCGACGCATCAACGTCGCGAGCCCGCTTAACCTCGACGGACGGATTGGGGCTAATGGCCGACGCGCCTTCCAGAAGGAAGTAGTGGTTGACGTACTCCTCACACTTGAACCCATGTCGAGTCAGAACCGGCCTGAGAATGTCCCACTCGCCGGGACGAAACCCCGGATACACGCGAGGCGTCAGTCTCATCCCTTGATAGAACCCCACCAAGTCTTCTATTGCCTTATCCAAATCGACGTCCAAGCGTAGAATGAGAGCGTGATTGCTGTCATTGGAAAGCGGGTTGTCCGGATTGTAGAACAGCCGGCCATAGGGCTTGTCGACTACATTCGTGAACCGGACGGGAAAGTCCCTCTCGCACTCGTACATGCGTTCCAGGTCAATCATGTTCCCGTCCCCGCATCATTGCACGCTCCGGTGCATGAAACAGTACTTACGGCCCTGTTTCGCCGCGTTCGCGTTTTGCGGCGGCTTCTGCTATGGGGCGGAGGTCGAAGCCGAGCGGTTCTCCGTTGGCGATCTTGGCGCGGGCGGAACGGATGGCGTTCTCGGCGCCTTCGGGGACGGTGGTGTTTGTCCACCAGTTCATGCGTTCGCTGTAGCACCAGACGTAGTGGTCGGTCGAGTACAGCGCCCAGTAGACGTTGTGCTCGAACCATTTCGATTGTTCGGCGGGCGTCATGTAGTTGCCGAGCACGCGCATCGTGCGCATGGCGTAGTACTGGTCGATGTAGAGCGCCTGGCCGGCCTGCACCTGCGCGCGATACTTCGGCCAAAGTGCGGGGTCGATCATGTGAAGGGCGCGCTGGGTGATGAGATGATACACGTCGAAATAGGCGCGCGCGTCGGAGTAATAGTATGCGTTCTCGTTGCCGTCGATGATGACGACGCCCGGGCCTGCGCCGCCGAGCATGCCTTCGAGAAACGCAGGGAGAAGTCCGTAACCGTTTGACGCAAGCGCCGTCGCGCGGTCTTCGGCCTTCATGGGTTTGCAGAGGTCCCCAAACAGGCTGAGTTGAAAGAAGGTGAGGATCTTCGGATTGGGCAGTTCGCGCTCGACGGCCTTTATGAACTGCGCACCGCGCTTCCGTGCCTGTGCCTCGTATTCGGCGAAGGTCTTTGAATCTTTGTGCGCGGCCTCGGCGTACGTCCAGGGATTTGTTCCGTAAGGTTCGGGGTCGAAACAGATGCCGACGCACCTGGCGGTCTTTGCGGCCTTGGCGACGATTGCGGTGTTGTGCTCGATGGCCGTCCAGTGGTTGTCGTCGAACCAGTCCTGGTTCGATGCCGCGAGCATCGTTGCGAAGTTGTCCGTGAACTTTTCCCACTGCGTGTTCGCGAGGTTGTCGACATCGGCTGCAAACTTCGACTCGTCCCATGGCGTTGGCTCGAAGACGTTCGAGCCGCCTTGAAGACGAAAGATGATTCCATCGAACGGCTTCTGTTCCATCTCACGGATGTGTGCGCGGACGTAATCGGGCGTGGGGACGTCCCAGCCATACTCGATGATCTTCTTTTCCAGCGCCTGCGCGTTCGTTTGACTCTGGGCCGGGATCGCAAGGGACAACATCAAGGCCGCGACGATGCCTGCGAGGCCGGAGTATGATCGCACCATTGCGATGAGTGATTTCCGCATCATGATAGGTTCCCTCCCTGTTTGACTGCGCCCATACTGCCACTTTCTCCCGCGGGATACAACCGAAGAACGGAGATGGCCTTCAGCTATCGGCCATCTTTCCTGACTCCTGTCTCCTGACAGCTCTATTCAGGATCACTCCTTCTACGTCGGTTTCGCGGTGCGCTGTCTTAGGCATTCGGCTAGGGCGATGGCGGCGCTGATCGAGGCGTTGAGGCTTGTGATGGGGCCGGTCAGGGGGATCCTTAGGTGGAAATCACAACGCTCGGCGGCGAGGCGGCGGATGCCTTTGCCTTCGCCGCCGATCAGGAGAACAACCCGCCCCGTCAGATCGGCCTCCCAGAGCAGTTCCCGGGCGTCGGCCTCGAGGGCGGCGACCCAGAATCCGGCCTTCTTCAAGGCATCGAGACTCCTCACGAGGTTGGCGGCTTGGACGAGATCGACGTATTCGATTCCTCCCGCCGCGCTCTTCACGGCAGCGGGGGTGATGGGCGCGGCACGGTCCTTGCCAAACAGCACTGCGCGCGCGCCGCATGCCGCCGCGGAACGCACAATGGCGCCGAAGTTGTGAGGATCCTGAACGCCGTCCAAAGCGACGACGATGCAGTCGGACGGGAATTCGGATCGGGTCCAGGCATCGGCGTTGTGAACGGGAACCGGGTCGGCCTGGAGCAGCACCCCTTGGTGCACCGCGTCGGGCAGAATGCGATCTAGTTCCGAACGCGGGCATTCGACGATGGGAATCCCGCCCGCGGCGGCACGGATGTCCTCAAGCCCTTTTGCCCCCTGTAACACGAGGAGCTTGTGGGCCGTTCGCTTGCGCGCCCGCAGGCACTCGAAAACCGGTATTCTGCCCGGAACCCAATCCACGGACAATCTCAGCGATTCTCCAGTTGGTGCACTTCGATGAGTTTCTCGGAGCGCAGCTTGAGGTTGTCATTGTTGGGAAGGCGGCTGTCTATCGAACTGGCGTTTGCGTCCATGAGTTCCTGCAAGATGTCCACCGCCTTGCGGTAATCCTCGAGTTTCTCGGCGCACTTGACCATGCGGTACTTGTTAAGCCAGAAGTTCTTGCCATCCGGATAGCGCGTGATGGCCGTATCGAAAATCGACATCGCCTTCTCGTACTTGAAAAGCTTCAGACAGTATCCGCCGAGACGGCTCAGTCCGGCTTCGTTGATCTCATCCTTCTGCGCGTTGACGCCGGGCTCGTCGGCGGTGAACTTCTTGTACATGTAGTCCACGCCGCCGCTGCTGGCAAGCCAGCCCACAAGCGCGATGACGCCAATGATGATGGGCCACTTCAGAAACGACAGATCCATGATTCCTCCTCCCTGTCCAACCAGGCCCGCGCAAGATACTCCCCGCGGCCGGATTGGGCTCTTGGACGCCACACCTCAAGACCGACAAACTGCGCGCACATTATGCCGCGTTTGGCTGTTTCGGCGCAATGACGCGCGGCAACGAACGCTTCCAGGTCACAGAAAAGGAATGAACGGCGACAGGATCTGAAGCGCTTTGCGAACGATGTCGCTCGCAACGGGAACGTTGAAGTAGACCATAACGAAGCCGAGCAGAATGATCGCGACGAGCAGGATGACCAGTTTTATCAGGGCGGTCTTGATTTTCTGGAGCGCGCCGGTCGATCGGCTGGAGCGCTGCATTTCCTGGGCGCGGCCAATGAACTTCTCGTGGCGGTCCTTGCATTGCTCGCCACAGAACTGGCCGGTGGGCCCTTTGACGACGCAACTTGAACAGACCGGTTTCCCGCATTGTTTGCATCGCGCAACGGCTTCGACACCGGGATGGTTGATACAGCCTGACACTGACGGACTCAACATAAGATGTCCCTCCCCATTCGCAAACGCTTTCTCGCAGTCTCAGAGCGTGTACGGAAAGTGTCCGCACCGTTCCCATGGGAAGTCGCAACCTATCTGAAGGCGCCAGCCATGTAGGTCCGGTTTGTAACCGGACCAGCTCAGCGGCGTTCCCAATATGTTGCGCATGACTTGGTCCGGTTACAAACCGGACCTACATGGGCTTTCCGTACACCCTCTCAGTCACGCAGCTTCAAACGGATCTCGCTTTGCAGGCGTTCCGTGAAGGCATCAAGCGTCATGCCGCCGAGGTCGCCGTGCCGGCGATGCCGCACCGCTACCGCGCCCGCCTGCGATTCGCGCTCGCCCACGACCAGCATGTACGGCACTTGCTGCGTTTGTGCGTCGCGGATCTTGTATTTCATCGTCTCGGAACTGGCATCCACCTCGACGCGGACGCCGAGATCGAACAGCCGGTTGCGAACGGACTGAGCGTAGCCCAGGAATCCGTCCGCCACGGGAATGATCACGACCTGCACGGGGGCCAGCCACACCGGAAACGCGCCGGCGAAATGCTCGATCAGGATGCCGAGGAACCGCTCGATGGCCCCGTAAATAACCCGGTGGACCATGACGGGGCGGTGCGCATGGCCGTCGTGTCCGATGTACTCGAGATCGAATTTCTCCGGCATGGCGAAGTCCAACTGAATGGTCGCGCACTGCCACGACCGGCGCAGGCTGTCGCGCACGTGGAAGTCGATCTTGGGTCCGTAGAATGCGCCGTCGCCCTCATTGATCTTGTAGGAAAGTCCTCTCGCGTCTAGCGCCTTCCGGAGACTTTCCGTGGCAACTTCCCACATCTCGGCCGTGCCGATCGAGTTCTCCGGGCGCGTGCTCAACTCGACCGAGTACTCCAGGCCGAAGATCCCGTACATGTGATCCACGAACTCGATTATGCCCAGCACCTCGCTTTGGATTTGGTCCTCGCTCATGAATATGTGGGCGTCATCCTGGGTGAACATCCGGACCCGCGACAGGCCGTGCAGCACGCCTGATTTCTCGTGGCGATGGACAGTGCCGAGTTCGGCCCATCGGAGCGGCAGGTCGCGATAGCTGTGCATGCGGCTCTTGTACACGAGCATGCCGCCTGGGCAATTCATCGGCTTCACCGCGAAGTCACGGTCATCTATGCTGGTGAAGTACATGTTCTCTTTGAAATGGTCCCAGTGTCCGGACTGCTCCCAGAGGCTCCGGTCGAGAATGATCGGCGTGCGGAGTTCCCCGTAGCCGCGCTTGCGATGCTCTTCGCGCCAGAAGGCAAGGAGTTCGTTGAGAACAACCATGCCCTTGGGATGAAAGAATGGAAACCCCGGCCCTTGCTCGTGGAAACTGAATAGATCGAGCTGCTTGCCGAGCTTGCGATGGTCTCGCTTTTCGGCCTCGGCGAGACGGTGAAGGTGATCGTCGAGATCGGCCTTCTTCGGGAACGCCGTACCGTAGATGCGCTGCAGCATGGGTCTGGACGAATCGCCGCGCCAATACGCGCCCGCCACGCTAAGCAGCTTGAACGCCTTGATGCGGCCCGCGGAAGGCACGTGCGGCCCGCGGCAAAGGTCGACAAAATCGCCGTGCTGATAGAATGTGATGGCGCCGTCTTCGAGTCCTTCAATCAACTCGACCTTGTAAGGGTCGCCTTTGAAGAACTCGAGAGCGTCCGCTTTCGACATTTCCTTGCGCACAAACGGCGCATCTTCCTTGATGATCCGCGCCATCTCCGCCTCGATGGCCGGGAGATCCGCCTCAGTGAAAAGCGGCTGTGTGTCAATGTCGTAGTAGAACCCGTCCTCGATCGCGGGACCGATGGCCAGTTTCACGCCGGGCCGCACTCGTCTTATGGCCGAAGCCATCACGTGCGAGGCGCTATGGCGGAAAATGGCGCGGCCCTCTTCCCTATCGAACGTCAGTATTTCGACCCGGTCTCCGTCCTTTAGGGGCGTCGCCAAGCCGGCTGCCTGACCGTCTATCTTCGCTCCCAATGCCTCTTTCGCCAGGCGCGGCCCGATGCGCTCGGCCAAGTTCAGCGCGGTACTGTTTTCCGCCACATCCAGACGCGAACCGTCCGGCAACTCCACTTGAATCATGCTCTTTGACTCTCCTGCGGCATTCCGCCGTCCTTCGTTTGATCGGGAGACGCGCCGGCTGGAAGATGCAACGTCCCTCCCTGAGAGACGACTATCACATGACCCGCCTTTGCGCCTGCCTCGTCCGGATGTTAGCATATAATGAAAAGTGAACGGTACTTGGCTCGCTGAGAAACAACGAAAGGATAGACGGATGCATCGTATCCCGCTTCGAATTCATGCGCTTGTGTTGGCGTTCCTCCTCCTCAACCTGGCGGCGCTCGCCGACGCTTTCTATATAGCGCCGCATTTGCAGAACGTGACCAAGGACGGCGCTACGATCATTTGGGAATCACAGGACGAAGGCACGGGCGTGGTCGAATACGGGCTGGACGGCAAGTTTGATAAACAAGCCCGTGAGGATAAGCCCGCAAAGATCCATCGCGTACGCATAGCGGGGCTTGCTCCCGATACGTCCTATTCGTACCGAGTGAAGGCAGGCGCCGATGAACACGCGAGCACGTTCAAGACGGCCCCCGGCACGCAGCGCCCCATCACGTTCGTGGCTATCGGGGACTCGCGCCGCTGGGATAAGCGCTGGCAGGAAACAAACATGACCGAGCACATGATGCAGTGGAACCCTGAGTTCGTGATCAACAACGGCGACCTGGTCCTCGAAGGACACAAGTACGAGCTCTGGCCGGAGCACTTCCAGCGCTTCGCGGGGTTCAACGACAAGATCATGATGGTGTCCGCGCGAGGGAACCATGAGGGTCCGCGGAAGACCGACACCGAGAACGACTGGTTTGCGAAGTACCACGAGCTCCCCGGCAAGGGAGAGCCGGTGGCCGTGTTCGATTGGGGTAACACGCACTTGATCGTCGTCTCCGTGGACTCCGTGACCGAGTCGGTCGACGAGCTCGACCGGTATCTCAGTGAGTCGAACAATAAGCACACGATCGTCGTGTTTCATTACCCGATCTACTGTACCGGGTACGCTTCGCCGGAAGACTCGCGCAAGACCGACGGAAAGGGCCTCGAGAAGATATGGCGGATTCTCGACAAGCATAACGTCACACTTCACCTGGCGGGACACACCCACATCTACGAGCGCACATGGCCGCTCCGCGACGGCAAACGTGACGACAAAGCGGGAACGACGTACATCGTCCAGGGCGGCGACATAAACGCGAACTACCCGGATTGGTGGACCGCCGCGACGGATGATCCGTCGACAATGGGCAAACCCACTTACACGGTTTTCTCCTGCAAGGACGACCGCATCGAGAGCCGCACATTCTGTTGGGGAACGAAGGAAAACAAGATCGTCGAGCTTGATCACGTAATCATTTGCAGAGACGAGACCGTGCCTGCGGCGTTGCTGAGCGACTTGCCTAAGAAAACGGGCGAGGACCTTGCAAAGGCCATCGATGAACTCGGCGCCATGGCCTACGCACCCGCCGCGAAGGCGCTCGTGCCGTATCTGGCGCAACAGGATACCGCTATTCGCCGTGCCGCCGCGGCCTCCATCCGATCCATCGGGAGCCCCGAACCGGCGGAAAGTCTCTTGCCGTATCTCAAAGATGCGGACCCCGCCGTGAGCACCGAGGCGGCGCGCGCCCTCGAGATCGCGATGCCGGAATCATTGGCCAAGACCGTCGCCCAAACGGCCCAGGATGCCGCCGTTGACGAAAACGTCCGCGTGCGCCTGATCGGCGCGCTTCAGTTCCACGCGCCCGCGGATATCGGACGTAAAGCCGTTCGGAACATCCTTGAGGGTAATGCCCCGGACCCTGTGCGCAAGCGCGCCGCTCACGCACTCGCTTACGTCTGCACCAAGGATGACGTCAAGCTGCTGACAAAGCTTCTTGATAAAGAGACCGAACCGTTCGCACTGTTGAGGATCGGCTACGCCCTGAACAAACTCACTGGCAAGCGCGTCAGCCTGAACGACAAACAACCCCTGGCCAAGTCCACCCCCGGCAGCCGTAAGGAATTCATCAAGGAGTGGCTGTCCGACTAGCCACCGCATTATGCGGAAATGTCCCTTCGCCGGCGTAGGGTGTCGCAAACCCTCGGAATATGCGAGACCGGACGGATGTTATCTCAAGAGGTGGTTTACGCGATATAGGACAACCGAGAAGGAGAACTGGACATGACTCGTAGGACAGCATTTGCGGCGCTTTGGTTCGGTGCACTGGCTGTATTCCTGGCCGCCGGCGCACTCGCGCATGCGGCGGAAGCATCGAAGGACGCCTATCCGATCGACACGTGTATCGTGTCGGGCGAGAAGCTTGGCGAGATGGGCGACCCGGTGATCATCAACCACAAGGGCCGCGAAGTGCGGTTCTGTTGCGCCGGATGCAAGCCGAAATTCGAAGCCAATCCCGATGAATACTTGAAGAAGCTCGACGCGGCGATCATCGAGAAGCAGGGACCGGCGTACCCGCTCGATCAGTGCGTCGTATCGGGTGAGAAGTTCGACGCGAAGACGAAGCCGGTCGACTATATCTACAAGAATCGTCTCGTCCGCTTCTGCTGCAAGGATTGCATAGCGACGTTTGAAAAAGACCCACAGAAGTACCTGGACAAGATTGACGCGGCAGCGGGAGCGAAGGCCAAGAAGGGATAAGGCCCGCTTTTCCGGTCGAGTCTTGGCCTTAGCGCCCAACGCGCCCGACGTGAGAGACGTGCCTCACGGCTTCCTCCGGCGTGCAAGGCTGTAGTTTGGAAAAGCGTTCTTCCACGTGTCAGGCGTTACGACTACGCAATCATCGATATAGCGCCTTTTCCACGGCTCACGGGCTTCATGCCGGATCCTGTTGGCCAATTTATCTTTGAGACTCAACAGGTTGGGTTTCTTGCCGGTCAGAGCATCAAGCCCGAGGACCGCCACGAAGATAAAAGGACGACTGTCCCGCCGCATGAGATGGAGAAAACTGTAGCTGTCCCTGGCTTTCGGAACCAGCTTTTCGTTTATTAGCTTCCCGCTTTGCATTTGCCTGATGAAGTCTCGCATGTTCCCATTGGGTACGCCTTGTTGAGAAGGATCCTTCACTTCGATTAGCAGGATGCGCCCTCTTTCCTCGACGACGAAATCCACCAGACTCATGCCCTGCGGAATCGGGGATCCTTGCTCATCGAGGCGCTCGACTGCACGGGCACCTCGAAAATCGAACTCAAGTTCCCCTTCCACAAAAGTGTGGTTCATTCTCGTTCTCTCCGTCCTGCAAGAACACGCTGCATGTCTCTATCTAACAAGCCCGCGGAGGCGTTGCTCATAGCTCCTCTTCTTCTTCCTCGATGGCACGCTGCAGGTCTCTATCGAACAGGCCCGCGAAGGTGTCGGCAATTGCGTTGGGATGAATGTTCTGATAGGAATCGGTACTCTGAACTTGCACTTCAGCATTCGCTTCCTCCCTGAACAGGGCGTGGTACCGAATCTGGTCATTCTTCCTCTTGGCCAGATCAAACTCCTTCAGCGTGGCGTAGTCGTGAGTCGCGACGAACACCTGCACGCCGGATCTCTGAAGCTCGATCAGCACGTTCACTACGGTCCGCATCAGAGCGGGGTTCAGATTGGCTTCAGGTTCATCCCAAAATAGCGTGGATCCTTTCAGCAGCGTGCCGTTCTGGACAAGTAGCCAGATCAACGCAAGCTTGCGCATGCCTTCGGCCAGCAGGGTGAACTCCAGTTCTCCCTCCCTATTCTTCAGATGGAACTCCTCGCCCCTCAGAACGACCTTCCCGCCGATCACACCCTGGATCATCTCCAGGAGACGTCTTCTATCTCTTGAAACGGGGCCGCGAAGCAAAGGCATATTGGCATTGTAGACTATGTCGGGATAAACCTCTTCAAAGTGAATCTCGCGCGTCTTGCAGAGCGCAAGAAATCCTGGAGCGTTCGCAAGCATCTCCTTCACGGGGATGTATACGGCTGGCTTGTGCCCGTTCTTCGGCCAACCATCCCGCAGTTTCAAGGTGTCCGTTGTGTGATTTGTGAACCGGAGCCTCAACTGCTTGCGATCCTTCACCAAGACCACCTGAGCTTCAGAACTCCCTTTCGTCCGCTTTACCAGCCGTCCGATCCGACGTTCTCTTGGAAGGAATACCCCAGTTATCTTGTCCGAAATGCGCTTTTTCTCGTAAAGCGCCGAGAGTACCGTATAGAGGATCTTCAGAACATGAGTTTTCCCTGTCCCATTTGGGCCGATGAAAACATTGACTCCCGGAGACAGCCTGAAATCAACAGAATCGAAGGCTGTAAACTGCGTCAACCGAAGGCGCTCAATCATATCCGCGTCTCCTATCGTTCATATGGACGGACATAGACACAACTACAATACATGAACCATGAGCATTTGTCGAAAAGGACCCGAAACCTTGGAACCAAGTTGCGCTCGGGCAATTGTTCCATTGCTTTTTCGCGGGGAATGCGATAAGCTCGGCTTGACGGTTTTTCGGGAGGGAAACGGAGATGGCCGAGGACTGTATCTTCTGCAAGATTGCCGCGGGGCGGATCCCGTCAACGGTTGTGTATTCGGACGGTGATTTCCATGCCTTTCGCGACATTCATCCGCTGGCGCCGACGCATGTGATTGTCATTCCCCGGAAACATATCGCGAAGATCACTGACGCGTCGCTTGAAGACGGGGCTTTACTCGGAAGTCTCCTGTTGAAGGCGAATGAGATTGCGGCACAAGAAGGTCTCGCCGAGAACGGATTCCGGCTCGTCATCAACTGCGGCCCGTGGGGCGGCCAGACGGTATTCCACCTGCATTTGCACATCCTAGGGGGCCGCCCTCTGGAGAACGCGCTCGGATAGGCGGCGCCGTCCGCGCCGCCCGTGCTGTTTTGAACGCGCCGCAGCCGGGACCTGCGCGCGCCTGCAAGATGAGACGAACCATGCAAGCCATCGACACCGCCACGCAGTTGTGCGCCGTGATAGGAAATCCCGTCGAGCATTCGCTATCGCCGGCGATCCACAATGCCGCTTTCGAGGCAACGGGGTTGAACTACATATACCTCGCGTTCCGCGTCGAGAACGTTCAGGCGTGCCTGGCGGGAATGCGCGCGTTGCCGAGCTTCCGCGGGTTGAGCGTGACGATCCCGCACAAGCTGGCCGTCCTGGAACACCTGGACGAGATCGATCCGATGGCGCAACACGTCGGCGCGGCAAATACGGTGTGCAACGAGTCGGGTCGTCTGATCGGTTCGACGACCGACGGCCCGGGCACGCTCCGGGCCTTCGCGGAAGCCGGCATCCCGCTGAAAGGAAAACGCGTCCTGTTCGTGGGCGCGGGCGGTGCGGTGCGGTCGGTGGCATTCGCCATGGCCATGCAAGCGCAGTGTTCCCGGATCACGATTCTGGGGCGAACTCCGAGCCGTGTCGAAGCGCTGACCGCGGACCTTGTCGCCAAGACGCGCGCGATCGTGGAAAGCGGAAACCTTTCTGGCGATCTCGCGGAGGCCATGGCTGCGCACGACGTCATCGTCAACGGTACGCCTCTGGGGATGTACCCTCACGGCGAGAATGACACGCCTATTCCCAGCAAACTCCTTTCCCGAGATCACGTCGTCTTCGACATGGTATACCGTCCGCTTAGGACGCGTCTCATCAAGGAAGCCGAAGAGATCGGCTGCCGGACCCTCCTCGGCATCGAGATGCTCATCCATCAGGCCGCGCTCCAGTTCGAAACCTGGACGGGAGTAGCAGCGCCCGTGGATGTCATGCGAAACGCCGTTTTCTCGAAGTGGGCATCCGCGGGGTGAGGCATTGCCAGGGGTCATTTCCCTGTTGCGGGTTCGCAGTTGGAAGCTGGGACGCAATAGGGGAAGTGCGAACACGGGAAAAGGAATGGGCCATGAAGGTTCAGACGTTCGTGGGCAAGGTGAGCGTCGATACGCTCAAACAGATGGATGAACACATCAACGAGTGGCTGGCCAAACACAATGCCGAACCGAAATACGTCACGCAGACCTTCGGGAGCGAGCGGCATTCCCACCATCACGAACTCGAGCCGGTCGTCATCACCAGCGTCTGGTATGATTAGGCCGCCGCTGCAAGTTCGCAAGCGCCAGTGATGGTGATGCCGACGCCACGCGCCGCACCGGGGCTGACCGTTGCGGGGGTTTATTGTCTTCTGTTATCATTGCATCTCCGCGCGGTGGAGAGGTGGCCGAGTGGTTGAAGGCGGCGGCCTCGAAAGCCGTTGTGTCGCTTGCGGCACCCCGGGTTCGAATCCCGGCCTCTCCGCCATTGTATTTCCCGCGCGCGCCTCACACACGCCGTATTGCGGCTTCCTGACAGCAGCACTAGATACATCCATAAGCGGCGATGTCGGCGACCCGGAAAAAACGATACAGCCGACAGGGTCGCAATATCGTGCGGTCCCTCCCGGCTGTATGCCCTGCCGGCGCTGGGGAGGGCCAAAGCCCCCCTAGGCCAGAACGGGGATGCTACTTCCTTTTCGCGACTTTCTTCGCGGGGGCCTTCTTAGCCACCTTTTTCGGAGCTTTGCAAGTAGTCATCGTATTCCCTCCTTTCACTCTAAGATGGTTTCAAACATGTTGTGCCTATGTCATACCACAACCCAATATGTTGTGTCAAGTCTTTATTTACGAAAAAATGGAATTAGGATTTATTCAGAAAAGATGATAATTAGGACAAAAGAGGCCAGCCATTCTTGGGAGTGTCAAGAAGATGAAAACGGCCATTTCCAGGAACGCCGCGAAATCGTAGTATCTACTATTATGCTGTGACTAATGTAGATTGCAATACTGGCGCCGCCTGGAATCCACGGGCGAGGCGGTCGGCATTGCGGGGTAACAAAGGGCACAGATCTCGATATCTGTCATACATGGTAATAGAACTGGAGTCTATGTCATAAGATGAGCATCGCGTCGCCGTAGGAGTAGAAACGGAAACGCTCTTGGATCGCGAGACGATACGCCTCGAACACGAGCGCCCTTCCCGCAAAGGCGCATACGAGTGCGAGCAGACTCGATCTCGGCAGATGGAAGTTGGTTTGCAGGACATCGACCGCCTTGAAGGCGTACGGCGGGTGGATGTAGAGATCCGTAGTTCCGCGGCCCGCATGATAGGCGCCGCCGCGGAACTGCGTTTCGAGCACGCGGGCCACGGTCGTGCCGACGGCCGCCACGCGGCCGCCTTCCGCGCGAACCTGGTTCAACAGCGCGGCGGTTTCCTCCGGGCAAACGAATTCCTCGGGTTCGACGGCGTGATCCTCGATACGGTCCACCACGATGGGGCGAAACGTGCCGTAGCCGACGTGCAGGGTGATGTTGGCCCGCCGCACGCCGGCCCGGGTTAGAGCTTCGAGCGTCTCGGGCGTGTAGTGGAGTCCTGCCGTCGGCGCTGCGACGGCGCCTGGCACGCGCGCGTAGACCGTTTGATAACGCGTCAGGTCGGCCTCCTCGGGACGTGCGCGCGCAATGTAGGGCGGCAGCGGGATCTCGCCTATCTGTTCGAGCAGCGCCAGAACATCCGGCACATCGAACCGGATGCGCCTGCGCCCGTCGGTCAGGACGTCTCCCACGGTCGCGTCGATGGATTCGGCGATCCGCACGCGAGTTCCGGGCTTCACGCGGGCGGACGGACGGACCAGCGCGGTCCACAGTCCCGGCGCCTCTTCGTGCAGCAGGAAGACCTCGATGCGCGCGCCCGTGGGTTTCGCAGCGCGAAGACGCGCGCGGATCACCATCGTATCGTTCGTAACGATGCAGTCGCCTGCGCGGAGGTATTCCGCGATGTTGTGGAACACGTCCGTATTCATGCTTCCATCGGCGCGGTTAACCACGAGGAGTCGAGACGCATCGCGTTGTTCGCAGGGATGCTGCGCGACGAGTTCCCTCGGAAGCGCGTAATCAAGATCGCTTGTCTTCATGAAGCCGGAAGAATAGCACGCGGGCGCGGCGCCCCGGAAACTTGCGGCTAAGATGATTACGCGGGCCCCGATGCTTTCTGCACGAGGGCCCGCGTCGAGCTATCATCTAATCGCCAGATCGGCCCATTTGTCCATCAGACCGTCTATGATTCTTGCATGAACGCGGTAGACGCCTGGGGAAAGCGGTTTGCTGCTCAGATTGAAGATGTACTGGCCGGAACCGGCGTCGTACCGGAAACTGATTCCGCCGTCGGGCTGAGTCGACTGCACGGTTTCATTGACGTCGCCCGGTACACCGTTGGATACCTTTTGGACCCAAACGGTTGCCTGTGCGTCGGGTACGGGCTGGCCGGCGGCGTTCAGCAACTTGAATTTAACCGGAATCGTGCTCTTTTGCTTGAACACGCTTATCTGGACCGGAGGCATGTTGATCGGCTGCAGGAACCCCTGGAAAAGCGGCAGCGACGCAATAGCGAAGATCGAAAGAGAATCGGTAACGCCTGATATGACATTGTTGACGGTATCAACCGGAAGCACGGTAATATCGACCCACATCTGGTCGGCTGTCAGCCAGTGCATCAAGCGCAGATTCTGTTCCTGCTCGAGCGTCATGCCGGTGTCGTCGTACGCGAAGGAAATGGTGATGGGGCCGCTGTAGACGCACGTCGTGTCGATATCATAGTACATCCCCTGGAATTCCAGGCCGCCCGGTCCGCCGCCGGGGGCCTCGGTGCTTATCTCGACCGTGGTCGTGCCGCCCTCGGCAACGGTATCGAATGTCATGTTCAACCCTGGTTCAGGTTCGACGGTGACGTTGCTGCCCTCGGACGTGTTCTGCGAGGGGACCGCCGTGCCGTCGAAGTGAACATCATCGAAGTACCCTTGTTTATAACTGTCTACCCAGAGGCCGATTGCGCCGAGGTTCATCAAGCGGTAACCCGGATGCGCCATGTCCTGAGCCACGTCTATGACAGGACTCGCAGGCTGGGCCTCGCCGCGGGGCCACCACCACACGTAGTAACGCTCGTAGTCGGCCACTACCTCAAAGTTGTACCAGTAGACACCTGCTACCGCCGGTCCCACGTGCGTGCCCATGCGTATGGTAGGGGGAACCGCGGACTGTTCATTAAGTACGAGAGAGACCTGGCTCGCGTTTCGACCGACCTCAATGACGTAACAGACGTCTGTGGTCTGGGTGCCTTCCCATCCCCAGACGACACCGCCGTCAAACCCTTCGGGAACATATATCGAGGCGCGCATGACGAAGTTGTGCGTATAATGCTGCTTGGCCAAGCCAATCCCGATACCTCCGGCGCGGCCTTGGGTGGTGAGGTGCGCGACTTGACTGCCGTCCAACGCCGGGAAATCAAGGACGCACCAGTGCTGCGACCAGTTGTCCAGGCTGTAAACCGAGTTCTCGAAGTCATCGGTGAACGCCGACGCGGCAGGGAACGGCGCCGCTTCGAGCAGGAAATCGTCAAACAATACCGTTGACGGCCCGCCCCCGTTTTGGGCGTAACAACAGGCCAACCCGTCGACGTAGGATTTGTGTCCAGGATGCAGGAGGTCCTGTGGGACTTCTATGATCTTCTCGGCGGGTTGCCACGGAGCAGTCGAATGCGGCCTGAACCAGACTTGGAACGTTGTCCCGGTGGATACCATCCGCAGGTCGTACCATTGGTTGTATACGATGCTGCCGGGCGGGAGATACACGGCTTGCATCGTGTTGCTGCCCGCGGAAAGGCCCTCTTCCACCAGTCCGACGACGCATGAATCAACTTGAACCTCGACAAAATAAGAGTTGCCCACATAGGCTTGACCTTCGAACTGGCCTATGGCCAAGCCGCCTCCTCGGCCCGACAGAATGCACAGCGAAGTCTGCATATCGAAGTTTTCAACGTACCAACCGGTACCGTTGTCCGGACCCGCCCCGCCGTCGCCGCCTCCGGAAGGCGGACCCGATACGATCTTCATCACCTTATTGCTGTCGACTTGTGCTATCTCCCACGTGGATCCAGGGCCGTTATTTAGGGCGCGCCAGTCCGCCGGCACCCCAGGTCCCACCGTACAACCCTCGAAGTCCTCTTGAATAACCGTAGCCTGCGCCATTCCAAAGAACATTATGGCGCCCCCTACCAAAATCGCCACTGTTGTCTTCATCTCGCCCCTCCTCCTTTCTTTGAAAACCCGCATTCAGGGAAAAGCCGCCTGACGCTGAAATAGATGCTGAAAGACTGACGCGCCAACAGCCCTAAGATCCCATATTCCCTCACCCGCGAGGATAGAGTAGCAAGACAGCGCGAAAAAGTCAAGGAACGGGGCCCCGATCCGCATGTAAGGAGTCGAGTTTTCGCGTGGGAGGATGAGAAGCGGG
>CAZPMT010000027.1:0-12025 GCA_964587655.1 uncultured Nitrospiraceae bacterium
GGCGCTCGAGGCGCTTGATCTGGGTTTGGTTGTGAATCATGGCCATGGCGCCGTAGTTTCCGCTGTCGGGACGCCCAGACAGGAAGAGGATATAACGACGGGAATACTTTCTCCATCGGGGCCGATGACGATTGTTTCGAAATCGCTGATGCCCCTGGCGTCTTGCAGCGTGGTCCGCAGCAGTTGCGACATGGGATGAGGCAGAACGTCTAGATCCTGGCCAACCTTCGCCGGGCCCACCATTTCAACGGTGCTGGCGTTGATTGTCGTAATCTTCCCCTCCGCATCCACGGCGACGACGCCGCCGCGCATGCTTGTGAGCATGCTTGCGAGGTGGAGGTTCACCTTCTCGATCTTGAGATACAGGCGGGCGTTCTCGATGGCCGTGCCCAGCGGACCTGCCACGGTGCCAAAGACGGTAAGGTCGTCGGCGGAGAAGATATCGCCGGAGGCCTTTTCTCCCAAGGCAAGAATGCCCAGGACGCCCGAGCGGGTGCGGAGCGGCAGGCAGAGGTGCGCCTCGAGTTCCGCGAGGTGCCGCGCAATTACCATGTGGGTGTCCGTTCGCCGTTCGTGCAAGAGTTTCTTGAGGATGAGGGGTTCGGGGTGCAAGGTAAGGTAGTCGATCAGAGCGACGTGTTCGCGAGTCAGGATCCTGGGATCATCCGGAACGCTCGAGTACTCGGTCGCCAGAAGCGCCGGCTCGTTCTCGTCACGGAGCAGAACGCGGACAACGTCCACGCCCATGGTGTCGATGATCTCGCGCGCGACCGAGTCCAGAAGTTGATCCAGGCGGACAATCTGAGCGGCGTTCTGGGTGATTCTGGCGCAGAGACGGTTGACGTCATAGTGGCGTTTGGCGAGGCTGCGCTCGGCAATAAGCTGTAAGCGTTCCTTAAGCGGCTGCAAGACGAGGGCTATGATGAGTGCGGCTAGAATGGTGGTCACGAGGTTGCCACTGCGTCCGCCGCTGCTAAAGACCCAGTGCACGATGGAGACGGTCCCGAGAAACGTCAACACGACGAAGGCGGTGACGATGGCATAGACGGTGGTGCCGGACAGGATGACCCAGATGTCCATTAGATGATAGCGCACCATTGCGTAGGCAAAAACGCCTATCATCAAGACGAAGAAGATCGGCCCGTACGACTCCATTGTGCCAACATGAAAAACGGGTGCAAGGACATTGGTAGCCGAGGCGAGAGTGGTGCTCAGGAAGATCGCCATGAGAACGTGCTCAATCTGCCTGCGCTCGATGCCGGTGGCTCTTCGGACCTTTCGGGCGAGGTTCGCAAAGGCAAACACCATGCCGTACACAATCATCGCGGGGTATACAAAGAACACCGGCCCATAAATCACGAGGGGAGGTTGATCGCTTTGGATTACGATATCAGTCACGTACCAGGGAGTGAACGCGCCGATGACCAGCAGACAGCCAATCACATAGAGTGCGACTGAGACTATTCTCACCCCTTCGAATCGCTGGTGCGGGAAATAGGCGATGAAATGGTAGAACGTTGCCGGAAGGAAACTTGCCACTACAAACGTTGCCCTGAGCCAGAATAGTGCGGAATCCGCGCTTCCGGAATGGACAATGGAGAGAACTCCAAGGGACCACAGCCCCATATTGAATGAGAGCAGCGCAAAGTGCCGGTGTGTGCGCTTCCAGGGATTGCGGTAAAGGACAATCGCACCGAGAACGCAACTCAATGCCGCGGACAGCACCAGCAGCATCGTGTTTGTGAAGATATTCATCACCACTGCAAGCTCAAATCCCTCTCGTCTTGCTTCACCCAACGCCCGCAAAGAGCCGGGACCTCACGGCGGTCGGCCATTCGCTCAGTTCATTCGGCGGAGTAAGGAAGCGCTGTACGTGCCGCCGAAACTGATCGCTGTTATTAGTGCGGTGCTAATGTCGTTGCAACGCGCCAGGTGTGGCACGTAGTCCAGGTCGCATTGCGGATCGGGGTCATCCAGGTTGACTGTTGGCGGCACAACGCCCTCGTTCAACGTCATGATCGCCGCGGCCACGCCGAGCAATCCACCAGCCGCATAGGCTTGCCCGCACATCGATTTCACGGCGGAAATGGGGATCCGATACGCATGGTCTCCAAAGGTGCGCTTATACGCTTGAGTCTCGCACCGATCATACATATCGAGCGATACCCCATGGGCCTCAATATGCTCCACCTCCTTTGGCTGAATGCCGGCGTCGCGCAGGGCGCTTTCGATGGCGCGCGAAAGCGCCACCCCATCCTTGCCCAGAATGAGGGGATTCCCGGCCTCGGATGAGGACCCTGTACCTATGACTTCGGCGAGAATCCGAGCACCCCGCGCCCGCGCGTAATCCTCCCGCTCGATCACCAGGGCCACGGCGCCCTCCGACAGCACAATACCGTCGCGATTGCGATCGAAGGGACGCATGGCCTTTTCGGGGGCATCATTGCGTTTTGAAAGAATGCCGAGAGAGCAAGCCGCGGCAAACGACATGGGGAAGATCGGAGACTCCGTCGCCCCAACCAGGGCAGCGTCAGCGCGCCCGGAACGGACTTGGCCGATTCCCCAGGCCAGAGTGTCAAGACCGGTGGCGCAACCGCTGGCTATTGTGATGGCTGGTCCTTGGAGACCGAGGTCGATACTGACGTGAACGGTTGCAGAGTGGCCGGCGAATGCGGAACCGCCCAGTTTGGCGATCTTGCGAAACCCCTTTGACTCGTAAGCCTCGTGCGAAGCCTGGTAGGCCTCGTTTGGATTGCCAACGCTCGTGCCGATGCCCACGGCCAGACGTTCCGGGTCGTAGCCGGCCTGCGGAAGTTCTGCGTCCGCCACGGCCAACTTGGAGACCGCCACGGACTGGTGGACATGACGGTGCCAGTTCCGAACGACGCTTTTCTTCATGAAGTCATCGGGATTGAAGTCCCAAAGCTGGCCCGCGATTTGGCAAGGAAACTCAGTCGCATCGAAACGGTCCAGCAACCGGATCCCGGACGCGCCTTTCTTGAGGGCGTCCCAGAAGGCGGTCCGCCCGAGCCCGTTGCAGGCGAGCACGCCGATCCCCGTTATGACAATTGATTGCCGCATCTTAGACAAGGGGTTGCAACCCCTTGTCGCATAATGACCGTTGGTCTCTATCATTGCCTCTGATCCCGTGGTTGCTAGGGCGAACTACGCAGAGTATATTATAACATAACCTTAGACAGGGAGTTGCAATCCTTTGTCACATTCACATGGGCTAGTTGCCCACGGCAGCCAAGACCGGCGTAAACGGCTTGAATGCAACCATGTTCGCCAGCGTGGCGACCCGGCTGTTGAAACGCGCAACGGCCGCTGCCACGCCAGTAGCATCGCCAGTGAAAAGCCGCTGCCGGAACAGCGTGTTGAAATCCTCCTCCTGTCCTTCATAGCCACAGACACGCGCGACGAGCGCCGTCTCCGCCGTCAGGGCCGGGCAAACGCCGATTCCGGCGAACTCGCGCGTAAGGACGTCGTTCTCCCGAAGGACATCCGCCAAGGAACGCACGCGCCGATAATACCCCGCATTGCGGTTCTTGAGGACGGGAAGTGAGAAGCGGTCGCGTCCTGATATGACGTAGCGGATGTATTCGTCGGGAACTACGTTGAGAGCCCGCCGCGCATCTCCCTTCCTAAGGTGCAACGGGTTACAGCCCCGTGTCCAAGAAGCAAGCGAGAATGACGGCAAGTTAACGTAGGCCGCATTCGGGCGGGTGCGCTCGACGAGGCGCAGGGTCTCGGCGCGGGTGTGGTAGTCATCCGCGGCACACGGATACGTGAAGCCGGCTACGGTGAAGATGCCGGAGAGTTTGCTGGCGCGAAGCAGATTCTCCGTTTCGCTAATGCCGAAGGCCCGTCCGTAGAAATCATCGAGAAGCATCTGGCTGCCGGTCCCGACGTCGAAGCTCATGGCCTGGCAACCCGACGATTTCAGGGCGGCAAAGGACTGAAGCCGGGCATCATGGATGGTTCCAGTGCGGCTGTACCACATCGTCTGTCCGCGCGACAGAATCTCGTAGGCGAGGGCATCCACGTGGGACGCAGGGCTCTCCGGCCCCAGGAACCGGAAGGCGCGTACGCCGGACTCGCGCATCCACCGGACAGCTTCATCGCAGATAACGCGCGGCGAACGGGTGCGAGGCGCCGTTTCGAAAACGCTCGATCGCGCCACTTCCACTCCAAACAGGCGAAGCTTCTCATTGCCGGCAAGGGCAGGATAGATTTCTTCATTGTAAGCGGGCGCGGGAAGAGACTCGAGGTCCAGCCCGACGCACTCCGCCGTCGGGCGGATGTAGCCATGTTGGGCATAGACTAGGTTGGGGATGAGGCGCCACGTGTCCGGGCGGTCAAGGCCTTCCGCCCAGCGCGCAAGGCTCCAATCGGCATCCTGCACGCTGACGCAGTCAAAGACGTCCGTGACGCGAAGCAACGTCTCGGCGTAGCCCTCGGCGAATGCGCCAACCGCCGCCAGCCGAAGCGTTGGCGCCAGGGCTCGCAAACGGGTCGCAAGGGTCAGCGTGCCCTTGAGATCCTCAGGCTCATCGATATCCATCACGACAAAGTCGAGGCCCTTCTCGGCCGCGATTTCCTCAGCAATCCGGATCGCTACGGTCTCTTGTTCAACGCGCAACGCGCGGTCCATCCCGCGCAACTGCCAGAGGGCCGACAAGGTCGAAAGCGACCCAGCGGTCGGATCGGACAGGATCCGATCCGCAATCCCCTGCGCGGTGGCCTGCGCTTTCTGAGGAAAGAGACGGTCCAGCATCGAGGCCGTACCGTAGTCGTAAATACAGGTCTTGTGCCCCGCCTCATTCAGGCTTGCCGCAAGCGCGGCCAGCCGATGGTTTGGCAGTAACGTTTGGACTGAAAAACGATAGCTTGGAAACGACACCAATACACTTCGCGTCTTCATGGGTTCTCCTTGCCGCTCGGCTCGATATCGGTTCCGCGTCCGATGCGCAATGCCCTGCTCCCCGTCTACAAACGCCTACACAACATGTGGCATAAATCACCTAGAGCTACACCATATATCGGCTTGATGTTATCACGTTTACTACATATATGCAAGCAGAAAGTTCACCCACTATATATTGGGTTTTGCACGGAAGCCCACGCCGAGCCAGCCCAGATGTTGCGATCTCATAAGTTGTTGCCTGCACATGCGTTGCGCAGACACACGCGCAGATCGTCAAGCATGCGTAGTCCAATCGATCATTGTCGCGCAGTCAACAGGCGCTGCGCGCCACGGACCCTTTACGGACCGGACCGGATCTACTATACTTGCCGATGTGGATCGAAGGTGCGGTGGCTTTGCGCAAGGTAAAGCACGGTAAGAAGAGATAACGCGGAAAAGAACATGAGTGAGAGCTTGTGAAAGAATAGGAAGTTGCCGTAACGCAGGCATCTTGCCTGCTGCGCTTGGGCCAAAATCCTGCGGTTTTGCAGGCAAGATGCCTGCGTTACGGCGTGCGGTTTTGATTTTTTTCACAAGCTCTGAGAGGAAGCCATGAGGAGAAGACGTTTTCTGCAGATGGCCGGAGCGGCATCCGCTTCGACGGTTATCGGACTGAATGTTGGCGGCCCGGTTCGTAAAGCATACGCCGCCACCGAAACGGAAAGACCGAGGAGATCGGCGATGCGCATTAGAGAAGACATGCTGAAGAACCGCAACAAGAACCGATCAACGGTGGTTTGCCGGCACGGCATCGTCTGCACCAGCCAGCCGCTGGCGAGCATGGCAGGCATCGACGTTCTCAAAGCCGGTGGCAACGCCATCGATGCGGCCATCTCCGCGAACGCCGCCCTGAGCGTGGTCGAGCCGATGAATTGCGGGCCGGGCGGCGACTTGTTCGCCATTGTCTGGGTCGAGAAGGAAAGGAAACTGTTCGGATTGAACGCGAGCGGCCGCGCGCCGTATGACTGGAGTCTCGACGACGCGCGAAAGATGGGGCTTGCGTCCATACCGAGTTACAGCCCCCTGGCGTGGAACGTCCCGGGATGCGTCAGCGGATGGGAAGCGTTGCTGACTCGTTTCGGCACGCGAAAGCCGGCGGAGCTTCTCGATGCCGCGATACGGTACGCGGGCGAAGGATTCCCCGTCTCGCCGATTATCGCGAGCGATTGGGATTTCGATGCGAAAGCGTCTCGCACGCTGGCAAAGACCTTCGCGCCGGAGGGGACCATACCGCGCTTCGGAGACATCTTCCGGAATCAGACGCTTGCCGATTTCTATGCGTTGCTCGCGAAAGATGGGCTGAGGGCATTCTACGAAGGCGAGGTCGCGGAGCGCATCGCGAAGTATTCGGCGGCCAACGGGGGGCGCTTTTCGTTGAAGGATTTTCGGGATCACAAGGCCACGTGGGTGGATGCCGCGACCACGAGCTACCGCGGTTACGACGTGTGGGAAATCCCGCCGAACGGACAGGGCATCTCCGTGCTTCAGATCCTGAACATGCTGGAGACGTTCGATATCGCGGCGTTGGGGCCGAACAGCCCGCGGCAACTGCACCTCTTCATCGAAGCGAAGAAGCTGGCTTACGAGGACCGCGCGATCTATTACGCCGATATGGAATTCGCGGACGTGCCGCTGGCGTGGCTGATCTCGAAGGAGTACGGCAGGCAAAGGGCAAAGCGCATTGACGCCAAGCGCGCGGCCACTGACGTGCTTCCGGGCGAGCGGGGGGCCGGCGAGACGATCTATCTCACCACGGCCGACAACGACGGGAATATGGTGTCGCTCATCCAGAGCATCTACCACGGATGGGGCTCGCACATCGTGCCGGACGATCTCGGATTTGCGTTGCAGAATCGCGGCATGTCGTTCGCGCTCGATCCCGCGCACCGGAACAAGCTCGAGCCGCACAAACGCCCGTTCCACACGATAATCCCGGCGTTCGTGACCAAGGAAGGGCGGCCTGTGTTTTCGTTCGGCGTGATGGGAGGCGATTTCCAGCCGCAGGGACACTCTCAGGTGCTCATGAACCTGATCGATTTCGGCATGTCGCCCCAACAGGCGGGCGACCAGCCCCGCGTCGAGCATGGCGGCAGTTCGTCACCCGCCGGAACACGCGCGCGTGGGGGCGGCGTCGTGACGCTGGAGCCTGGAATCCCAGATGCCACGCGGCAGGCGCTCACGGACATGGGCCACAAGGTCAGCGATAAGATCGATGTAGCCGGCGGATATCAGGGCATTTGGCGCGAGGAAGATCCGCGCCGCTACTTCGGCGGGTCCGACCCGCGCAAGGACGGGTGCGCCATCGGGTACTGAACATCGAAAGGGTGTCCGAAGCCCGGGTGGCTTTGGATGTTGCCCGGTTGCCGGCGGAAATTGTTAACCCTTCCGCTTGCGCGCTTCCAGGACCAGCGGCTTCAACTCTTCCAGCATCGAATGGATCTCCGCCTGCATCTTCTTGATCAGGTTCAATGCGCTTTCGGGCGACTTCGGCAGGACGCCCTTGTGGCCCTCTTGATTGATAATGCGATTCGCCCCGGCAAGCGTCACGCCCTTGTGCTTGACAAGATACTTAACCGTACGAATCAGCGCGATGTCTTCATCGCTGTACGCGCGGCGCCCCGACCGCGTCCGCTTCGGCCTGAGCTTGCCGATGCGCCGTTCCCAGTTCCGAAGGACATGCAGCGACACCCCCGTCAACTCGCTGACCTCCGAGATACTGTATCGCCTTTCGGCGGGAGCTGCCACGGCATGATTCCCCTAAGCCGGTAACCCTGCTCCAATCTTCAATCAAGCGGCGTACGATCTTGCGTAAACACCGTTAGATTCCTCAAGTCCTTCTCATGCTTCGGAAACACGGAAGACAAGAAGTAGCCCAGGGCAAACATGATGGAGTTGGCCACGATGCCCGTGTAGTAGTTGTCGATCGGCGCCCTCACGCCTGCCGGCAGCGATTCCGGCAGCCAGCCGAGCTTGCTTGCAGCCATCCAGCACGTGAACCCGAACGAAAACAGAATCCCCACCCCAATCGCGCGCGCACTCGCACGCTTCGTGACAAACCCAAGCAGGTACAGTCCAAGAAGACCGCCTGACGTCAGCGCGGCAAGTTCCGTGGCCGTATCCTGAAGCGTCTTGCTGTCGGCCGCCGCGAGAACGAAGGCCCCCACGATCATGATCGCGGCCGCCGCGATCGAGAGCGCCTTCGCGACCGTCACATAGTGCGTATCCTCGCGGCCCAACGAAATGTGGCGTCTGTAGATGTCCACCACGCCCACCGCCGACATCGCATTGATGCTCGACGAGAGCGAAGACATCGCCGCAGCAAGCACACCCGCAATTACAAGACCCGACACGCCCTGCGGCATCATGTGCGTGATGAAATACGGCAGGATCTTCTCCGCCTTTTCCGCGCCCGAAAGCATCGCCTGAGTTTCCGGCGTCGGCATGACCTTATAGAACACGTACAGGCTCGTTCCGAGAAACATGAAGTATATCCACGTGGGAACGCTGCAAAGCACGCAGATCCACATGGCCTTCCGCGCCTCCTTCGCGCTCTTCGCGACACAGTACTTCTGAATCACGTTCTGATTGCTGCTATATTCCGTCAGCCAGTTGTTCAACCCGATCAACAGCATCATGAAAACCGTCTTATGCATCAGCGACGGATACCACGGAGCCGGTTCTAACTGCCCCGTCGCCTTGTTCAAGTCGCCCAACATGAACTTCCCATCCGCGAGCGCCGTCGAGATGATCGTCCCGAAACCCCCTGGAAGCTTGACCACGATAATCGCCAGACACAGCAATCCCCCAACCACCAGCACGATAGACTGCACGAAATCCGTCCAGATTACCGCCTCAATACCGCCTAACACCGTGTAGAACGCCGTAACGCTGCCCCCGAGAAGAATGCACGTCGTCCGATCCCAACCCGTGAGTTCCTCCATCAACAATGACACCAGGTAAAGGATCATGCTCAGCCGGATCGCCTGGCCAAAGAGAAACATGAACGCAGCATACAGCCGCGTCTTTGGCCCAAACCGGCTCTCAAGATACTCGAACACCGACGTCACCCGCGCACGCCGGAAGAACGGCAGAAAAACAAACGCGGCGATCAGCACCCCTATCGGCAGCATCAAACCCGGCAACAGCCGCAGATACGCCGTCTTGAACGCGTCCGCCGGGTAAGCCACAAACGTGATCGAACTGATCGACGTCGCGAACATCGATATCCCGATGAGCCACCCCGCGTACGAGCGGTTGCCGAGGAAGTATCCCTCCGTCGTCTTCGTCCGCTTTGCAAAATAAGGCCCCATCGCGGCCATCGCGCCGAAGTAGACGACCAACACGGCCATGTCAATGAAACGCATATCGCAACCGTTCCCTTCTCATTGAACTCCCACCAAGAAATCGAAAGCGATACTACCAATTCCGAGTGGCCCGTTCAAAAGCTGCTCAAACCCCCTTGACAGGACACACGAACGGATCTACAATTTCATCGTGGTGTAAGGGGTTTGCCTGTGAACCGGGAGGACTTCACCATGCAGATGGTCGCGAACGTGCGGATGACCATGGACACACTGGACGCCGAGCTTGCCAGATTAGGATGCGGCTTCAGAGAGTGCGGTATCCATGGGTTCATCTTCGCGCCTCAGAACTCGGGCGGCCTCAAGATCGAGGACGGCTGTCTCCACTTCTGGGACGTCGGCGTGAACGTCTACCTCAGTCTCGAATCGGCCAGCCAGAAGCTTGGCTCGCTGCCCAACAACGTAGGCTACGAGGGGGTCTGCCGTTCGCTCCTCGAAATCGAGCCTGAATAGAAATTCCCATCGCAATTCTATCGTGTGCGCGTCTCAAAGCTCGACGATCTTCATGTACTTCCGGGACAGTCGTTCGACGCCCGTTTTCGTTACGCGAACGCCGTTTTCCCAGCGTAGACCGAAGTCGTTGTCCTGGAAGAAAGTGTCGACCTGGAACGTCATGTTTTCCTCAAGGGCATAGGTCGAGGTAGACTCAATCCAGGGACGTTCGACTTCCATCATGCCGATCCCGTGGCAGGGCCCGTAGAGCATGTGCTTCTTGAATCCCCTGCGTTCGACGAAGTCTTCATATGCGCGCACGACGTCGGCGGCGGGCTTGCCGCCCCTCATCAACTCGATGGTCTTGAAATGGGCTTCGAGGCCGAATTCGACGAGCCGCTTCTTGCGCGCTGGCAATTTGCCAATCGAGCACGGCAGACCAACGCTGGACGAATACCCGCCGACGCGCGCGCCGATGTTGAGCTGGATGATCTCATTGCGTTTGATCGTGTTGTGCGTCGGACGTGAAATCGCGTGCTTTGTGCCGGGACCGCAGAAGCAATAGAGTGCGTGGCCTTCGTATTCGCCGCCGTGCTTGTAGATCTCGCGCTGAGCGATGCCGATCACCTGGAGTTCCGTCATGCCGGGCCGCATTTCGCCGAGAATGGCATCGATGGCCTTCTCGCTGATCTGATACGCCTTCTTCATCAGCCTGATCTCGTTCGCGCTCTTGACCGTGCGGAGGCGGATCAACGTGTCGTCGGCCTTAACCAATTCGACGCCGGGCAATTCCCGCTGCAGACTGAAGTAGACCGGAAGCGGCATGATGGAGAAGCCGACAAGGCCGAGTTTCTTTAGCGCGCGTCCGCGCATTGCCGTCCTCACTACGTCCTTGAAATGCGCCACTGGAATGCCCGGATATTCCGGGTCAGCGGACTCGCGATATTCGACCATCATGGCGATACGCGGGATAACGCTGCGCCCTTGGGCGTAGGCTTCACTTTCCGGGCCGATGATGAGCACCGGGGCGCCTTTCGCGGGGACGAAAACGCCCGCCGACTCGAACGTCGGCCAATACTCCGAAAGATACCGCACGTTCGCGAAATCGGCCTCATTGGAATGCACCAGCGCCGCATCCAGTCCGGCCTCGCGAATGTTCCGCTGAAACTTCTTGATCCGCTCTTCGTATTCTGTCTTGGGAATTGCGTACATGTTACACCTCCCGTAAGTAACAAGACACCCAGAACTTCGGCGCGCAAGACGCCGCTGAGCATCTCCTACCACATTTCAACCCCCAGACGATCTACTCCTGCAAAATGAAGGTCACGCGTGGCAAGGATCAGGCTGTGTTGAAGCGCTGTGGCTGCGACCCAAATATCGTTGTCTGGAATGGGCAGCCCTTTCCTGCGCAGCCTGCTTTTTACCTGCCCATACCACTGCGCGGTTTCGAGATTACAGTCCAGTACGCTGCTGCTCGCGGCGAAATCGTCAACCTGAGCAAGGTTCTGTTCTGTCCGGCCCGACTTCTGTGCCCCGTAGTACAACTCGCCAACGACGATACTGGGCACGAAGACTTCACCGGCATCCTGCAAACGGACGACTACCTGAGCGTCGTTGGCAAACAAGGCAATGACAATATTGGTGTCGAGCAGAAATCTACCACTCACTCGAGTTCACTCCTTCGCAACCCGTTTCAATGGCTTTGCGAATGCGCCTGAGGTCGCGGGACGGAATGGCGCCGGCAAAACGCAACAATTGCGAGCCGCGAACCCCGCGTTGGGCGGGCGCCTTCAGTGTCTCGACGTAAGTCAACACCCGGCGTTGTAGATCGTCTGGAAGCACTTTCACCTGTCTGGCAATCTCCTGCGCAACGGAACCTTTCATCGTTACCTCCTCCTCATATGATAGCAGAGGAACGCGGCAAGTGCATCCCTGCAATGGATGTTCGCGGTCACGTCTCCTTGGCTGCTTGTCTTGCTTGAACGAACTCGGCCCCACGATCCAGGAGCGTCTTGATCAAAGAATCCAGTTGTTCCGCGGCGTAGGGGCCGCAGTTCCTTGTGATGAACGGGTCCGGACGAACCGCCCCCTCGCCGTAATGGATCTCGCCCTCGGGCATGGGATGAAATTCCCACGGGTGGAAGTAGAAGCAGAGGAACGGCTCCACGTCTCGGGCTTGACAGTAGCCCACAAAACCGTCGATATGGCGAAGCAGGGCTTGCGCGCTTTCGGTGCGAAATACCGGCCACTGATCCATGTCGCGGCC
>CAZPMT010000027.1:12035-51387 GCA_964587655.1 uncultured Nitrospiraceae bacterium
CCGTGTTCAGTATCTCTACGCCTGGTTCGTAGGCAGGTTGTTCTTTTTTTCTGCCTCCCCACCCCAGTTCGGCAGTTCGACAATCCGCAGATCTCCTTCCTGCGTCCAGTCCTCGCGGCTGGGATGATAGGGCCGTAATCGTTCGCGGTAATAGAACATCGGATAGGTCGCATCCGCCACATATCCCAGAGCGTCCAGGGCGTTCAGCACGGCCGTCGATCCGAAAAGGCGCGGACACCGAAACGACACCGGACGCACACCCGCGACATCTTCAATCCATTCCGTGCACAGCCGCAAACGGTTCGGGACTTCCTCCGCGAGAACCGGCATCATGCCCGGGATGTCAAACAGCGAATCGCCGATAGTTTCATGGAAAAGCGTATGAGCGCCGATCTCATGACCCCTTGCTTTAACGCTCCCTACGGTTTTGGGATGCTTGCGCGCGACGTCGCCCGTGAAGAAAAACGTGGCCGTGACCTTGTGCCGATCCAGGATATCGAGAATTACGGGCGTTCCATGCACCAGGCCTTCGTAGAACGGCGTCCAACTTCCGACGTCCGTTTCCATATCAAAGCCGAGAACAACCTGCATACGGCTCATCTCGCTTCCTCCTGAATTGCCAGAGTGATGGTACACTGACAGCGTAATCGTGCGCACGCCAACTGTCAACTTACCGCATCATATCTCACGATAGAATGTGAAATTGCATCGCGGAGCGCAAGGCCCCAAAATGAGATCCAGTACCGGCGAAGTCGTTCTACTGTGTGCGAAGGAATGCGGGACTCGATGTCCCCAGATTTCGCACAAGCTAAGTTCTCAGCGCCCGTTTGCGTTGCCCGCGCATTCTGTCCTAGACTCAGCGCCAATCCCAGAGAGGCTGTAGTCTGATGTCCATTCTGACCCCGTATCGTCCCGAACACGCGGCGATGGCCCGTGAGTTGGTTAGAGAGATGCACGGTCACAGTTTGTCAAGCCACGACAAACTGTGGGCGCCCGGCGGACGACTGGATGACGGGCTGGCGCCGGTGGACCTCGAGCGTTTCTGGGACGACCAGGCGATCTCCCGCGCAAATCCCTTCGGCGCGCCCGTATCTCGGACCATAATACGGGCGGATATCCCTCAGGTTCCGCTGGGTGCAGTCCTCACAAACGAGTGCGTCTATGCGGAACTCGGGATCGAAGAGGATTTCTGGCGATATGACCACGACGACGCCTGGCGGCTGTCCCTCAACAAGGCTTACAACGATAAAGCGGAGAAGATCGTGGGCCGGCGCATCCTATCGGAAGAGCCAAGAGAGCCGCGCCTCGAGTATCCCCCCGTCAAGGGCCTCCACGACGTTTTCGAGGCCGAGAATATCTGGGTGGACCAGTCGTGGTGGCTGCAAGAATCCGCTGACGGCCCTGATGCGCTTGAGGCGCTCCTTGATCGGGTCGAATCGCGCGACATTCGGAGCTTCATCCTGCCGGAGAACTGGCACGAGGAAAAGGAGAGGCTCACGGCAATGGGCGTCCGTCCCAACCTCTATCGCGGTCAACGCGGTCCCGTGACCTTTGCGGCTTCAATCTACGGGGCTCAAGACCTGATCTTTCTTATCCTGGAGAAACCCGGCCTTGCCGCGCGGTTCAGCCGCGCCATTCTCAACACGATGCTCGGAATTGCACGCGTGCTGGATGAGGAAGCCGGGTACACTCCGCCCGTATCTCGGTCCATAATACGGGCGGAGACCGCCCGTATGTCGGACCATAATACGGGCGCACCACACGGATTCTCGTTCTGCGATGACAATTGCTGCCTCTTGACGCCGGAGATGTACGAGTTGTTCGGCTACCCGGTGCTCGAGGGCATGTTCGCGCGCTACAGTCCGAATCCGGAGGACCGGCGCTATCAGCACTCGGATTCCCCCATGGCGCACCTGTTGCCGCTCCTCGGCCGGCTCGACTTGACCGGCGCGAACTTCGGTCCTACTGTGATGGTCTCAGAGATCCGCGAGCATCTCCCACACGCCGTCATCGACGGCCAGTTGGCCCCTTTCACGTACTGCCGCAATGAAGAAGAGAACATCGTCCTGGAATTCCTGCGCGATTTCGAGATGGCGCGCGAACGCCGCGGCCTTGTGTTCAGCACGGCCGGTTCCATTAACAACGGCACGCGCCTTACCAGCATGCGCCTCGCCATGGCGGCCATACAACGCTACGGACGGTATTGAGCCGCGCTCGACGCGGCCCCTCTCCCCCACGCTCACTTCAGAATCCTGGGTCCTTGCTTCCTGGGTCCCCGTTCCAGCGTTTCCGAGATCTTATCAAGCTCGGCGAAGAAAGCCTTCGTGTCTTCCGTGCTTGACTGCGTCAACTGCTCGCGCTCCTGCGCTATGGCCTGCTTCGCCTGCTCCAACTCCCCCGCGAGCGACATCGCCGCCAGCAGCGCGAATTCGAGACTGTCCACACGGTTGCTTTGTTTCTCGATCTCGTCCAAGCGCGCGTTGACCTGCTCTGCGATGCGCAACGTGGTCTCTTCGTCAACGATGACCGGCGCCTTTATTCGCATCCGTCCTAGCGTCACTTCAATCAAAGGCTGTTTCATGAGCGAAACTCCGCTTCGAGGGTTTCAGTATGGCTCAGTATCCGCCGCAGGCGCTCTTCGAATTCGGAAACTTGTTCGAGCAGACGCGCGTTCTGCTCTTTCAAGGGTCCCAATTCCTCGATACGTTCCCTGAATACCGCGCTTTCCTTCGCCTGCGCCCAGCATTTCTTCTGCAACTCGTTCCGGGCCTCCGCGAGATCCTCGAGTTGCCGTTGGGCTTCGGATAGCTCCGTCTTGAGATCCACGATCCCCTTGTTGATCTGCTTGATGCGTTGAATGATCAGCGGGTTCATCAGACGCTTGCCTCAAGACGCCGCGGTTGTGGACAAGGGATTGCAACCCCTTGTCTGTGCGATGAATGTGCGGTTATCTCAACTCCACCTGGAATGCGGCCTTCAGTTTGCTCAAAATCCGGTCCCATGCCTTCTGAGTGTCTTGATCCGTTAAAGTCCTTTCGTCGGACCGGAACACAAGACTGAGCGCAACGCTCTTCTTCCCTTCGGGCACTTGCTTGCCCGTGTAGACGTCGAAGATGTCCACGGCCTTCAGGAGCTTTCCCCCGGCTTGCGCAGCCAAGTCCCGTATCGCGCCCGCCGGGATCGACACGTCGACCGCCAGCGCCATGTCCCGGCGCGATGGCGGGAACATGGGAATCGACCTGAACGGCGCCGCGGAACGCTTCAGCGTCAGCAAAGGCTCCATGTCGAGTTCCATGAGATACACCGGCTGCTCCACGTCGCAACTTTTCAGTATCGCTTCGCGCACCTGCCCCAGGCAGCCCAACACGGCCTCTCCCATCAGCACCCTGCCGCATTGACCGCTCTGAAACGGACCGAACTCGGCGCTCTCAAACACGCACGATGCGCCGAAGAAATCCAGGACCGCTTCACAATAGCCTTTCAGATCGTAAAGGTCCACCGCGTGCTGAGGCGCGCTCCAGTGCTTGTCGCCGCTGAAGCCCGATAGTACGACCCCCACGCGCATGGGCTCGTACGGCAGCAATTGGCCAGATACGGGAACGTAAACAGGGCCAAGCTCGAAAGCAAGGATGTTCGTGTTGCCGTGGCGGACGTTTCTGGATACGGTTGCGAGCAGCCCCGGTATCAACGAGGACCGCATAGTCGCTTGCTTCTCCGAAAGCGGGTTCTGCAGGGCCACCATGTCGAGGTATGCGCCGTCCAGTCCGCTGCTCTTCACGTTCTCCGGACAACTGAACGTCCAGTTGAAGAACTCGCTCAGACCTTGTCCCACGAGGAATTTGCGAAGGGCTCGGATCGCCGCGTCCTGCGGCGCGAAGACCATATCTGTCTGACGTACGGTTGGAAGAGTGGTCTCGATCTTGTCATACCCGTTGAGTCGCGCGACCTCTTCGATAAGGTCCGCTTCGTGTGAAACGTCGTGACGCCACGTCGGAACGCGAACCGTGCATGATTCGTCCGAGCTCTTCAAGATCGCGAAACCGAGACCCTGCATTATCCGGCGCTGCGTTTCCGGCGGTATCTTCGTGCCTAGCAGCAGGTCCGACCGCTTGTACCGCAAGGCGATCTCCTTTTGGACAAGCCGGCGCGGGTACTCATCGAGCAGCCCGCGCGCCACTCTGGCGCCGCAAAGCTCCTGCATCAACATGGCCGCCCGGTTGATCGCATATAGCGCCATCTCCGGATCCGCGCCGCGCTGGAATCGCATCGACGCCTCCGTTTGCATACCAAGCCCGCGCGCCGTCCGGCGAACCGAAGAAGGCTTGAAGTACGCGCTCTCAAGGAAAACCCGGCTCGTTCCCTCTCCCACTTCGCTGTCTCGCCCGCCCATGATCCCCGCGACGGCCACGGGGTCCTCAGCATCCGCGATGATCAGCATGTCCGGCGTAAGTTCACGGACCTCGCCGTCGATCGACGTTATCGTTTCCCCGGCGCGCGGCGTGCGCACAACTATGCGGTTTCCCTTGAGACGGTCGTAGTCAAAGGCGTGCAGAGGATGCCCCGTCTCGAACAGCACGTAGTTTGTTATATCGACGACGTTGCTTATGGGACGCTGTCCCGCCGCCATGAGCCGCCGGCACATCCATTCCGGCGATGGGCCGATCTTCACATGGTCCAACACGCGACCAATGTATCGCGGGCAGAGATCATCGTTCTCGATGCGCACAGACGAAAGCGCCCCGGCAGCCGGGTCCGTCTCCGATATCCGAATCTGCGGAAACCGAACCTCTCCGCCAAGGGCCGCCGTCAGCTCACGCGCGATACCGAGCATACTGGCCCAATCGCCACGGTTCGGGGTGATCTCGATCTCGAAAACGACGTCATCCAGGCCCAAGATAGGTATGGCGTCTTGTCCTATCTTTGTATCTGGTGACAGGATGAGAAGACCCGTATGATCCTCTCCCAATCCAAGCTCGCGGGCGGAGCACATCATTCCTTGAGACTCGACACCACGCATCTTACGGCGTGCGATTTCGAACTTCCCAGCCAATGTGGCGCCAACAACCGCCGTAGGTACAATATCGCCTACGCGCATGTTCGCAGCACCGCATACAATCTGGAGCGGCTCCCCTTGGCCGATGTCGGTGCGGCAGACGACGAGCTTATCCGCGTCCGGGTGTCGATCGATGCTCAGGATCTTGCCCGTAAAGACCTTACTGACATCCGCGCCGGGACGGTCGATGGCTTCGATCTCTAGGCCGAGCATAGTAAGCAGGTGCGCAAGTTCGTCCACGCCGACCGGAATGTCAACGTACTCTTTCAGCCAGTTCACCGAAACGCGCATATCAGAATTGCTCCACGAACCGTAAGTCATTCTCGTACAAGTAACTGATGCTGTCTACGGCATGCTTCAGCATCGCGATGCGATCCATCCCAAAACCGAAGGCGTAGCCCGAGTATTTCTCGTAGTCGTAATTCGCATATCGGAAGACCTCCGGATGCACCATGCCGCACCCGAGGATCTCGAGCCACCCGCTGTTCTTGCAGATACGGCAGCCGCTTCCATTGCAGACGGTGCAGGAGATGTCCATCTCCGCCGATGGTTCCGTGAACGGAAAGAAATGCGGGCGGAACCTCAGCTTGGTTTCCGGTCCGAAGAACCTATGCACGAAGAGCATCAGCGTGCCCTTCAAATCCGCGAAGCTGACGCCCTCATCCACCAGCAATCCCTCGATCTGAAAGAACATCGGACTGTGACTGGCGTCGTAGTCCACGCGATATACGCGTCCCGGCGCCACAATGGCCACCGGCGGCTGGATCTTTTCCATGACGCGCATCTGCACGGGGCTAGTCTGCGTCCGCAGTACCACCCCGGGCTTTACAAAAAAAGTGTCGTGCGAATCGCGGGCCGGATGATCCGCGGGCGTGTTCAGACTGTCGAAGTTGTAATACTCGGTCTCGACGTCCGGTCCCGTGGCGACCTTGAATCCCATTTGGAAAAAGATGTCAAGGACTTCCTCTGTCACCTGCGGGATGAGATGCATGTGACCCATCCGGGGACGCCGCCCCGGCAGGGAAAGGTCGACACGCCCTTGTTTCGAGCGTTTCTCCGCTTCCTTGGCATCGAGGGTGGCCTTGCACTCATCCAGCGCCTGGCTAATCGACGCCTTCACCTCGTTTGCGGCTTGGCCCAGCGCGGGGCGTTCCTCCTGCGGCGCCTGGCCAAGTCCGCGCAGCACCTCGGTCAACGCGCCCTTCCGGCCCAGGTACTTCACGCGCAGCGATTCCAGCGATTGCAGCGAATCCGCCGCCGCCACCGCTTGAACCGCTTCCGCCCGAATCGCCTCGAGCTTCTCCTTCATGAAAGATGCCCTCTCTTCTCGCTATGAAAACAAAGCCGTGCCGATACGCACTTGGGTCGCGCCTTCTTCGATCGCGACCTCGAAGTCGTTCGACATGCCCATCGACAACTCCCTCAGACCGAGCGGTTCGGCAAGTTTCCGCAATCCCGCAAACACGGGCCGCACATCCTCGGGATCGTCCACGAATGGCGCCATTGTCATCAGACCTTCGGCCCGCACGTGCGGCAATGCCGCAATCCGCTCCAGCGCCGCAGGCAACTCAGCCGGCGTGAAGCCATGCTTGCTGGCCTCGCCGGAGACGTTGACTTCGAGCAGGACCGGCATCACTTTTCCGCGTTCCGCGCAGTTGCGATCTAGCGCCTCTGCCGACTCGATCCGGTCCACCGAGTCCACACAGTCGAACAAGGCGGCAACGTCGCCAGCTTTCCGCCGTTGCACCGTCCCGATCATATGCCATCGTGCCTTGGAACCCACCACTTCAACTTTCAACCGCGCGCCTTCCACGCGATTCTCGCCCACGTCCGTGACGCCGAATTCGAGGAGCGTCCGGATCTCTTCGATGCCCACCGTCTTTACCACGGCCACAAGGCGGATCGAATCGGGCGCACGCCCCGCCCGCAACGCCGCCTCCGATATCCGGCGGCGAACCTCTTCGACGTTTCGTTCAATCAGGTCCCGTGCCGGCAATGCCAAGTCCCTCCCTGAGACTGCTGCTGGTCCGTCCGGAAAGAAGAATAGAAAGGGCCTGGCCTCGGATTCAAGCGTCCGGGAACAGCAAGAAGAGCCGGCTACTTGCCCTCGGACGAGGTCGCTTCCGGCGGGGCGTTCTTGTACTTCTCCGCTTCTTCGCGACGCATCACGGCCTTCTTCTCGGAAACCGACAGCGGAATGCCCGCCTTGAGCTTCACGTCGATGATCATGTTCAGCGCTTCCGTCGCGAACGGAGCGCTCTTGGACCACGCGTTCTGCAGCACGGCGATCGCCTCAAGATACCGCTGCTCTTCAATGAGCTTCTGGGCCTTCATACGCATGATGCGTCCCACCGCAAATGGGTCTTCCTCCTGACCGCTACCCGACAGATCCTCCCACATCTTCACTGCTTCGCCACGGAGCCGCTCCGTTTCCGCCCGGGCCGCTTCAGCTTCCGCGGGGTCCTTCGCGTTCCGGGCGCGTTCAGCGGCCTTCTCCACTTCCCTTTCCTTGATCAAGGCCTTCTCACGCGGGATGAAGCGCGGCGCCGTAAGGTTGTCAGGGAACTTCCTCAGGTAATCTTCCCAACCGGCCAGCGCCTCCTCATACTGCCCGTTCAGTTCCAAGGCAATGCACAACTGCCGCGGCACCCAGCGGTCGTGACGGTGGCGGATGGCTTCCGAAAGATACTTCACCGCGTTCGGATAGTCTTTCAACTTCAATTCGTAAACTGAGAATCCGAGGTCGAAGTACAGCTTGTAGTTCCGCGGATTCTTTCGGATGCCGTCCTTCAGGAAATCGACGGCAAGGTAGTAGTAGAGCTCTTTCTCCCCAAGCCGCGTCCCGTACTTCGAGTAATACTTCTTCAGAGGTTCCGGCGTATCGGGCATCTTGGCCGTCGCATTGTACGCGAGGTGCCACGCGCCAACGAGGTACGCATCGACGAAAGTCGGGTCCAGGGCCACGCACGTATTCATCAGAGGGACCATCCGGTGCAACATGCCCTGATGCCAATACCTATCCACCTGCATCCAGACAAAATTCGCCGCGAGTTTGCGGAAGCCGAAGAAGATATTGCCGATCCCGACGTTCGCGCCCTGCTCGCCGTAAACCGCGCTAGGATCGAACTCCGACGCCACGGAGGACAGCCTCTTTTGTCCGAGGTACTTCACAAAGTCTTCGCGTTGTTTGGCCAGCGCACTTCCCCTCGCCAGGTCCCAGATAATCCGATCTTTCGACTCGTCGCTCGTGACCGCGATGAGTCTCTTCAGCGTATTGCCTTTGTCGTCCTTCGCACTCTGCTCCGGAAGGACCTTTTCCGCGACGTCGAGGATCTCCTGAAACAGGGGCCGATCCATCATGGCCTTATCCTCGATGTCCGCGGGCTGCGCATTGAAGTCGGGGAACAGACGGTATTGCGTCGACTCCGCGAGAATCCACCTATAGAACGTCTCCGATTGGCGGAGACGCCTGATGTGACAGCCCTGGAGCGCTCCCAACGTCAAGGCGACAACCAGGAGACAGGCAAGAATGATATTGGAGGGTCTCTTCATTGAGGGCTACAGCTCCTTGCGCCGGAAGACCCAGTAGGCAATGAGGTAGCCGGCAAGCGCGTAAATCAACGCGTATATGATCAGGTTCGGTATCAGCACATCGCGCGGCGGATCGTTCGGCTGCAAGTACAGGATCTGATTGCGCAGGCTGAAATTCTGAAGGTTCGGCAGGACTTGGTACAACGCATACGCCGCCTTCCCGACCATCGCGTCGAGCCACTGCCCGGTTTGCCCGGCGCGCACGTACACGTCATTTAGATACTCGGTCATGTTCCCAGTGATGTAGATGAACAGACCGGCGATCGTCGGCAACACGGCGGAAGTCGACGTGCAGGATACCGCGAACGTGAACGCCGACACGATCAGGAACTCGAAGTACGTCAGGAAGATCGACCACAGCAGCAACGTAGGCATTATGCGTTGCTTCAGGTACAGCGCGATGAAGAACAACGCCCCCATCAGCACAAGGTTCATGATGACGATAAGTTGAACGCCCAGGAACTTGCCGATCAGGTACTCGAACCGGCGCACGGGCTTCGACAGCACCGTATACACGACCTTATTTTCCACTTCATTCGGCACCACCGAAGCCGAGATGAAGATTGTAATCAGCACGCCGAAGATCGAGATCGCCGTGACGCAGATGTCCTTTATGAGCTTCGCCTCGATATCCGTCTGGGCGTCGCCCACGGTCGTTTGCGTCATGAAGGCCGTCATGAAGCTCGATCCGAAGATCACGAGGATGCTCAGGATGAGGATGCCTATCAACAGCTTCTTGCGCATTCCCTCGCGCCACGTGTACACGGCAATGGTCCAGGGGCCTCGAATATGATCCATCATAGATATCAGGAACCTTTCTTTTCCGCCGCGCCGATCACGCGGACGAAGAGTTCTTCGAGCGTCTCGCGGCGAGGCGCGATGCTCTGCAACGGGAGGTTCTGCGCCCGGCACATTTCAAGCGCCTGGTAAACGTTCAGCGTATCGGGCACGCGCAACGCCACCCGATTCTCGACCCGATCTTCGACCTGAATGCCGCCGGCGGCAAGCTTGGCAAGCGCCTCGGCCGGCGCATCGACAACGCTGATCATCACTTCCCGGTTCGTAAGCAATTCGTCGAGCGCGCCCGACATCTGCAATTCGCCCTCCGAAAGAATGCCCACGCGATCGCTGATCAACTCGACCTCGAGCAACTCGTGCGACGAGATCAGCAGCGTCTTCCCCTGGTCGCGCAGGTTGGCCAGGATGTCGCGGATCTCCTTGCGCGCAATCGGGTCCAATCCCGTCGTGGGCTCGTCAAGGATGAGGATCTGCGGATCATTCAGCAGCGCCTGCGCCAGCCCGATGCGCTGCCGCATACCCTTCGAGTATCCGCGCACCAGACGCTTGCGCGCGCGCGACATTCCGACCGTATCGAGCGCCTGGTCGATGCGCCGCGTCAGTTCAGCCCCGGCAAGACCGTAGAGGTGGCCGTAAAACCTAAGCACCTCCTCGCCCTTAAGGAAATCGGGGTAGTACGCTCCTTCGGGGAGGTAGCCGATCTTCTTTCGGATGGCCGCCGACCCCGTATCCTTGCTGCCAAGGATCTGAATGCTGCCCGAAGTGGGAAAGATGAGTCCAAGCAAGAGCTTGATGGTGGTGGTCTTCCCCGAACCGTTCGGCCCGAGATAGGCGAAGATCTCCCCGCTCAGAATCTCAAGATTCAGCTTCTTGAGGGCATGGACGTCCTGGCCTCTGAAGGCAGCCTCGTATACTTTCGTCAGGTCGTGGGTTTCGATGACTACAGACACGGATATGAGCCTTTCGTCTATTGGATGACTACGCCACACGCAACAGTTTGTCAAAACACGACAAACTGCGCCGTACTTCACAGTTTGTCAAAACACGACAAACTGTGGTGCGGTCAAGCCGCAAGGTGATACGCCTCTATGTACCGCGAGAAGGAACGCGTCAACTCTCAGATAATAGCAGAGTGGAACCTAGCAGTCAATTTCGGGTTCTTGCGTACTTCGTTCCCGCCCAGTCGTGCTCGTGCTCCTGCCCGTAATCGTAATCGTAATCGTAATCGAAGAAACGAACAGTCACAACCACGAAGAGCATTCCCATGGTGCTGGGCTTTTCATCACAGTTTGTCAAACCACGACAAACTGTGACGAGAGCGCCTCATCTGGCCACATTCATACAACTCGTTGCATGTGAATCCGTGAATACTGACTGGCATAAGCAGCGGGTGCATCAGCGCCCTGAAATATGGCAATGGCAATTTGCCACGGCAAGTCGCGGAGTCTTCCAAAATGGAAACGTGGCGATATCTCATTTGCTCGATTACGATTACGATTACGAGCAGGAGCACGAGCACGATGGGGTGGAGACGACGTATGCAAAAACCGGATGAGCCTGATTTCAGGAAGCGCCACCGCGCGCCGCTGATACCTCTTCCGCGGAAGGGACCGTTTCATCCCAGAACTTCACGGGCTGCCCGTCGCGGATGAGATAGAACCGCGGCGGAGCCTGCCCGATCAGATTGAAGAACGTTCGAATTGATGATCCCAACGAATGCAGAGGGAAACCGGGCCCGGTCCGCGCCTCGAAATCGGCGAGGCCGCCTTCCGCTTCCTCGTAACACAGCGCAGCCACCTGCGGGAATCCTGGCGTCTCCATCAAGGCGTTGATCTTCTCCACCGACGCCATGCAGTGGTCGCACGTCATGCTTAGCACGGGCACGAAATACTCACCGATGCCCAAGTCGTACTTTTCCCCGTCCACCTCGAACACAAACTCCGAAAAGGCGCCGTCCTTTTTCGGCGCGGCCTCGAGATGCGCATACGCGTACGACGCCACGCCGCAGGCCGCCACAACCGAAATTCCGTACCGAATGAGCACTGAACGCCGGCTCGCGCTCAATTGGGGAGATCTCCAACAGCCACGCCACGCAAACAAGCAGAGAAGGATCAAGACCGCGTTCTTGCCGATCGAAACTCCCGGGGACATCTCGATTGGACCGAAGCAGCCGCAATCCTGAATGCCATGGAAGGCCCACGCGTACCCTATCAATCCGGTGAAGACGACGAGCAGCGCGAGCACGGCCGCGTGGACCATCCCCAAGAGGCGCGCGCCAAGGACAAGCGCGCATCCGAGCCAGATCTCCACCCACAGCGTACCCAGCGCCGCCGCACTCACAAACCCCGGATCCGACAGAACGCCATAGTGCGTTATCTGGACCACAAACAGGTTCACGTCCGCGGCCTTCAACAGGGCGCCGGTCACGAACACCGCGCCCAAGAGTATTTCGGCGGGTCTCCACAGCCACATGGTCGAGGTCCCAAACAAGCGATTGGTTTCACGCGCACCTTCGTGCAAACAGTAAGTGTACCGAACGATTTCCACGTTCGCAACAGGACAAAGCGGCCCACGATTCGCATGTAAGAGCAGGACAAACGCTTCTTAGCATTCGTGCGGCCACGGAGCCAATCTGCGCGAGTTCTCTGCTGCGGTCTCGAGTCTTTCGTGGGGATTGTGAGCGGCCTCTATTGTCTCAGCAACGCGCTCGTGGTAGCATACGGTGGTCAGGAAGGGGTCCCTATGCTGAAACCAGTGATGACGAACCCTTGGGTGCAGGCCGTGGCCGTCGTTGCGGCCCTTGTGTGCCTTTGCATTCTGTGCTACATCCTGAGTCCCGTTCTCGTTCCTCTCCTTTTCGCGTTCCTTGTGGCGTACATCCTCGATCCCGTCGTGGACGCCATCGAGTTGCGCGGCGTTTCCCGCAACTGGGCGATCACGATGATTGCGCTCGTCGCAATTGTCATACTGCTCGTTCTACCCCTGTTCCTGATCCAGAACCTCCTTGCGGGCGCGCAGCACTTGATCCAGACCGGCGCCGAAGGCCTCCAAGGCGGCGCACTCTACTCACTGTTCGACCCGCTCCTGCAGAAACTGCGCCCATTTGTCCTTGAGGTGCTGACCTACGCCGGGTGGATCGGACCGGGCGATCAAACCGGCGACCTCAGCGCCCTGATCTCGCAACGGATCGGCGAATACGTCCAGCAAAATTCTGTGCAGATTGTCAGCAGCTACGCTTTCCAGTTCGCCGGCGCCGGACAGTGGGCCGGGCAAACGGCCGCCCAGATCATGTCCTCGGCAGGAAGGAATCTGCTCGCATTCCTCGAATTCGTGGCAAGTGTAACCGTATTTGGCGTTGTCGCAGTGTACCTCCTGAAAGATTTCGATGAAATCATCGCCTCCGTCAAAGAGTTGATCCCCCCATCGCGACGCACGCGCGTGACGGCGATCATTGCGAAGATTGACGAGCAGATTCACGGTTTCCTGCGCGGCCAGATCGTCGTCTGCGCGTGCCTCGGCGTACTGTACTCGATCGGGCTGTTGATCTCCGGCGTCCCCTTCGCCATTCCAATCGGTCTCATCGGAGGCGCGGCCAGTTTCGTGCCGTACCTCGGCTTCGCGCTGACAAGCCTCCCGGCGGTCATCCTCGTTGTGTTGCAGCACGGTATCGACTGGCACGTCCTCGGGGTCGCGGCTACCTTCGGGATCGCGCAGACCATCGAAGGCACGTTCCTCACACCGAAGATCGTCGGCGATAAAGTCGGGCTGGGACCCGTTTGGGTCATCCTCGCCATCATGGTGTTCAGCAGCCTGCTCGGCTTCCTCGGACTCCTTCTAGCCGTGCCCATGGCCGCGGCCTTGAAGGTTCTCGTCCTCGAAGCACTCGCCTATTATCGCTCTTCGCCGCTCTTCGCCTCGCCGGAATCAGGCGGGGTCGAATCCGGCGAAGGTGCGTCCGTCATCGAGCCAAAAGATCCCGCTGGCGCGGGACCTGCCGCTGGCGCCGCGGGACGCCCTCGAAACCGCATCACGAAGTCATCGTAAAGCCCGAACAGCACATATCCCATGAAGATCGGAAAAAATACAATCGCAGGCGACCGCGTCGCCGCGTAATGGATGACCGCGAGCACGATGCCGGATAGCGCCAGCAATCTGAACGCGTTCCGGGGCGCAACAACGAAGGCCCGCTTCAGCCGATCCTTGGGATAACGAACCGTGCTGACCATCAGCGCCGCCAGAATAAGCGTCAGCGGACCCAAGACCCAGAACGCAACGTTCAGTTCCCAATAGTTAGTGAACAACACGAGCGTCGCGATGGTTCCTCCCGCGGCGGGAATCGGCAGGCCCGTGAAAGACTCGCGTTGCGTGCTCTGGTAGACGTTGTAGCGGGCCAGTCGAAGCGCGCCCAGCACCACGAAGATGATCGCGATGATCGAGCCCGTCGTCCCTTCCGGTGTTCCCGCCATTTGCTCCTCCCGCCAGTACGCGTGATATATCAACACCGCCGGGGCCACGCCGAACGACACCAGATCGCACAGACTGTCCAATTCCTTGCCGAAGTCCGACACGCTCTTCGTTATGCGCGCCACGGTGCCGTCGAGCATGTCGCAGACGAGGGCCCCGAGGATCGCGAACGCCGCCCAATCATACTTTTCGCGCATGCTCAGGAACATGCTCGCTAACCCGAAGTACAGACTGCACGCCGTGATGAAACTCGCCAGAACGTTGATCGGCCTGCGCCTCATCTCCCGCTTGAACTTGTATCGCCGGAATTTTCTCATTGGAATCGCGCCACCAAGCTTGTTCCCGCCGCAACCCTATCCTTCACCTTCACGCACACAGCGGCGTTCATAGGCAGATAGAGTTCCGTACGGGATCCGAATTTGATCATACCAAACTTCTGTCCCTTGGCGAGGGTCTCCCCCACGCCCGCTTCGCAAACAATGCGCCGCGCGATCAGCCCCGTGATCTGGCGGACCGTCATCGGCCCGCGCGGCGTGTCAAGCCACAAGTCGTTCGAGACGTTGAGTTCGGAGGCCTGCGGTTTCGACGCAATCAGGAAACCGCCGCCGCCGCGCCGAATATCCCGAACCGTCCCGTCGAACGGCGCGCGGTTCACGTGCACGCTGAAGATGGAAAGGAATATGGATATTCGACGACACGGGCCGCTGTAATGCGGCGTCTCCTTCAGTTCCTCGACGGCCAACACGGTCCCGTCCGCCGGACTGACCACCTCTCGCGCCTCGGCGGAAATGACTCTTGCCGGATCCCGGAAAAAGAACAGCGAAAACAACCCAAAGGACCCGAACACCGCGAAGCCGATCCACGCCCAATGGTAACCCTGGTACGCGAGGCATGAACACGCTACGGCCAGTGCGAACGCCGGAGCATAATAGGCCGCACCCACCCTCCATGCGCTGAACGGCTTCGTCAAATCAGGTTCCTTTCCTTGATACTCACGTGCCGGCCATCGCCGAATACAATATGGTCCAGCAGAGAAACACCGAGAACGGCCGCCGCGTCCGCCAAACGCTTTGTCAGCGACAGGTCATCGCGGCTCGGTTCCGGATCTCCGCTTGGATGGTTGTGACACACGATGACGCCGCACGCGCCTTCGCGAACCGCCTGGCGAAACACGTCGCGAGGCAGCGCAGCCGTCCCGTCGAGCCCGCCCTGCGACACATCCAGGACCTTCATCACTTCGTGCTTTGCATTGAGCAGCACGCACTTGAAATGTTCCGTTTCACACTCCTTGAAGCGAAGCATCAGAAGGTCGGCCACGTCCTGCGCCGACCGGATCCGGACGCGCTGCCGGTCAGTATGGGTGGCCAGCCGCAGCCCCAATTCGAGCGCGGCCTTGATCTCAATCGCCTTGACAGCGCCCAACCCCTTCACCTGCTGAAGCTCCTCGATGGACGCGCGGGAAAGTGCGCGCAAATCCCCAAAGTGCACAAGGACCTTCTCGGCAAGAGCCACCGCCCCCATTTCACGCGTACCGGTCCGAAACAGAACGGCCAGCAGCTCCGCATCCCGAAGCGCCTCAGGCCCTAGCCGCGCAAGACGCTCACGAGGACGATCCTCCTCGGGCATCTCACGCACCGCCGACGAGTATGCCGGCTCATCCATCATGATCCTGTCTCCATGCAAGACCCCTGATCCGCGCGAAACCACGGACCACTAATCATCCGTGTTTGTCCGTGTTCATCCGTGGATCACACTTGCGGTTCTTCGCCTGCGTGAAACTAACAGCGCGCTTGCCACGGACGCTATCAGCAACATATCGCCTCTGGAATTGCTTCCAGGGATGCTCGCCGCCAACGCTTTCTCAGACAGAACGTAGACGCCGGTGATTGCGGTAGTCTGTCCCGCGGCGATATTGACGATTCGACTGCCGGGCGTGATCCAAGACTTCGTATGAGGACCGAAGCAGTCTGAAGACTCTTCCGGCGGAACGCCTTTGAACTCAACGAGGTGTTCGCCGGCATCAAGGCCCGACACTGTCGCATAGCTGTTCCGCCAATTGCCGCCATCGACCCGCCATTGAGCGCCGGCGTTTCGGGCGTTCTCAGGCTGGATCGCGACGCGCAAAGACCCTGTGCTGATTCCAGCTTGAGTCACGGTTACGTCCACCGGACTACCCACTGCCGCGGGCGCCGAAATACGGATCTTCCCCGTGCGAGCGCCGAGCAATGCGTTCGCCGAATATGTCAGCGCTACGGTTCCATTGCCTGTTTGCTCCGCCGGAAACACTGACAACCAGTCATTTCCCATGATCACAACCGCCGACCAATCCAGCAACCCGCTTCCGTCATTCTGAACGGTGATGGCCGAACTCGTACCCGCCGCTTGTCCCAACTCAATGTGCGCAGGCTCTACAGAAAGTACGGCGACCTCTCCTTCTCCTTCTCCTTCTCCTTCTCCTTCGCCTTCGCCTTCGCCTTCTCCTTCGCCCTCTCCTTCGCCTTCACCCTCTCCTTCGCCTTCCGAGCCGAGGTAGTAACCGACGATGGGATCTCCGGTGTTGGACGCCCAATCGCCGCCGACGGCGAGTTCGCCGCTTGCCTCGATCGAGAACGATACGTCGATGGTCTTGCCCAAGGCCACAATAGGATTACCGTCCGCATCCGCCATGAACCCGCGAAACGGCGCAACCATTTCGGCCTCGTGGCCATCCGGCGACAACTCGATGCTGATGATTCCCTGATACACGGGGCCTCTGTCAAATACCCACACGATACTTGCGCCGCTGGGGAGGATGATCTCTTCGGGCAGGCCAAGCGGAACATCGAACATGACCCATTGCGTGTACCAATCGTAAGTGCCGGGCCGAACGTTCACAATTCCGTTTGCCTGGTCGATGTAGGCCGCGTCAAGCTCGGCCTGGTCCAGACACCCGTGGTTTAGATAGTGGCCGGTATTGAAGGCCCCGTCGTAGAACTCGACCTCCATGTTCATGTCGTACCCGGCGCTGGTTGGGTAATACCCCCCTTCGTGCAGCCAATAGCCGGTGCTGTCGTCGTTGTCAACGTCGATGGTCGCGATGACGTAGTAACGACCCGCCCTCCCGGCTGCTTCGGTTTGCGTACGGCCAATCACACCCGTTGCGCGAAAATACGCGTACAGGTTGGATTCGTCATGCGCGACTTTGAACTCGAGCAGGTCCACGTCTTCGTGCTGGATGTAGGCCGGCGTGTCATACGGACCGCTGTGGTCGGTATCGTGCGTGTTGCCGGCGGCATCCGCGTACGACGGCACATCAGCCCAGTCATCGAACAAACCGTCTATCGCAATACGATGAATCGGTTCGGCGAACGCGTACGCCGCACACATAGCCACAACCAGCCCGGACATGCAAACCTTTGCATACATTGCCAATCTCCTCCCTGGAACCATATGCTCAATCGCCCCGCTGCGCCCGCCACTCCCGCACGTTCTGTTCGTCGCACCTTCAGGACAAGCGGTGTCTCTCTCCACGCACATCATACCAGATCCGTTTCCTCGGAAGGCACAACGAAGTTCCGCCGGGACGGACGCGGCCTGCGGCAAGGGCATGGCCCTGTTAGTAAGGCCTGGATCCGTCGTGGTGTTGTTGCACCCGACTGGGAACGGACTGTATGCTGCGTTTACAGCATGGAGTATGGGCATGACGACGATCGTATCGTGGAACGTGAATGGGATTCGCGCGGCGGTTCGGAATGGGTTCATGGACTGGCTCCGCGCGAGCGAGCCGGACGTTGTCTGTCTACAAGAGACGCGCGTGCATCCGCATGAGGTCGGCGAGGAACTGCGGACGCCGGCGGGTTACAAGGCCTTCTGGAGCCCTGCCCAGCGCAAAGGCTACAGCGGCGTGGCGACGTTCACGAAGAAGGAGCCGCTGTCGGTGCGCCCGTCCGGCGTTGAAGCGTTCGACGCGGAAGGCCGGGTGATGGCCCTCGAGTTCAACGACTTCATGCTGGTCAACGCCTACTTTCCCAACAGCCAGCCGGAACGCGCGCGCATAGGTTACAAGCTTGCGTTCTGCCAAACCATCCTCGAACTGTGCAACCGCCTGCGGGAAGGCGGAAAGAACGTGATCCTGTGCGGCGACTACAACATCGCGCACACGGAGATCGATATCGCGCGCCCCAAAGAGAACGAGGAGAGTCCCGGCTATCTCCCGGAAGAACGCGAGGCGATGACGAGGTTTCTCTCCGCGGGATACGTCGACACGTTCCGGCATTTCACGGAGGAGGGCGGCCATTACACGTGGTGGTCGTACCGAGCCAACGCCCGCGCAAAGAACATCGGCTGGCGGCTCGACTATCATTGCGTGAACAAGGAATTCATGCCGCGGGTCGAGTCCTCGGTCATCTTCTCGACCGTAACGGGGTCAGACCACTGTCCAGTGGCGATAACCATAAAGTGAGGCAAGACATGCGTTCTCAAGTTACCACCAAACGAGGCGACGCTGGTGAGACGACCGCGCTAAGCGGGGATTCCTTTCCCAAGTCCCATCCGATTATGGAGTGCGTCGGCACAGTCGATGAACTTCGGGCGCATACGGCGCTGGCGCGCTTGCGCATACTCGAGGAAAAGCCCAGTGACTACGACCGGCTTGCGGATTTCCTGCTATGGCTGCTGCACACGTACTTCCTGATTGGCTCCGCGTGCAGCGATCCGTTGAACCGCCATCCGGAATACCGCAAGCGCGACATCGGCCCAACCGAGTTGACGAGACTCGAAGCCGAACAACAATGGATCGAAGAACAGACGCCCCTGCCGCATCTATTCATCGTCTCGGCGACCAACACCACGTCGGCCCAGGTGGACATTGCGTGCACCGTAGCGCGCCGGCTCGAACGGAATCTAGTGCGGCTCGAGGAGATCGTCCCAGAATTCGCCGCCGCCGACATCTTCGTATTTCTGAACCGCCTCAGCGATTTCCTTTACATGCTCGCCCGCAAACTCGAGCATCCAACCCACGAGACGGTGAAATACGAAATGCTGGATGCATCATTGTAGAAGCTATCGCAAGACCGACGCCGCTGTGTAAATACCCATGCGTGCCACCCACACCGTCATTCCCGCGCAAGCGGGAATCCAGCAAACACCCAGGTCTTCGCGTCGTCCTCCCCTGGATTCCCGCTTGCGCGGGAATGACGGTGTGGACGCGGCCCATTTCCCCCGTTGAAGCTCGTGAGCCATTTTCCCCCTTCAAAGGGGGAATATGGCATAGCCCGCACTCCTGCGATAAGCTACCAACAGGATGACTAACAAAAGTAGAATGGCGGGAGCGACGGGATTCGAACCCGCGACCTCTGCCGTGACAGGGCAGCGTTCTAAGCCAGCTGAACTACGCCCCCGCGCGATCAGGCCACTCGAGTATGTTAGCGAATGCGCGACGGAACAGTCAAGGCCCTCGTGCATTCGCAGACACGAAGGGCATGTCCGGTTGGCCTGTCTCGTGCTATACTCGCCCGGCTGAGACTGGGTGCCCGGGTCCTGAACCGTTGGCCGGCAAGAAAGGAACGAGTTGATGAAGAAGGTTCTCGGCGTATCAGGTTCACCGATCGCGAACAGCAACACGGATCGCGCGCTGAAGGCAGTGCTTGAGGCAACCGGCCTTGAGACCGAGTTCGTCAAGTTGACGGATTACACGGTCGCGCCCTGTAAAGCATGCCTGGGCTGTGTGAACACGAACCGATGCGTGATCAAGGACGACGGCATCATGCTTGCGGAGAAGGCTAAGGCGGCGGATGCGTTGGTCATTGCGGGATTCACACCATACTCGACGTTGGACTCACGGACAAAGGCGTTCATTGAGCGCCTCTATCCCCTGCGTCACAACAACGGCTTCATGGCAGGCAAGCCTGGCGCGGCCGTCATCACGTCGTGCGTACCGGAAGACAACAAACAACTCCCGCCCGCATGTGAGATGGGTGTGAACGCCGTCATGTTCTACATGATGGAAGAGGGAATGCGGTTTGTTGGAGCACTGAAAATCCAAGGGAATGTGCCTTGCGTACGCTGCGGCTTTGGCGATGAGTGCAAGGTGTCCGGCATCAAAATGCTGTATGGGCCGGCGGCGACCGTCGACTCCGTCGGGATCAAAGCGTTCGAGTCACAGCCGCTCAATGTTGACGCGGCCATAGAACTCGGGAGCAATATCGCTGAAGCTTTGAAAGCATAGGACGGCCAACAAAGGGGTGCAGGCGACGGGCTATCGCCCGCGCCTGATCCGTGACGTTCGGCGCCAATGGAGCACATTCGATGCAGATCAAATCAGGGCGGGTCACATTAAGGCTAACAACGCAGGAAGACCTGCCATTCTTGAAGTCCCTGTGGAATGATGGGCGCGTCATGAAGTGGGTGGGCTTTCCCAATGGCCTGGGGGATACCGATGGGACAATGGCTGCTTGGTTCCGGAAGCGATCGTCAGACCCGACATTCTTCCATTTCATCGTTTGGGACACCGATAACTGTCGTTGCGGCGAGGTATGCTATGGCGTCGAAACGGGGCAACGCCGAGCCGGACTGGATGTGAAGTTCATGCCGGCATCCCAAGGTAGGGGCTTGGCCACAGATGCACTGCGGGCACTAATCAATCATATCTTCGCAGTTGAGCGGGATGTCGATGAAGTATGGACAGAGCCAAGTCCACAGAATTCGGCTGCCCGCAGACTTTATGCTCGATGTGGACTGGCCGAGAAGCCCAGACCGATGGACATGAAGCAGGACGTTCCGTATTGGGCACTCGAGCGTTCGCGGTGGATCGAACGGAGAACCAATGCCAAACAAACGCATGCACCGGACGCGCTACCGTGCGCCGGTGATGCTTGACGTTCGACAGGAATGAGAGATGGAATACCGTTTCGCGACCGAATCGGATCTCGATCTTCTCACCGAGTGGAATCATCAACTCATCCAGGATGAAGGCCACCGGAATCCGATGACGGCGCCTGAACTTCGGGAGAGGATGCGAGGATGGCTTGCGGCTGACTACAGGGCGGTCGTCTTTCTCAGCGATGGCGAGCCGGTGGCATACGCCTTGTACCGTGAGAGTGCGGACGAAGTGTATCTGCGTCAGTTCTTCGTCAGACGGGACAAGAGAAGAGCGGGATATGGCCGCCAGGCAATGACCGTCTTGCGTCAGAACGTCTGGCCTCCCCGGAAGCGGCTCACAGTGGAGGTTCTTTGTCAGAACACAATCGGCATTCAGTTCTGGCGGACAATGGAATACCAAGACTACTGTCTGACTCTGGAGATAATGCCGGCGAGAAAGAGCGTCGAACAACAGGACTAAGGCGACGCGCTGCCCGCGCGGCTGAATGCTGACGTTGGACCAAGGAGGAAAAAATGGCTGACAAAGAGATCATCAAGTCGCAGTACCGCGCATCTCTCGAAATGCTCGGTGAGGCAATCTCCAAGCGCACGGATGCCCTTTGGGATGATCCGGGGCACAAGAATCGGTTCTGGCATATCGCCTATCATACGCTCTTTTTCACGCACCTGTACTTGCAGGATTGTGAAAAGGAATTCGTTGCGTGGAGTAAACACCGCAACGAGTATCAGTTTCTTGGCCCCGTTCCTTGGCCTCCGCACAAGGAGCCGGACATTGGGAAACCTTACACGAAGGAGGATATTCTCGAGTATCTCGGCGTGTGCCGGAACGAGGTCGAAGAAAGAGTGTCTTCCATGGATCTGGAAGCAGGATCCGGCTTTTATTGGCTGTCCTTTGGCAAGCTGGAGCTTCAGTTCTACAATATCAGGCACATCCAGCATCATGCCGGGCAGCTTATTGATCGGTTGAGAACCAAAGAAGCTATCGGTATTCGCTGGGTTGGAATGAAGTCATAAGACATCGGGGACAGACTATGAATCCTGACGTCTGCACGCATGGCAGTTATCGAGATCTGACTGGAATCCGTAGTCTTTCCCTGAATTCCTGAGTTCAAACTCGCATGGATTCTATGGAGGAGGAGCAATGGGCTGGCTGAGCAAATTCCTCGGCAGCGTGCCAAGGGAAGAAAGGGATGGGATCAAGCTCGATGTCCGTAGTGCGTTCTGGGAGGTCGAAGGCCCCAAGACGTTTTCCGAGGTGTTACGCGCCCTTGATGATTGGCTCCCAGATGACTCCGTTTTGTACTTTGAAAGTGGGTCGCCCGACAAGACCTTGAGTAAGTTCATGGCTGCGAACGCGATACCCGAACAAACGCATGTTGCCTTCGGCGCCGTCTGGCCCCGACCTCGCGTGTATCATGTCCCGGCGACTCACGACTGTCTCGGCGCGCTGGCAGAAATCATGGAACACCATGCTGAACCCGAACTCGCCATTCATTTTCACGTGTATTGCAGAGGTCGCATCTTGCTCGAATGGTATGATGCATTCTCCCAATCAATGCTGATGAGCGGGGATATTTCAGAGGATCGCATCAAGGACTTCAGTCAAAGAATCGGCACCAAATACAAGAGGCGGGTATTGTAATGGTTTTCGCGGGACTAGTTTGCTCGCTCGTCCTGCTCGCGTCCGGTGTATTCGGCTGCCAGCGTGTCGAGCCGGTGATGCGGGTGGATGATCCGGCTGAGACGCTTGTTCACTCTGCCTTCAGCGGCTCGAAGGCAGGGGACGAACGAGAAGTCGCCGGCATCAGGCTCTGCTGGTGCCCGTCGGGCCGATTCACTATGGGTAGCCCGCGCAGCGAACCCGAACGGCGTCCGGGTGAAAACCAGGTCGAGGTGACCCTGACCAAGGGCTTTTGGATGGCCAAGTACGAGGCGACGCAGGGGGAGTGGAAGCGGGTCATGGGAAAGCTGCCGGGCGAGCTGACAGCGGAGTTGCCGGAGGGGGATGACTTCCCGGTTGGCAACGTGAATTTCGCCGAGACAGAGGCTTTCTGCCGGAAACTCACCGAACTCGCCCGCCAATCCGGCGCACTCCCGCAGGATTGGGAGTTCCGCCTGCCGACCGAGGCGCAGTGGGAATGGGCATGCCGGGCCGGGACGCTGACGGCCACATCGTTCGGCGATAAGCTCAGCAGCAAACAGGCGAACTTCGCTGCGAAGCCGTACAATGGAGCCGAGCCGGGGCCATCGCTCGGTATGGCCGCCAAAGTCGGCAGTTACCCCGCCAACGCATGGGGCCTGCACGACATGCACGGCAACACCTACGAGTGGTGCCGGGATTGGTACCACAAGAAACTGCCGGGCGGTACGGACCCCGACTTGTATTCCGCAAAGGACACGGCCACGAAAAGCGAGCACGGCGACATCTCCCGCTCGCGCCGGGGCGGGTGCTGGGGTGACGACGGCTGGTCACTCCGGACGGCCTTTCGACTGCGGTTTGAACCGGAACGGCGCTACGACCACATCGGCTTTCGCGTCGTCGCCGTTCAGCCCTAACGGAACGCTGCACCTGACCCGGCCAGCGCGATCGGTTTCCGGGAGTTCGTCGCGCATCGGCACGCAGCCGGGCAGGCGACCTCGGTCGTTGCGCAGGGAGTGAAACACCGTGGAGTGCGATCAAATGCCACCGACCATCCGAGAGATCGGTCCGGACTTGTACCATCGGTACGGCGAGATCGATCCGAGCTATGAGGTGACCTCCGTGCTAAAGGTTGTCCCCAGGGACGGAGGGTTGGATGGGATCCAGTTCATCGAAGAGGAAGTAGCACAGCCGTATCCGAAAGGCGCTGACACCCCGGAGTACTCTCCTTTATCATGGCCTCCGCGACAAGAGGCCGGCGCGTTCGCAGCTTTTCTGGCCATGGACGGGGACCTCGCCCTCGGCGGGGCCGCCGTAGTCATCAACCCGGCGGCGGCATTCCTGTTTGAACGGCGTGACACGCTTGCCGGGCTCTGGGACATACGCGTGCGGCGCGACTGCAGGCGAACCGGGCTCGGTTCCCAGCTTCTGCTGCACGCCGCGGGCTGGGCAAAGAAGAAGGGATGCACGCAACTCCGCGTCGAGTGCCAGAACGTCAATGTGGCGGCGTGCCGCTTCTACGCAAAGCATTGTATACTCGGCGGCGTCGAGCGGTACGGGTATGCCGCTTGTCCTGAAGTTGCCCACGAGGCAATGCTCCTTTGGTACCGCGATCTGTAACGGCACAACAATTAAGTCAAGCGCTCCAGCAGCCCTGACGCCGCTGAACTCAACGACCAGAGAGTACGGACGTGAAAACAAGGATCATGTACATAGAGCAGAAGACACATCATGGCGGCCATGATGATCGCGGCCCTGCCAGAATTGGCCGCGTGACATTCAATAGGACCGGCAAGACGTTGACATATCGCGGAAAGAAGCTTCGCAAGGGTGGTACCGACTCATGCGCCAATTACCACGATGTAGAAACCGGAGAAGGTTACTGGATCTCTGGGCCAAAGAGAAACGGCCAGGACCGCTATGCGTGGGCCAAGCAAGCTCCCGTTGAAATTGACGAAGACGTCCGAGAGGAATACTGGGCAAAGATCCGGAACATGCCGGAAAGAGTAAAAGAAAGTCTTGCCTAACAAGATTTCCTGCATGCTGCGGAAACCCGCGCCGCTTACACAGGACGTTGGCACGAGCGAACAATGAATCCAGACATAGTCAGAAACGGCAACGTTGAGCCGGCAGAGATCGAGGATCTTCGGGAAGCTGTCGGGTGGGACAGGTGTGAAGGCACGTATGCGTCAATCCTCAATCGGCACTACACGTATTACACCGTTCGAGCACAAGACGGTTCTCTCATCGGATACGTGTCCGTTCTCAGTGACGGGATATCAGATGCCTTCCTTCTTGACTTGATGGTACACCCCAGAGCCCAGCGAACGCACATAGGAATGCGACTCGTCAAGCGCGCAATTCAAGACATGAAGGACGCTGAAGTCCGATGCATCCAAGTTACGTTCAGTGAGAACATACGGGAGTTCTACGCCAAATGCGGATTCCATATCTTCGGAGGCGGAATCATCGATTTCAAGAACATGGACTGTAACACGGGGCGCCAACCAGGCCATCCAAGTGACGCGGAAGACCGCGCGCCTGGGCCGTCAGCCGAATTAGCATCTTGAAGAGGAGCACGAGAATGGAGAACGAAGCAGCAAGAGTCTTCCTCCAGTATTCGCGTGAGCGATTCGCGAGAGAGCTTGAGCGAACTTATCTGTGTTTGGATGCGGATGAAAGGCCAAGCAGATGAGCGACGCCTGTGTGTTCTGTGAAATCGCGCAGGGAAGGCAGTCTGCAAGTATCGTATACGAGGACGATCTGACCATGGCCTTCGTGGACCTCCGGCAGTTTCACCCGGGTCATACGTTGGTAATCCCCCGTCAGCACTTTGCCGACGTACGCGAACTGGACCTCACCACAGGTGCAGCGTTAATGGCCACGGTGTCCCGGATAACCCGCGCTGTGGGCGCCGCTTTCCCAAACGAGGGCCTCAGTCTCTGGCACTCCATCGGTCCAGCAGCATTCCAGGAAGTGCCCCATCTTCATGTTCATGTTCACCCGCGGAAGAGCGGCGACGAATTCCTGCGGGTCTATCCGGGTGATCCACCGACCTCGGACAAGCCCACACGGGATTCCTACGCGGCGAGGATACGCGAGCATCTGTAAGGGATCCAGATGCTCAAGTGGCATCGAGCATTCTCAGGAGGAAGTACTGCATCCCGTTAGTTCTCATACATTTTCATCAGGCACAACTGGCCGTCGTGGATCTTCACCTTGACCGGGCCGTCCACCTGGTTATGCAGAAGCAGCGTCAGAGGTGGGATGTGGAAAAAGACATCGGGCAGGATCCGCTTATGCACTATGATCTCTTTTTTCATCTGCGACTGTGATTCGGCGCGAATCGTCTCCAACTCATCCTCAAGCTGTTTGATTGCGTCATTGATCTTCGTGACTTCCTCGACGAGCCCGGTCGCCAAGTCGCGGAGTTTCGGCGGAAGCGACGAGCCGCGGCTTTTCAGCGGGGCAAGGCGTTCGGAGATCTTCTTGAGCTTCTCGTGCTGCATCTCGATTTCACGCTTCTTGGGGTCGATCAGTTGCCTGACGGTGTAATCCTCGCCGACCGTGAGGTTCGTGCGCAGGAATGCGTCGCTTCCGATTTGATCCGTCTCAATGCCTCCGAGCGCTGAGATTTCGCCGCCCACGATGCGTCCATGCGTGACGATAACGGTGCCGCGCGTCTTGATGTTCGACTGGTCGATTTCGTGTTCGACCACGATATCGCCGTTCGACTCGATGTCCGCGAGTTGGATGTACCTCGCATGGACGCCGCCTTCCGCTCGGATTCGGCATTTCGGCCCGCCGGTAATGCCGCCGTGCACCATCAGGCGCCCTTTGGTCGTGATTTCCGCATTCTGGACGTATCCGTGCACGTCGATGTCGCCTAGCGCTTGGATCTGAGTCTCGGCTTCCACGTTCTGCGTTACAACAAGCGCGCCCGGGTGTTTGATGTGGCCGGTCTTGAGACCCACGCTGCCGTTTACAGTGTACACGTCATCGACCGAGAGCACGTTGCCGACGAATCTGATGCGGCCGTCTTTGCGGGAGTAGAACTTGCCATTCGCCTCGTCAAAGCGGACATTGCTTCCGGCGCGGATGCGGAACGGCCTTGGTTTTCCAGTGGCTATCAATTTGCCCATGAGGTCACGCCCATCCTGACCCGGCAGCGGAGGATGCAGGGTCGCGAGGTGTTCGTCTTTCCCCACCGACCTCCGGCCCCGCGGTCTCCGGTAATCCATCACGCCCGTTGCCGGATTGACTTCGAAACCCTTTTCAAAAAAAGTGTCCGCCCAGACCATTTCGCCTTCTTTCGGCGGCGTGGGGTGTTTCCCTTCGAGCAGCACGAAATCCTCAAGTTGCGAACCTTGGTCCACCACCTCGGCGAGTCGTTCCGCGACCCGCGAGAGATGGGCGTCCGCGCGCACCCCCATTCGACGCAATTCAGCGCGGACTTCAGATGTCAACGCTTCCAGCGTCTCGCGCGAGATCGCACAATCGATATACAGGGTCATTAGATCGCCGCTTATCCGCAGCTTGAACGCGTTGGCTTCGCAACCGCCGGGTTTCTGCCCCTCGTTGGTCTGTGCATCGGTCATCGCGACAGCTACTCCCCTTTCGGTGCTTTCTTCGTCCCACGGCTTCTTTGCGATTATATCACATGTCCTGTTATTGCACGGATCGCCGCCCACGGTCCGTTTCCCGCCTTTCTCGTTTCACCGCAGCCGCGAGAACAGCCTTGACACGGTGGTGCGTCTCGTGTTGCACTTGCGGGGTCTTGTGTCTGTAGCGGAGTTGGGAAACTTGACATGGGCGTAACGTTTCGCAGCGTGGTTATTGGCCTCATGCTGATTCCGTTGAACACGCTTTGGGTCGTGTTGGCGGAGTTGGGATGGTACTCCGGGTTTCCCACGTGTCTGAGCCTCTTCTTCAACGCTGTGTTCTGTGTCTTCGTGATCGTGGCCGGCAACCTGGTCGTCGAGCGATTCAAACCGGCGTGGGCGTTGCAGGGAACGGAGATCCTGGTCATCTACACGATGATCTGCATTGCGAGCGGTCTCGCGGGACACGACTTTATTCAGCTCTGGCTGCAAACCGTAACGCATCTCCACCGTTACGCGCCGTTGACGGGTCGGTACGCGGAGATCCTTCCACACGTCCCACCATGGCTTGTCGTGCAGGATCCCGTCGCGTTGCAGGGCGCGTACATCGGACAGGAATCCATCTATGACTGGACCAATCTCGGCCCCTGGATCGAGCCGTTCGCGTGGTGGTTTGGTTTCGTGGTCTCCCTGTGCGCCGTGATGTGGGGCATTACGCTCTTGTTCCGCAAGCAATGGGTCGAGCACGAGAAGCTGGCATATCCGGTCCTGCAAGTGCCGTTCATGCTGGCCGTCCAGCCGCGCGCGCTGTTTGGCAGCAAGGTATTCTGGATCGGGTTCGGCATCGCGGGCATGATCGGGCTGGTCAACGGCCTCAACGTGCTCTTTCCACTTCTGCCTAAGATACCCATAGCCTCGATCATGGACCTGCGCGCGTTCTTCCCGGAGCGTCCGTGGTCCGACATGGGCGAAGTCATCGTCTCGTTCTATCCGTTCGCGATTGCGATGTTCTTCCTGATGCCCGTCGACCTCGCGTTCTCGTGTCTGTTCTTCTTTTTCTTCTTCAAGGCCGAACGCGTCCTCGCGAGCCATTTCGGACTTCAGGTCATCCCCGGGGCGCCGTTCCTTAACGAGCAAATGGCCGGCGGCTTCTACGCGATCTCCCTCATTGCCCTCTGGATCAGCCGCCGCCACTTGAGGCGCGTCTGGCTGATCCTGCTCGGGCGATGCACGGACGACGTGACGGACTGGGATCGGCACGAGGCCCGGCTTGCGTTCTTGCTCATCGCGTGCGGCGCGGCGTTCCTGATGTTCTTCTGCTGGCGAACGGGGATGACGCCGTGGGTAGCGTTTGTCTTCTTCACGCTCTACTTCCTGATCTCGATCGCCATCACGCGGATGCGCGTCGAACTCGGCCCGCCGGTCCACGATCTCCATAGTTTAGGGCCCAATATCCAGATCCTCAACGCCCTCGGCATGACCAACATGCGCAAGGAAAACCCCGCCGATCTCGTTATGTTCGGCATGCTCAATTTCTTCAACCGCGTCTATCGCGGCCACCCGATGCCGCACGGCATGGAGGCGTTCCGTCTCGCGCATCAGTTGAAAATGGACAACCTCCGCTATCTTGTGGCCATGCTCGTTGCCGTGTTAGCGGGCACGATCGCGTCGATGTGGTCCATGCTTTGGATGCACTACCATTACGGCGGCGCCGCGGGCATGGCCGCCGGAGATGGATTCGGCTGGGAGATCTGGACACGCGTAAACTCCTGGTTTACCGCCCCGCAGCCACATCAGTTGATCTCGACGGTCGTCATAGGGCTTGGCGTTGTGTTCTCATTCGCGCTCGCCGCGCTCCGCATGAACTTCGCAGGGTGGCCCCTCCACCCCATGGGATTCGCGCTAGCGGGAACCTGGTCCATGGACCGCCTCTGGGTCTGCGTAATGATCGGATGGTTCCTGAAGGTAGCCGTGCTCCGCTACGGCGGCGTCAAGGCCTATCGCCCCGCCATCCCGTTCTTCATCGGACTCATCCTCGGCGACTTCATCGTAGGCGCCCTCTGGAACCTTTACGGCATCATCATGGAGGTCAAGGTCTACCGCTTCTGGTTCTGAATTGGCCCATAGGGTCCCGGCAATTCCCGATATACCGACACCATTGCGTTGTGGGTTGACGGCGAAAGAGGATTCCCACGAGGATCAGGCTGGTGACGATATAGCATGCATAGATGGTCACAAGAAAGATGTTGGCCAGGCGCCATTCGATGGGTATGCTAACAAGATAGCCCAGGCCGATAATCAGGGCCTGGAACGCCGCTATGACCGGGATAGACAGGTGAAACGGCGCGACGTCCGTCGCGCGGACTTCGGAGCGCCTGCGCCATGCCCACGCGCCGAGCAGCGGCAACACGCTGATGATCAACAACACTGCGTTGCCGGAACCGGACGGTTGGATGGAATGGATCTCGCACCAGCCGTCATAGGCGCCTTTCAACATCGCAATCGACGGCAGCCACAATGGAATCCCGGACCGGAATAAGGCGCGCGACATCGGGCCGAGGAGAGGTCGAGGCGCACCGGCGGGACGGTTGAACAACCAGAACGCCAGGCCCAGAGACAGTCCGCCGCCGAGACCGATCGTCATCTCCCAGTTCTTCCACCAACTGAGGCGCAACGCAGACTCATGCATCGTCTGCCAATAGCCGCCCACCGTGAAGGGGATCGCGAATCCCAACGCGACCGTGAGGATCATGGCCGCTGCGCGGCGGTCGCCGCGCGCGATCTCGTAGACCAGGAAACCAAGGAACAAGCCCACGTGCGGCGCAATTGTGCGGATCGAATCCAACGCACGCACGCACGTCTTGTACTCCGGCACACCGTATATGCCCTCGGCGTAGTAGGGCAGCATCAGTTGCGGGAAGACGCGCACGAATACCGCCGCCGCAACGGCTCCGCACACGCCGCAAGCGATGCGCGCGACCCAATCCCGTCCACGCAACGGACGCCTCGGCGCGCACCATGCCATCAAGCAACCCGTGTTGCCGCCCCAATGCAGGCCGCACACGAACAACATCGCATATCCCGTCCATGCCGGCACCGCGCGAAGCCCGTCGGGATGGCTCAGATGGAATCGTCCGTTTAACCAGGACATGTACACGCCATAGCCGGTCATGCCGCCGATCGCGATCCCGAGCGTGATCGCCACGAGAATCCACGGCGTGCCGTAGGGACGGCGCTCGGCCCCCACTCCGGCTCTCGAAAAGGCATACCATAGCAGCGCCCAACCGAAGCCCGCCAGCGTGCCGCCAATCTCGCCGCCATAACCCGCCGTCCCGCGGATGGCCCAATAGAACGCCCCCATCAACCCCATCACCGCCACCGTCAACACATAATCCGCCCCCGTCCACCCGCGCCCCGCGTTACTCATAGATCGGCATTCCTCCTGACGGCCCAAACCTGGCCATGGAACAGAGACTACCAGGTTCTGACCCGGCAACGCCATTTCACGCGACGATAAATGTTGTGAGGGGTGCATAAGAATGGATTGCTGGGGCGTGGTATAGTCGGAATCGTTTCACGAAGGGGCTTGGATGCAGACGGATGATGCAAATGAGCGGCTTGCGGCGTTCTATGAAACGCATCGGCAGGAGCTGTTCACTTATGCGTTGTCGATTACGGGGTCATTCGAGTGCGCGGAGGACGCGGTGCATGAGGCGTTCAGCAGGTTGATTAGGAAGGGGCGTCTTCCGGACGCGTTGCGTCCGTACATCTTCCGGTGCGTGCGCAATGCGGCGTTGGACACCCTGCGATATGCGGAGCGTGAGCGGCGGAAGATGGATGGGTATTCGGCCATCTTTCGGAAGGACTGCGTTTCTCAACAGTTTGTCCAACCCCGACAAACTGTGGGCTGTGAGGCGGTCAGCGATTGGCTGTCGTGTCTTTCGAATCGGGAACGGGAATGGGTGGTATTGAAGGTGTATGGGGGGTTTACGTTCAGGGAGATCGCGGAGGTATGCGCGGCGAGGCAGGGGACTGTGGCCGCGGGCTATTGGCGAAGTCTTCGGAAACTCCGGAGTGCTTTGGGATTGCCCGCCGAACCGGAGAATGAGCGATGAATGAGGAAGAAGATGTGCTGCGCCGGATGGCGCTCGCGCCGCCCACTGAGGCGTTGGACCGGAGGGTTGCCCAGTTGTTGAGGGAAACGCAGGTGCGGCGTTCGTGGCGCTTTTCGTGGCGTGTTCCGTTGTGGCAGTGCGCGGTTGCGTGTCTGCTGTGCGCGGCGGTTGCGTTTCTTGCGGGCACGTTGATTCGCGGACGTGAGACGGCAACGCGGGCGGTCTCGGAGACGCGCTGGATTGTCCAGATTAAGGAACGTCCGTTTGATGTGTTTGATTGGACGACGTATCCGCGGGAGGCGGCGCCGCGTTCGGCGATGAAGGCTACGTACACGGTTGTGGAATCGGCGGGCGGAGATGCGGCTCGGCATGAGCCTCGCCCTCCCGCATTCAGATGAAACGCGACTTTGAAAGGAGGATGCACATGCGATTTCTTGAGATGAGTTGTCTAGGTCTGGCATCCCTAGCTCTGTCTTTTGGGGCTTTGGGTGCGCCGGCGGGCGAAGATGCGTCGGGACCGCAGTATGATTTTGAGATTCATTTCTACCAGGCGTTGACGAGCGTCACGGGGAATGGGCTGACCTCGCAGACGCTGCCAGGGATCGAGGGGTGGCTTCAGATCATTCATGAGAAGCTCGACGGCGTGGACCTCGTGATGGAAGGCGATACGCTGACGTGGAATGGGAAGCCGGCTCCCGACAATCCGCGGATTCTGCTGTTGTCGTCGCCAAGAATCACGACGAGCGACGGGGAGAAGGCCTCGCTCATGATAGGGTCTGAGAACCGGCTCCAGTACATGGTGCGGCGGGAGGACAACCTGTTCGAACTTCACCCGCTGGATGCGGAATCGAAACCTGAAGCGATAGGTCTGAGCATCACGCTGTTGCCGAGGCGCGCCAAGGATGCGGGCCTTCTCGACTGCGATCTGGCATTTCGCTATACCTGGGTGAAGGAGCGGGAGAAGATCGAAGGAGTCGACCTTGAAGTGGGCAAGCCGGTCGTTGGGCGGCAGGCGGCAGAGGGCGCTGTGAAGTTGCGTCTTGGCGAGTGGTCCTGCTATTGCACGAGGGTTGACTCGCAGGGATCGATATATCTCTTTGTGAAAGCCGTCGAGAAGGCGCAGGATGCTGCCGCCAGGAAGTGAGGACGGGGGTAGACGGTTTCTTCATCCAGTGCGGTCTACCGGGTGCATGTTGCGAGCATCTGGTCGTTTAGGCGGCGGGCTTGGAGCGTAAAGGCTTCGAGCCTCGCCGAACAAAAGAGCGCCGCCAGGCCAGCCGAAAGCTTGCCCGCTTGGGCGGGGAGGTGCTCGAACGAATTCGATGCCTTGCGAATTACAGCACGCTATGGCAAACTAACCCATCGGGCGAAACGGAGGCTGGCAATCCTGGCGAGAAGCCCATTGCGCCGGCAGGCACTTTCCGAAGTGCTGAGAGGCGGGCCAAGGGATACCTCGGTGCGGCTCATCGAGACGATGAGTCCTGTCGTATGACAGGATGGGCCTGGGAGCAAACCTCTCACGTCCCATACAACTCATCGGATTGATAGACCGCCTATACCTCAAGAACGCACAATTGAATAGTGGCTACGACCGGCTGTAGTCTCTTAGGAAATTCAGCGATTGTCCAATTCCCGATGAACCGGGACACGAGGAGAAACGTCATGCTGTCACGAACAGGGAAGTTCTTGATCATCTCGATGCTGTTTCCATCCATCGGCATTCTTCTCACGGGGTGTCCGCCGCCACCCGTGGAGTACACGCTGACCACCGCAGTCCAGGGCAACGGCTCGATAGACCCTCCTGCCGGCGCGCACATCTACGAAGAAGGCGAGACGGTCACCGTGACCGCCACGCCGTCCACCGGCTGGCATTTCGACCACTGGACCGGCGACCTCGACGGCGACGCCAACCCAGAGGCGCTCACAATGGACGGGGACTTATCGGTCACCGCTATCTTCATTGCGGATTCGGGCGAAGGTGAAGGCGAGGGTGAGGGCGAAGGTGAGGGTGAAGGTGAGGGTGAAGGAGAAGGCGAAGGCGAGTTCATCATGCTTCCCGGGGGCGTGCCGCTGGAGATGGTCTGGGTGGAGGCGGGGGCGTTCATGATGGGCCGGTATCCGAACGAGCAGGACGGCAATGATTTCGAAGCCCCGCAGCATCAGGTGTCGCTGTCGGGGTTCTGGATGGGGGCGTACGAGGTGACACAGGCGCAGTGGCGGGCGATCATGGGAAGCAACCCTTCGCATTTCATCGGCGATGACCGGCCCGTCGAGCAGGTGGCGTGGAGTCTCATCAAGGAGAATTTCTTGCCGGCGTTGAATGCCGCGACGGGCATGACGTTCCGCTTGCCTTCGGAGGCGGAATGGGAGTATGCGTGCCGGGCGGGTACGATCTCGCGTTTCTACTGGGGCGACGATCTGGTTTACGACCAAATTGGCGACTACGCCTGGTACGGCTACAACAGCGGTTCGCCGCCGCAGCCGCACGATGTGGGCCTGAAGCTGCCGAACGCGTGGGGCTTGTACGACATGAGCGGGAATGTTTGGGAGTGGTGCGAAGACGACTGGCACTACAACTACACGGGTGCGCCGACGAATGGCGGTGCGTGGATATACATCCCTAGTAGGGGCGTGAGTCGCGTGGCGCGGGGTAGCGACTGTTTCACCGTCGCCAGGGGCTGCCGGTCGGCGTACCGAGTCAACTTCATCCCGTCGAACAGAGGCTTCAACCTTGGCTTCCGCGTCGCCAGGTAATTGTTCCTTGCACACTTTGTTGCTTTGTCACTTGAGGAAAGCGCCGTCTACCTGGTGCGTGTTGCGAGCATCTGGTCGTTGAGGCGGCGGGCTTGGAGCGTAAAGGCTTCGAGCCGCGCCTCGATGAGTTGGGGGAACGCGTTTCCGTCGGTCTCGATGGCAAGGAATGGCAACTTCCGTTTGCCTTTCAGGATGGTTTCCCAATGGGCGTGCCCGTTGCCGTCTTCGAGGCCGCGTTTCACTTCGGTCGTCAACTTTTCGGTGAGGATGGATTCGGCGACGCGCGACGGCATGCAGCCGAACGGTCCGATGGAGATGACGCCGCAGGACGGATGCAGCATCTCGTGCAGCGCGGAACCTACGGTCAGCACGGATTCGCCGGTGAGCTTCGGAGACACAAACCGTCCGCCTGCATTCATGGCGGGTTCGACGTTGGCCTTTTCCCAGAAGAACAGACCCGCCGGGCGCAGGCGTTTGCGGATCGAGGCGTCGTAGAACTTTTTGATCGCGTGCCGCACCCAGAATCCGAGGTTGCGTTCGCCTTCGATGCCGTGGATGACGAGCCAGTCGAGGTACTTGATCCATTCGCCGATCTTCGAGGTGCGCACGATGAAGCCCTTCGCTGCCATGTGTTCGACGAGTCCCCGCAGCGAAATGGGATCGTTGCGGACGTAGATCTCGCCGACCAAGGAGATCTTCGGGATCTCGTGATACGGCTGCTTCAACTCGATCTCGGCCAAACGCAGGGCCGTGGCGGAAAGCTGCCGGGCCAGGATGCGCCACGGCTTGGCGACGGCCTCGGTCACGGCGCGATGTTCTTCGGTGAAAATCCGGAGGCTTTCAACGGGGTCGACCGCCGCGGCGAGAATTGTGGCCCACATCTCGTCGAACAGGTCGCCGATGGCGACGGCGCGCCACGCCGTGATGGCGAATCGGTCGCCGAGTCCGCCATATCCGTTGGCGGTTGTGAGCGACAGCACTGCGAGATCGGGGATCTGTTGTTTCCGGATCAGTTTCTTGCTGAACACATTGTACTGGCCGAAACGGCATGGGCCGTGGGTGCCCGGCATGAAGTATGCCGTGATCTCACCAGGTTTGCGCGCGTTCAGATAGTGGATCATCTGTCCGATGGTGGTCTGGAGCGGGAGGCATTCCTTGCACGAGGAGTTGGCGCGTCCCAGTTTCAGGACTTCCTCGTCCGCGGCAGGCATGACCTCCGCGCGGACGCCGCGCCGTTCGAAGGCTTTCACCAACAGGTCGGTCCCGTACCTGCCCAATGCGGGGACGATGACCTTCACGCGCGGGTCGCTCAGCGGGAACCACTGGCCCGAGGCCACGCGGATCCCGGCGGCTTTGTTATGGTATTCGACCACCGCGGGTTTGAAGCCGTTCGTCCCCGAATCGCCCGTCGATGCGGCCTTCAGTTGGCGGTAATAGGCCACGACGTCGAGGAACGCCTCGATCCGCGTCTCGAGCCCTGCGTCCGCCGTGTGGCTGTCGAGCTCCAGGGTCAGCGAAGGTTTGCGGCCCATAACGTCGCGGAAATACCCCACCACGAACGAATCAGGCCCGCAGGAGAAGTTGGTGACGTAGGTCCCGAACAACTGGGGATCCCGCTCGACGTACTGGGCGGCCTTCAAAATCAGGCGGCCCGTGCCCCAGTACATGTTGTGATCGGAATCGATCGTCTCACCCGAGTCCGGGAGCATGTCGAAGGGCAGCACGAGCAGGCCGCGCGTCGCGAACTTGTCCGGGATTCCCTTGTTGGCCTCGGAGACGTAGCTGTTGTACGCTCGCCCAAACAGGACGACGCCAATGCGTTCGGGATGCGCGCGCAGTTCCGCGAGGGCCTTCTCGCCAAGGGCCTCGATACCCGCCTGGAACGATCGCTGGGCCTCGATCCCGGCCTGATACGCGCGTCGGCACCGGCTGGCGTCGACGCCGAGGCGCGTCGCGATCTCGAGGAACGCGGACTCGGCGGCGTCAAGGCCCTTCGAGAAATCGAAGAACGGCGCGAGCGTCCGGTCGGAGTCCAGTTCGGGAAATGTGGCGCGCAGGTAATAGGGCTCGCCCTGGACGAACACGCACGTGCACGAGTTCTCGGCGCCGCTATCCGAGGGGATTGCCTGGATATGCGGCGTGAAGAAGTAGTCGGGTTTCATATTGATCAGCGCGGCCGCGAACCCATGCGCCAGTTCCACGGGGTAGCAGAACGCGGCACCCTGCCGGTCGGCCCCCGAGGGATCAATCGCCTGGGGGATGACCACACGGAACCCGAGTTCCCGGAAGAACCGGTTGAACAAAGGAAAATACGTGTCCATCAGGAAGGACCGGTTGAACCCGACGGTCGGGAGGTCCCGCGAGGTCGCGTCGCCGGCCAGTTCGGCGAAGACGCGGCGCTGGCGCTCGGCCACGAGGTTCAGTCCTTCGCTCTTGACCTTCTTGTGGTGGATCAGGTTGTCGAACCGGTTGCAGATGCCCCCGAACGGATAGACCTTCCCATCGATCTCGATTCGTGCCACCGAACATTTGCGGTCACACTTCTCCGGACCGCCCGCGCAGATGAACGGCTCGCCGTGGGTCACCTCTCGCGCCGCGAGGGTCTCCAGGTCGAAGCTGCGCGGCTCCAGCAGGCCATGCTCCATGCGCCGTTCCACCTCGAGCGCGACGCCCAACGCACCCATCAGCCCGGGTTCCGGAGGCACGACGATCTCGCCGCCCGTCAGCGCGGCCATGGCGGCCGGCACCGCCTCGTTGTAGCACACGCCACCCTGCATGAAGACCTTGCGCCCGACGGGGCGGTTGCCCTTCACGCGGTTCGCGTAGTTCATGCACACCGAGTACACGAGGCCCGCCACGATGTCCGGCACGGAGATGCCTTCCTGGACGGCGCTCTTGATGTCGGAACTGATGAAGGCCGCGCACTGGTCGTTGAAATTCGGGGGGGCCGCGGCCTCGTAGGCCGTTGCCCCGATCGACCGCACGTCGAGTCCGAGGCTCTCCTTGGCGGATTCCTCGAGGAACGACCCGGTTCCGGCGCTGCACGCCTCGTTCATTGCGTAGTCGCTCGGAACGCCGTTGGTGAGATACGTGTACTTTGCGTCCTGGCCGCCGATTTCGAAGATCGTATCGACTTCAGGATCAAAATGGACCGCCGCGGCCGCGTGGGCGACGATCTCGTTGATTACGCCGTCGGTCATAGCATGCAACCCTGCGATCTGGCGGCCGGATCCGGTTACACCCAATCCTTCGATCGCGACCGGCGCCGCGAGTTGGCCCGCGAGGCTGCGGTACACCTCGCGCGAAGCGCCCACGGGGTCGCCGTTCGTGCGCAGGTATTCCGACGCGAGAATGGCCTTGTCGCTCCGGCGCATGATGACGCCCTTGGTCGTTGTCGATCCCACGTCGAGCCCCAGAATGACCGCGTCGCCGGGCTGGGCCGTGCCCCGGGGGTGCTGTTTGAACTGGACCTTGTCGCGGAACTCGGACAGTGGCCGCAAGCGCGTGAAACTCGTCGCCTGGTCGCGGAAGATGGCCAGATCCCTGTGGAACGCGGGCGCCGATTGGTCCAAGGCCCATAACGCGGCACCAAGCGCCTCGAAATACGGGGCCTCTTTCGGGATGAACAGGTCGTCGACCTCGCGGCTCAGGAATTCGACCATCGAACGGTTGGCCGCGACGCCACCGACCAGTGCAACGCCCTTCTTGGGCAGCTTCGTCAGCAGCTCGATGACTTTGCCCGCCATCATCATCGCCAGGCCCGCCACGACTTCCGGCTTGGGAATGCCCTTGTTCAGCGCGTGTGTGCAATCGCTCTTACAGAACACGCTGCAACGCCCCGACACCCTGTGCGGGTGCTGCGTCGCGGGCATTTCCATGACCTCGTCCAGGGTCACGTTCATCCGCCGCAGTTGTTGCAGGAAAAACTCGCCCGTGCCCGCCGCGCACTTGTTGCCCGTGTATACCGACTGTATGCGGCCCGCGTCGTCGAGATGATAGACCATGAAGGTCTCGCCGCCCGCCGCAACCACAACCCGGCACGGGCGTCCCGCCGGGAACACCTGCGCCGCGGCGCGCTCCACCGCCTCGGGTTCCGAGATCGTCGCAAACGTCACGCGGTCCCGGAACTTCCGGCCCGTAGCCGCCACGGGCAGGCCTTCCACGTCATCGAGACCGGACAGCATCGCCTGGAGCCGCAAGCGTGGGTTGCCCTCGTGCGCCTCGGTCTTTGCCCAGACGACCTTGAGGCCTGTAGCGTCCCGCTCGATCCGGACGATTCCAATGGTGGATGCCCCGACACAGATTCCCAACGCGCCCGTATCACAGTTTGTCGTGGTTTGACAAACTGTCCGGTCCATAATACGGGCGCCCGAAGGGGACGCCGAATGCCCAAAGTCCACCACGTCACAAGCCTCTCATACAAGGAAACTCTGACCCGTTACAGCCCTGAACGCCCGCCATCAAGCCGGTCCGGCCTGTCCGTTCACCACGTGGCCGCGGCGTCCGCGCCGCGTTCTCGCTTGACGCGACATGCGCGCGCCGAAACGCGGCGAGGACGCCGCGACCACGGAGCCAATCGGCGCAGGCCCAAGAACTGGAAAACCACTTACTGTTGTATATCTAACAATAGGTAGTCTACACCCTACCTGCGTGTCTGTCAATACCCTGACGGGCGCGTAAACGAAGGCTGCGGCGCCTGATCATAGTGATGAGTACATTTGACCGGAATTCCTTGATTGCCGGCCTCCGCTTCGCCCGGCGAGGTTAGTTTGCCACGGCGTGCTGCAATCCGCAAGGGATTCGCTCGGGGGAATCCAGCCCGAAATTGCAGTCAAGATGGCCGCCAACTGGATGAGGGCATGACTCCTGCCCGCCTTGGAGGAAAACTTGTATGCGCCGTGTTCTCGCGAATGCTATAATGACCACAGAAGAGTTGCGAACAAGGAATCTCACCGATGATTTTTCACGTGAAGGTGGAACGAGCGGAAGACGGATGGCTCGTGGTCGAATGCCCGGCGCTGCCCGGTTGCGTTTCGCAGGGCCGCGATGAAGAAGAAGCATTGGCCAATATCCGCGAAGCGATCACGGCCTGGCTCTGGGCGGAAGATCAGAAAGCCGTAGCCGTCCTTTCCGAAAATTCCAGTCAGCCGCCCATGGTCGTGGCCGTCTAATGACATGGGCCGCCTGACCAATATATCCGGCAAAGAAGCGGTGAAGGCGTTTCAAAGCGCCGGATGGAAGGCGGTTGGCCAAGTCGGAAGTCATTTCGTCATGACAAAACCGGGGGTGCGCGTCAATCTCTCAATCCCGCAGCACGGGAAATCTCCGTTGGAACGCTCCGCGCATTGATCGGCCATGCGGGTCTCACCATCGATGAGTTTCTCGATCTGCTCTGATACCAACTTGCAGTCGAGGCGCAACTAGTCGACATCTCTTTTCCATCTGGAAATCAGGAACTCAGGAAGAGAATAGTGGCTGC
>CAZPMT010000028.1:0-51340 GCA_964587655.1 uncultured Nitrospiraceae bacterium
AACACAGACAAGGGGTTACGAAAATTCAGAAGGGCCTATATTGAAGACTCAGGTTGAAGGTAAACATTATAGCGAGGTCGAAACCACTGCAAAGCCAACGTCAAGAGCGAAAAAAAGAGGCGGTCCATAGGGTTCCCTTCCGAAGCGCCAGGCCAGCCCAAGTGCGCGAAAACACATGGTACTCCACAGTGCGTATGTTTTTGTACCCCCTGGAAAAGAGACCGGGTGACCGCATCCACGAAATGAGCGAGTTTGAGGCCTGCAAAGGGCCTCAAGTGTACCGTAAACTGTACCGTAGAAATTGAACAACATGTGGCACAGAGCCCGACCGCTGGAAGCGACTGGGTCTCTGTAAGTTATAACGATTTCAACTGGTTATGAATCCATCCCCCATTATGCTCATAACCCAAAGGTCGGCGGTTCGAATCCGCCCCCGCCAGCCCTGCGCGGCGCAAACTAGCACAGCCGGTAGAACTCCCGGGCATTGTCGTGAAAAAGCTTCCTCCGTTCGTCTCGTGTAAGCGCCGCCGCGGCCGCCCAAAGGGTTTCCGTCCAGTGCGGGTATTCGGTAGCCAGGCGGGCAACCGGCCAGTCACTTCCGTACATGCATCGATCAACGCCAAAATATTCCAACACGTGGTCTACGAATGGTTTCAAATCCTCGAGCGTCCATTTCTGATGGTCTGCTTCCGTTACCAAACCTGAGACCTTGCACCAGACGTTGGGCATTTCCGCCAGCGCCTTGATCTGACTGCCCCACGGTTCGAAAACGTGGTTCGCAATGTCCGGCTTGCCGATGTGGTCCAGAATAAACCGCACATTCTGGCATTGCTTGACAAGCTTGATCGTGTTAGCCAGTTGACGGTGGGCTATGCAGATCTCGAAGTGGAGATTGTAGTCCTCCAGCAGTTGGACTCCCCGCACAAACTCCCGTTTCAGACAGAACTCGATGTCCTCTTCGTATTGGATGATTCGCCGCACGCCCTTGGTCAGTGGATTGCCAATGAGACGGTCGACGGCTTCCCGGGCTTTGTCTCCCTTGTCCAGAGGGGCCCAAGGCACGATGGCTTGGATGCGCGGCTCATTTCTGGCCAACCCGGCCACCCAGGCAAACTCTTCGAGAAACTGGACCGGTTCGCACTCACATTGAATGAAGACGATCTTGTCGACCTGGATCGGGCCGCATGCGGCCGCGTAATCCGCCGGAAGATGAGAGCGGTTCAACAGCGGGATAGCGTCTAGCCACGGGTAACGTATCACCGCAGGATCCCACAGATGAACGTGCGTATCGATCACAGAAAAGGGAAGCATGGTCTAAGTTCTCCTTGTTTTCACCGCCGGTCGCATCTCGGGCTCCTTCAGGTGGTTTTCGCTTTTCTCATCCGGGCGGCCGCATTCAGAAAATCCATTGCGCTCCGCATATGCCTTCGCAACGCCTCCATGGTTCGTCTTTCGTCTCTGCTCGACAGCGCATCGAGAATCTTTACGTGCTCGTCGAGAGCCACTCGAATACGGACGGTTCCCAGTTCTTGCGGACTCAAGTGATAGTGGATAATAGAGGAGAGCGAGTTGAAGAAGCCATCGATGTAGCGGTTCCCGCATGCGCCCAGGAGCGTGGCGTGGAATTTCCTGTCCAGTTCTGAAAACCCCTGCATTTGGAGCCGCCCGGCCTTTCTGAACCGGATCTGTTCCTCCAACAGCGCCTCGAGTTCGGAAAACACGGGATGTTCTCGCGGCAGGGTCAAGATGGTCCGCAGGGCAAAGCCCTCGAGGAGTTCGCGCATCTGCATAAGCTCGCCAATCGCATCCTCGAAGAAATGAGTGACACGCCACTGCTGGCGCGGATGCTTCTCGATCACGCCAAGGCGGCTTATCTTGAGCAGCGCCTCGCGTATGGTTACGGTGCTGCATCCGGACTCCCGGGCTAGTTGAAGTTCCGAAATGGCGTCGCCTGGCCGGAATTCGCGCCGGGAGAGTTTCTGAAAGACAAATCTCTCGGCCACCTCGTTCCGGGGGGCTTCACTATCGCGCACAAGAAAGAACTCGTCTTTGCCGGGCCGGCGAAGCGCCATTTTCTGACGGCCATCGATTACAATGACGCCCCTCGCGGCGAGCGACTGAATGACATTGCGTATCGTGGAACGGCTGACGTCGAATTGTTGTGCAAGGGCTTGTTCCGTGGGCAGGACATACGGAAACCGTCTGCCTTGGCGCAGAAGGGAAAGAAGCTGATTGTTTACCCTCTTGAAAAGCGGGCTGAGTTGTCTTGTCCCTGGCATAGGAGTACAACCTTCTTGACTTCTATTTATAGAATACATTATACGAAATACGATTTCCAGGCGGGCGCGCCGAGGCGCGCCACTATGCTTCTGGAAATTGGGCGGCAAAAGGGCGTGTGGCGCCGGTTCCCCACATACGGGCGGATCTTGGCGGCTTCACGCCGGAGATACGACGTGAAAAGGAAACGCGAAACGCGTAGTGCGCCTCCGTGGCCGGAATGCAGCGAAGACCGCAATCTGAACAGGCTGTTAAATCCCTGTCAGGGGGGGCGTCTGTTGTTCGATATTCTGGTGGTCAACGAATTCGAGCGCGCCGTGCTGGACTTGAAGAAAGCGGACTGCGTATGGGGACCTGTCCATTCGAGCATAGGACAAGAAGCCACGGCAGTGGGCACGGTGCACGCGCTGCGGAAGACCGACAAGGTCTTGGGGACCCATCGCTCGCACCACCACTTTCTCTCGAAGGTCATGCGGCACGTGCTTGACGACTCGTGGAATCCCGCGAATGAGACTCTGCCTCCCGAAGGAGAGAACGTGCTCCGGCGGGCCCTGGCGGAGATCATGGGCTTGGCGCCGGGCTATTGCGGAGGGCGGGGCGGCTCGATGCATCTGCGTTGCGCCGAGGCGGGCTTCTTGGGATCGAATGCGATTGTTGGCGGAGGCGTGCCTATCGCCACGGGAGTTGCGTTTGCGGAAAAACGGAACGAGACGGGCAACTTGGTGGTGAGTTTTCTGGGCGATGGGGCCGTGAACCAAGGCGCGTTTCACGAGGCCTGCAATTTTGCCGCGATCTGGAACTTGCCCATCATCTTCTTCATCGAGAACAACCTGTATGCCGTGGCCACCCGCATCGATACGGTATGCGCGGTGAACGACCTGGCGGATCGCGCACGAGGCTACGGCATGGAAAGCTGCGTCGTCGATGGTACCGACGTCGTAGAGGTCTTGGCCGCAATCGGGAATGTCGCGGAACGCATTCGTGCGGGCGGACCGCCGTGGCTTGTCGAGGCCAAGTGCTACCGCCGATACCACCACGCCGGGGATTTGCCGGGCAGTGCATTCAAGTACCGCAGCCTGGAGGAAGAAAGCACGTGGGCGAAGCGAGAGGCCGTCGAATGTTTTCCAAAGAGTCTTGTAGAGGCGGGTCTCCTGAAAACCGGCGACGTTAAACGGATTCAGCTCCTGGCGAAAGATGCCGTTTCGAAGGCGGTCGAATGCTGTACCCTGCCGGGGCCGCCGCGGAAGGTTCGAGCGGAGCTCTGGCCTGCTCCGGAAACCGCCCGCGAGGGCCTGCGCAGTTCCGGACGGGAGTGGGAAGGCGTGTCATTCAACGAGGCCGGGGATTTCCGGGACTTCGAGGAGTTGAAATACAGCGACGCGATAGCGGCGGTAACGGGCAGGTGGCTGGAACGAGATCCCAAGGTATTCATCGCCGGAGAAGAGGTAGCCAATTTTGGCGGTGGAGCCTATGGGGCAACAAAGGACCTTGCCGCGAAGTTTCCGGACCGGGTATTGAACACCCCGATCTCGGAGGCCGGTATGACGGGTCTGGCGCTTGGCGCGGCAATGTCGGGCATGATCCCGGTAATCGAGATCATGTTTCCGGACTTTGCACTCGTGGCGGCCGATCAGCTTTTCAACCAGATTGGGAAGGCTCGCCACATGTATGGCGACACCACTGAGCTTCCTCTCGTGGTGCGCACGCGAATCGCCGCCGGGTGCGGCTATGGCGGGCAGCACAGCATGGACCCGGTGGGGCTTTACGCCCTCTTTCCGGGATGGCGCATGGCCGCCCCCGCTGACGCCTTTGACTACGTCGGGCTTTTCAACTCAGCCATGCGTTCGCTCGATCCGGTCGTCATTCTCGAACACCACGCGTTGTATAGCCGGCGGTTCCCGGTTCCCTCAGGCAATCTGGACTACTGTGTGCCTTTCGGCAAGGCACGGCGCGTAGCGCCCGGAAACGATGTTACGCTCGTTACGTATGGTTTCATGGTAAGCCGCTGCCAAGCTCTGCTGCCGCGGTGGAATGAAGAGGGCACGTCTGTCGAAATCATCGATCTGAGAACGTTGGATTGTTTGGGCATTGACTATGAGCTAATCGGAGAATCCGTGAAGAAGACGGGAGCCATGATCGTCGTCGAAGAAGCGCCGAAGAGCTTTTCCCTCGGTGCGCGTGTTGCCTCGGAGGTGACGGAGCGCTTTTTTGATTACCTGGACGGCCCGATAGCCAGGCTCGCGTCGGTCGATGTGCCGCTTCCGGTTTCTCGAGTCCTCGAGGCGGAAGCATTGCTCAAAGACTCGGACATCCTCAGTACTACTACCGCGGTGGCGAGGCGCGCCTGGAAATAAACGGAAAGGAGGACTTGATGCCAGTCGTCTCATTTCGCAATTACATCGGCGGTGAGTGGGTAAGCGCCGAGGAAGAGAAGAGCTTCGAACAACGGAATCCCGCCTGCCTGTCAGAGGTTACGGGACGGTTCTCGCTATCGAGCGCGGAAGACGTCCGCCGGGCAATAGCAGCCGCCGAGGAAGCGTTTCCGAAGTGGCGGGCGACTTCGCCTACGCGCCGGGCCGAAGTTCTCCGTAACGCATGGACGCTTCTGATCGATCGGCGGGAATCCATAGCGAAAGTGGTGACCGCCGAAAACGGCAAGACCATGGCCGAGTCGCTCGCCGAGGTGGATTCCGCGGTACAGGAGATGGAATTCCAGATCGCTGAGGGGCTCCGAATGTACGGGGAAACGCTGCCATCCAAGCAATCCGGTGTGCTTGCCTATTCCATGAGGGAGCCGCTCGGCGTGGCAGGCATAATCAGTCCGTGGAACTTCCCGTTCAATGTGCCCGTGAGAAAGTGCGTTCCCGCCCTCATGGCAGGCAATACCTGCGTCTTCAAACCGGCAAGTTTGACGCCGCAGACAGGCGTGCGCTTTGTGGAATTGTTTTGCGATGCGGGGCTTCCCGCCGGGATCTTGAATCTCGTGACCGGGCCGGGAGGAGAAGCCGGTGATACGCTGATTTCCGATCCGCGGGTAAAAGCGATCTCGTTTACGGGCTCGACAGACGTAGGCACGTCAATTCATCGGAAAGCCGCGGCAACACTGGCCCGGACCCAACTGGAAATGGGCGGAAAGAACGCGACGGTTGTTCTCGATGATGCCGATTTGGATCTGGCCGTAGACGCAACGGTTCTTGCGGCTTTCGCGTGCGCGGGACAATGGTGTACATCCACGAGCCGCGCGATTGTCTCGAGGGGTATTGCCGAAGAGTTTGCGTCGCGCGTGGTCGATAGGGCGGCACGTATTCGCGTGGGCAAGGGGATGGACCCCGCGACCGATATGGGCCCGGTGTGCGGCCGCGCACAATTGGACAGAATTCTGAGGTACATCGAAAAGGGCCGTGAGGAAGGCGCCGCCTTGCTTACCGGGGGCGGCCGGGTTTCCGGCACCGCCTGGGACGACGGGTGCTTTATCAGGCCGACGGTTTTCGGGAACGTCACGCCGGACATGGCCATCGCGCGCGATGAGATATTCGGGCCTGTACTCGTCCTGATTACTGTGGCGGACCTCGATGAAGCCATCCGCGTGGCCAACGGGGTCCCGTTTGGCCTGGCTTCCTCGATATTCACAAACGATCTTAGCAAGGCCATGACCTTCGTCGAAAAAACCGATGTCGGTCTGGCCCATGTCAACATGATGTCCGCATATAAGGAGCCGCAACTCTCGTTTGGCGGCAGAAAGGAATCCGGGTTTGGTTTGCCCGAAGCCGGCAAGACCGGGATCGAGTTCTTTACGCAGCACAAGGTCGTTTACGTGAGATATCGCTAGGCCGGCTCCGCCGCCCTTAACGTGGGGGCTGGAGATCGTTCTCCGGCGTTTCACGCAGTTCGCAGATCTCCCCGTCGGGTCCGCGAAAATAGACGATCCAGACACCGGGGCGGAACTCTACGGGGGCGCTCAGAAACTGTACGCCCTTCGCCTTCAGGCTGGCATAGTCGGCGCGGACGTCCGTCGAGCGGAATCCCAGGTGAATCCAACCGTGATCCGCCTGTCTCCGCCCGGGCGGTAAGGTTTCCCCGCGAGGTTCCTTGTACTCAAAGACCTCGAGCATGCTGTTTCCAAGCCGAAGATGAGCAATGCGGGCATGGCATCCCGGAAGGTCCACGACCTCGCCAAGGCGCGACTCGGGTCCCGACTCGAGAACGCGGATCACCTCAAGTCCGAACAGGTCACGGTAAAAGGCCACAGAGCGCTCCAGGCTGGAAACGCTCAAGGCCATATGCTCGAGTCTTGAGATCATTGCAGGTCCGTCTCCCCCCCACGTTTCAGTCCATCCGAAGGCCGCCGTTCACGTCCAGCGTGGCTCCTGTAACGTAGGAGGCACGATCGGACGCCAGGAACAGAATCGGTTGGACCACTTCGGATGCATCGCCTATCCTGCCCAGTGGGATAGTCTCTTTGTACTTCTCCAATTGCGCAGAAGACGCCGCCCTCGTCATTTCGGTGTCGATGACTCCCGGAGCCACTGCGTTTACGCGGACGCCATACGGCGCTCCGTGCAAGGCCAGCGTCTTGGTGAGACACGCGAGCCCGGCTTTGCTGGCGCTGTAATGCGCCCCCACGGCAATGCCACCCACCTTTCCGGCCAGCGATGCCATGTTGACGATAGCGCCGCTTCGCTGCCGCATCATCGCCTTCATCACCATCTGGCTCAACAGAAACACCGAAGTCAAATTCACGCCCAGGACCTTATCCCATTCCTCGATGGCGATATCCATAAGCGGGGTCCGCGGGCAGATTCCGGCGTTGTTGACAAGGACATCGATCCGATTCGTTTTGTCCAGGACTCCGTCAACCCATTCCCGCATGAAGCGGGAGTCCGTGATATCGCCTTGGGTAAAGTTGCGGGCTTCCACGCCTCGCAGGTCCGATCCATAGACCTCGGCGCCCAGAGCCGCAAATCCCTCGCACACCTCGCGCCCGAGGCCGCCCGCCGCTCCGGTGACCAACACAACCTTGCCTTGAAATTCCATGGACATCGTACGCACCGCCCTAATACCCCAACGTGATGCCGCCATCGATGTTAATCGTGGTGCCCGTGATGAAACTCGAGTCGTCCTCGCACGCCAGGAACAGGGCCGCCTTGCCGCATTCGCGTATTGTCCCTATACGGCCAAGCGGATGCTGCCCGTAAATGTATTTTCGCGCGGCCGCTTCATCTTCCTGCTGGCCGAACCAGTCCTCGACCAAGGGGGTCTGAATCCAGCCAGGACAGATAACGTTGACGCGGATGCCGTCCCCGGCGAAGTCGATGGCCATGCCGCGGCTCATGGCGATCTGTCCGCCTTTCGTTGCGGAGTAGGCCCCCGCGTTAGGCTGGCCGACGAGTCCGACCATGCTGCTGATGTTGATGATGGCTCCGCGGGTCTTGCGCAGGTGGGGGATGGCATACTTCGAGCACAGAAACGTGCTGCGCAAGTTGGTGTTGATGATGAAATCCCACTCCTCTTCCGAGGTCTGTTCCACATTCTTGGAAATGTGGTAACCGGCATTGTTCACCAGGATATCCAGTTTGCCGAACGTATCCAGCGTGGTCTTGAACATCCTCCGGATGTCCTCGCCGCTGGTGACATCGGTCTTGACGAACAGGGCCCGTCCCTCCGCCGAACCGAGTTCCTGCGCCACGCGCCGCCCCTCGGATTCTGACCGGCACACCACCACCACGTTGGCGCCCTCTTCCGAGAAAACCTGAGCAATGCCGAGCCCAATGCCCTTGCTCGACCCCGTTACGATTGCCACCTTATCTTTCAATTTCATTTCTTGCCTTCCTCCCCGAGGGCGCCGACGCACTTGTCGAGCCGTTTTGTCCCGATGGAGTCCCCGGCCGTTCCGGGTTCATCGGAACACAATATAAAGAAGGACCATCACGCCGCACAAGAGTCCAGACAACAGGCGATAGTCGCCGATTCCTTCCCACGCGCCCCCCTTCAACGCTTCGAACGGGGTACGCCATACGAGTTTTGCACTCTCTTCGGAGTGTTGGTGCGGTCTCAACCACGAAACAATGACCAGCAACAACGAACAGATCACAAACAGGTAAAAGGCCGACATCATGAAAGGGATATTCCATCCCGTTGTTTCCTTAAACCAATCGAGCAGAAAGGTGATGAACCCAAGCGCAAACCCGGTCCATAACGTCACAATCGCCGCCTGCGACGAGGCGCGTTTCCAGAAAACACCCCAGACAAAGACCGCCGTGATGGGCGGCGCAATGTAACAGATCATCACGTTGAGGCCCTGAAAGATACTGTCGAAACGGCCCAGAAACGGGGACCATATCATGGCGGCAATCATGGCCACAAATGTCGCCACTCGTCCGACCGTCACCAGCCTGCGCTCGGACGCCTCCGGTCGCCAGCGTTTGTAGATGTCGTAGCTGAAGAGCGTGGCAATCGAGTTCAGCGCGCCAGACACCGTGCTCATAAGCGCCGCCAAGAGAGCGGCCGCCATCATCCCGCGCAGACCAACGGGCATGAGATGGAAGATCATGAACGCGTACGTGCCGGAAGAATTGGTGAGTTCCCGGGGAAGCAGTTGCTTGTTGATAAGCCCGGCGCACAGAAGGCCCGGCAAAACAAAGATGAACACGGGTAGAATCTTGATGAACCCGCAAAACAGCGCGCCGAGCCGCGCATTGCGCTCATCCTTTGCTCCCAAGACGCGCTGCACAATGGTCTGATCCGCGCACCAGTACCATAGACCGATCACAGGATACCCGAGCATGACCGAGTACCACGGCAGGCCAGATGCGTCTCCCGAGGGGCGCAGAACGGTAAGCTTGACGGGGTCCACGGATTGCACCAGTCCCTCCCAGCCGCCAATCTTGAAGTAGGCCACCGCCGTGATAGCAAAGGCGCCGGCCAGCAGGATGCCGGTCTGGATCGCTTCGGTAACTACTACGGCCATCAATCCCCCCACGATCGTGTACAGACCCGTTAGCACAGAGACAACGATGATGCTTGTCTTGATGCCAACGCCAAACAGCCCCTCCATGACGACGGCCCCCGCATACAGCGAAGTGCCGATATGGATGAAGATTGCCGACAGGATCGACACGAAAGCCAGCCAGTCACGGCATGTCCGAGAGTATCGCTTCTCCAGGAAATCGGGAAGGGTGGACACGCTGGCCCGAATGTAAAACGGCGCAAAGAACAGCGCCAGGCACACCAACGTAAATGCCGCCATCCACTCGAAGTTCCCGTACGCAAGCCCGTTCTTATACCCCTCTTGCGCGAGGCTGACCAAGTGGACCGTCGAAATGTTCGTCGAAAAGAGCGCTAACCCGATCACCGGCCAAGGCAACTGCTTGCCGGCGAGGAAATATCCATCGCTCCCTTTGCGGAGCCGGGGTCGAATCCCGGCCCAGCATCCAAGCCCCACGATGCCAACCAAGTATATCACAATGACAGCCATGTCCACAGGATTAGTACTAACGTGGGACACTAACACACTCCTCTCCGGTTCGTCCGAACCCGCAGCAAGCCAGGCACATGACCGTGGCGGGCCCGTCTGGACGCAACGGGAGCCCGCAACGTACTATATAATCCGGCGATCAGCAGGAATAGTAGCACGACGATTGGATTGGTTTTCAAGGGCACGAATCGGGGCACAACAAATCTGCCGGATCGTTGGACTTTTCCTCCCAAATTTGCTGTGATGCTGGTAGTTATCGCGGGGTGGAGCAGCCTGGTAGCTCGTTGGGCTCATAACCCAAAGGTCGGCGGTTCGAATCTGCCCCCCGCTACATGCTGCCGAAGAGGAGAGTCACGACACATCCGGGGGAAGTAATGTTTGCAGGGGTTCGCACACGGTTGAAGATGGTGCCGGGAGGGGGAGTCGAACCCCCACGAGGGGTCAACCTCGCCGGATTTTGAGTCCGGTGCGTCTGCCAGTTTCGCCACCCCGGCCCTGTTCGCGAAGTATACCGGACGCGTTTCCTTGATTCAATCCCGCGTTTCTCCTAAGGCGCACGGCAATTCCCGATATACCGACATCGCAGAGACAAGGGGTTGCAACCCCTTGTCTACAACCGATCATTGCTCGTTCACAAAGGGTGTTTCAGCAAACGCCAAGTTCCTAGGAACCATCCGGGCAGACGTGTTTCACAAACACCTTGGCGACTCCTTGAACTGGGTCCGGACTGTTCCTATAATAACGCCGTGAGTTGTGCAACGGGAAGCAGGGGAGCCTCGAAGCGCCTCAGCGTACGTTGCAGAATCGGAATGGTCTCCGCAGGCGTTGTTTTCGAAGTGATGGTCTCCTAAAGCCTCCTTACGTAAAACGTATAAGGGGGCAGTATTATGTTTCTTGCAGCGGCGCGTCACTCGCGCCTTTGTTCATTGTGTTGCGGCTTTGCCGCCGTAGAAAGAAGGAAGTGATATCCCATGTTCCGGATCTTGAAGAAAGTCGAACTCGCGTCGAAGGTGAAAGAATTCGTCGTTGAAGCGCCCCTCATCGCGGCGACGGCGAAACCGGGCAACTTTGTGCTCGTACGCGGCGATGAGGCCGGCGAGCGCATTCCGCTTACGATTGCTGACAGCGACGCCGCTGAAGGTACGATTACGCTGGTGCTCCAGGAGGTCGGCAAAGGAACGACGAAGCTCGGCTCGCTGAACGAGGGTGAGGCTTACCTGGACGTCGTCGGGCCGCTGGGCAAGAACCGAGAGTTTCCCGCCGGCGGGAAGACCATCTGTTGTGTATCGGGCGGTCTAGGCGTTGCACCGATGTTCCCTCAAACGAAAGCGTATCACCAACTCGGCAACCGGGTGATCTCGATTATCGGCGCGCGAAACACAGGTCTGTTTTTCTGGCAGGACCGGATCGCGGCCGTCAGCGACGAAGTGCACTACATCACCGACGACGGCTCCTCCGGGCGGAAGGGGTTCGCGACGCAGATCCTCGAGGAACTCGTCCAGAAGGGCGAGAAGATCGACGAAGTCGTCGCAATTGGCCCGGTGCCGCATATGAAGGCGGTCACCCAGTGCTGCAAGAAGCACAACTTGCAGGTGCTCGTCAGCCTGAACCCGATCATGGTGGACGGCACCGGCATGTGCGGCGGGTGCCGCGTGAGCGTCGGTGGGAAGACGAAGTACGCGTGCGTTGACGGCCCGGAATTCCACGGCGACGAGGTGGATTTCGACGAGTTGATGGCGCGGCAGGGCGCGTACCGAAGCATCGAGATCCAGGCGCTCGAGGGACCGGACCTGCCGCCCGAAGCGACGCCCGATCACGAGTGCCTGCTCGTCCAGCGGGCCGCGGAAGGCGAAGCGGGCCGCCGACAGGTCACGCGGCAGGACTTCGAGAACATGACCGCCGATCTGATAGCGGGTTCGATCAACAAGATGCTCAAGCGCCGCTCGACGTTCGAGGAAGTGAACGAAGGTTTCGGGGAAGATCAGGCTCTCGCCGAGGCGTTGCGTTGCCGTCTCTGCAAACGTCCGTCCTGCATGAAGGGCTGCCCGGTGGAAGTGAACATTCCCGCTTTCATAAAGGCGATCCAGGACAAGGATTTCGCGCTCGCGGCAGCGATCCTCAAGGATAAGAACAATCTGCCGGCGATCTGCGGGCGGGTGTGTCCACAGGAGAACCAGTGCGAGAAGACCTGCGTGCTGGCGCGGAGCGACCGGCCTGTATCGGTTGGACGACTCGAGCGTTTCGCGGCGGATTGGGAGGCCCTGCACGAACCCGTAAAGCCGGAGGTGTCCCCGCCGAACCACCGGAAGGTGGCGGTCGTCGGCTGCGGCCCGGGCGGGCTTACCTGCGCGGGCGATCTCGCGAAGATGGGCTATGACGTAACCATCTTCGAGGCGTTCCATGACACCGGCGGCGTGTTGCGATACGGCATCCCAGAGTTCCGTCTTCCGAAAGCGATTGTCAGCCGCGAGGTCAACTACGTGAGGAGCCTCGGCGTCACGATCAAGCTCGACATGATCGTCGGCAAGGTCCATACCATAAAGGATTTGATGGACAGCGGATTCGAGGCCGTTTTCATCGCGGTGGGCGCGGGCGCGCCGATGTTCCTTAACATCCCGGGCGAAAATCTCATCGGCGTGTTTTCCGCCAACGAACTCCTGACGCGCGTCAACCTCATGAAGGCCTATCGCAAGGATTACGACACGCCGGTCATCGTTGGACAGAACGTGGCGGTGGTCGGCGCCGGCAACGTGGCCATGGACGCGGCCCGCACCTCGTTGCGTCTCGGGGCGAAGAAGGTGACGATCGTTTACCGCCGTTCCGCGGCCGAAATTCCGGCCCGCGCGGAGGAAGTCGAGAACGCCAAAGAAGAGGGCATCGTGTTCAAGCTGCTCACGAATCCAGTGCGCATCATCGGCGACGACAAAAACCACGTGATCGGAATGGAGTGCATCCGGATGGAATTGGGCGAGCCCGATGCGTCGGGCCGGCGCCGTCCGGTGCCCATACCCGGCAGCGAGTTCACGATCGAATGCGACATGGCGATCCCGGCGCTGGGCACGGTGGCCAACCCGTTGCTCACGGGAAACACCGCGGGCCTCGAGTTGAACAAGTGGGGCAACATCGTCGTCGATCCGGAAACTTGTGCGACGAACCTCCCTGGCGTATACGCCGGCGGAGACATCGTGACTGGCTCTGCGACTGTGATCGAAGCGATGGGCGCTGGCAAGAAAGCGTCCAAGTCCATTCACGCCTATCTCACCGCGAAGGCAAAAGAGAATTCGCCCCCACAAGCGTAACGCCTCATGGCTCACGCGGAAGCCTTGCGCGCGCGGGCCGAAGAAAGTCTTGCGATCCGAAGAGAGCCCGATCTCGGACTAGGTTGCCGCTTGTTTCGCGTTGATGTTGACGATCAGGGTGTTGATCTGCATTACGATACTGATAATCGCGGCGACGATATCGAGAAAGAACACGACCGGATTTACCTCGGCCGTATGCGGCGCCTTCCTTGTGACTACGCGAATGTGCATCTTCTCCTCCTTTCGAACATTTCTTTCCGCTGCACTGTGGTAACCGACGCCAAGTATAACCAAGGCCCCGCGAAAACGCAATACGCTTTACATGCGTTCACCAACTGCTTGGGATCTAAATGTCATTGCGAGGAGGGCTTCCAGCCCGACGAAGCAATCCCCTGACCCGCATAAGGATCCCTGGAGATTGCTTCGTCGGGCTGGAAGCCCTCCTCGCAATGACAGGAGCGTTCTCCTTGCCATGTCGCATAAGTTGCCGTCAGCATGAGTCAATACACTCGGTGTTCTTGAACATGAGCGGCTCGAGCGCTTTCATGTGTTTTTCGATGGTGCTGCCGGACGTCAGGTCCCACAGCGACGTCTTTACCCGTCGCATGGCAAGCACGGCGTTGATCCAACCGCAGGTCCAGCCGCTTTCGATGGACCAGGCGCCCCAGCCTATGTCGGCGCTGCTGGCCCAATACTCCCAACGGTTGTAGTCGAACGCCCGGAACCAGGCGCCGTCGAGATTCGGATGTCTCTCGGAACAGATCTGGATCCGGCACAGGAACTTCGCGAGTCTCTCTTCGGCTTCGACGTAGAACGAATCGCCGGTTGCGGCAGCCGCTTCGTGTAAGCCCAGAAACGCGAAATTGGTCGTATAGAGCAGATCGCACAGGGGATCGCCATTTGTCTGGATGAGGGGCGCTTCGGCGACACCGTACTCTTCGTTGGATTTCGGCGGGCCAAACGTTCCTTTCCCTTCCGGGCCGAGTTCCTCGCGGATGGCGCCACACTGGGCCTGGTGCTTGAGGAGTTCGTTTGCCATGAAGCGCAACCATTCCCTGTGTTCGGGCGTATCCTCGACGCGCACGAGCCACGAGAGAGACAAGAGCATCCGCGCCCGTTCCTGTTGGAGGCCGTTGGTCCAGCGCCATCCGTCCGGATACGCCTCCATCGTCCTGCGAATGCCGCTCTTCGGGCGGTCCAGGAAAAGTCCGTAGCCGGTCCGGCGATAGGCCCACAGGAAACACGCCCAAAGGAACGATTCGAAATGCGGGGCGCAATGGATCGTGTCATTCTCGTAGTAATGGCGCCAGCCGTTCTCGTGGAGCGGCCCCTCATCGATGCGCTCGCCGCGAAAACCAAGCCGCCCCGTCGTGCGTAGATTGGCCAGCAGACAGCGCAGGATCTTCTCATCCCATCGGTCCGTGTCGAGCAACGCGGCGCACGCAAGGACGCTCAACACGGACCGCGCGGTGTCGTCGCCGTAGAAAACACCCGGGCTATGGTGGACGTCCCAGCCCAGAAGCCCGAACGAGGGGCTTTCCGGATCGTTTCTCGGGCCTTTCGTCGCAATCGAAGCCAAGTAGACAAAATCGTTGAGGTTGCGGGCAACGCCGCAACTGTGCGGGTCGTTGTTGATGACGCCGTCGAACGCCAAGGCCATCGCCGCCTCGCCCATGCAGTCGTTCCGCCGGCTCCATTGCAGGGATTGAGATCCGTCGTAGTCTATCGTCGCACTGAACCCCTCCAGGAGGCCGCACGAACCGTCTCCCACGGGCCAGTCCTCCTCCCGTGGCTTTCCGAAGCGCGCAGCTTGATCCCGTCCGTCCCCGATTTCACCCCACGGCGGAGCGGGAAGGAGTTTTGCCCTGAAATACCACTGCGCGCCCCGGCGAAGGGCCTGGGCCTCGATATCCGCCGGCAACTCCTCATTTCTTCCGAACGAAGGCCGAACAGTGGGGGTCCAGTCCAATTCCAGGCTCTGTCCCGTGAGCCACTTGAGGATATACGCCCAGATGCTTCTCCATGCGTCGGTTGGCGCGTATCGAGCCGTCACGAACAGGCTGAGCTTCGTCGTGGCAACGAGGATGCGTCCAGCGGGGTGTTCGACACAGTTTGTCGTGGCTTGACAAACTGTGAGGATCGGATACCTCTCTTCGGGCAATCCGTAGACGGCGCGGTCGAACCCCGCCACCCGCGCCATGACAATGTGGGAATTCTCCGCCGTAACGGGCGTAAATCGGCAGCTTTGTATGGCAAGTATGCGCAAGCGCTCCAATCCGGGCGCGAACACATCCGACGAAATCACGGCTCGCTCCCATTTGGTTCCGCGCGGTTCCCCTACATCCATTCCGGGCAACTGAGTGGGGTATTCCACATAGAGTCGTAGCCGCCGTTGCGCGGCGGCCTCACACAACGACGGATCACATTCCGTTTGCCTGCCGGGGTAACCATCCGCCAATATCGCCACGCCCGCGCCTACCGGGGCCTGCTCGATGGCGTCACGCGGTGTGTTGTACCGCGCTACCGCGACCCCGGCCGACATCAAAGCGCAATACAGGTCATTGGTCTCGTTGCAAGCAATTACCAGACTCACAGAAAGTACCTCCTAAGGATAGTGCCCATTTCCTCTCTCCGGTTTCGTCAAAACCCTCGGCTGACAGTCCAAGGTAACAGAGGCAACAGGGAACCGCAACGCATCAAGGTTGGACCCACCCTGCCTCGATCTGTTAGTCTAAACTCCGCCCAGCCGCAAAGCGCCGTGGACACGCAGGCGCGCACTGTGGTGACACAGGGGAGGATCCCGGAATGCACGGTGGTCTCGCGGTGGAAACACACGGTCTTGCGAAGGACTACGGTGGGTGCGCCGCGGTAAAGGGCCTTGACATGGGCATTCAGAAATAGCCGCGACCGAACCAGACAAAGGCAAGTACCTGGGTGGATCATCGGTGGCCGGGTTCATCTTGAGCACCTATTCCAGCCATGCCGCCGGAAGGCGCATTGAAGACCGTCGTATGCTGTAAAGCTCTCACGGGAAAAAAGTTGCGCCTAACCCCGTTTTTCAGTAGAATAGCATCTTTCTTCCCACTGCCCGTGCGGCAAGATCGCCGCACATGGGATGGACTTCCATGACGCACAGTATGACCGGCTACGGTCGGGCCGACGGCGAGTTGGATGGCGACGCCGTATCGGTCGAACTCAGCAGTGTCAACCATCGGTACCTGGATTGTACCGTGCGTGCGCCCTATGTCTGGTCGGCGCTGGAGCCTGTCATAAAGGAGACGGTCCGCCAGCGTGTGTCGCGTGGGAAGGTGAACGTCACGCTGAACCGCAAGCGCGGTCTTACGGCTCAACGGCAAACGGTGGTGTTCGACCCGCACGTGGCGCGGCAGTACATCGACGCGGCGCGTGAACTAGGCCGGATGCTTGGTACGATGGAAACGGTGAGCATCAACACGCTCGCGGCCCTCGAGGGCGTGTTTGCCCACGAGGAGCCGGAAGAGGATCTGGACAGGGTTCAGGAGGTGCTTGTTCGCATCCTGAACGAGGCGCTCTCGCGACTTGACGCCATGCGGCTGACGGAAGGCCGGGCTTTGGCCGAGGAGTTGCGCTATCGTGTGGCGTTGATGCGGGAGAGCCTGGGGCAGGTCGAGCAGCGGCTGCCGGATCTCAATAATCTGTACGAGCAACGGCTCCGCGCGCGGATCGAAGAACTGAGATCGGACACCGGCATGACCGAAGAGCGGATTGCGATGGAAATCGCGTTCATGGCCGATAAGGGCGATGTGACCGAGGAGGTCGTTCGGCTGAAGACCCATTTCGACCACATGGTGGACATGCTCGGACGGAAAGAGCCCGTAGGCCGGGAGTTGTCGTTCCTGTCGCAGGAGCTTCAGCGCGAGGTTAACACTTTGGGTTCCAAGATCCACGACGGCGAGGTAATCAAGGAAGTGCTTCGGATGAAATCCGAGGTTGAACGGATTCGTGAGCAGGTGCAGAACATCGAGTGAAAGGCTGTGAGGAAATGTGGAAGCGGCGTCCTCGCCGCTTGTCGAGGCCGCGCGAAGAGAGTAGACGGCCCTGTCTTTGCCCAAGCGGCGAGGACGCCGCTTCCACATTTCCATGTTCGCTCACACGACCTAAGGTCGGAGGCCGCGGGACGTGAAGCAAGGCATCGTGTTTGCAGTCTCTGGCCCTTCGGGCGCCGGAAAGCACTCGGTGCTGCATTCGATCATGGCGCGGGATCCGAACATCGAATACTCGGTATCGGCCACGACGCGGCCACCGAGGCCGGGTGAGATTGATGGCCGTGACTATTATTTTCTGAGCGAGGCCGAGTTTCGCCGCCGCCTCGATGCAGGCGAGTTTGCGGAATCGGCGAACGTGTACCGGCGCCTGTACGGGACACTTCATAGCGAGTTGGATCGCAGGATCGGTTCCGGTAAGGACGTTGTTCTCGAAATAGACGTCCAGGGCATGCGCAGCTTGAAGAAAATGCGCCCGGATGCGGTGACAGTTTTCATCCTGCCGCCATCGATCGAGGCGCTGGCGCAGCGATTGCGCGGCCGGGGTGCAAACGACGAACCGGACATGGCGTTGCGCATCGAGAACGCGCGCGGCGAGATGGCCGCGTCGAATGAGTACGATTATATTGTTGTTAACGACAAGTTGAAGGACGCCGTCGCGGACGTGGAAGCCATTATCCGCGCGGAACGATGCCGGAACCGGCGTCCGCAGGATCGATGAGAAGCTCTTAGGAGGAACGAATGAGACACTATTCCGTGGAAGATTTTCATGGCAAGGTGGACAGCCTCTACCGGCTGGTTCTCCTGGCCTCCCGCCGCGCCAATCAGATTGCCCGCACGGAGTCGCGCCCGCTTATCGCAACACACTCGAGGAAGCCTACGGTGATCGCCCTTGAGGAGATCCTCGAAGGCAAAGTCTCGTATACGACCGGGGACAGCGATGAGGGGGACTATATCGAATAGGGAGGTCGTCCTGGGCGTAACGGGATCCATCGCGGCCTACAAGGCCTGCGAGATCGCGTCGCGCCTGGTCGAACTCGGTGTCCGCGTCACCCCCGTGCTGACCAAGTCGGCCCAGGAATTTGTGGGGGCCGCAAGTTTCGAGGCCGTCACCGGACAGCGGGCCATCGTTGAGATGTTCGCCCCGCTGCAGAACCCGGAGGTCGAGCACATTGCGGTGGCAACCCGCGCGGCATTGTTCCTCATCGCTCCCGCCACGGCAAATGTCCTTGCGAAGGCCGCGCACGGTATCGCAGACGACTGGCTGAGCACGACACTGCTGGCCACGCGCGCCCCAATCCTCTTCGCGCCGGCCATGAACTCGAACATGTATGACCATCCCGCCACGCGCGCGAATATCGAGACCTTGCGCGCGCGCGGCTGTCATTTCGTCGGGCCCGGCCTGGGGCGATTGGCGTGCGGGACCATCGGCGTGGGACGCATGATCGATCCTCTTACCGTCGTTGAAGCAGCGTTGCCGCTCATCGCCTCGAACACGGACCTCTCCGGCAAGCGCGTGCTTATTACGAGCGGCGGCAATCGTGAAGCCATCGATCCCGTCCGCTTTATCGGCAACCGGTCGTCCGGGAAAATGGGCCGGGCTCTCGCGCTCGAGGCCCTCGTTCGCGGAGCGACCGTGACCGTTGTGAACGCCCCCTCCGAGATTCCGATGCCCTACGGCGCGGAAGTGATTCCCGTCGAGTCGGCGCTCGATATGGCTGAAGCGGTGTTGGCGCGCGCGCCCGAGGCCGACGTGATCATCGGCGCGGCCGCCGTCGCGGACTACCGCGTTGCCGCGGCGGAGACGCGAAAGATCAAACGGAAAGGCGAGCCGCTCGTCCTCACTTTGACGGAGAACCCCGATATCCTGGCGCAAGCCGGCCACGCGAAGCACAAGGGGCAAATCATAGTGGGCTTCGCCGCGGAAACGGACGACCTTCTCCGGAACGCAACCGCCAAGCTGGAAAAGAAAAACCTGGACTTGATCGTGGCCAATCAGGTCGACACGTCCGACTCGAATTTCGGGACGGACACGATCAAGGCCGCGTTCATCTCGGCTGGAGGCCATGTCGAGGACCTTCCCCTCCTCACCAAGGAAGAGCTCGCCGAGCGGTTAATGGATCGCATCGCATCTCTGTTTGTTCCTGTCTAGGAGGAGAGCTTCGGGACAATTGCGTGTGCCAGAATGCGGCCCTGCCTGCGGAAACGCTCGTGACCGAACGGGTTGAATTGCCGGCCCTTGGCATAGCGGGCGCACCTGCGCAAGGAGGGTCGCGGTAGGGTATCATGAATCGCGGGAAGAAGCGTTGACTAGCGTCTCGATTAGCGCCGGGCCTCGCCCTTCCGGAAACGCGGTTCGCGGGCAGGAAATAGGGAGCGTAGTGCATGGGAAATGTTGCAATGCCGCCGCACGATCCCGGCGCCGCCGCCGAAAAGACAATGTATGTGTATCTGTTGACGTTTGTGGCGGCGCTCGGGGGTTTGCTGTTCGGGTATGACACCGGCGTGATCTCGGGCACGATAGGGTTCATGCAGACGCGCTTTTCATTGGATTCGACGCAGACGGGATGGGCGGCTTCATCGGCCTTGGTGGGATGCATACTTGGCGCGGCTGTTGCCGGATCGCTCAGCGACCGGTTCGGCAGGCGGCGCGTGCTGATCGTCAGCGCGGTTCTTTTCACGTTGTCGGCAATTGCCGCGGCGCTGCCCAGAAATCTGACCGAGCTTGCGATGGCGCGCATCCTGGGCGGCATCGGCATCGGAATGGCGTCGATGCTTTCGCCGCTCTACATTTCAGAGATAGCCCCGGCGCGGACACGCGGGAAGCTCGTTTCTCTGAATCAGTTGGCGATCGTGTCCGGATTCCTTGTCGTGTACTTCGTGAACGCATCGATTGAAGCGGCGGGAAACGAAACGTGGAACGTGGCCATCGGTTGGCGGTTGATGTTCGGTTCGGGCGCGATTCCCGCGGTGGTGTTCTTCGCGCTGCTATATCTGGTGCCAGAGAGTCCGCGCTGGCTCGTGAAGCAGGGACGCGCGGACGAGGCATTGGACGTGCTTGTGCGTGTCGGGGGCCGCGCCCATGCGGAGCGGGAGCTGCGGGAGATTAGGGAGACCATCGCCCAGGAAGGCGGCTCCATCCTGCAAGTATTTAGCACCGGAATCCGCATGGCGATGGTGATCGCCGTCGTTCTGGCCGTGTTCCAGCAGGTCACGGGGATCAACTCGATCCTCTATTACGGTCCGGAGATCTTCAAGGAGGCAGGGGCCGGCACGCACTCGGCCCTCATGCAGACGGTGCTTGTCGGTGTGGTCAACGTCGGGTTTACGTTCGTGGCTATATTCACCGTCGACAAGGTGGGACGAAAGCCGCTTCTGGTTTTCGGGGCGCTGAGCATGGGGCTGTCCATCCTGCTGGTTGCGCTCTCGTTTCAGTTTGGCCTGAAGGGGACCTGGACGCTTGTTTTCGTGCTTTGTTATATCGGGTCGTTTGCGCTGTCACTGGGTCCCGTGGTCTGGGTGTACATCTCGGAACTGTTTCCGACGCGCATCCGGGGCCGCGCGATGGCCGTGGCGACGGTATGCCTGTGGTGCGCATGCTACCTCGTGTCGCAGACGTTCCCGGATCTGGTCGAGCGTTTGGGGCGGCCCGTGCCTTTCTATATATATGGCGCGATGTGTATGGTGATGGCGCTGTTCGTGTGGCTGGTGGTGCCGGAGACGAAGGGAAAGACGCTCGAGGAGATCGAGCGCTGGTGGCTGCCGAAGCATTGAGTCGGCTATAAGGAGACAGTTGTGGGATTCATCGTGCGAGGAGTCATTCTTCTGGCGGTTGCGGTTCTGCTTGGCGCCGGGAGCGTTACCGCCGCTCCGGAGAAATGCGGCGAAGCGGCGCAAGTGGTCTCGGCGGGTCGGGCGGACCTGATGGCGGACCTGGCCTCAAACGAGCCGCAGCGTCAGGCCCGGGCGCGGCAATTGCTCCCGTACCATGGCGTGGATGCGCTTCCGGACCTGCTGCCGCTGCTGTCAAATGAAGATCCTGTTGCGGCCAAGAACGCGTACTGCGTCATTTTGGATATCACGAACGCGGCGTGTACGCCGGGGCGGGACCGTGACCGCGAGCGCGTCACGAAGCTGCTCATGGAGATGTTGGGGAGCGACAAGGCGGAATTGAAGATCGCCGCGTTGCGTCTCTTGGAACGATCAGTCCCCCCGGCGTATGACGTCGCCCCGATCGCCGCATTACTGAAAGGATCGGATCCCATTCTCCGTGAGAAGGCGCGGGCCGCGCTCGCGCGCATCAACACCGAGCCGGCGTTGCAGGCATTGCGCGCAGCCTTGAAGGGCTCGGAAGCGGACTTCCAGTATGCGATCCTCGACGCGCTCGCAGAAGCGAAGGACGCTGCCAGCGTGCGGAAGGCGGCCGAGAGGGCGAATGATCCGAACGCGCGAGTGCGCCTTGCCGCGGCGCGCGGCCTTGCATGGACCGGTGATCCCGCATACGTTGCAACCGTCGAGAGCGTGGTCTCGCGTGCGGATGACGCCACAAAGAAGGATGCGCTTGATGTTCTTCTGCGCTACGCGCAGGCGATGGAAGGGAAGGATAGGGACGCCGCGAACGGCATCTATGCCCGGCTGCTGGATAGATCCGAGGGACCGGTTCTTCAGGCGGCCGCCGCCGGATTCGCACGCACGGGCGACGCCGAGGCGGCCAAGCGGCTCATAGCGCTTCTCGATTCGCCGGACATCTCCGTGCGGAACGCCGTCATCAATGCAGTGCGCCTGATCGATGGTGACGGCGTAACGGCGTTGATGTTGGAGGCCTATGCGAAGGCGCGGCCGGAAGATAAGCGAATCTTCGCGCTGGCGCTGGGATGCAGGAAGTCCGCGTCAGTGATCGAGCCGTTACGGCTCGAGGCGGCAAGCGACGATGCGGTAATGCGCAGGACGGCCTTTGCAGCATTGGCGGAAACGGAGTTGCCAGAGGCGATTGACGTGCTGGTGGACGCGGCGGCGCACCCGAAGGAAGGAGACGTAGAGAGCATTCAGACGGCGCTCGCTTGCCTTGTTGCGAAGATCAAAGATGCGGCCCAACCGGCCCGGTCGGCGAAAGCATACCGGACCCTTTTTGAGCTTGGGACGGACGCGGATATGCGGCTGCTCGGCCTCAAGGGGCTTGCGGAGAATGCCTCGGCGGACTTGTTCGATGTTGCCATGAAGGCGGCTGCCGACGACGCGCTGAAAGGGGCCGCGGCGGATCTGCTTGTCGGTGTTGCGGCCGCGGCGTACGTCGGCGGTGACGCGGGCAAGGCGCGTACGACGCTCGACGCTCTGGGCAAGATCGATTCGTCGATTCAGCGCCTGCAAGCCTATGCTGGCAAGGTGAAGGCGCTCGGCGGGACAGTGGACATATCGCCGCTGCTCGGTGGAATTCGGAAGTGGTGGATCGTGGGGCCGTTCAAGGCGACTGATCTCGCGCTCGACTGGGGCACGGACTTCGTTAACGAGAAGAACGTGGACTTGAAGGCCGCGTACACACATGGCGGCCAGTCGCTGACATGGAAGGCCGTGGAAGGCGCGGGCGATCTCTGCGTCGTCGATCTCGCTGCCCAGATGGGATCGCCATCCAATTGTTACGGGTATGCCTACACGGAAATCGCCGTGGGTGAAAAACAGCTTGCCACCTTGCGGTTGGGCAGCGACGACGGGATCGCCGCATGGGTCAACGGGGCGAAGGTGCATGATAACTTCGTTGATCGCGGCACGACGCCCGACAGCGATATCGTTCAAATACGCCTCGAGGCCGGCGTCAACAAGCTTCTCCTCAAGATCTCACAGGGCGGAGGCGGGTGGAACTTCTGCGCGCGCATTACGGATCGTGAGGGACGTCCCCTCGACTTCAAGCAATAGGCCGGAATCAAGGGAGGAAAACGGGACATGAGTACCTCTGGCAGGGACGCGGTCCTCCGCGACCGGGATGGAATGAAACGCCGGGAATTCCTGAAACGTGCCGCGATGGGCGCGACCGCGGTTGCCGCCGCTCCCCTCTGCTTCTATGCGGGCCGGGCCTCCGCGAGCCTGTCTCCGAACGAAAAGATCGCCGTGGGTCTGATCGGCTGCGGCGGGATGGGCAATGCCCATCTAGGCAATCTTGTGGGGCGGACGGACGTGGAAGTGGCCGCCGTGTGCGACGTGAACGCGCCGAGGCATGAAGACGCGAAGAAGCGCATGGGTGGGAGATGCGAGGGTTATCAGGACTGGCGCCGCATCTTAGATCGCAAAGATATCGACGCGATCTTTGTGACCACGCCGGACCACTGGCACGCGCTGATGGCCGTCTGGGGATGCCAGGCGGGCAAGGACGTATACGTCGAGAAGCCGATGACGACGACGATCAGCGAAGGACGCAAGGTCGTCGAAGCGGCGCGCCGCTACGACCGGGTTGTGCAGGTCGGGATACAGCAGCGAAGCATGCCGGTGTACAAGAAGGCCATCGAACTCGTCGAACAAGGACGACTGGGACATATCGTGCGGACGCGCGCGTGGATAGGGCCGAACGGCAAAATAATGACGGAACACCCACAAGATCCGCCGCCGCACTTGGATTGGGAGATGTGGCTGGGACCTGCGCCGTGGGTTCCATACAGTCCTGAACGCTATGGTGCGTTCCGCGCGTTTGACGATTACGCGGGCGGTGAGATGACGAATTGGGGCGTCCACCTCGTCGACATTGCGCTGTGGGCGATGAAGAAGGACAGCCCGCTGAGCGTCACGGCCCTCGGCGGCAGCTACACCGCGCCCGCGGGCGATGACGCAACTACGCTCGAAGTGGTTTACGAGTTTGAGGGCTGCACACTGACGTGGACCCAGTCCACGCCCGAATTGCAGTATGCGGGCAAAGGTTACGGGACACTCTTCGAAGGAGAGGCAGGCCGCTTGATCATCGATCGCGCGAGCTACGTCGTCGAGCCGGCCTCGCTCGGGATTCCAGAGTACCGATCCGTCGGGGAATCCTTCATCCGTCTTACCGAACATCACGACAACTTCTTCGAGAGTATCCGTACACGCCGCCGTCCCGCCGCCGACTGCGAGATCGGCCACCGCGCCACGACCACGTGCCTGCTCGGCAACATAGCGGTCGATTGTCGGCGGCGTCTCGAGTGGGACGGCGAGAAGGAGCGGTTCGTCGGAGACGACGCGGCGGACAAACACCTGATGCGTCCCTACAGGGCGCTGTGGTACTTGTAGGCAGCATCGGACAGCTTTGCCGCAACGTCAAGGCAATACGGCTGAGCCGGTGACGAGCGATTCGATCAGGCGGATCAGCGGGGCGGGATATACGCCGAACCAGACCAGCGCCAATGTGACCATGGATATCGCGACGCTCGCGAGCAGGGCGGGGGAGGACTGAAGGGGCGTCTGTTTCCTTTCCTCTGGTTCGGGGACCGCCGCGCACATTGCCACGATTATCCGGAGGTAATAGAAGAGGCCGATGGCGCTGTTGATCACGAGCATGATCACGAGGATCCAGCGCGCGGATTCCTTGCCAGCGGCGAGGATGTAGAACTTCCCGACGAAACCGGCCGTGAGCGGTATTCCTGCGAGGGACAGCAGCGCGGTCGTGAAGAGCATGGCGATCCATGGGCGGCGCCACATCAGGCCACGGTAGTCTTCGATGGAATCCGCGTCGCGATTGGCACTGGACATGATTGTGATCACGCCGAACGCGGTAAGCGTCGTAAGGAAATAGGAGACGAGATAGAAGGCCGCGGCCGTGGCGGCCAGGGGACCGCTTGCGAGGAACGCGACAAGCAGATAGCCGAGGTGCGCGATGGACGAGTACGCGAGTATGCGTTTGACGTTGTTCTGCAACAGGGCAAGGAGGTTGCCGGTGAACATCGAGGCGACGGCGATCACGGCGAACAGCGCAAACAGCGGGGGATAGCTGTGCATGTCGATCTTGGCAAAGAAGCGCAAGAGCAGAGCGAACATGGCGCCCTTAGAGACAGTGGCGACGAAGGCAGTGACCGGCGCTGGCGCGCCCTCGTACACGTCGGGAGTCCACCAGTGGAATGGCGCGAGGGCCAGTTTGAATCCCATCCCGACAATCATCAGCGCCATTCCGGCCAGGAGGATGAGATTCTCGAATTGGTCGAGGCTGTTCCGCAGCGTGGCGATGCGAGCGAAATCCATTGACCCGGTTTCGGCGTAGACGAGCGCCATTCCGAAGAGGAGAAAGGCCGCGGAACCTGCCGCGAGGACGAGATACTTAACGGCGGCTTCGATTGCGGTGTTGCGAACGCGGGAGTACGCGATCATCGCGTAAAGCGCAACGCTGAGGATCTCGAGTGCGAGGAAGAAAGAGGTGAAATGGGTGCTCGCGGTCATGAGTGCTGCGCCGAGCGTCGCGCACAGCAGGAGCACGTAGTACTCTTCATTTCGATTCCCGCGCGGCTCCAGGTACGCGTAGGAAAGCATCGCGACCACGACGCCCGCGATGAGAATCAGCCCCGTGTAGAAGAGGGCGAAGTTGTCGACGCACAGGAGCGGCGTCACTTGGCGCGCTGCGGATGACGCCGCGAGGGGCAATGCCAAGAAGGCAAGCGTCATTCCCATCATCGTCATGAGCGCGGCGACGCTGTGGCGGCGGTAGAACGCGATGGCGAGCATCACAGCGACGGCGGTTCCCGCGAGGATGATGTAAGGAAAAAGCGTGTATATGCCCTGACCCGTCATGGCGCGTGCTCCTTGGGGGCATTCGCTTCATGTTGCCGGAGAAGCGGCGCTGTTTGCGGGTGGAACGCAACGCTGCGCTGCAGATAGTCCAGTACTGGCCGCGCGGTGTTGAAGACGGGCTGCGGGTAGATCCCGAGCCACACTATGACGGCGATCAGCGAGCCCATTGTCAGCGACTCGCGCGGGGACAGGTCGGCGACGCGCATCGTTTCCGAGTCGGGTCCGTGGAACACGCGCTGCACGATCCACAGCGAATATATGGTGGCGGCGACGAGGCCGAGGGCGGCGATCGCGGCCACGGGCACGCTGGCCTGGTATACGCCGACCAAGACGAGGAGTTCGGCGACGAAATTGCCGAGGCCGGGCAATCCGAGCGAGGCCATCGCGAAGATCATAGCTACGCCGCCCATGCGCGGGGCCTGGGTCCAGAATCCGCTCATGCGGCGGATGTCGCGGGTGTGGATGCGCTCGTGGAGCATGCCGGCGATGATGAACAGCGCGCCCGTGGCGATGCCGTGGCAGATCATCTGCATGACCGCGCCCTGGAGTCCCCACATGTTCCACGAGAAGACGCCGAGCAAGACGAAGCCCATGTGGCTGACGCTCGTGTACGCCACGAGACGCTTCAAATCGGTCTGCGCGAAGGCCAGGATGGCGCCGTATATGATGCCGATTGCGCCCAGGGCGAGCGCGTAGGGCGCGAACGCGCGGGCAGCTTCCGGGAACAGCGGAATCGCGAAACGGATAAGTCCGTACGCGCCGGTCTTGAGGAGGAGTCCGGCGAGGATGACGCTTCCGGCGGTGGGCGCTTCGGTGTGTGCGTCCGGCAGCCAGTTGTGCAGCGGCACGACGGGCAGCTTGACGGCGAATGCGACGAAGAATCCGAGCATGAGCCACATCGCTGTCGAGGGATGGATCACGGTGCCGAGCAACTGCGTGTAATCGAAGGTGTAGACGCCGGTCTGGCGGCCGTGGATAAAGTACAGGTCCAGTATTGCGAGCAGCATCAGGAGTCCGCTGAGCTGCGTGAAGATGAAGAACTTGATCGAGGCGTAGATGCGGTTTTCGTGACCCCAAATGATAATGAGGAAGTACATCGGGATCAGCATCATCTCCCAGAAAAACGAGAAGAGGAGCAGGTCCATCGCCGTGAACACGCCGAGGATGCCCGACAGCACCCACATGAGATTGAGATGGAAGAAGCCGACGCGTTCCTGAATCTCGGTCCAGGAGATGATTACGGAGATGATGCCGAGAAACGCCGTCAAGAGCGCCAGGAGGAGGCTCAATCCGTCCATGGCCATGTGAAAACGCGCGCCGAGGGAAGGTATCCACGGCGCATCGAGTTCGCACAACCACGGCGCGCCCGCGGCCAGGCCCAGCGCTGCGCTCTGGCCGCGCCACACTGACAGCAGGAGCAGCATATCGAGTGCGAGGAACGCGAGACAGATCCAGCGGGCGGCATTCGCGCTCCTGCGCGCAGCGGCCCAAGCCGCCAGGCCCCCGATAAAGGGAATGAAGACTATCCATGCGAGCGTCATAGGAACACCACGATTGCGAGGGCGAGCACTGCCCCCGCGGCTATGCCCATCATGTACCAGCGCAGGCGTCCGGTCTGCGTGGCGCTGAGGGCACGGTGCAGAGAGGCGCTGGTCCGCGCCAGCCCGTTGTAGAAGTTATCGATAAAGTCGTCCTTGTTGAATTGCGCGATACGGATGTACGGCTGGACGAAGAGCGCGTTGTAGAGCGCGTCAAAGCCCCAACCTGCGAACCACAGGCCGTGAAGGAACGCCGCCCAGGGTTTGGCGAGAAGATTCCGCAGGTACTCCGGTCTGCGCGAGAATAGAATGACGGCCGCGGCGATGCCGGCGAAAACGCCGATTACGGCAATGGCCTGAAGCAGTGCCTCGACGGTTACTGATCCCTCGTACACGGCGGTGCGCGGGAGCGCGGTCTCGAGGAAGTGGGAGAAGAGCGGCAAGTGCCCGAGCGTGCGCGGCACTTCGAGAAGGCCTGCCACGGTGCTGAAGAGCGCCAGGATAATGAGGGGGGCTTTGATGCAGATGCCGGGGCCGTGCGACGGGGCGGTCTTCTCCTCTCCGAAAAACGTGAGGATGATCATGCGGAACGTGTACAGGCCCGTGAGCACCGCGCCGAAACAGCCGGCCGCCCAGAAGACCGGGCCGCCGATCTTGGATGCCCAAGCCTCGTAGAGAATCATGTCCTTGCTGTAGAAGCCGGCCGTGAGGAGCGGCAGCGCCGCGAGGGATATCGCGCCGATCAGGAAGGTCCAAAATACGACCGGAAGCTTCTTGCGCAGCCCGCCCATCTTGAACATGTCCTGTTCATGGTGCAGCGAGAGAATGACGGCGCCCGCGGCCATGAAGAGCAGCGCCTTGAAGAATGCGTGCGTGAACAGATGGAAAATTGCCGCGGACCATGCGCCCACGCCGAGCGCGAGGAACATATATCCGATCTGGCTGATGGTCGAGTAGGCGAGAACGCGCTTGATGTCGCGCTGCGTCAACGCGGCGAATCCCGCGAGCAACAGCGTCGCTGCGCCGACGACGGCCACTAATGTGAGGACGGGCGGCGCGAGTTCGAAGATTGTGTGCGTACGCGCGATCAGGTAGACGCCTGCGGTGACCATGGTGGCGGCATGGATCAAGGCGCTGACGGGCGTGGGGCCGGCCATCGCGTCGGGCAGCCACACTTGCAGGGGCAGTTGGCCGGACTTGCCGACTGCCCCGCCGAGAAGCAGGGCCGCGGCGATGATCGCGATGCCCGACCCGACCGGCCACTGTTGCGTCGCGCGCTGCATCATCTCCTGGATATCGAGCGTGCCGAGTCGCGTGAAGAGCAGGAAAAGACCGAGGGCCATGGCGGTGTCGCCGACGCGCGTCACGATGAATGCCTTCGCGGCGGCGCGGCCATTGGCCGGATTTGAATACCAGAAGCCGATCAGAAGGAAGCTGCAGAGTCCGACGCCTTCCCAGCCGAGATAGAGAAGGACGAGGTTGTCGGCCAAAACGAGCATGAGCATCGAACCGACAAACAGGTTCATGTAGGCGAAGAATCGCGAGTAGGCTGGATCGCCGCGCATGTATTCGATCGAGTACACGTGGATGAGGAATCCAACGACCGTCACGACAAGCGTCATGACCATCGACAGGGCATCGAGGTATAGGGCGACGTGCGGCGTGAACCCTGCGACGTCGATCCACGTCCAGAGCTTGAGCGTGTATGCGTGACCGTCAGGCGGAGAGAAGAGGAACCGCCATCCGAGCGCCAGCGACACGGCGGCGGACAAGCCGACGCTTCCCGCGCCCACCGCCGCTATTGCATTGCGCGACAGACGGGATCCCATCAACGCCAGGACGACAAACCCGGCGAACGGGAACGCGGGAACAAGCCAAAGTACGGTGAACATCGTCATCCTCGCATGTCGTTTGCGATATCGGCGTCGAGCGTCTTGAACCGGCTGTAGAACCGCAACACCAACGCAAGGCCGACGGCAACTTCCGCCGCGGCCGTGCTCAGAATAACAAGGAACATGATCTGGCCGTCGGGCTGTCCCCAGCGCGCGGCCGCGACGATGAAGGCGAGGCCCGCGGCGTTGAGCATGATCTCGATGCACATGAGCATGTAAATGATGTTGCGCCGCACGAGGAGTCCGACGAGGCCCAAGGCAAACAACACGGCGGCCACGAGGAGCCCGTGCGCCATGGGAATTCCGCCGATGAGATCCGAGCCCGTCATGGCGTCCGTTGCTCCTTTCCCGGGGTATCCCGGCGCGCGAGGTGATAAGCCCCGACAAGGCCGGCCAAGAGCAGTATCGAGGCGAGTTCGACGACCAGGAGATACGGCCCGAACAGCGCGATGCTCATTTCCTTCGGCGGCACGACGCGGCCAGAGACCGGCGCGGGCTTACCGCCGTGCAGGATGTAGATCATGAGCACGAGAAGCACCAACGACAAAAGCACGGGACCTTTCCACATGCCGATATCGAGCCAGTTGCGTTCTTGATCTGCGGCCTCGTGTCCGAGGTTGAGCATCATGATCACGAAAACGAATAGGACCATGATCGCGCCCGCGTAAACGATAACTTCGAGCGCGGCAATAAACGGCGCGCCGAGGACAAAGAACATGAGCGAGACGGCCAGAAGCGACACGATCAGATAAAGCAGCGAATGAACCGGCTGCATTCGGGTGATGACCATGAGCGTGGAGACGATAGCCACGGCGGAGGCTGTGTAGAACACAACGGTCGTCATCCCGACTGACTCCCCCTCTCGTTGCCTTCGTGCTCGTGCTCGTGCTCGTGCTCGTGCTCGTGCTCGTAATCGTAATCGACACCTTCCAGTTCGCCATATCCCGCCCGAGTTTCCCTTACACTGTCAGGCCGGTTCTCCGTCATTCTCGAAAGCATCGACACAATCCGCACGAGAAGTGTCTTTCCTGCTTCAACGCGCGCCGTCCCAAATGCCTTAGTGCAAACCAATACATCGAGCGTTGCTGCGCTCTCGACAGCCGAACCACGCGCAATCTCGAAAAAGCGCCGACGATCCCCTGGCGATCTCTTACCGTTGCCTTCCGCGATGTTGAGCGGGATAGACTGGCTGGAACGGATCAACTGATCGCGGGCATTTCTGTGGTCGCCTTTGAGTTCAACGACAAGATCGGCAGCCCACGCTACGAATTCGATGCTGGCCTTGTAGACCTCGAGTTTTTCGTGGTCGAATTGCATGGTTCGTCAGTAGATCTCTCTGGTAATGGGTGCTTTCTCGATTACGATTACGAGCACGAGCACGAGCACGAAAGATGCTGGGCGCTGGGATGTCATGGCATCAAACTCCGTACGTCGACTGGCGGCGATTCTTTTTCCGCTTCGCCTTTTGCTTTTCCTCCGATGGCGAGGCCCGCTACTCGATAGAAATTGTAGCCGGGGTACTTTCCCTGGCCACTGATCAGCATGTGTTCCTTTTCATACACGAGATTCTGGCGGTTGTACTCGCCCATCTCGAAGTCGGGCGTGAGTTGAATGGCATATGTCGGGCAGGCCTCTTCGCACAGTCCGCAAAAGATGCAGCGAGAGAAGTTGATGCGGAAAAACTTCGGATAGCGTCTTCCGTGTTCGTCCTCGGCGGCCTGGAGGGCGATGCATCCAACGGGGCACGCGACGGAACACAGGTAACACGCGACGCAACGCTCCTGGCCGTCGGGATCGCGGCTTAGGATGATGCGTCCGCGCCACCGTGGCGCCAGCTTCGGCTTCTCTTCGGGGTACTGGACCGTGACCCGCCGGTGAAACATGTGCAGGAACACGACCCACATGCTTCGGATTACACTCAGCATCTTCCGGCCTCTCTCACTTTATTGCACGAGCAACAGGATGCCCCCGGTGATTACCAGATTCAGCAGAGCCAGGGGCAGCATCACTTTCCATCCAAGGGAAATCAATTGGTCGTAACGCATGCGGGGCAACGTCGCGCGCACGAGAATGAATCCGCAGATTAGCACCCCGGTCTTCAGGGCGAACCACACGAGGGGCGGGAGCAGTGGGCCGACAAACGGCAACCCGTGCCAACCGCCGAGGAAAAGGGCCACGATAAGACACGAGATAAGGGTTATGCCCAGGTATTCGCCCACGAAAAACATGCCGAACTTCATACCGGAATATTCGGAATGGAACCCGGCCACAAGTTCGCTCTCAGCCTCTGGGATGTCGAATGGAATGCGGTGCGTTTCGGCGAAACCCGCGACGCAGAACACGATCAGGCCGAGGAATTGCGGAATGCAGAACCAAACGTTTCTTTGCGCTTCGACGATGTCGCGGAGGCTGAAAGATCCGGCCAGCATCACGCAGCCCATGAGACTCAGCCCCATGAACACTTCATAGCTGAGCATCTGTGCGGTGGCGCGGAGTCCGCCGAGGAGCGAGTATTTATTGTTCGAGGCCCAGCCGGCGAGGGCCACGCTGTATACGCCCATCGAGGACATAGCGAGGATGAAGAGCACGCCGATGTTGATGTCGGCGACGATGACGCTTGGGGCGAACGGGATCACCGCGAAAGACATCAGGACGGTGACGATGATAACCGCGGGCGCGAGGATAAAGATGGGTTTGTCCGCGAAGGGCGGCACCCAATCTTCTTTCATAAAGATCTTGACCATGTCGGCGACGGGCTGGAGGATGCCGAATGGGCCGACGCGATTAGGCCCGTAGCGGTCCTGCCACAAGGCAAGCAGGCGGCGTTCGAGCCAGATGAGGACGGCGGCCATGTTGAGCATGACGAACAGCACGCCGCCAACGACGAGCAGAGGCCACCACACGTCTTGGATGAATGACCACAGGCTCTGGATCATGACGCGGCTCCTCGAATGACCTTGCCCCACGCGGGCAGGTTCTTGACCGGCAGGCCCGGCAGCCCCACGGGCAGGCCCGCGACGCCGGAAGGCAGCCCAGCCCGAAACGTAACCGGGGCCTTGTATACCGTTCCCGCAAGCTCCACTTCAACCGCGTCCCCTTCGTCCACATGTAAGGCGGCGGCGTCTTCCGCGTTGAGCGCAACGTAAGGTTTCGGAATCCTCTCGCCAACCGGCGGAGAAAGACTGCTCAGTTCTTCGGATCCAAATATGTGGTGCAGTGGAACGAGCAGGAATTTGGGCAGGCGCGGCGCGAATGCCGGCGGGACTTCCGATACGCAGGCGCTGCACGCGCCGTCCGCGGGTTCGATGAGCCGGATTCCGGGATCTCCGCCGCGCAGCGGGCCGCCGACTTCTTCCTGAAACTTGTTGAGCGACTGCACGGAGTTCCACCCAGGCGACCAAAACGAAGGGATAACGGAAGAGGGAACCGCGCCGCGGTAACCTTCCATCGAGAAGGTGAACTGGGAATCGAGATCTTCCGAGATCTTCGGTTCGCTGACTTTGATGTGGGCGTTGATGGACGTGCGACCGCTCGACCTATGCGATTGCCGCGGCAATCGCTGTCCAACGAAGCGGGCGCTTGCCGGAGGAGCGACATCGAGCGCCTTCTTGAATTCGGGAAGGGCTTCGGCAAGATCAGAGAGGACATTATCGAGGTTGGTCCACGCGGTCCCCAATCCCGCGGCGGCGCGAATCTCGCCAAGCCAGCGCCAACTCTCGGAAACGTCGCCCTGTGGAACATAGGTCTGAATGAAGCGCTGCGCGCGGCCTTCGTTATTCACGAGCGTGCCGTCGCCCTCCGGAAACGCCGATGCCGGCAGGACGATCTCGGCCTGGGCCGCCGTCTCGTGCAGCGTGTGATCGATGACGATCAAGTGTTTGACGGAGTCGAAAAACCTGGTCAGCGCCGGGGCGTCCGTTCTCCGGAAGAGATCGTTTTCGAGACAGATGACCGTGTCCACTTGTCCCTGTTCGGCCAACATGTCCTCGAACGAGTCGCCGCACATCATCGCCGCGCCGAAGCTGTTGCATTCGGGGAAGGTGAAGGATAGCGTTGCGGCCTGCCCTTTCTTGCGCAGCGCCGCGGCCACGCTTCCCGCGGCGCGAATGATCGCCTCGCTTCCGCAGGACGGACCGGAGACAATCAGCGGATGCCGCGCGCTGCTGAGGGTGCAGGCGATGCTTTCCGCAAGCGTCAGGAGGTCGCTCGAGAGATCGGGCGCGGGCGGCGACTGATCGTCCAGGGCATGCGCAACTGCAAACGCAAGACGTGCGATGTCGTCCGGTGCGGCGCAATAGGTGTACGCGGCGCAATCGTTGAGCTTCGTCATGCACGGGACGGCCTGGAAAAGTGGGCCTCTCGCCTCCTGGACCGCCCCACGCACGGCGGCGTCGTTCCACGGGGGGATGCCAAGCTTTGCGGCAATCTTAATCGGCTCATTTCGGATGGCCTGCCGCAATCGGAGCGCGAGCATCGGCGCCGCGTTGGTGACGTCCTCGCCGAGGATGAAGACGGCGTCCGCTTCGCCGGCGTCGCGCAAGGAGGCCGCTGGGGCGGGACCCGCGCGCAGCACGTCGATCATGGCGCGGAGCAAACGCAGCTCGGCCCTCGGGATGCCCACGTAGAAACGGCCCTCACCGACGAGCGCGCGCAACGCGAAGTTCGATTCGAGCGATGCGCGGGAAGAGCCGATGCCGATGGCCTTGCCCGCGCGCAACGCTTTGCCGAGATGCGATATGACCGCGGCTTTCGACGCCGTTTCGAGCGAGGATGCGCCGGGCCGTCGCCACAGAACCTCGCGCGCGCGCTGCACACCGTTGACGAACTCGTATCCGTAACGGCCGCGGTCGCAGAGGAAGTATCCGTTGACGGCGCCGTTGTACCGGTTCCGCACGCGGCGGAGCTGGCCGTATCGTTCGCCCGGCGTGATGTTGCAGCCGAGCCCGCAGTGGACGCACACCGACGGCGAAGTCTGCAAGTCCCACGCCCGCGTGTAGTGCTGCTTCAATGTCTTGTCCGTGAAGACGCCCGTGGGACAGATCTCGACCAGATTGCCGCTGAATTCGTTTTCGAGAACGCCGTCTTCGTGCCGTCCGAAGTAGACGCGGCTGTGGCAGCCGAACACGCCGAAATCGCGCCCGCCGGCGTAGTCGCAGTAGAACCGCACGCACCGATAGCACTGGATACACCGGTTCATCTCGTGGTTGATGAAGGGGCCGAGCTGCTGGTTGTTATAGGTCCGCTTGTCGAACCGGTACCGGCGATAGTCATGGCCGGACATGACGGTCATGTCCTGGAGGTGGCACTCACCGCCCTCGTCGCAGACGGGGCAGTCGTGCGGGTGGTTCGTCATGAGCCATTCGATGACGTTCGCGCGGAACCCTTTCGCTTCCTCATCGTCGATCGATATGCGCATTCCGTCCGCGAGGGGCGTCATGCACGACATGATGATCCGCCCTTGTTTGTCATTCTCGTCCTTGAACTGTTTGACGGCGCACTGGCGGCACGCGCCCACGGAGCATAGCGCGGGGTGCCAGCAGAAATAGGGGATGTTGAAGCCCAGCGAGAGACACGCTTGCAGCAAGTTCTGTCCTTCGCTGACTTGATGTGGCCTGTTATCGACGTAGATCGTCAACATTTCAGCCTAGCCCTTCCATGGGCATTTCCTTTCCCGAACGTGCTGCTCGAAATCTTCCCGGAAATACTTCAATGCGCTTCCCAGCGGGGCGGCGGCGCCAGGCGCCAGGGCGCAAAACGTAAGGCCGGGTCCCAGCGCCTTCACATGGTGCTCCAAGAGTTCGATATCGCCGGGCTGCCCGTTTCCGTCCTCGAAAGCGCGAAGGATTTTCTCGACCCAAGGCAGACCCTCCCGGCAAGGGGTGCACCAGCCGCAGGATTCGTGCGCAAAGAACTTGATCAGGCTGTGCACCATGCCGACGGGGCAGGTCTTGTCGTCGAGGACGATCATCGTGCCCGTGCCGAGACGGCTGCCCGCCTGTTGGACCGTGTCGAAATCCATCATCAGATCGAGGTGTTGTTCAGCGAGGAAATCGGTGGATGCGCCGCCTGGAAGAAATCCGCGGAGCCGGAGTCCGTCGCGCATTCCCCCCGCGTGCTCTTCGATGATCTCGCGCACGGTGGCGCCCATGGGCAGTTCCCAAAGGCCGGGCCGTCGCACCTTGCCGCTCACCCCGTAGATCTTCGTGCCCCCGTTTGGGGTCCGGCTGAGTTGCTTGAACCAATCCGCGCCCTTGTTGACGATGTGCGGCACGTTGCAGAGAGTCTCGACGTTGTTCACGACGGTAGGTTTGCCCCAGAGCCCGCTCTGCTGCGGAAACGGCGGCTTGGCGCGCGGGTTTCCGCGCTTGCCTTCGAGCGCGTTGAGCAAGGCGGTCTCCTCGCCGCAGATGTAGCGTCCTCCGCTCATGTGGACGTGGAGTTCGAGGTCGAACCCCGACTCGAGAATGTCGCGCCCGAGGTAACCTCGTTGCCGGGCTTCCTCGATCGCCTTCGTCAGTTGCTCCGCGGCGGCGACGTATTCGCCGCGCAGGAAGATGTAGGCAATCCCGGCGCCGATGGCGTACGCGGAGATGATGCAGGCTTCGACCATTTGGTGCGGAGAGCATTCGAGCAGCAAGCGGTCCTTGAAGGTCCCCGGTTCCATTTCGTCGGCGTTGACGACGAGGTACTTCGGGCGGGGCGCATCGGGACCCAGCGGGACAAGCCGCCACTTGACGCCCGTCGGAAATCCTGCGCCGCCGCGGCCCCGGAGGTTCGCCTGCGCCACCAACTCCGTGACGCCGGGCCCGGTCATCTTCTTGAGCGCCGTCCAGACGGCCTGATAGCCGCCCGCCTTTTCATAGTCCTTCAAGTCGAGGGGCGGCTCACTTGCGCGAATGCTCTGTGTCAGCGGCCTTTCAGTCAAGACGACTCCCCACTATTGAGAACAAAGTCCATTTGACGGATTGCACCGAGAACGCGCCACGTCATCAGCCCTGCAAAAGGGCGCGGCCTTGCGGCGCCGCGTTTATTCTTGCAGACTCGGACCGCGATACGCAAGGTGACTGCCGTTCAATTTGGGTTCTGGCGGATGCCGTGATACACTGAAATAATGGATTTTGCGGTATCACACGATCTTGCGGAAGAAACCATGGAAGCCAAAGCGCGATGGTTTCAATCGCTGACCATGGAGCAGCGAATGGACGTCTTCTGTTCCTTCATGGACCTCATCTTCGCCATCAACCCACATATTGCTGATTCCAAAGATGCTGAACAGCTTCAGAAGGGTATTCCGATCCTTTCAAGACCATGATGTCCGCTCCAGCAGCATGTCGTAGCCGTATGAACTGAGACTGGGCAGGTGCGAGTGCCCCATTAGGGCGATGGCGATGCAGCGGGCGGCTTTTCTCCACTTTCGGGCGTCGCTATTCAGAACGTGGCAGGACGCGACGGCGCACGCGATCATTCATTACGATAACGAAGTGACCGGGAGCGCTCGCTTCGACCTCTGGCCAGTACCGTTGAAACAGGGCGAGGCGTTCCCATTGGTTCCTTGCGCGAAGACGTAGTAGCACGACGCCACGCGCATTCCGGCGTTCACGGAAAACGAGATACCCGAAGTCCCGATCACGCGTCAGGAGAATCCGCTCGGCGGCATCGGCAATCGCATGGAGTTCGGAATCAGGGACTGAGGCAAGATCCTCGGCGGCCCAGCAGACGTCATGGCCCATCTCGCGCAGCCAGCGGACGGTTGCGCCTTCGATGTTCTCGTCCGCCAGCAGCCTCATCCGGACGCGGCACTCGGGAACAGGACGTCTTCTGACGCCAACGCTGCCGCGCCAAAGGCCAACGCAGCGCGTATGTGTTCCGGCCGCAGTCTCGGATGCGCCGCTAAGACATCGGCTTCCGTCGCGCCGTCCGACAGATCCTCCAGGATCTGCTCGACGGTTAGACGCGTTCCCTTGATGACGGGCTTGCCGAGCATAATGTCGGGACGCTGCTCTATGTACTCGCGCCAATCCATTCTCTTCACCTCTCCTCGACAAGAGGATACCAAGCCACGATTGAAACGGCAAGCCACTGGCTGGAAAGGCTCGGCCACACGACTACCGCTTCAGCGCATCGTAGCCGTATGAACTGATACTGGGCAGGTGCGAGTGTCCCATCAGGGCGATATCAATGCAGCGCGCCGCCTCGCGCCCTTCACGAATGGCCCATACGACTAGCGATTGACCGCGTCGCGCGTCGCCCGCTGCAAACACTTTGTTCCGGCTCGTTTCGTAGTTGGGGCCGGTCTTGATGTTTCCGCGCTCGTCCAGTTCGAGGCCGAGATCGCTCACCACGGTATCCTGTTCGGGATGAACGAAGCCCAGCGCCAGCAAGACAAGGTCCGCATCCAGTATGAAATCGCTGCCGGGGATCTCCTGCATTTTGCGGCGGCCCGTCGCGGACTCCGAAACCCATTCCACGCGCACGCAGCGGAGTTGTTTGACGCGACCGTTCTCGCCGATGAATTCCTTCGTCACTACGCTCCAATCGCGCACGCCGCCCTCTTCGTGGCTCGACGAGGTACGCAGGATAAAGGGCCACAGCGGCCACGGCATCGTCTCATCTCGTTCGAGAGGCGGCCGCGGCAGGATCTCGAGGGAGTGGACTTCCTTGGCGCCCTGTCGAATGCTCGTGCCCACGCAGTCGGAACCGGTGTCGCCTCCGCCGATGACAATCACGCTCTTGTCCTTTGCCAATATCTCCGGCCCCGCGATCTCTTTGCCGAACAGTCTTTTCGTCTGCTGCGTCAGGAACTGCATCGCGGGATGTATGCCTTCGAGGTCCCCGCCCGGGATATCGAGCATGCGCGGCTTCGTCGATCCCATCGTGAGAAGGACGGCGTCGAACTCATCGAGCACGCGCGACTCCACGTCCTTTCCTATCCAGGAACCGCACCTGAACCGGACACCCTCGGCCGTCAACTGATCGAGGCGGCGGCGGACCATCGCCTTTGTCAGCTTGAACGCGGGAATGCCGTACATGAGCAGGCCGCCCGGTTCGTCTTCGCGCTCAAACACGGTCACCGTGTGACCGGCGCGCGCGAGCTGCTGCGCCGCCGCGAGGCCCGAGGGTCCCGAGCCGACGATCGCAGCCGTCTTGCCCGTATGGAACCTGGCGGGCTCTGGCCGGATCCAGCCTTCGCGCCATCCACGATCGGCGATCTCGCGTTCGAGGTACTCGATGGTCACGGGCGGCTCGTTGATGCCCAGCACGCATGCCGCCTCGCACGGGGCCGGACACAAACGCCCCGTGAACTCGGGAAAGTTGTTGGTCGAATGGAGAATGGCGAGAGCCTCTTTCCACTTCCCGTTCTTGACGGCATCGTTGAAATCGGGGACCTGGTTGCCGAGCGGGCACCCTGAGTGACAGAAGGGAATGCCGCAGTTCATGCAGCGAAACGCCTGTTCGCGGGTCTTGTCTTCCGGAAAGGAACTGCTGAACTCCTTGAAGTCCTTGACGCGTTCGCCGACCGGCAGATTCGCCGGCAACTCGCGCTTGAATACGATGAAACCTTTTTCCCTAGCGGGCCACACGAACGGTCTCCTCAAGGGCGCTGAGCCTCTGTTGTTCCTCAAGGGCGCGGGCGTAATCCCTGGGCATCACACGCACGAACTTGTCGCGCGATACGCGCCATGTGTCCAAGATGCGCCGCGCGACGGCGCTTTCCGTGTACTTGTAGTGTTTATCAAGCATCATCCGCAGTTCAGGCATGCTGGCCTGATGCAGGGGTTTGATGTCCACCATCCCCTTGTTACAGTGGGCCGGGAACGTTCCATCCTCGTCGTACACGAAAGCGATGCCGCCGCTCATGCCCGCCGCGAAGTTCCGTCCGACCCGCCCGAGCACGGCCACGCGCCCGCCGGTCATGTATTCGCAGCCGTGATCGCCGACGCCCTCGACGACGGCCCACGCGCCGCTGTTCCGGACGCAGAATCGCTCGCCCGCCACGCCCCGGAAGTAGGCTTCGCCGCTCGTGGCGCCGTAGAGTGCAACGTTGCCGATAAGGATGTTTTTCTCGGGGATCACCTTGCAGTCGCGAGGCGGCTTCACAATGATCTTGCCGCCCGACAAGCCCTTTCCGAGGTAATCGTTCGCCTCGCCCTCGACGCGGAAGGTAACGCCCTTTATCGCGAACGCCCCGAAGCTCTGTCCGGCGCATCCCTTGCAGTCGATCCAGACCGAGTCTTCGGGAAGGCTTCCCGTGTACATGCCCAGCTTGTGCCGGCGTGTCAGCTCGCTGCTGAGCATTGTGCCCACGGTCCGGTTCGTGTTCCGGATCGCGATCTCGAAGCGCACCGGGGCCTGATACTCGATTGTGGACCGCGCTTTGCTCATGATCTCGTGATCGAGCGCATTCTCGAGTCCGTGGTCCTGCTTCTTGCTGCAATACAGCGTCTCGCCCTTCCACGGTTTCGCCATGTAGAGGATCTTTGAGAAATCGAGTTTGCGGGCCTTCCAGTGCTCGGGCATGGGATCGAACTCGAGCATGTCCGCACGGCCTATCATTTCGTTCAAGGTCCGGAATCCGAGTTGCGCCATTATCTCCCGCAGTTCCTCGGCGATGAACATGAACAAGTTGACCACGTGCTCGGGCTTGCCCTTGAATTTCTTGCGGAGTTCGGGGTCCTGCGTGGCGACTCCCACGGGACACGTGTTCAGGTGGCACACTCGCATCAGCACGCAGCCCAGTGTAACCAGGGCCGACGTGGCGAAACCGAACTCGTCGGCGCCCAGCAGCGCGCCGATCACGACGTCGCGGCCGGTCTTGAGCTGGCCGTCGACCTGGACCCGGATGCGGCTGCGCAGGTTGTTCTCGACGAGCACCTGATGGGTCTCGGCCAGTCCCATTTCCCAGGGCAGGCCCGCACACTTTATCGACGTCAACGGCGAAGCGCCGGTGCCGCCGTCGTGGCCGCTGATCAGAACAAGATCGGCCTTGCCCTTCGATACGCCCGCGGCGACCGTGCCCACTCCGACCTCGGACACGAGTTTCACGCTGACATTGGCATCCACATTGGCGCTCTTCAGATCGTGGATCAGTTGTGCAAGGTCTTCGATCGAGTAGATGTCGTGATGCGGCGGCGGCGAGATCAACTCGACGCCCGGAGTCGAATAACGCACCTTCGCGATCTCGGCGAACACTTTGAAGCCTGGGAGTTGGCCTCCTTCGCCCGGCTTTGCACCCTGCGCCATCTTGATCTGAAGTTCGTCCGCGTTCACGAGGTATTCGTTCGTCACGCCGAACCGGCCCGACGCAACCTGTTTGATGGCGCTTCGGCGGAGATCTCCGTTTGCATCGCGCTGAAACCGCAACGGGTCTTCGCCGCCCTCGCCGGTGTTGCTTCGCCCGCCGATCCGGTTCATCGCGATCGCCATCGTCTCGTGCGCCTCCTTGCTGATCGACCCAAACGACATGGCCCCCGTGCAGAAGCGCTTCACGATCTCCGAGGCTGGCTCGACTCCTTCGAGTGGAACGGGTTTGCCCGGTTTGAACTTCAGCAATCCGCGGAGCGTCGCCAACGTGCGGCCCCGGTCGTTGACAAGCTTCGAGAACTCGCTGAATTTCGAGCGGCTGCCGCTTCGCGTCGCATGCTGAAGCAATGCCACCGTTTCGGGATTGTACTGATGGAACTCGCCGCGGTGACGCCACCGGTACTGCCCGCCCGGATCGAGTTGCGGACGGTGCCGCATCTGATCCGAAAACGCGATCGCGTGACGCATCAGCGTCTCGCGCGCTACGTCAAACACGTCGATGCCGCCGACTCTCGAGACGGTCCCGGTGAAACACCGGTCTATCAGTCCCTGCCCAAGTCCGACGGCCTCGAAGATCTGGGCGCTGCGATAGCTCTGCTGGGTCGAAATCCCGATCTTCGACATGACCTTCAGCAGGCCCTTCTCGACGGACGCGATGTAATTCTTGATCGCCCTTGCGGGACTCTCGATGCTCAGCATGCCCTTCAGGATCATGTCGTAGATCGTCTCGAACGCGAGGTAGGGGTTGACCGCGCCCGCGCCGTAGCCCGTCAGCAGCGCGAAGTGCATAACTTCGCGAGGTTCACCCGACTCGATTACGATGCCGCACTGTGTCCGGGTCTGTTCGCGAACAAGGTGATGATGAACGGCGCCGCAGGCCAGCAAGCTCGGGATCGGCGCATTCTCCGTGCCGGCTCCGCGGTCGGACAGAATGAGAATCGTCGCGCCGCCCGCGATGGCCGCCGACGCCTCCGCGCAGATCCGATTCAGCGCGCGATCCATGCCTTCCGGGCCTTCTTCCGCGAGGAAGATCGTCGAAATGACAGCGGATTTCAAGCCGGGTTTGTTGATATCTCTTATATACTTCAACTGGGCGTCTGTGATGATCGGCGAGATCAGATGGAGCTGCTCGCATTGGTCCGGCGTTTCATCCAGCAGATTTCCTTCGCGGCCGATGGTAGTCTCCATCGACATCACGATCTCTTCCCGGATCGAGTCGATCGGCGGGTTCGTGACCTGCGCGAAAAGCTGCTTGAAGTAGTCAAACAGAAGATGGGGCCGAGGCGACAAGACCGCCAGAGGCGAGTCGTTTCCCATCGAGCCAACGGTCTCGTGTCCTTCTTCCGCCATGGGCAGCATCACGATTTCGAGGTCTTCCTGCGTGTATCCGAAGATCTGTTGCCGTTCGACAATCGACGCCCTCTCTTTCGTCCGTTCGCCGGGCGGACAGTCCACGGGCAGCATGACGCGGTGTCGATTGAGCCACTTGCGGTAGGGCCGCATATTCGAACAGGCGTCCTTGATCTCCTCATCGCGGATAATGCGTTTCTGTTCCGTGTCGATGAGGAACATGCGGCCGGGCTCGAGCCGGCCCTTCCTGACAATCTTCTCCTGCGGGATATCCAGCACGCCCACTTCGGAGGCCATCACGACAAAGTCGTCGTCCGTGACCCAGTAGCGAGACGGGCGCAGCCCGTTGCGATCAAGCACCGCGCCGACGCGCACACCGTCCGTAAACGCGATCGAAGCCGGTCCGTCCCATGGCTCCATCAAACAGGCATGATACTCGTAAAAGGCCTTCTTGTCGTCCGGCATGCTTTCGTGGCCGCTCCACGGCTCCGGGATCATCATCATCATGGCATGCGCGACGGATCGGCCCCCGTGCACAAGCATCTCGAACGCGTTGTCGAAAATGGCGGAGTCGCTAGCGCCATCCGTCACAACGGGCAGCAGTTTCTTGATGTTCCCGCCAAAGAGGGTGCTCGCAAGGTGCTTCTCGCGCGAAGCCATCATGTTGACGTTGCCGCGCAGCGTGTTGATCTCGCCGTTATGGGCCAGGAAACGGAACGGGTGCGCAAGCGGCCACGTCGGAAGAGTGTTCGTGCTGTAGCGCTGATGCACCAACGCGAGACAGCTCTCGAATTTCTCGTGAGACAGGTCCGGATAGTACCGATCCATCTGATGCGCAAGCATCAGTCCCTTGTAAACGATGGTTCGCGCCGACAGACTCGCGATGTAGAATTGCGCCATGGACGCCATGCCGGACAGTCGCACCGCGTTCTCGGCGACGCGGCGGATCACGTACAGCTTGCGCTCGAAGCCCTCGACGTCGAGCCCCTGCTCGCGTTTGATAAACGCCTGCATAATCACGGGTTCGTTCTCGCGCGCCAGCCAGCCTATTGCCGACGAGTCCCGGGGAACCTCCCGCCAGCCGAGGAAGGTCTGCCCCTCATCAGCCGCCGCTCTCTCGAAGAGCCTCATGCACGCCTTCCGGTCTCTTGCTTTGGACGGGACGAACACCATGCCCGCGGCGTAGGCGCCCGGGGCCGGCAGGTCGAACCCGAGATTCCCGGCCTCTTCGGCAAAGAAGCGATGGGGCAGTTGCAGAAGCATTCCGGCCCCGTCGCCGGTATCCGGGTCACAGCCGCATGCGCCCCGGTGAACCAGGTTTTCGAGGACCTGGATGCCTTGGCGGACAATCGTGTGGCAGACACGCCCGTCGATATTCACGACGAAACCGACGCCACACGCGTCATGTTCATACCTCGGGTCATAAAGACCTTCTTGGGAAATACCGTTCATCTGTAACCTATTGTCGCCTTTCCGTTTAGAGACATCTCTCCCGTCTGCTTGCCGGAATCACGGACGGATCCCCGCGACCGTCTGGAGTCGTTCAAACCATCGGAGAGACGATCATGCTACAAGTAACAGAAAACACGCGTCAAATATTCGCACGGGCGCGGGAACTGGACTTCGGGGTTATGTTCGCGGTATATGAGCGTAATGTTAGCGAAGCTGTGCGGATATTGGCAATCTCTTGGACGACGAGGAGTCTTATGGACAGCGGTGGTGACGGCAAAACGTATCTGCCCGTGTCGCGGCAATGCTTTGTGTGCGGGGTAGAGAACCACGCGGGATTGAAGACGGGGTTCTATATCGAGGACGGCCTCGTTAAGAGCCGATGGCGCGCGCAGCCGCATCATTGCGGTTACGAGAACGTCGCGCATGGTGGCGTTACCGCCGCGGTCATGGACGAGTGCATGGGATGGGCCGCCGCCCGGGCGATGGGGCGGATGTGCGTTACCGGCGAACTCACGATTCGCTACCTGCTCCGCGTCCCCGGCGACCGCGAGGTAGTAGCCGCGGCGGGCGTCGTCAAGTCGTCGCGGCTACTGGCGATTGTCAAGGCAACCCTTGCTGATGACGAGGGCACGGTATACGCGCGGGCCGAGGGCCGGTTCTTGCCCGTTTCGGTCGAGGAAACGCTGGCCGTGGACGACGCCCTCGTCTATCGTGGCGGCGAGGCCCGGCTGTTTGACGGTCTGCGTCAGCAACAGGCGGAACGCCGGATGGACGCACGATGAAAGGGTTGTATCCCCCTTGCGGGTAAAGTAGACTTCCTACGGCATGGTTATCGACGCCCACGTCCACATCCTGAGCGCGGAGCGCTCACACTTGGAGCACCTTCTTGCAGCCGCGGATCGCGCAGGGGTCGAGAAGCTTTGCATCTCATCCCTATCGCGAACGTGGGACGAGTTTCCCTCGGCGGCCCAGATCGAGGAAGCCGCGAGCGACGTGCTGCACGCTTGTGCCGATTATCCCGACCGGTTCATCGGAGGCGTATATGCCAGCGCGGAACACCTGCCGACCTCGCTGGACATGATTGAACGCTGCATCGTGAACGGCCCGTGCCGGTTCATCAAGCTTTGGATCTCGCAGTATGCTGACGACCCGCGATTGGACCCCATCTTTGAGCGCTGCATCGCGCTTGATACGCCGGTCCTGGCGCATTCGTGGATCAAGGCCACTGGCAACATGACCTGCGAGTCCACGTGTCATAACGTTGTGCGCACGGCCCGGCACCATCCGTGCCTCAAGATCTGGCTTGCCCATTTCAGTGGGCGCTGGGAGGAAACCGCACGGATCGTGCGGGACTTCCCGAACGTCTGCATGGACCTGTCGGGTGGAGAGCCCGAGGACGTCATTGTCGAATGCCTGTTGAAGCACGCCGGCGCGGAGCGTCTCTTTTTCGGATCGGACGCGCCCGGCAGGAGCTTCGCGGTGCAGATGACGAAGGTGTTGTCCGCGGACGTCGGCGAGACGGAAAGGCGGATGATCCTCGGCGAGAACGTCAGGCGGTGGCTTCATGTTTGACATCAACGCCAAGCTGGGTCCGTGGCCGTATCGTCCGGTGAAGCGACTGGGCGATCTCTTGCGGGGCATGGACCGTTACGGAATCGAGCAGGCGGCCGTGTCATCGTTGAGCGCGGTGCATTTCCTGAATCCACAGGACGGCAATGAGGCGCTGGCGGCGGAGATAGCGCCGCATCGAGATCGACTCGTCCCGTTTGCCGTCGTTCGTCCGAACTTCGCGCTGTGGCGGGAGGATCTGATCCGATGCATCGAGCACTATGGGATGAAAGGCGTGCTGTTGTACCCGAATTATCACGAGTTCGATCTCGGAGATCCCGCGCTCGAACCGTTGATGACCGAGGCGCAGCGGCTTCGCTTGCCCGTTTGCGTTCAGGTGGGACTCGAGGACCCTCGCCGGCAGTTCCGTCCATACAAGACGCTAGACGTCGATCCCAAAGAGATAGGCGATCTCGCCCGCGCGTATCCGGACGCGGTCATAGTCGCATTGGGGCTCAAGTTCGGGCAGCCGGAGTTGATGGGCGATCCGTTGCCGCGGAATCTATTCTTCGATACCTCCAACTATGAATCCATGGAGGCGCTGGAGACGGCGGCGCCTCGTTTCAGCGCCGGCCGGATCCTCTTTGGAACGAACTTTCCGCTCTTCAATCTTCTCGCGAACGTTGACAAGATCCGCACCGCGGCGATTCCGGAAGAGGACCGTCTGAAGATTGCGCATGGCAACGCGCGGCGTATCCTGGGCCTTTAGGTCCGGCGCTGCGAGGAGGCGGGCATGACCGAAGGAAAATACACGTACCCTTACCCGCGACCGATGCTGACTGTGGATGCGGCGGTCTTCACGGTTCGCGATGGGCGGCTCGATATTCTGCTGATCAAACGAGGTCATCCGCCGTTCAAAGGAATGTGGGCGCTGCCGGGCGGCTTCGTAGACATGGATGAGGAACTCGAACCGGCGGCGGCGCGCGAGCTCGAAGAGGAGACGGGCGTCACGGGCGTGCGTCTCGAACAGTTACACACGTTCGGCGGCGTGGACCGCGATCCACGCGGACGCCTTGTCACAATCGCATACCTCGGCATCGTGGCGAGCGATGGATGCAATCCGCGGGCGGCAGACGATGCCGCCGACGCCGCGTGGATGCCGGTCGCGGATCTGCCGAGGCTGGCCTGCGACCACAATCTCATTGTCGCCACTGCAGTCGATCGTCTCCGCACGCTCGCACGGGCGCGCGACGGCGGCCCTGGAATGCTTCCTTCATCGATATCAGCGGAGACTTTCCTTCAGGCGCTCGACGCTGTGCCGCGAGCGTGAACCAACCGCTTCTTTCCGGGTACAATCGCCGCAAGCAGCCGTCTGGAGGACACCGTGGCGACGATGGAACTTGTTGATCGCATCCACCACAGCCAGGTCTGATCGAAAATGCTATAATCAAAGAGAAAGGCTGCTGAAGCGCGATGGCGCAAGGACGCCGCAAGATCGCAGCGTTGCGCGGAGAGGGTTAGCCGAACATGGCGCGAATCGAGATGCCGACCGAGCACCTGACGGACTATGAACGGGCGATCTGTTACTACACGATTCCGAAGGTCACGCAGCCCCTTACGTTCGGCCTCATCATCGCGTACCTGGTCTGTCTGATGGAGGCGGTGATCCTGCTTGTTTATGGAATCGCCAAGGATAATGATTTTCTCACGATGCTTGGGACATGGGCCCTTGCGGGAATCGTGCTGTTGGGGGTCGTGGCGTTTATGGTCCGCGCCTTCATGAATGAAATGAAGCAGCGGAGAGCTCTGGCGGTGGCCAAGGGCGTGCCGGACGCCATCGCCGGTCTCGGCGACATCCCGGACCCGTTCGCGGACCACGTCCTCTTGCGGCATCCCCTTCACGCGCGCGGCGACTTGTTCCCTTGCACTGACAACACTGGGACCTTGACGTACTTCGTGGAGAGCTCCCCAAGCAGTCCCTGGTGGAAAATCAAAGACCCTCATGACAAAGAAGTGATTCGCGTGCACATCGAATCCGCCGGGGGCAGTTTCCTGCTTTCCGAAGCGTTTCCCGCGCGACTGGCCGTATACGAAGGGGCGGAAGTCGTTGCGCGCCTCCGCCGGCGTTTCAGCTTCTCTGCGCCGACGATCCTGATCGAGTGTTACAAGCCCAAGCCGATGACCTATCTCTTCTCGCAGGAGGGGATCTACCGCGACAGGCGTCTCGTGGGCCGCATCTTCTACCTGCACCACTCGCTCTATCTCGACATCGAGCAAGACGAGTTTCATAACGCTATCCTCGCACTGTTCGTGGCGATGACCTGACAGCGGGTGGCTTCAGACTACGGCCTTGAGTGCAGAGCGGATCTTCAGTGGGGACAATGGGCCGCTGAAACATTGACTTGTACCGCGATAAACGGGTATATTCCAGCCGTTTGGCAGTGTCTCCTTGGGCTGGCTTCGTAGTGGAGTAAACCGCGTGAGCTTTTTCAGAATGAAATATCTGCTATCTGTATCGGTCGCAACGCTTGCTTTGGCGTCAATGTCGTGCAGTAATCCTTCTTCCAAGCCGGTCGAGATTACTGAGGCGCGCGAGGCGCCCGCAGCGCCTGCGGCGCATGATCCCTGTGTCCTTCCCGGTGCGACGGCGCCGCCCATGGCGCCGCCCCAGCGTGAATACAAGTGGGTTGTTCCGGAAGGATGGACGGAAGCGCCCCCGACTTCCATGCGCATAGGGAATTTTCGCGTCGGCGAGGACAAGCAGACCGAGTGTTACGTGACGGTATTGAAAGGCACGGGCGGCGGGACGGAGATGAACATCAACCGGTGGCGGGGCCAGATGGGCGTCGAGGGAGACCCGCTGAACGCCGAAGCCATCGGAAAGCTTCCCAAGATCTCGATGCTAGGCAAGGAAGTGCCGCTGGTGGAGGACCCGGGGACCTATCAGGGAATGAGCGGTGAGGCGAAGACGGGTTATATGCTCCTGGGGTCCATCTGCGAACTCGGCGACGAGAGCGTTTTTGTAAAGATGATCGGACCTGAAAGCGTTGTCCGCGCCGAGCGCGAGAAGTTCATCGCGTTTTGCGGGTCACTTAAGTGAGGTCGTGGAATCGCCGGGAAGTCGCATATGACAAGGTGCTTCGCCCATCGCTCGCCGGCTCGCTTCCGTTTTTTCTGTTGGATCGCGTCTTAGGATGATCTAGATGCTCAGGATCTTTTCGCTGACATTCCGGTTTCTCGCGTCAACGGGTCTGTCCATTGTGTTGCTCTTGCTGCTGATGCTGCTGACCTTCCTCGGTACGCTGCAGCAGGTGAACCAAGGACTGTACGAGGTGCAGAGGGAGTACTTCGGCTCCTTGTTCCTGGTGCATTGGGTCGGGGGCGTCGTGCCGCTTCCGCTGCCGGGGGCCTACCTTCTTCTCGTGCTGGCGTTCGTGAACGTCGCGTGCGGTGGAGTCATCCGCGCGCGCAAAGGGTGGCGGACCGTCGGCATCCTCATCGGGCATGCCGGAATCCTGTTGCTCCTCATCGGGGGTTTCGTCACATACAAGCATGCAGTCCGCGGCCATCTGACGTTATACGAAGGTGATCAATCCAACCACTTCCAGAGCTATGAGCAGTGGGAGATCGTTGTAGCGGGTCCCAAAGGCGCGCTCGTGATACCGGGGCAGGACTTCATACATCTGACCGGAGACCGATCCCGGGCGTTCTTTGCCAACAGTCTCCCGTTCGAGTTGACGGTTGGGGGCTATGCCCCGAACGCCAAAGCGACTCCGGTTACGGCGGGAAACCAGAGCGAAGGGAAGGTCGCGGACGGACGGCGCCTGGCAGCGCTGCCGCTGGGACGCGAGGCGGAGGACAACATACCGGGGGCCTATGTCACGCTCAAGGACAAGGCGTCCGGAAACGTCGAGGAGCACGTCCTCTCCGCATCGGCGAACCCGCCGCTCACAGTGAAAGCCGGGAACGAGGACTGGACGATCTCGCTGAACCGGCGAAATTGGCCGCTTCCGTTCACGGTTCGTTTGGACCATTTCACGCGCGAACTGTATCCCGGAACGAACACGCCGAAGGTGTTCATGAGCGATGTCACGAAGATCGAGGACGACTCCAAACAGGCCGTCAAGATCAGCATGAACGAGCCCCTGAGACACAAGGGCTACACGCTCTATCAGTCCTCATGGGGTCCGAGCAACGCCGGACCGAATGATCGCCTGTTCTCGACGCTGGCCGTGGTTAGTAATCCCGCCGAGTGGATCCCGCTGTACGCGTGCAGCGTGATCGGCCTCGGGTTATTCGTCCATTTCAGTCTAATGCTCTTTCAGTATCTACGCAGGCAACGCGGGGCACTGGCATGAATCCACGTTATTCGACTTCCGAGTCTTCGGCCGCTGCAAGAAGTTCGCGCCGGCTCTTCGGCGCCGCTCTCATCATCGCGCTGCTGGCGGCGTCTTGGTGCGCTTGGAAGGCTTCCGCCGAAGACGCGACGGCCGTCCCGCCGAAGTGGGACAAAGAAACAATTGAACTCTTCCGGACGCTGCCCATATTGGACGAAGGCCGGATCAAGCCCCTGGACACCTATGCGGGTTTCAAGCTTCTCAAACTGAATGGGAGACGTTCCTGCACAACGCCTGACGGACAACGGCTGACGCCCGTCGAATGGCTGCTGGATACGGTCTTCTATCCCGACGCCGCGGAGACCTACGCTGTTTTCAGCGTTGACACGTCCGAGGTAATTGTGTCGCTTGGAATCATGCCCCACGAGAAGAAGCGCGACAGGTATTCGTTCCGGGAATTAAAGCCCGGCCACGACAAGCTCATGGAACTCGCGCGCCAGTACAGCCACGTATCCGACAAGGACCGAACCGCGGTCCAGTCGCAGATCGTCAATCTGGCCCACAATTTCATGGAGTATGAAGCCCTTGCCACGTACGCGGACTTCGCGCGCAAATCGTTCGCACTGACGCCGTGCGAGGCGTGGTCGCGAATCTTCCCTGGCGCGACCGAGGTATCTTTCATCGATGCGCTCAAGGGCGCGGCGGCCATTCAAAACGAGTATGTGGCGCTCCAGCGCGACAAGAGCGAACCGGATGAGACGCGAAAGGCCAATCGCGCGGCCGTCACGAAACTTCTTACCGGCCTCGACGAGGTGCGCGAGTCGGCCACGGCGCTCGCACTGATCCCGCCCGCGGACCCGGCGCGGAAGGAGTGGATGTCGCCGGGGGACGTTGTCATGGAAGCCTTTCAACCCGGCGCCAAGATCGATGCCGAACTCGAACTGCTCGGACGTTTGGGGAACATGATCAGGAGCGCGGGCGCGCCGGAACAGTTCAAGAGCGAAGCCGCAGCCTTCCACGGCGCTGTGGTCCAGCTTGCCCAACAGCGGGGAGAGTACGGAAAGATCCCGCTGGAAGTGACCTTCTACAACGGCAAGTTCTTTTCGAGAAGCCTTGTCTTCTACATTATAGCCTTCCTGCTTGTCGCGGTTTCCTGGCTGATCCCGAACAGCCGTTGGTTGGGCAGGATCAACATCGTCGCGCTGACTATCCCCGCCGTGCTGCTGATCACGGGGATTACGCTCCGCTGCATCATTCGGGGACGCCCTCCCGTCACCACGCTCTACGAGACGATCCTCTTCACGACGTTCGTCGCCATCGTGGTTTGCCTCTTCATCGAACTTGTGAACCGCCAGGGGATCGGCGTATCGATGGGCGCGATCCTCGGCGTGGTGGGCATGTTCCTGGCCAACAAGTACGAGGTGAGCGAAGGGACCGACACTATGCCGAGCATGGTGGCCGTGCTCGATACGAACTTCTGGTTGGCCACGCATGTCACGACGATCTCGATGGGGTACGCGGCGGGCCTGCTTTCCGGGGCGATTGCCCACGTCTACATCCTGGGAAAACTGCTCGGTCTCAAGAAGGGTCAGCCCGGCTTCTATGAAGGGCTTTACCGGATGATCTACGGCGTGTTCTGCTTTGGTTTCTTCTTCGCGTTTATCGGCACCCTGTTGGGCGGCGTGTGGGCCGACCAGAGCTGGGGCCGGTTCTGGGGCTGGGACCCCAAAGAGAACGGCGCGTTGCTCATATGCCTGTGGCAGATCGCAACATTGCACGCGCGCGGCGGAGGGTACATTCGCGAACTCGGCTTTAGCATCGCCTCGGTGATCTGCGGGATGATCGTGGCCTTTTCCTGGTGGGGCGTGAACCTTCTAGGCGTAGGCTTGCACACCTACGGTTTCACGAGCGGCGCCCTGAGCTCGCTCCTCGTCTTCTGGTCCTTCGAAACCCTAATCGTCCTCGCCGGGATGCTAATATGGGCCCGGCAAAACTGGGCGCCTTCTCCGGTCCGCGCCAGCCGCTGAACCGCGCACCGGCGATCCCTGCGACCTCTCCGTGCCCCGATCCGCATGTAAGGAGTCGAGTTTTCGCGTGGGAGGATGAGAAGCGGG
>CAZPMT010000029.1:0-50697 GCA_964587655.1 uncultured Nitrospiraceae bacterium
CCAAACGAGGCAACACGACATCGCTTACCGTAGGTGTGAGAAGTCCGGGCTAGGCCTGCAACGATAAGCACGACCAACAAAGCGAGCGCCAAACCGATGCCTGGCCCAATCCCGTCTGCGACAGCATCCTGTATCTCGCCCTCGCCCTCGCCTTCTCCCTCTCCTTCCCCTCCTGCTGGGACCTTCACTACGCTCCCGCGGGATGTCCCTGGTGCTTGGACGGGTACGGCTTGCTCCTTGCCCAAAGCCGTGAAGCGGACCCAATCGCCTGGCCGCAACTTGTCTGCTTCACACATGCCTCGATTGGACGGAACTCTCACTATCTCGTTCCATGTACGCCCCTCGTCCCTGCTCTGCTCGATCAACATATCGATGTTCTCGTTGAGAGGGCTGCTCCAGAGCAATCCTGTTGGCTTCCCCGCAACAGGCCCTTCCACCGTCGGACCGACGACTTGTCCGACAAACACTTGAATGTCATAGGAGGTGTGAGGTTTCCGGTTGCCCTGGAGGGCGAGAACGCGCAGATAATACTGACCGTCGGGCACCGAGGGAAGCTGAACCGAGTACGGGAACTTGTTGGCTTTGGGAATATCGCTTCCGAGCTGACGCCAGTCCGTCCGTTCCGTCTTGGATTCTATCCGGTAGGCGTCTGCGTTTTCCGAAGTGAAGCCGGCCGACTGGAGTCCATGCTTCTCCGCAATCCATTCCCCCGGGTAGAAGGTGAGAGCGATCGCGTTCGAGTCCTTGCCCATCTGGGTGCAACTCCAGGAAAGCCTTTTTGGGGGCAAAGCCCAAGAAGTGTCCCCAATCTCGTAGACCTTGATAGCTGCTCCCTCAGGCGGTCCGCCCGCCCCGAACGCGGCGCGTAACGAGGCATCTCCACGGTCAAATCTATCCTTTAGCGGCCCGGCCACGTTCTTAGGCGCATTCAAAGTCAAAGTGTAGAGAAGCCGCATGTTGCGTTGGGTGAAATCGAGTCCAACATGATGGGCCGGATTCATGGGATCGTCCAGACCGTCCGATATGAATATCCAGTATACGGCTTCATCGTTCTGACGATCGAGAAGCTCCCAACCCGCCGTGCGGATGGCCGCAGTGATCTCAGTTTCTTGATCGCCGACGGCCTCACTGGGAAATCTAACGAATTGGCGGCGCGAGTCTCTACCGATCGGATTATGAAATATACCTTCAAGCAGGCAGGCGAGCATCGAATCGACGGTTATGCCCGGAACCCAGAGGCGGCCTCAACGCCAAGCTATAGACACATCGCCTATGACACCCAGGTCACGACACAGGGCCGGACGCCTGCTCGGGGGCAATGAATTGAGTCTTTTCCAAACACTCACGGCCAAGCCGGTCTGCTGCCGAGGAAGTTGTTAGCGGCGACGCCAGCCCAATACCGTTCTCCTAATGATTCTGATGTGTTGGGAGTCGCCGGTGATGGTGGGCAATCTTGACGTTGTAACGCGGGGAGGGGGATCAAGCCGGTTGGCGGGGGGGGCGCCCCCGACCGAGTCTTTGACAGCATCCACGTCTTTGAACAATAATTGCACGTAGAAAGGATGGGCGCCAAGTGAACATTTCCAGTCGCTGTGAATACGGGTGTCGCGCCATAGTCGAACTTGCCCAGGGCGCGGCGGCGGCGGAGCCGGTTACGGTCGAGCGTATCGCGGCGCGACGCCACATCCCGGAGAAGTTCCTTATCCACATTCTCTTGCAGTTGAAGCGCGCGGGCGTTGTAAGGAGCGTGCGCGGCGCCCGGGGCGGTTACCTCTTGGCTCGTGCGCCGGAAGAGATCTCGCTTCTGGACATCGTGCGGGCCATCGACGGGCCCATCCTTAATCCGTTACCCGTCAAGGATTCGGGATCCGCGGACATGGCGCCCGCCTGGCGGGAGATTACTCGCGGAATCGAAGGCGTCCTCCAAAACACGACCGTGCGGGACATCCTCGATCGCGCCAGTAAGTCAAGCATGTACTACATCTAGTGGCGTCTTATCGAAATAACGTTACAGGTTCGGTATGACATCCCGAAGGGATGTAATGTGAATAGCCGTGGGTGAAACCCACGGAACCCGTGTCCGCGATGCACAACCCTGTAGGGGTTGAACACGCGATGTTGACATCCGTTTTCATGCCGTTCGACCCCGTCAGGGTCGTCCGTCCGCGGGACCTCTCTCCGTGGGTTCCACCCACGGCTATTCACATTGTACCCCTTCGGGGTATTGTAACGTTATTTCGGAAACGTTCTACTAGTCCCTTGCGACTTCGGATTCGCGATCGCAAGGACACCGAAAGACACCGTGAGCGGGAACTGCATGGACAGTGTTCAACACCCACGTGAACCTAAGGGAAACGCGATCCGGCGGCGGCTGGATGGATTGGTAGGGCGTGGGCAGCGGACGTATACGCCGTCGCAACTGGTCGTCGAGAAGGCCAAAGGGTGCCGGCTGTGGACGGTGGACAGGCGCAAGCTGATCGATTTTACCTCGGGGGTCCTCGTCGTGAACCTGGGCCACGCCCACGCGGGTTTCGAGAGGCTCTATAAGAAGTATCTGGCGGGATTTCCGCGCAGTTCCTATAACGTGATTGCGCCGGTCGAGGCCGAGGCGGCGCAACGTCTGATCAAGAGCATGAATTATGCGAATGCGCAGAGAATCCTCTGGGCCGCGAGCGGTTCCGAGGGAATTCAGAAGGCCATGTGGGCCGCGCTGCACCGCCATCCGGATCGACCCATCATGCTGGCCACGCGCGGCGGTTTTCACGGTAAGAAAGGATTAGCGGGCGACGTCACTGGTGAAACGAGCGGCAATCCGAACGTGCGCTTCATCTCTTTCCCGATGTACGAGGACAAGCCGCCTTCATTCTACCAGGCGGAGCTCGACGCGCTCGCGGAAACCTGCCCGGGGAAGATCTCTCTGCTGATCACGGAGCCATACTTGGGCGCAAAGGGTTCCTTCCACCCGCCCAAATGGTATCACCGGCTCTTGCAGGCGTGGTGTGAGAAACATGACGTGGCGTTGATCTTTGACGAGGTGCAATCGTGCCACGGCAGGACCGGCAACATGTACGCGTTTCAGACTTACGGAGTGCGGCCCGACCTCGTCGTGCTCGGCAAGGGGCTTGGCAATGGCGAACCCGTCGCGGCCGTCGTCGGACGGGCCGACCTGATCGACTCGCTCGAGTACGGAGAGGGCAGCGACACTTACAGCGGGAATCCGCACGCCTGCGCCGCCATCTGCGCCGTGTTCGACGTGTTCAAGCAGGAGCGCGTTGTCGAGAACTGCCGGAAGATGGCCAAGGTCATGCGGCGCGGTCTCGATGCGCTGCAAGAGCGATTCCCGTTCGTGAAGGCCGTCCGCGGAGAAGGCCTCGTGTACGGCGTCGAGATCCGCGACGACGTGACCGCGAACCGATGCGTGCTTGAAGCCTACTACGGCGTGGGAAAGACTGGCGTGCATTTCCTCGGTCCCCTCGCCGGGAAGGTCCTCCGCGTCAGCCCGCCGCTCACGGTCACGCGCGAGGAACTGGAAGCGGCGTTTGCCATCCTCAAGACGGCGTGGGCGCGAATCAGCGCGTGAGCACCCGGGAGAGTAGCCGATGGACAGAAGCAAGAGCGTACTTGTGGTGGTGGCGCACGCCGACGACATGGAGTTTCTGGCTGCCGGAACCGTGGCGCGGTTCGTGGATGAGAAGGGCTACGCTGTCTACGAGTACATCTTGACGGATAATTCGAAGGGGTCCTATCGGCTTTCGTCGAAAGATCTCGTCGAGGTATCGGCGCGTGAAGCCGTCGAGGCCGGGAAGGTGCTCGGGCTGAAAGAGGTCCGGCTCGAGGGTTACCCGGACGGAGACCTGAACGAGGCGCCTCCGAATGTGCTGCGCGGAAAGATCATGGCGATGATCCGCGAGGTCAAGGCCGATATTGTGATGAGCTGGGATCCCTTCGCGCCGTATGAGGATCATCCCGACCATCGCATGGTGGCCATGGCGACGCTCGAGGCCGCCGCCTTCGCGTCAAACCCGCTGTTCTATCCCGAGCACCCGCATCCGCCCCACATGGTCACCGAGGCCTACTGGTTTGCGAAATCGCCGCTCAATGCGGATAAGTTCGTCGATATCGCCGCGACGCTCGACAAGAAGATCGCGGCCCTGCTGAAGCACGATTGTCAAATGGTCTTGACGGTCGACGCGCTCGTGCGCGAAGCGGACGCTCTCGGCGTCGACGTGCCGATCCTCAAGGACCTCGGTCCCGAGGGCCATCGCACGGTCATCGACATGGGCATTAGGCAGTTCTGCACGGCAACAGGGGCAAAGGCCGGTATGGAATACGCCGAGCAGTTCCGTTATCAGAAACTGGGTTCGTTGGACAATCTGTTGGGAACGGATTTCGTGAAGGCCGATTTCTGACTGGATTTTCCGCAGCGTTTCGGAATTGCCGGGTTTTTCACGCAGGCGTCGCCAGGAACAGTTCGATCACGGGAAACGCGACCGGCTCCGCGTATGATCGATCTTCACGGGCACTGGGCCAAGAAAGCGTCTTTCTGCACTTTGTAGAGGCGCAACGTATCCGACGCACGGCTCGCAGGGGTGCGCGAGATGATCTCCGCCAGAGCGGGGTCAGGGGGCGACGGGGCTGATGCGCCGCACACGAAGTTGACCGTGCAGGGCGTCGATATCGGGGTCACCTTCGCGCACACGTCCGCAAGTGTGCTTATGAGATACACACGCTTTCTGCTGTAGGCGAGCCAAAACGGGGTCTCGGCCTGTTCCAGGTCGGCCTGCCACGCGAACACGACATCTTCATATCCGGTGTTCTCTGCGATGAATCGCGCGTTCGCGATGGAATCGGTTTGCGAGATCGACGTGGCATAAAGCGTCGCGACGCGCGGGAACTCTTGTCGCGCGTAGAACGCGGCGGTCAGAAGAAGGAGGCCACAGACCACCGAACAAATGATCCGCCCGACACGGCCATCGGCTTCCGACACCAACGCAAGCGTGTTGCTTCGCGGCCAGAGCCAAGTGAAGACCTGCACCGGCAACAATACGAACGGAATGACGGAAATCGGCAACGTGAACTTGAGCGCCTCGCAGAAGTGGAGCCAGTAAGCGCACTGGTTCCGGAACACGTACGTGTACGCCAAGCAGGGAACCAGCAGAATGAACGAAACAGCTAAGGGCCGCGTTATGACGCGGCCCGGCGGCTTGCGGAATGCAAGGCACGCCACCGCGATGATCGCGGTCGCCGCGAGTCCACCGAATGACCAATCGATCAAACGGGCGCCGGCCGGGCCATATCCGGCGACCATCTTGTTGTTCCAGAAACTCGGTTCCGGATTAAGCGAGAGAAACGAGTTCTCCGAAATCGCCGTACGCTCCAGGAACTTGTAGTACAGGGGGCCTGCGCCTTTGAGCGCCATCAATTGGATCGCGAACAATCCGAGCAGGGCGGCGGGTGCGGCCCAGTACGCGAGGCTTCCCACCAAGAAACGCCGCAGGGTTCCGCCCAGGCTTCGCTCGATGACTCGCTTCAAGTAGACACATGCGATAACGTACGCGAACAGCCAATCCGTGGCGAGGCCCAATATGGCCACAGCAGGCTGCACGATGGAGATCGCGATGCGGATGGAATTTCGTGGCGTGGTGTCGCGCAAGGTCTCCAACAATACGAACGCGGCAAACCAAGGCAACACGGCTTGGTATGTGAAGAACCCGGTCTGATGCTCATAGAACGGCGCGGGCAGGAAGAAAACAAGGGTCACCGGAATGCACGACAGGATGCCGGCGTTTACGCGGCCAAGTCCAAGGTGGCGCATAAGACTGAAGACCGTCAAGGATAGGAACAGGGCTATCAGGAACTGATTCAGCAGATTGATGTTCTTTATCATTGGCATGCTCGGTGGAGTCCCCGCGAGCCGCGCGGTTAGATACACGGGAAGAATCATGCCGGGCGGGTAGGAACTATGCATCCGCCGCGACGCGAGAGTGGGAAACTCCACGGAGCGTGGATTCCAGATCAATGCACCGCCTGAGCGGACGACCCCGTCATAGTACCAGTGGTTGGCAAAGAGCAGTGTGTAGGTGCTGAAATAGGTGTCCGGCGTATCCGTGTCTCGATAGGGCTGGCGAAGATGCAGCAACCAAAGGAAGGCTAGACCGGCGATGAGCACGAGCACCAATACGGCGACGACATCCTTGAGCCGCTCGTTGTTCTTCACACGATAGTCTCCGGACGTTTGGCCTGCGTCGGCGCCATCATGCCCGGCCGCAGGACCATCCAGGCGGTGCTACGATACCGGATGCGGGGACAGTGCTGCAACGGGCCGAATCGCAATGTTCAATGCCCTTGCCGAGCAGTTCGGTCTTGCCGATGAGGATGCCAAGGGTCGCGACGCCGATCTCGGATATTTCCCGCTCCAACCAGATGTGGCCCACAGGCTGCCCGTCCGCCAGGATCGCAAACCACGCCAAGGCTCCCGGATCGGGGAGTTGGGGATTTTCCGGACGGAAGGGCTTGGGATAAAGACGGGAAGTGAACTGCTCCGCCCGAATATTGGCGGCCCAGATCGGAATGAGCGCCAGATCATCCGGCGTGAGTTCGCTAATTGTGATCAGCATGACATTGCCGTGTCCGCAAGCAAATTGCGAATTAGAGGAGTTCCGCGATCTGCACGGCGTTCAGCGCCGCGCCCTTCAGCAGATTGTCGGAAACGATCCACATGTCCAAGCCGCGGGACTGCGAGATGTCCTCGCGGATGCGGCCGACGAAGATCTCGCCCTTCCCAGCCGCGTCAATCGCCAGCGGGTACATCTGCTTCGCGGGATCGTCCACCACCACGACGCCCGGGGCCTGCGACAGAATCTCGCGCGCCCTCGCTGCCGTCAGCTTGCGTTGCGTCTCGATGTTGACGGACTCGCTATGTCCGGTATGCACGGGAACGCGGACGGTCGTCGCCGTCACGCGGATCGACTCGTCGCCCATGATCTTCTGGGTCTCACGGACCATCTTCATTTCCTCGGAGGTGTAACCGTTATCGAGGAAGGCGTCGCTCTGCGGGATCTGCGGAATGCAGTTGAAGGCTATGGGATGCGGGAACAACCTGCATTCCGGCTTGCTGCCGTTGAGGACTGCCTTAATCTGATCATACATCTCGGCGAGCGCCTTCACGCCCGCGCCCGAGACGGCCTGGTACGTCGAGACCACCACGCGCTCGATCTTTGCCACGTCGTGCAACGGCTTCAGCACGACCACCATCTGGATCGTGGAGCAATTCGGGTTCGCTATGATGCCCTTGTTCCACTTGACGTCGTCAGCATTGACCTCGGGGACCACCAGCGGCACATCGGGATCCATCCGCCACGCGCTGGAATTGTCGACGACTACGCAGCCGTCCTTCGCGGCGAACGGCGCGAACTTCCTGCTCGTTCCGCCGCCCGCGCTGAACAGCGCCACTTCCACGCCCTTGAATGAATCTTCCTTGAGGACCTCGACGGGAATTTCCTCCCCGCGGAACGTCAACTTCTTACCCACCGAACGTTCGGAAGCCAGCAACTTGATGGACTTCACGGGATAGTTGCGTTCCTCGAGGACTTTCAACATGTGGTTGCCGACGAGTCCGGTGGCCCCGGCCACGGCAACTGTTTTCGGTGTCATTGCTCGTTACTCCTAGTCACTGCGCCTATATGGTCCTCACGATGCCCCACTGCCGGGGATTTCCTCGTTTTCCATGTTCCGCGCCCGCGCGATCAGACGCTCGCGGCATCGAGCGCGCGCACCAACTCCGCCTCCGGCGTCACGCCGACATAACGCTTTGACTCCGCTCCGTTCTTCATAATAATCAGCGTCGGGATGCTGCTGACGCCGAATTCCTGCGCGAGTTCGCCTTCATTGTCGACGTTCACTTTGCCCACGGCGACCTTCCCGGCATACTTCTCGGCCAACTTGTCCAACACCGGTCCCATCATGCGGCAAGGGCCGCACCACTCCGCCCAAAAATCCACCAAGGTGACTCCGGTCGCCACGGCGGAACGGAAATTCGCGCTCGTCAACTCCGTCGCGTTGCTCATGATTCTTATCTCCATTGCATACTGAACAGAAAACGGATTATAGCGTATGACGGGACGTTTTCTCAAGAAGACGATCCTTGCTTGCCGGGCGGCGCTTTCACTTGCGCCGTTCAATGACGATCTGATCGCCCGCGAGCCGATAGCCGAATTCCGGCTGATACCATTGCCGGACCAGCAGGTTCATCGCGGTGCGCAACCGGACCTGCCTGAACGCACATGGGTTCACCGGAAGAACGTCGAGCCCCGGCTCGACGGCGACCTTCACGCCGAAGCTCTGCGACAAGGTGTTCAGCACCTTCGCCAACGGCGTTGCGCCCAGCACCATCGGACTGTGCTGCGGGTCTTGCGGCGGGGCCGGCAGTGTGACGTCCACCTTCTTATCGAGCATGGCGTTCTGTTCCGGCGTCAGCGCTTCGGGGTTGAGCAGCGCTGAAGCGGGAGTGGCGTTCTGTGTGGCATAAATGAAAATGTACTCGGGAGTGCTCTCGATCTGAAACGCCGCGGGCAGGAGGCGCGCCGATTTCAGCAAGGCGTCCAGCCCGTCCTGCAAGGGAATGCGGGACAACGTAAGCGTGCCGCACTTGGCCTCCGCCACGATGTTGTCGGCAACGATGGTGACGCCGAGCGTGTCGCTCAGAAGGGCCAACGCGCCATACAGGGGCGTGTCCGAACCGAATGTCATCCCGGCCTCCTTTCCGGCGTAGGCCGCGTCGAGCTTCCCGGCGACGGTTACGTCGAGCACGGGCTCGTAGTCGCCGGCGTACATGAACCAGTAGTTGGGACAGGCTTGGCACTTGGACCCGGACGTGGAGGCGAGGCGCTCGACGACGTCGTCGAACTTCGCGCCTTTGAACTCCAGCGGTCCCGCGGACCGATCCTCGATCCCGTTCATCAAGACGAGACTTCCTCCCACTTTCCGGCTGATGCCCATGACCGCTTCGCCCAAGGTGCTCTCCGGCTGGGACAGTGTGACGTTAGGGGCAGGGTTAGTCTCGGCTAGGAATTCCTTCTCTTTACCCTTCTCCTTCTTTGCCTCCTTGCCGGAGGCGTCCTTTTTCGCGGCGGATTCCTTTTTCGGCTTCTTGTCATCGCCGCGTGATTTCTTGTCGGCGCCCGTCGAACATGCGGCGATCAGGATGCACAGCAACAACACGATGACTCTTTTCATGGCGTTCAATCCCTTCTGTGATCTGGCGTCCTAGAATCGGCGACACCCCATGGGCTTGTCAAGGCGCGCACCCGCGCTTATACTATGCCCATGATGTCTTGCGTCCTTATCGCGTTAATGACCGCCTTTACGGCTTCGCAGGATTCGACGCCGGCCAAGGATCGCAGCACCTATATTATCACCACGCCCGCCGGTAAGTTGCCGGTCTTTTGGGATGAAGCGAAGAAACAGGACCCGGACTGGGTGCGCGTTGAGGTCGACGAGCCGTGGGCGCCTCGCGTCTGGCAGGGAAAGCGCTCGTCGGTGACGGACGAGCGTCGTGAGCGAAAGGCCGCGCGCGATGAGCGGATCAAGAAGGGATATGAGCAACACGGCTATGTCGAGGTAAACGGGCGTTTCGTGTCCCAGGCCGAAGTGGCGCTGGCGGAACGGGCCTTCAAGATGGCCGGCCTGACGCCCCCTTCCTCGGATGCCGTGTCGCTCGCACCGGAGACTATGGATGCCGCCGCGCCGGCGCCCGACCCCGCTCCCGAGACGGCGCCTCCGGGCTTCATTAAGAGATGGGCGCCCCATGCCGGCATTGTCGCCGTTGCGGTCCTTCTGCTGGCGCTGATCTCGAGAACGCTGCTCGCGTAGCCGAGTCAGGACTTCATTCTCAGGATTTCGTAGACATCGACAGGGATGGCCTTTCCCTGGAGCATGACGTTTCCCACGGGATGCGCTTCGACCCTGTCCTTGACGACTTGATAGGTCGAACCGCCGATGACGACCTGGCCGGGCTTGGCCAAGTCGCACAGGCGGCGTGCAATGTTGACGTTGTCGCCCACGACAGTGAACTCCATGCGCATAGGGGAGCCGATGTAGCCCGCGATGACCTCGCCGCTGTTGATCCCGATGCCGAGATGGAGTACTGGGCGGCCCTCGTTGGCTCGCTGCACGTTCATCTCGGCGTTCACGGCCTGGATCTTCATGCCGGCGCTGACGGCCCCAAACGCGTCCTCTTCAGCGTTGATCGGGGCGCCGAACACGGCCATGATCTCGTCGCCGATATACTTGTCGAGTGTGCCGTTGGACTCGAAAATGATCTGGGTCATGGCGCTGAAATGTTCATTGAGGATGTCCACCATCAATCGCGGCGGTACGCGCTCGGAGATTTGCGTGAACCCGCGGATGTCGCAGAAGAGGGTGGTCACGACGCGCTTCTGTCCGCCGAGTTCGAGCGACGACTCCGTCTTCATGATCTCTTCAACGATGCCCGGCGAGAGGAACCGGCTCAGGTTCGCGCGTTTCTTCTCCGTGTCGACCATTTGCTGGTGGAGCCGGAAATTGTCTATGGCGAGGGCGGATTGCGACGCGAGAGACGCAAACAACTCGAGGTCCTCTTTGCTGAATTCTATGTCGCGGCGGCGCGTGTCCACGTATATCGAGCCCAGGATACGGTCTTCCATGCGCAACGGCACGGCCATGGCGCTCGTGATGCGTTGGCGGACTATGCTGTCTCGCGCCCCGAACTCCTGGTCGGTCGCCGCGTTGCTCATGAGCACGTTCTCGCCGTCAATAGCGGCCTGGCCCGCGATACCCATGCTCGGAGAAGCAGCGGCGAGATCCTGGCCCATCTCGCGGGCCACGCTCACGCGGAGCTTGTTCGACGACTCGTCCTGCAATAGAACGAAGCCGCGGTCGGCCTCCATGACCTCGATCGCCGTGTCCAACACTTTCGACAGCCGCTTCGGCAGGTCGAATTCGGAGGCGATAAGTTTGCTGGCGCTATACAGCGCCGCGAGCCGGCGATAGGCCCGGCTCATCGTAAGTATGTCCTCGGGCGTCGACTGCGGCGGCGGCGTAACGTGGGTGCCCGGGAGCGGCGTGCGGCCGCTCCGAGCGATCATCGTCAGGCTGTTGCCGACGCGGTCCATCTCCTCGCGGATTTTGTCGACCTCCAGCGTCAACTTTGACTCGCTCTTTCCCTCGTGGGCCTGGGCGGCCTCGCGGCCGAAATACGTATCGTCGCGATAGACCATCCGGCACTTCCCGCCGAACCAGACCTCGTCCAAATGCGACAAGACACGCTCCACGATCCGCTGGCGGTTGACATAGGTGCCGTTCAGACTGTTGTTGTCGATGAGGATGGTCTTGACGCCGCGACGGCACAGAACGGCATGATGACGCGACACCTCGTCGGCCACGAGGACGACGTCGTTATCCTCCGCGCGGCCGAAGTGCGTTTCTTCCCCGGAGATCGGGATCGTCATCGGGGGCACGTTTGGTTGCTCGATGATCAACTGGGGCATGGCCCTACACTCCCGGAACGATGATACCAAGCCCCAGCGGTCCCGTCAATTCTTCTTTGACGTCGAACGATGCCTATTTCGCGGCCCTCGGTTTACGCAACGGGTTGTGCTCGCTTCTCACTCAGGCCCTCGCGTCTTTTGTTACAGACAGGCGGCGATGGTCGTGCGATAGGGTGGGCGTAGGACGCCTCTCTCCGTGATTATGCCGGCAATCAGATGGGCCGGCGTCACGTCGAAGGCGGGATTGTATACCTTGACCCCTTCCGGCGCGGTCCGTTTTCCGAACCCGTGGACAATTTCGCCGGGGTCGCGTTGTTCGATGGGGATGCCGTCCCCGTCATCAAGGGTCAGATCGAAAGTCGTCGAGGGCGCGGCGACGTAGAAAGGGACGTTGTGCGCGTGCGCGATGACCGCAACATTGTATGTGCCGATCTTGTTTGCAGTATCTCCGTTCGCGGCGATCCGGTCCGCGCCGACGATGACAATCTGCACGCGTCCCTCGCGCATGACTTGTGCGGCCATGTTGTCGCAGATCAGGGTGACGTCTATGCCGGCCTGCATGAGTTCCCACGCCGTCAGACGTGCGCCCTGGAGCAAGGGGCGCGTCTCATCCGCGAACACGTGGAACCGGCGGCCCAGTTCGTGCGCGCGAAACATTACGGCAAGGGCGGTCCCGTACCCGGATGTGGCGAGACCTCCGGCGTTGCAGTGCGTCAATACGCCGTGGCCGTCCTGAATGAGCGCCGCGCCGTGATTGCCGATAGCGTGGCACAGGGCCTGATCTTCTTCGAAGATGGCCATGGCTTCGGTCTCGATGCGCTGCCGGAAAACATCGAGGCCGGATATAGTTGCGTTTTCGCCACAGTTTGTCGTGGCCACAGTTTGTCGAACGGAGACAAACTGTTGACAAACTGTGGCCGCGCGTTTCATGCGGTCCAAGGCGGTAAAGAGATTGACGGCCGTGGGCCGGGACGTGGCCAGGTAGTCCGCGGAGGTTGTCACGGCGGCAAGGGCTCCCGCAACGTCGCTCGGCGTTTTTTCGCGCAGTCCAACCAACACGCCGAAGGCGGCGCAGACTCCGATGGCCGGGGCGCCTCGAACGCGAAGGACTTTGATGGCCTCCCAAACATCGGACAGCGTTTCAAGTGTCTTGTGCACGTAAGCATTGGGCAACAGTGTCTGATCGATGATGATGAGCCGGTCATCCCGCCACACAACAGGTTCGAAATCCATCTCCCTCTCCTTTGGCCGTCTCAGGTCCGCAGGACATATGCTACCGGCTTCAGGACCGGGATGGCAACGTGCTCTCTTGAGGGGAACCCGTGGGCGCGGCGTCCTCGCCGCGCTTTCGTCAGGAACCGCTGAAACAAGGTGTTTCCCCAGAAACGCGGCGAGGACGCTGCGCCCACGGGTTCAATGGGCGCGCATTTCTTGGTGCGGTTTTCCTTTGACGATCCTGAAGACCTGTGTTAGACTGCATTTGCTGCGGCAAAGGGAGTACATATGGAGTCTGCAACGAAAGGGACCGGAGCGGGCGGGATTGGCGGGGCGGAACCGGTTCAACTCAAGGCCGGCGTCGAGTGCATGCTTCACGTGACCGGACGGCATTTTCTGGTCAAGATCGTGGAAGTCAACAATGACGTCGTGCACGTGAGCTTTCCGGGAAAGGATTACCCGATCGAGGGCATGCGGGGGGCTCTCGAGTTCCATGACGACGAAGGTTTCTTCTACTACGCGATCCAGGTCGTTCAAGGCCCGGTTCGGAAGGGCTCCGGTATCGTGCTGCGGCGGATCGCCGATCTGAAACGGAGCAAGCACCGCGACGCGTGCCGGGTGCCGACGGATCTCACGGTGCAGGTGAAGGACGAGGCGCATGTTCGGCGTTACAACGCGGCCCTCCTGAACATAAGCGCCGGCGGCGCGCTCGTCGAAACGGAAGCGCCTTTCGACTACAGCACGACCGCCGAGCTCACGATCTCCCTCCCGGGCGAGGCGTCGCACAATATTCGCTGCCACGTGGTCGACGTGCTCCCCTCGTGTAACAGTGTCCATTCGACGGGACACCGGTACTGTCTGCGTTTTGTCGAGATCGAACCGGACGCCGAGAAATGCATCACCCGCTACGTCTGGGAGCGGCTGCACCAGTTGTACCCGCCGGAATAGGCTCGCGCACGATAACAGGAGAAGGTTATGGCGAAGATAGCATTCATCGGGGCAGGAAGTCTTGGATTTACACGCGGGCTCGTGCGCGACATTCTCACGTTCCCCCTGTTGAAAGACGCGACGATCTCGTTGGTGGATATTAACGAAGAGCGGCTGGACTTCGCGCGAAGGGCCGTGAACGTCATTGTCGAGCGTGGCAAGTACCCCGCGAAGGTGGAAGCCACGATGAATCGCAAGGAGGCCCTGAAGGGCGCGGACGCCGTGCTGTGCACAATCCTCAGCGGCGGCGTGCAGGTGTGGAGGCACGACATCGAGATCCCGAAGAAGTACGGCGTCGACACCAACATTGGGGACACGCGCGGGCCTAGCGGCGTGTTTCGCGCTCTAAGGACGATCCCCGTGATGCTGGACATCGTGCGCGACATGGAACGGTGCTGTCCGGGCGCGATCCTGTTGAACTACACGAATCCGATGGCGATGTTGTGCCGGGCGATGCAGCGCAAGTCGAAGATCCAGATCTCGGGTTTGTGTCACAGCGTTCAGGGGACGGCCCAGATGCTGGCCCATTGGATCAACACCCCGATGAGCGATATCACCTACGTGTGCGCCGGCATAAACCATCAGGCGTGGTACGTTGAGTTCAAGAAGAACGGCAAGGACGCCTACCCGTTGATCCGCAAAGCCGTCCGTACGAACCCTAAGATCTACAACGAGGAACTGGTCCGGAACGAGATGTTCCTCGCGCTCGATTACTACGTGACCGAATCAAGCGGACACAACTCGGAGTACAACTGGTGGTTCCGGAAGCGTCCCGATCTCATCAAGAAGTACTGCACGCACGGGACGGGCTGGAATCCGGGCGAATATGCCTACATCCTCAAGGAGTACCTCAGGCGGGAGAAGGCATGGAAGAAGGACATCAAGAAGTGGTTCGACGAAGGCGCGCCGATGTCGCTCGAACGCGGCCACGAGTATGCGGCGTCGATCATCAACGCTTACAAGGGCGGCGATCCGTTCATGTTCAACGGCAACGTGCCGAATACGGGCCTGATATCGAATCTGCCGCGGGATGCGTGCGTCGAGGCGCCCGTCCTCGCAAACAAGCGCGGACTGAACTCGATCAGCGTGGGCCCGCTCCCAATCCAGTGCGCCGCACTGAACAACGTCACCATCGCCGTCGAGGAGATGGCGGTCGAGGCGGCGCTGAGCGGCGACCCGTGGCTGGTCTATCAATCCATCTGCTACGACCCGCTGACGGCGGCCGTGCTGTCGCTCGCCGAGATCAAGAAGATGGTGGCCGAGATGCTCCGAAAGAACAAGGATTATTTGCCGCAGTTCAAGAGCGTGCAAATCTGAACACGGCGCGCTATTCCTGCTCGGCGCGCCAGTTGCCTTGCTCTGACATGATCACACGCCTCTCTCCATGCGGAAAACGAAATTCGAGCCACGCCGGCGTCTGCGACCTAAGTTCTGCCGGCCTCTCGAATACGTAGGTTTGTACGCCGGCCTCATGCCGCGCATCCCGGTTTTGGAAGACGTGGCCCGTCGGCTCGCGCATGAGGATTGGCAGAGCTGCTGCTCGCGGCGCCCAAGGACCCGCGATACGAAATCCCGCGCGGATCGACTCCGCGACGCATTCGACGCTGATCAGCGATCCGCTCCACTCCGCGGCCTGCCGCGCCCCCATTTGGGCCTTGATGTCTTCCTCATAGCTTTGCCAGGCCGGGTGGGCCGCCGCGACGCGTCGCGCCAGTTCCGCGTCAGTGACGCTCGAAGAACAACCGGAATGACCAGTGAAGACTAGCATGAGAAGGAAAAGGGGAAAGGGGAAAGGGGGAAAGGAGGAAGGTCGAGGGCCTTGGCCGGGAACGTGGCTTTCAGTGTCCGCTCTTGCTCTTGCGCCCTCATATCGCTTGGCGGCGGAAGCCATACAATCGCATTACCGATCCGTGTGCCGGCGGTCGGCAAACATGACGCTCTTGTTGCTTGGCTGGGCCATTTGGCGGACCTGCGCGAGCACCTCGAACATCTTTTTGGCGCTCTTGTATTGACGGTGCTGAGTGTGCGCCACGCCAATCGAGAGGACCATCAGCGGACAACGGACCTCAGTGTTGCGCCTGTCGATGGCCACAATATATCCTTGCGCGACCTCGGCAGGCGTATAGATCTGCTGCACGGATTGGTCAAAAGATTCCATGAGCGTGCTGCAGAAGCGCTCGTGATCCTCGATATTGAGCAACGCCACGAAATGCTCGCCGCCCATGTGGGCGGCATAGAACTCGTAGATCCCCATCTGGCGCGGAAGCGACGTGAGAAGCCGCGACACGAACTTGAGGGCGTTGACCTGGCCCTCGTGGCCTCGCGACGCGCAATACGGTTTGAATCCGACGACATCGATGTAGCAGGTCGCAATGGCCATCCCTCGAGCGAGGCGGTGGTTGATCTCGCGCTTGATTGCGTCCGTACCGGGGAGGCTCGTGATCGGGTTGCGCTTGCCCATGGATTGCATCATCGACATCAGGCTTGACAGTTTCTCGACCAAGCGCTCGAGCTTGAAAGGCTTGACCAGGTAATCATCGGCCCCCTGCTCGAGCCCGTGAAGGATCTCCGGCTCTTCGCCGAGGGCGGTCAAGATCAGCACAGCCATGCGGTAGAGCTCTGGGTCCTTTCGAATCCGGCGGCAGATCTGATATCCCGTCACCCCAGGAAGCATGATATCGAGGATGGCGATATCCGGCTTGACCTGTTTGGCGAGTTCAAAGGCGCCGTCTCCAGTGTTGATCGTGGAAGTCTGGTAGCCCTCGGCCGAGAGCTTTGTCTTCACCAACTCCGCAAGATCGACGTCGTCGTCAACCAGAAGGATCTTTGCCATCGATATTCCTTTCACCTCGCATTGCGAAGCGCTTCCCCTCTTGCTTTCGTCGAACGATATGATAACCGATAGTAACGAGTTGTGCAAAACTTTGCCTCATCCGGTTTTCGCGTACCTCGTTTCCACCCCGTGTCGAGTAGGCGAGTGCCTCGCCGCACTCACCTACTCGACAGTACGAAAGCGGAAATCCGGGCGCCAAGGAAGTATGCAAGAACCGGAACAGCCGGAATTCCGTACGCTGTCAACGCTGGAAATCCTGGGAATCCAGTGTTACAGGGTTCATCCCACACGTCACGTCACCCGGTGCGAACTGCGCATTGTGCCAACCTCAATACCTGAGACCGGGCTTTGAGAGCGGGATCTGCCCCAAATGAGACATGGCGCGGGGTGGCGCGCAGGGCTTCCGGGGCCTGCGTAGATCATTGAAAACAAAGGAGAAAGAATGCTATGCTGACAGTTCGCTTTTCCGGGAACCGGTGGCACAAGAGTTGCTCCGTCCGGGTGGGTGGGCTATTGGCTGGATGACCGGCTTCCGAGTCGAGCCGTCCAGGTTGCGCATCCATCCCAACAGTTTGTCGTGGGTACAGTTTGTCGTCGTTTGACAAACTGTGGACAAACTGTGTTGCGGGGCAACGCACTTCGAGGAGTTGAACACATGATCAAGGCGAATAAGCTGACCATGCATTACGGCCCTGTGGTGGCGTTGAGGGATGTGTCCTTCGAGGTCCGGCGGGGCGAGATCGTGGGTCTTTTGGGTCCGAACGGGGCGGGCAAGTCGACCGCGATGAAAATTCTGACCACGTATCTTCACCCGACGAGCGGCACGGCGCAGGTAGGCGGGATCAATATCCTGGATAACCCGCTTGCGGTCCGCAAGATCATCGGTTACCTTCCGGAAGTCCTCCCTCTTTATATGGACATGGAGGTGCGGGCGTACCTGGATTTCGTGGGCCGCGCGCGCGGCCTTACCGGCGCGAAGCTCAAGGAACGCACTGACATCGTCATCGAGGAGTGCGGTTTGCGGCCGATGTACCGGAAGATCATCCGCGAGTTGTCCAAGGGTTTCAGGCAGCGCACCGGTCTCGCGCAGGCGCTCATCCACGACCCGGACATCATCGTGCTCGATGAACCGACGTCCGGCTTGGACCCGCATCAGATCGTCGAGATTCGCAGACTGATCCGTAACCTGGCCTCGTCGAAGACCGTCATCCTGTCCACGCACATCTTGCAGGAAGTCGAGGCCATGGCGGACCGCATTGTGATCATCAACCAGGGGCGTATCGTGGGCGACGGCACAATCGAAGAGCTCCGCAAGCGCGCCTTGGAATACGACCGCACGGCCATTTCCGTGGTCGGCGACCGTGCGGAGGTCGAGCGGTTGCTGAGCGGGATCGACGGCGTCCGGAAGGTGCAGTTCACCGGCGACGAGGACGGCGCGGTTTCATTCATGGTCATGAGCCGCGAAGGCACGGAGCTGTGGCGCGACCTTAACAAGCTGTCGCACGCCAAGAACTGGGTGCTCCGCGAATTGAGCCTCAAGCCGTTGTCCCTCGAAGAGACGTTCCTGACACTGACGGAGCCCGGCAGAGGCCGCTCCCAGAAGCAAGGAGAATCCGCAGCATGAAGAACATCATCACAATACTCCGCCGCGATTTGGGATCGTATTTCACGTCGCCCATCGGCTACATTTTCATGATTGTCTACGTGATCATCAGCGTGGGCCTTTACATTACCTCGTTCTTCACGTATCCGGTCGCGGATCTGCGTCCGTACTTCACGAACCTGCCGATCCTCCTGTGCGTGTTCATCCCGGCCGTGACGATGCGGGTCTGGGCCGAAGAACGCAAAGAGAACACGTGGGAACTGCTGCTGACGTTCCCGATGAGAGCACGCGAGTTGGTATTGGGCAAGTTCATCGCGTGCTTCGTCTTTTTCGCGCTGACGCTGGCCTGCACGTTCACGCTGCCGTTGATGCTTTTCGCGCTCGGCAAACCCGACGTGGGCGCGATGTTCGGCGGTTACTTCGGCACGCTGCTGCTGGGCGGTTTCTTTCTCTCGATAGGCATCTTCTTTTCCGGGTTCTTCAAGGACCAGATCGTGGCGTTCGTAGTGACGCTTCTGGCCTGTTTCGGGATCTTCCTCGTCGGTACGGATTTCATAGCGTCGTACATCGACGGCATGATGCCGGGCCTCGGGACCCTTCTGTCGCAGTTGGTGGGCGTGGCGGATCATTACACGGCGTTCAGCCGGGGCGTCATCGAACTGGCGGATCTCCTCTACTTCGTCGCGTGGACCGTCCTGTTCCTTATGCTCAACATCATGTACATCGAAGGCCGCGGACGCCCGAAAGCCCGTTTCACGTTCGCGACGGCCCTCGTCATCTGCTGCGCCATCGGTCTTCTGTTCAACTGGCTCTTGACGGGGACGAGCCTTGCCCGCGCTGACATGACTGAAGACAAGGTGTTCACCGTGTCCGAAGCGTCGAAGTCGATCCTGTCCAAAGTGGACACGCCGGTCCAGGTGAAGGTGTACATCACCCCGCGCGAGGACATGCCCACTGGCATGACGCAGCTCGAGCAGAACGTCAAGGACAAGCTCGAGGAACTCCGCGTCGCCGCGGGCGGAAAACTTGAATACACGACGGTATATCTCCGTGTCGCGAACGTCCTCTCGGAGGACAAAGCGGAAGCCGAGCCAAAGGAAGGCGAGGAAACCGAAGAGAAGGCCATCGAGAAACGCATGCTCGATAAGGGCGTCGAACCGTTCTCGGTTCGCGCGATGAGCGAGGATGAGGTCACGAATAAGCTCGTCTACTCGAGCATCGGCGTTGGTTACAAGGACAAGAAAGAAGAGATCGTCCCTCAGATCATGCCGCAGAACGTTGACGAACTCGAGTACCGGCTCGTGAGCACGATCTACAAGCTCACGATGGAGAAAAAGCCCGTCGTGGCCCTTGTCGCGCCGAAGGAAGCGGTTAATATCGACCCGCAGTACCGCCGGATGCTCGAGCAAATGGGCCAGCCCGTGCCGCAGTCCGACGATCCGTACGTCTACCTCGAACAGGTCCTTAACTACGAGAAGTACGAGGTTCGCCGCGTCGAACTTACGCAAGAAAGCCCGTTGCCGGACGAGTACGACACGCTTGTCGTCGTGAATCCGCGCGAGTTGAACGAGCGTCAGCGATGGGAGATCGGACGGGCGATCGAGGCGGGCAAATCGGTCGTAATGGCCGTTCAGAACTACGAGTGGGATTACCGGCCCTCGCGCACCGGCATGAGCGTTACCAAGCGCGAGGAAAAACCGCAGGTCAACGAGTTGCTGAAGGGGTACGGCCTTGGCATCAGCGACGACATCCTGATGGACGTCAACCATGTGCCGCTTACGGTGCAGAATTCGGCGAACCCGCTGCAAGCCATGCTAGGCGGCGGACAAACCGTTAATCTGCCCACGCACATCCTCGTCAACAGCAGCTCGATGGCCCAGGACAACTCGATCACGAGCCGGCTCGCCTCGGTGTTTTACCTGTGGGGTTCGCCGCTTACGATCGACCAGGACACGCTCAAGAAATACGGGCTCGAAGCAAAGACGCTCATGTCGAGCACGAGCCGCGCCTGGACCGTGCCGGCTTCAAAGCAGGTGACCAACAGTTCCTTTGAAGTCCCGGACTCCGGCGGCCAGCAGTACCCGTTGATGGTCATGGTCTCCGGCCAGTTCCCGGACACTTTCAAAGACAAGCCGCGTCCGGCGTGGCCGCAAGATCAGCAGCAGATGCCTGGCCAGCCTCCGAAGCCACCCAAGCCGGAAGAAGGCGAGACCAAGCCGATCACGCCGGCCCCGGGCAAACTCATCCTGTTCGGCTGCTCCGAGATCTTTCGGAAGAATTTCCTGCAAGCCGGGAATCTGGACCTGTTTCTGAACAGTGTTGATGCGGTGTCGCTGGGCGATGAGATAGTGAACGTGCGGAGCCGCAAACCCATCGACCGCATGATTGAAATGCCCAGCACCACCAAGCGAAACATCTGGAAGTTCGTTAACTACACACTGGCGACGACGATCATCGCCGTCGTCGGCGTGGCTCAGGCCGCCATTCGCCGCCGCGCACGCAACGCATTCACGATGTCATTCGGAACCGCTGAGGACTGAAGAGGCTGTAAGCCGTAGACTGTACGCTGGAGGTCTTGCATGAAACCGAAGAACCTTATCCCGCTGGTAATTGTGCTGGCTATTCTGGTGGCGTTGTTCGCTTACAAGAAGTCGACCCAATACACGCCTAGTATCGTCGAACAAACCCGTCTGGTGACGCTTGCGCCGGAAGGAATGTCAAAGAGTGACATTGCGAAAATGGAACTATACGCCGGGGCGAAACCAGAGGACAAACTCGTGTTGGCGTTCGACACCGGGGCCGATAAGTGGCGCGTCAGCACTCACTTCAACGCCCCGGTCAAGAAGGAAACCATTGACAAGTACCTTGACGCCATCGTCAAACTCAAGGGCGAGACTCGGGCCTCCGCGGGTTCGGACAGCGAACTCGAACAGTACAGCCTGTCCGACGGAAAGGCGTTCCATCTTGTCGGCTACAAGAAAGACGCCGCCGAGCCCGCGTTCCACTTCCTGATCGGCAAATCGCCGGGATTCAAGACCGTCTTCATGCGCAAGGCGGGCGACAGCAAAGTGTTCGTTGAAGAGACGAATCTGCGCCAGATGGCCGGCATATACGATGACTCCGCTGGAAGGCCTGGCGAGAAGAAGGATGAAAAGGAAGAGGAGGTCAAGAAGCCCGAGGCCGGAACGTGGCTCGACAAAGAGATCTGCAAGATCGACACCGCGAAGATGACCAAGCTCGCGTTGAATATGCCCGACAAGGCCCTCGTGCTAGAACGCCGCGAGAAGCCGAAGCCGCAGGAACCTGCGACGACTCCGGAGGCGTCACCGGCTCCGGCCACGCCTGCACCGCCTGCTCCGCCCGCGCCCGCGCAAGCACCCGCTGCGCCTGCTCCGCCCGTGCCCGCTCCCGTTGCGCCTGCGCCCCCCGCGCCTGCACCCGCTGCGGAGGAACCGAAACCGTCCGGGTCGAGTGAAGACGAGAACAAGGATGAGCTTGACGTCCAACCCCCGGTAACCGCGGCAATGAACCCGGCGGAATCAAAGCCGGAATACGAATGGGTCCTCGCGTCGGGCGGCGCCGGGTTGAAGCTCAAGGAGAAGAGCATCGACTCGCTGAAGCAACGCTTCGGTTCGCTGAACGCTACTGACATCGTCGACCCGGCGAAGAAGGCGGACTGGGGACTCGAGACGCCCGCTTACAAATGCACGATCTCGGTTGAAGGTCTGCCGGACGTCGTTATTGAAGGCGGTCGCCCGAATCCCACGGGTGACGGCTACGTACGGATTGCCGGCGCCAAGGAAGAGATCGTCTACCAGGTGAGCAAGTACACCTTTGAACAGATCTTCCCGAAGGGCAGCGAACTGTTCGACATGCCTTCCGTGGCCGTTGACAAGAAGGGCATCGAGTCCGTCCAGATCGCGCAGCCCGAAGGCCAGATTGTCCTGGCGCGCACGGGCGACAACTGGAGCGTGGCCGCCCCCGCCGCGGATCTGAAGACGCAGGACTCGACCGTCGAGGAAATCGTCACCGCGCTGAGCCAGTGGAAAGCAATCGACTACGCGGACGGCGATCCCGGACTGGGCGATCCCCAAAAGACCGCCACCTTCAAGATCGGCGAGCAGACCCGCACGCTCAAAGTCTACGGCGATTCGAAGACCCTGGACGGCGCCTATGCGCGGCTCGACGACAATCCAGCCGTTCTCGCCATGAGCCGCACCGACCTGAACAAGATATTCCCCGCGCCAAAGGACCTGTTCGCGCGCAAGCTCGCGGAGTTGGATGAAGACAAGATCGCTGAGATCAACGCCACCACGCCGGCCGCGTCGTTCAGCATCGCGCGCCAGGATCAGAACTGGAAGCTCACCGTAAACGGCGCGGCTTCGGAAGCGAATGCCGAGGCGTGCTCGAAACTCGCAGAGAAGATCGCCGGCCTCGAAGCCAGCGACATACTCTTCGGCCAGGCGGATCTGCAGGCACCGGTCGACAGCACGCTCCGGGTGAAAACCTCCGATAGCGTCGAACACACGTACAGCTTTGCCGCCGAGAAGGACGGAAAGCATCCACTGAAGCTTTCGTCCAAAGCGCAGGCTTTCCTCGTTGCACACGCGGACGTCGCCGAGCTATTCCCGGCAGCGGATACTCTGAAGAAGCCGGAAGCACCGGCCCCCGCGCCCGCCAGCCAACCGCCCGCACCAGCCCCGGCACCCGCTGGACAGCCCGCGCCGACAGTTCCGGTTGAAGTGGCTCCGGTGCCGACTCCCGCGCCTACGCCCGCTGTGACGACGCCGACTCCGCCGCCGCCCGCGGTGATTACCGTGCCGCCGCCGCCGACAGCGCCGGTCCCGCCGGCCCCCGCGACGCCTCCGCCAACGGAACCGATTCCGCCCGCGGCGCCCGCGCCCGCGCAACAAGCTGCGCCTGTACCAGCGCCCCCGCAGCCCCCGACCGCTCCGGCCCCCGCGCCCGCGGCCGCACCGGCCGCGCCGGAACCTGGCAACAAGTGAGATGCCATTGGTGGGCATCTCCCGTCGATGAGGAGGCCTGCCCATGAAGAATAGAAACACCTGTGCTCTGACCCTTGCACTGAGCGCACTCGTGACGCTGAGTGCGCTCGCGCAAGATCCCATCGGCTCGTCGCGCCGGAACGCCATCGTTCAAGCCATCGCGAAGGCCGCGCCAGTCGTCGTCTCCGTCAACGTGGTCCAAGTCCAGGCGGAACGCGTGCTCGATCCCTTCTCGCGCGACTTCTGGGACTTGTTCTATTCGCGTCCCAAGATCATGCTCCGGGAAAAACAGTTGAACTCAGTCGGGAGCGGATTTTTCATCGACACGAAAGGCCACATCGTCACCAACTACCATGTGCTGAAAGACGCCGACATGGTCGCGTCCGTCACCCTTGCCGATGGCCGCGTCGTGGACGTCGAGCTTGTCGGCGCGGACAAGCGCACCGACATCGCCGTGTTGCGCGCGAAAGGCGAGAAACTCCCCTGCGCGGCGCTGGGCGACTCCAACGACCTCATGATTGGCGAATGGGTCATTGCCATCGGCAATCCTTTCGGCGTGTTGATCAAGGATCCTCAACCCACGGTCAGCGTCGGCGTTGTTTCCGCCAATCACCGCCGCATCAGCCCGTCGATCGGCGAAGGCGAGCGCCTCTACCAAGACATGATCCAGACCGACGCGGCGATCAACCCCGGTAACAGCGGCGGACCATTGGTCAACGCCAACGGCGAAGTCGTCGGCGTCAACACGATGATCTTCAGTCCCAGCGGAGGCAGCGTAGGTCTGGGATTCGCAATTCCCATCAACCGCGTGCGCCGCGTCGCCCAGGAGATCGTGCAGTGCGGCCGCAGGCGCGACCCCTGGGCCGGATTCAAAGTAGAAGACGTCGGCGGCTTGCGCGCGGACTTTCGCAAACAGCTCGGCGTCTCCGTGGACGCCGGTTGCGTAGTCGTCAACCTCCTCACCTCGTCGCCGGCCTACAAAGCCGGACTCCGTCCCGGCGACGTGATCATGAGCATCAACGGCCAGCCCGTCAGCACGTCCGTTGATCTCGACTTCGTCTTTTGGAGCCTCTTCGTCGGCGACCCCGTCGTCCTCGAAGTCGACCGGACGGGCCAGCGCCAGCAGGTTCGTTTCCCGATCGAAGAACTGGCCCACTGAGGGACGCCGCTTCTTCACGCTGCGCGGATCTCGGCAGATTGAGACCTCCGCGGCTCGGATGATAGGCTTGAGACCTCTGAACAGAGGAACACGCATGGCGCCATTTGAAACGAAACAGCAATTCACCGCGATCTTTTCGGCGCTCTGGGACAGGATCGTTCGTACGCCGGAGATCGCGAAGATCCTGTCTCAAACAAAACTCCTCGCCCGGTTTCGGTTTTCCGATTTCGGCACCGACCTCTATCTGGATGCCACGGGTGACGACCTGAGGTTCTATTGGGACGCGGAGGGGCAGCCCGCCCCCGACGTCGAGATGATCCTTTCCTCGGAGACAAGCCACAGATTCTGGATGCAGGATCTGAATGTACCGCTTGCGCTTGCGAGTAGGAAGATTGTCGCAAAAGGTTCCGTGCAGAAGGCGCTCAAGCTCTTGCCGGCCCTGAAGCCGGCGTTTTCTCTTTACCCGGGAATTCTCCGGGAAATGGGAAGGGCCGACCTTATCGCCGGCCGCGAGAAGGTTGTGCGGAGAAGGAAGTTCCGGCTCTTCAGAGGCAGAAACAAGGCCCAGTATGATCTCGCCCGGGTCCCATCGTTTCCCCTCGAGTTCTCTCGCGAGACGCACGTGCTCCGTGCGGAACGCACTGTCGGGGATGTCCCGAGCGTCTCCGATGCCGGCTTGCTCCGGATGATGCACCGAATCCGCTTCTTCGAGCAACACCTGTCTCAATCGTTCCAACGCGGGGAACTCCCCACCGAAGCGATCCATCTCTCGATCGGGCAGGAAGCCATCGCCGCCGCGGTGTGTATGAACTTGAGAGATTCCGACTATCTCAATACGACTCACCGCGGCCACGGTCACATGCTGGCCAAGGGCGCGAACATGGCCAGGATGATGGCTGAGATCTACGGCAAGTCCGACGGGCTGTGCGGGGGCAAAGGCGGCTCGATGCATGTCACGGACCGGAGCAAGTCCATCCTCGGCGCGAACGGCATCGTGGGGGCCGGCTATCTGCTGGCCATGGGCGCCGGTTTCTCGATCAAACAACAGCAACGTGACGACTTGTCGGTCGTCATTGCCGGCGATGGATCGGTTAACCAGGGCATGTTTCATGAAGCGGCGAACATGATTTCGCTTCTTCGACTTCCAGTGCTCATCGTCATTGAAAACAACCGGTATGGAGAATTCACTCCTGTTGAACGCCATTCAGCCGTCCCGGAGATATTCAAGAGGGCGGAGGCGTACAACATCGAATCGGTGCGGCTGGACGGGAACAATGCCCGGCAACTCCATGATGAGGTGCGCGAGATAATCCGGAAGATGAGGCAGGACGGCGCGCCGCGCCTTATCGAATGCATGACCTATCGATGGCACGGCCATATGGAAGGGGATCCTGAGCTGTACCGTTCCCGAGAAGAGAAGGAAAAGTTCATGCTCGAGGATCCCATCCTCCGCCTCGAAAACGAGCTTCTGCCAGCATCGCCCGATCCTAGAACAGAAATCGATCAACTGCGCGAAGAGGCCCGGCGCGAAGTCCTGAACGCGGTCGAGTTCGCGCGCGCGTCCGCTCTCCCCGCGCTCTCGACGATGATGACTGAGATCTACACGCCGGAGGACGAATCCCTCTTTTCAGGCGATTTTTCCGAACCAGGCGATGGCGGGGCGTGGAGAGACGTATCCGTCGCGGATGCCGTGAACGAGGCTATCGCGGAGGAGATGGCGAGGGATGATACGGTTTTCCTGTGGGGCGAGGACGTGACGCTGGGGGGTTATTTCAACGTCACCGAAGGTCTTGTGGCCCGGTTCGGACGCGAGCGGATCATCGACACCCCGATCAGCGAGAATGCGATTGTTGGCGGCGCCGTCGGCGCGGCCATGACCGGGATGAGGCCCATTGTCGAGATCCTTTTCTCCGATTTCCTGACGTGCTGCATGGATCCGATTCTCAATCAGGCGGCGAAGCTGCGCTACATGACGGGAGGCCAAGTGTCGATCCCGCTAACCATCAGGACACCGTTGGGAAGCGGAATCGGCATGGCAGCGCAGCATTCCCAATCGATGGAGAAGTTCTTCTGCGGAGTTCCCGGCCTCATTGTAGTGGCCCCTTCGGACGCCTATAGCACGAAAGGATTGCTGAAATCCGCCATACGCTCGAACAATCCGGTGCTGTTCTTCGAGCACAAATTGCTTTACGCCACCGTGGGAAAAATTCCTGATCGCGATTACACACTCCCGCTCGGAAAGGCCCGGATTGTGAGAGAGGGCGAAGACGTGACGATCGTGTCGCATCTGCTCGGTGTCGGCATTTCGCTCGACGCTGCACGGATACTGGAAAATGCCGGTTTCCGCGCCGAGGTGATAGACCTCCTGACGCTCTACCCCATCGATACGGAGACCATCCTCAAGTCCATCAGCAAGACCCGTCATCTGGTCACCGTCGAGGAGGGAGTCGGCACCGGCGGGATCGGGAGTGAGGTGATCGCTCGAGTGGCGATGGCCGGCCACGGTCTTCTTGAATCTTCCCCGCTCAGGATTGCGGCCCCTGAATCACCCATTCCATATGCGCGGAACATCGAGAACGCAATGCTCCCCCATCCGGAGGACATCGCGGCGAGAATAGAGAGCATTTTGAGTTGATCGCCCTGTTCGATTGGATTCACCCTGGAAAAATGGAAAATTCATGACGGACGACGCGATTGCGAGGCACTGTGGCGAGTTGGATCGATGCAACCAGCGCGGCGGGCGAATGCTTTCGATCTTCGACTTGCTGGAGGCTGAGACGCTTGATCTGGATCTTGCCGCGTTTATGATGTCGTGCATCACGCAGGGGACTTCGTTCCTGGTGGGCGCGCGACCCGGCGGCGCGGGAAAGACCACGGTGATGTGCGCGCTGTTGAACCTGATCCCGCATCCGTGCGAGATCGTCGCGGCCACCGCGCCGGCCGTTCGCGACGCCGCGCGGAAGGAGATACACGGCCGCCGCTGTTTCGTATGTCACGAGATCGGATCCGGGCCGTACTTCGCGTATCTGTGGGACGGCGACCTGCGCGCGTACTGCGCCCTTGCAGAAAAGGGGCATCTCCTCGCCACAAATCTGCACGCGGACGATCTGGATGAGGCCCGCGCGCAGATATGTGGAGAAAACGGCGTGCCCGCATCGCATTTCAACGCGTTTCATCTTGCGATCTTTCTGCGCGTTCGGGGCGGTAACTCTGGGGCGCGGCGCTGGGTCGAGAAGGTGTACATGTCAGACGGCGTGTCTTCGCACGCCCTCGTCTTCGACAAACAGGGAGGTTTGGCCCGTTTCCCCGGCGCTTCCGGCGCGGATTGCGACTCGTTCGAGCGGTGTCGTGCGTTTCTCGCGCAGGGATTGAAGGGCGGTGTCCGAAGCATCGAGGATACGCGGCGGGAAATGCTCGGCTTCCTTTCCGCGCGGCAGTGACGTTGACAATCATAGGAGTGCCGGTCATGATATCCGTCGCGACAAAGGAAACGGCAGGACTGGAGATGCGAGGACAAATCAAGAATAACTGCGGGACAAATTCCCCCTTTGAAGGGGGCTAGGGGGATGTTTTTCTAGCACAGCAGACATCTATGCCGCAGGCTTAACATCCCCCTAGCCCCCTTCAAAGGGGGAATAGGCGTGTTTGACGCCAGGAACATAGGTTGCCAACAGCATGAATCAATACACTTGGTGTTATTGCCCATGAGCAGCGTTGACAAGCCCGAAGAAACAGGATCGGCTGAAGAACTGGAAGCGCTTCGGGCGCGAGTCCTTGATCTCGAGCAGGAACGAGCCAGGCGACTGAAGGCGGAACGCGAACTTCAGGAGAGCGAGGCGCGGTATCGCGTTCTTGTTGAGACGATGAGCGATGGCGTCGAGGTGCAGGACGAGAGAGGCATCGTGGTATACGCGAACGACAAGTTCTCTCGGATGCTGGGGTATGATCGGAAGGAGATGGTGGGGAAGCCTGCCGTCGGTTTCGTGGACGGAGCCTATCGCGGTGTTTTCGCGGAGGAGATGTCGTGGCGCGTCCGGGGCGAGCGGAGGCCGCACGAAATCGTCCTGATAGGGAAGGAAGGCAGCAAGGTCCCGGCCATCGTGTCGCCGATGGCCATTTGGGGACAAGACGGGGAGTTCCGCGGCAGCTTCGCGGTATTCACGGACATAACAGATCGAAAGGAGACGGAAAAGGCGCTCGAACTTGAGCGCAATCTCCTCCGCACGTTGATGGACAGCATTCCGGATTACGCTTACGTCAAGGACGCGCAGAGCCGGTTCATCACCACGAATACGGCGCACCTGCGCATACTGGGCGTGAACGACCTCTCGGAAGTGGTGGGGAAAACCGATCTGGATTTCTTCCCGAGAGAGCTCGCGGAGCAGTACTTCTCCAATGAACAGGCGGTCATGCGTTCCGGACAACCTCTCTTTAACAAGGTGGAGCGGGTCGTGGCGCCTTCCGGCCAGACGATCTGGGTCATGACGTTCAAAGCGCCGTTGCGGGACTCGGATGGAAAGACCATCGGCATCGTCGGAGTCAGTCGCGATATCACACAGTTGCGGGTAGCGGAACAGGCCCTTCGCGAGAGCGAGGAAAGGTTGCGGCTGATTCTCGAAAATTCCAGCGATGTGGCCTACAAACTGAATCTGGAGACGCGGGAATTCGAATACATCAGTCCCTCCGCGGAGAAATGGTCTGGTTTCTCGGCTGCGGAAATACTGGCTTTGGGCGTGAGGGGGTATTTGGGCAAGGCCCATCCTGAGGACCGGAAACGTCTCGTCGCGCATCTGAAAGCGCTCCGAACGCGGTCCCGCGGACCCCAGATCGAGCAACGCCCGAACCTCGTTGAGTACCGCACGCGAAACAAGCACGGGGAGTATCGCTGGGTGGCGCAGAGCTCGACCGTGGTCTGGTCCGAGGACGGACGTCCCGTGGCCGAAGTGGGCGCCATTAGGGACGTCACGGACGGCAAACGTGCGGAAGAGGCCGTGCGGGCGGCGTCGCGGATGGAGGCTACGGCCACTCTGGCCGGGGGCATTGCACATGACTTCAACAACCTCATGGTCGGCGTACTTGGGAACGCCGAGCTGCTTCAGATGCGGTTGCCGAACTTGCCCGATGTGATGCGCATGCTGAACACTATCGCCAGTTCCGCGCAAGAGGCCGGGGGGCTTGCCCAGCAAATGCTGGCGTTCGCGCGTGGCGGGAAGTATCAGCCCCGGCTCATCAGCCTAAACGATATTGTGAATGACGTGCTCAATCTCGAAGAGAGATCGGTGCCCCCGCGCATTAGTATCGAGCGCATTCTCGACGAGACCCCGTGGGTCATCAAAGCCGATCCCGTGCAAATGAGCCAGGTGGTCATGAACCTGTCGATCAACGCAGTCGAAGCGATCGAGGACGTGGGGCGAATCACCGTCACCACCCGCAGTATTACGGTGGACGAGGGCTTTGCGCGGAAGAACACAGGTCTGAAACCGGGCCTGCACGTCTGCCTGATCGTCGAAGATACGGGCCAGGGGATGTCCGAGGAAACCCTCGCGCGCGTCTTCGAGCCTTTCTTTACGACGAAGTTCCAGGGGCGGGGTCTTGGTCTCGCGGCCGCGTACGGAATCGTCAAGAACCACGGGGGCTATATCGCCGTCTCGAGTGAAGTGGGACGGGGTTCGATCTTTACCGTTTACATTCCCGCGGTTGGCTGCGAGCTTGCGTATCCGAGGAAGCCGGGGACCGAACGTACACCCGGGCAAGAAACCATCCTGGTCGTCGACGACGAACCCGTCGTCCTCGATGTGACGCAACAGATACTCGAGTGTCTCGGCTACCGCGTGCTTTGCGCCCGCCACGGACAAGAGGCCGTCGAGATCGCCCGGTCGTGCCCGGACGAAATCCATCTTGCCGTGCTGGATATGGGAATGCCCGTGATGGGCGGCGCTCAAGCCTATCCGCTTCTGATGGAGGCCCGTCCGAACCTCAAGGTCCTCATCGCCAGCGGTTACGAACTCGATCCGGCCGCGCAAGCGCTCCTGGACGCCGGCGCAAGTGCATTTATCCAGAAGCCCTTCAGGGCACACGTACTCGCGGCAAGCATCCGAAGAGCAATCGCGGCGGAGTCCACCTCGGACGGCTGAAGCCAATAGCCCATCATCGGCGATTCCAGGGAGGGCGAGGAGCCGCAACGAACGTCGAGCCTGGAAGGTATAATGCGCTTTTCATTTCAACGACTGGGGTGTTACTGGACGCCGGCCCGCGCGTTCGCCGTTGTGCTTCTTGCCGCGCTTGCCATGGGGCGCGCGGCATACGCCTCCGAAGGGATACTGCTGCTGGGGGACGACCCCATTCGCGTGGGGCGTGCGGGCGCGGCGGTGGCGAGTCCCGGGAACGCATCGACCATCACACTGAATCCGGCGGGCATGGTGGACTTGGAGCGCCGTGTGGATTTCAATATGTCGGTGATTCACTACCGGCTCGCGCTGCGCACCAAAAGCATCGCGCAAATCCCCTTCGCCGGAGAAATGACGGATCACGAGCTTCAAGGCCTCCCATCGGTCGGAATCGTCTGGCCGCGGGAAGACGGCGCGTTGGGGCTGAGCCTGCACGTGCCCGTCGGCGCAATGGTCCATTTCCCGCGGCCGCGAACCTGGGTGGGAATCCTCGAGGGCGGCACCGACCGTAATCTCGACTTCGCGCAGCCGCGTCTGACGCTCGCCTACGCGCACAAGTTCGACTCGGAGTGGGCCGTGGGGGTCAGCCTCTCGGGCAGCATCTCCGCGGGACGCACGGACCAGATGACGCGACTTCTTCTACCGACGCGAGGCAACAATGAATGGGACTACGCGTTCGGCGCCGGGGCCGGCATCGGAGTGTATCGCGCCGGGAAACGGTGGTCATTCGGCGCCGCGGTCGAGTCGCGCCAGTGGTCACAGGTGTTCGACAAGTACCGGGACATCTCGTCATACGCAGTGGACCTTCCCGCGACCGCGCAAACGGGCTTTGCCTACCGAATCACGCCGGCGTTGCAGGTTGAACTTGATTACCGGTTCATCAATTGGTCGGACGTCAAGTTCTTCCACGAAGACAATGCGCACCAAGGGCTCGGCTGGCGCGACCAGCACGGCGTGATGTGCGGCATCGAGTGGCAGGCAACAAGGCGTTGGACCTTCAGGGCCGGCTATTCCCGTATGACGCCCGCCGTGGACGGCGATCACGTTTTTGGGACGGCGTTGGCGCCGCTGATGGTGACGGACCACGTTGCGGCGGGGTTTACCCGCGTGCTCAATGACCGTTCGGAACTGCACGTCACGCTCGCCCACTGGTTCGAGCGGCAACAAACGGACACGGGCGCGGGAGATGTCTATTCCCATCTCGGAAAGGGCTCGCAATCCTCCGTGCGCGCGGAATGGCTGACCCTCGGGTACAGCCTAAAGTTCTAACCCCGAGTTGGCTCATCCGGTTTTCGCGTACGTCGCTTCCATCACGTCGTGCTCCTGCTCGTCATCGTAATCGAGTAAGTGCGATGCGGAAATCCGGGCGAAGCCGCGTTGCGGGATCGCTGTTTCAGTGCTACAATCACGCTTCCTTGAAAACGAGGTCATCGTATGGGTATCTCGCGCCGGGCATTTCTGAAAAGAGCGGCCACGGGCCTCGCGGGCGCTGCCGCATCGGGTTCGTGCGTTGGCGGGGCGCGAAGACCGAACCTCGTCTATCTTTTCTCGGACGAACATCGGTGGCAGTCGATGTCTTTCACGGAGATGCCCGAGCTCCGCACGCCGAATATGGCGTCGCTGGCGCAGCAGGGGGTGTCGTTCAACTACTGCATCAGCAACTACCCGCTGTGTTCGCCATACCGCGCGATGCTGATGACCGGGCGCTGGCCCTTCCAGCAGGGCGTAATCCGTAACGAGATGGAACTGCCGCCCGATGAGAATACGCTGGGCAAGGTGTTCAAAGCCGCGGGATACGATACGGCGTACATCGGGAAATGGCACCTGGGCGGGGTTCGCGCCGAGCCGTTCGGGTTCGACTTGTCGCTGATCTGGACCGAGACCGACACTCACTGGGACAAGTCGCGGTATCACCCTCGCGAGGGACAGCCGGTTCAACCCAAGGGCTACAATGCGACGTTGATGACGGACCAGGCGCTCGAGTTCATCGACGATCATCGGGACCGGCCTTTCTTCCTTATGCTCTCGTGGAACCCTCCGCATTTAGAATTCCGCGACGCACCCGAAGGCAAGAAGGCGCTGTATCCGGAGGGTTCGCTGCCGTGGCGTAAGAACGTTCCCGCTGGAACTCGTCAGGATTCCTCGGCGCAACCGGCAACATGGGATCAGAACCGGTGGCCCGATTGCCAGGGCTACCATGCGCACATCAGCGCGATCGATGACGAACTCGGGCGCATCTTGGCGAAGCTCGATGCGCTGGGAATAGCGAATGACACCATCGTGGTGTACAGTTCGGACCACGGAAGCATGATGGGCTCGCACGGCCTCGGCTACAAGAACCAACCCTACGACGAGTCAATACGGGTACCGTTCCTCGTCCGCTGGCCGCGCGGCATCCCCGCCGGCAGGACAGCGGATGAACTGCTCGGGACCATCGACCTCATGCCGACGCTCTGCGGATTGGCCGGTATTCCCATACCATCGACTTGCGCCGGCCAGGATTTCTCACCCCTGCTCCGTGGCGGGAAAGAGCCCGACCCGGAAGCCCAGTTCCTGATGCACATCTGGAAGAGGGACGTGTCCGGCGATGAGCCTCCCCCGCCGCCACTGTTCCGCGGGCTTCGCACCCATCGATACACGTACGCGGTGCGTCCGGAGGATCCGTGGCTTCTTTTCGACAACCAGGAAGACCCGTACCAGATGGTAAACCTCATCGATGACCCCGCCCAAGGCGCTCTCCGGGAAAAGCTCAACGGAATGCTACGCCGCTTCATCGAAGAGGCGCATGACCCTTTCGTCCTGCCGAAGCCGGCTAAGACGTGAACGATGTGCTATTTGTGAGAGGGTCTCAGCGCTTGTGAAAAGATGCCAAACGGCATCATTCCCCCGCAACCTCCGCACGCGCGGAAACCTTCCGCGTCCACTCAGTCCACTACGTCCACCTATTGCTCGCGTGCGCACGGCGTTCCTTTACAAGCTTCCAGGCGGGCCGTGGGTTTCTCTCTGGGCGTCTATCTTGACTAGGTCGCAAATGCCATGATAGCCTCCGGCGCATGGCTACCGAGAGCGTGTTGATGCAGGAGGCGGGGGCGAACGATCAAACCTGTGCGGCTGAGTCCGGCAGTGATCGATCTCGTCTTTTCTGTATGGCCGCGATTGTCGCGGGGGCGTGTGGCATGCTTCCCCGCCTGTCGCAATACCTGCATTACCGCGTCCTGTTCCATGATGAATGCGTCCTGGCGGCGAACATCCTCAAGCGCTCTCTGGTTAGCCTGCTAGGGCCCTACGGCGATTCAATGGCGCCCGGAGGGTTCATGTCCCTTACCAAAGCAGCCATGGCCGTGGGGGGCGTGAACGAGTACGCGGTGCGCTTCTTGCCATTTGTTGGCGGCGTGGCGGCCCTGTGGCTATTCTTTCCCGTGGCGAAGCGCCTCACTTCACCCCTTGCGGCGGTGGCCGGCCTGGCCCTGCTGGCCGTGGGCAAGGAAGTCATCTACTTCGGTGCGTTTGTCCGTCCCTATTCAACCGATGCGACGATCACGCTGATCCTCCTGGGCCTGGCGTGCTACGTCGACTCGGATCAGCCGTCGTGGCGCCGCTGTTTGGTCTTTGGTTTGGTCGGGGCCGTAGCCGTCTGGATTTCCTACCCAGCAACGTTTCTCCTCGTCGGTATTGGCGGCGTCCTCGCCGCGTTTGCGATCTGGAACCGTGACGGACGGCGCGCGGCGTGTCTGATGGCGGCCGGCATCCCTTGGGCGGTGAGTTTCCTCGTGTTCTACGCGGTGAGCATCGCTCCCATTCGCAGCGACCCGGCCACGATGAAGCTCATGAACGATTATTACACCGGGACCTTCATGCCGCTGCCGCCGCGGTCGTTCTCGGACCTCCAATGGTTCAACTGGCAGTTCATTCGTGCCTTTGAGTATCCCGGTGGCTTTACGTTGCCGGGTTTGGCGGCGTTCTTGGCGACTCTCGGCGGAGTCTCGTGCTTTCTGCGCCGTCGCAAGACGTTCTGCCTGCTCTTGGCCCCCGTGGTTGTGGCTCTGTTCGTTTCCGGATTGCACAAGTATCCATTCTATGGTAGGACCCTGCTCTATGTGACGCCCATCATGTTCATGCTCATAGGCGAGGGTGTCGCGTATCTCATGGAGATGCCGGGGCACGCGCGTTTGGCCGGCGGCCTTGCGCTGATCATGGTGATCGGCATTCCCGCGAACCGTGCCGCCCGCATCATCATCCACCCGACCCAACACCATCAACTGGACCGCTCTCTCGATCATGTCGCGGCCCGCTGGCAACCCGGCGACGTGCTCTATCTCCACGATCCTGCATGCGATGCCCTGCGGTTTTGCCTGTGGCGGTACTCGTTCAAGGAGGGCGACTGGGTCGTGCGCTATACGGCTGCCCAGGATGTCGCGGAACGTACAGCCTTCCTCGAACAGAACCTCGACATGCTGCGCCGACGTGGACGCGTTTGGGTGGCCGTCACTTACGATCAGCCGCGTGATGCTGAACCGTATCTTGCCATGCTGGACACTCACGCTGTGCGGACCGGCGAATCCGCTTCGGCGCTCGGAAGTTCCGTCTATCTTTACGACTTTCGCCAAAGCCCACTGGCTCAACCGCCGAAGCTGGAACGCAAGGGATCATGAATATGCAAGAGGAGTGACGTTGTCCAGTTATTTGCGAGAGGATCTCAGGCGGGTTTGGGGCTTTCGGTCATTGGGGGCTTCGGCGCATCCGGGACGGTGACCTGCCCTGGCGCTTTCATCGTGCAACGGCCTTCAAAGAGGACTCCGTCGGCGATGCTTACGCGAGGCGCGGTGATATCGCCGACGAGCCGGGCCTTGGTGGTAACCTCGATGCGGTCCTGCGCGAGAATGTTGCCTTCGACCGTCCCGCCGACGATGACCTGGCCGGCGAGCAGGTCGGCCTTGACATGGCCAGTCTCGTGAATGACGATCGTGTCGTCGCTGAGGACGCGTCCCGAGACGTTTCCTTCAATCCGGATGGTGCCCTTGCACTTGATCTCGCCCGTGATTTCCGTTCCCGGACCGATGATCGTCACGACTTTCGTCTCGCTGAAGCCCTTTTTTCTCTGATCAAGCATATCTACTCTTTCAAGTATTTTACCGGGTCGACCGGACGGTCCTTCACGTGGATTTCGTAATGGATGTGGGGGCCCGTGCTCCTGCCCGTCGTCCCCAAGGCGCCAATGACTTGTTTGCGTTTCACGGCATCGCCAACGCGCACCTTCCGCGCGGAAAGATGGCCGTACAACGTCTCGACGCCATTGCCGTGGTCGATCTTCACGAGGTTGCCGAGTCCGCCGGAGTCGAAGCCCGAGAAAACCACAACGCCAGCCGCCGTGGCGACGACGTCGCTGCCGTATGGAGCCGAGATGTCCGTGCCGTCGTGATGCACGATCCTTCGTCCGTAAGGATCCTTGCGGAACCCAAACGGGGAGCTAACGTCGCGGTTGCGGGCAAACGTGGGCCAGATGGACGGCACACGCGCCACCTGCTGTTCGCGCGCCTTAAGACCTGACACGAGCTCTTGCAGACTCTCCGTGCGCAGGTTGATTTCCTGGATGATCAGGTCGGCCGACGGCTGAGACAGGCCGTAGATCACCGTCGGGGATGACACGGGTTCGTCGGTATCTTCGTGGGCCGTCAACTCGAGGGAGCCCATGCCGCCGCCTTTTCCGCCAACCGCCCGGGCCGGCCTGAGGTCCTTGAGCGCGCTTCGGGGGGTCAGCCCCGTCATGGCCCGCGCCTGGTCCTCGAGGTCCTTTAGGCCGCTCAAGCGCGCCGTGATGGCCGCGTCGCGCGCCTCATATTCACCCCGGATCCGCTTCTCGAGCTCGATGCGCTCCTGGGCCGTGAAGGTGTCTTCCTTGGCGACCGTGGTCTGCTTGGCGTACTGGACCTCGACGTCGCGCTTCGCCTGTTGCAGGCGGGCTACTTCCTTCACGTACGTCCGGTGCCGCGTAAAGAAGAAGGACGTAGTGAAAGAGAGGGTAACGAGCACCGCCACCACAAGCCAAAGCTGGTAAGCGCTGAGGTTTAATGTTCGTGAACTACCCCGGTCGTGCGGGATAAGCATCACGGTCCATTTCTTCATCAGAACTCGGCTCCCAGGATACTACCGTGGAAGGGAGATCCCTTCCGCACGTCAGGTTTAGGTTTGCATCTGTTCCGCTTTGCCCTGCGGTATTGCTACAATAATCCCTGAACGTCGGAGTCAGTTCCCACCGAACGCAGCCGGAATATAGCACGCTACCAACCCAAAGTCAACCCGCAACCGACACCCGCTGAATTCGACGAACTGGCAGGAAAGCTCCCAGGATCACGTACAGCGCGGCATAGCCGCAACCAGACAGCCTAACGCAAGGACGCGAAGTCGCAAAGAAGCAAAGAATGGCAGTGGCTCTTGGCGTCTTAGCGTCTTCTGCGTTGAGGTCCTAAGTACACCGTTTCATAAGTTCGGTCACGTATTCGCGATTGTTCGTAGTTCACACTTCAGTGTGTAAAGCCCGCGACGGAACCCCGCACACTGAAGTGTGAACTACGAACGATTCCACAGAATGCGTCACCGAAGTTACGAATCGAGGTACTAAGAATCTGCGCGTACCGGCGGTATACGGTTCGCCACGCCGCCCGTGATCGAACCCCTCTATATATTAGCCCACGACGTTCCACTGTTCGGGCGTTGGGTGTCCGGGCTTACGGCATGCGAAACAAGGGGTTACAGGGAACGTTTGATGGGACGAAACGGGACAAATGGGACGGATGGGACGAATAGCGTCCGGCCGTTGGCCCGAGTAAACAACGCTCCTCGGGTTTCGGGTTTGGGGGCTCGGGTTTCGGGGTTACGGGCTTCAGACAGGGCGCGATTCCGCGAAACGAGAGGTGTTTAGTCGACAATTATTGGATAAGATCATATTAACCGAACTATTAACCGGTAGCTGTCCTGTCTCTCAGTCAGGCTGCGCAGATCCTGAATCTCTTACCAATTCACCCCGTCCCCGCTCACCGCAACACCATCGAAGTTCGCATCATCCCCAAACGGACCCGGCGGCCGACACCTGCAAAAAGTGGTTACTGTCCCTACTTATTTACTTATTCCTACTTATTGCAAGTCCACGCGCAATGAACCGCCTCTGCCGTAAAGACATGGGTATCGTGGAAGCGACGTCCTCGTCGCTTTGTGTCAAGCGGCGCATGCCATAAGCGACGAGGACGTCGCTTCCACACTGCGCACGGAATTCCTGGGTAAGTCAAGAGCGTGCTCCGGCAGGGTGGTTTCGTGGATAATGCGGGCGGGAGGAACGCCCCGTGAAGCAATGGCTGAAACAGCGCATACTCTGGTGTTTGGATCGCGCGGGGCGGAATCGTGTGATTCGGGCCCTGGTTTCCCGGGAGTTGGAGAAGCTTGCGGCGGAACCCTGGAGCGGATCGATCATCCGGGATTTCGTGGAGGGCCCCTCCGGCGGCGCTTATGGGATTGGCGTCCGCGAGAAGACGGATCTCGTCGAGCGGTTCCGGCAATGCGCCGCGGAGATCCCTTCGGGCACGTCGCCGCTCGTGCACGTGGTGTTGGCGCGCGAGATCTTGAGTATTCTTCCGGACGTCAAAGGCGACGTGGTCGAATGTGGCGTTTGGAAAGGCGCGAGTTCGGCGAGCCTGTCGTGGGTGTGTCACTTGGTGGGGCGGCGGCTTTGGGTTTGCGACTCGTTCCAGGGCCTCCCCGACGATGGATTGGAGCGTCACGCGGGGATGCACACCGGCGTGTACGGTTATTACAAGGAAGGGATGTTCGCCGGTACGCTCGAGGAAGTGCGCGACAACATCCGTCGTTGCGGACGGCTTGATGCCTGCGAATTCGTGCCGGGTTTCTTCGCGGAGTCGCTCTTGGCGCTGAAGGGGCCTCTTGTGTTCGCGTTCCTCGATGTCGATCTGGCGTCGTCGACTCGCGACTGTCTACGCTGCCTCTGGCCGTTGCTGGCCGAGGATGCCGCCGTATACACGGACGACGCCGGCGACCTCGACGTCGTCAGCGTGTTCTTCGACCAGGGTTGGTGGCGAGAGACCCTCGGACATCCCGCGCCGGCCTACGTGGGATCGGGCTGCGGACTCCCGTTGAACCCGCGGTGCTCCTCGATCGGCTACACGCGGAAGTCGACGCGCTTTGACCCGTCGAAGTGGCGGCGCGCGCCGTTCCTGTATTACCCGGACGACGACGCCAAGATCACCTGATCGCCCGCAACCTTGAAGAGTACGGCTCTTCCTTTCTCGGCGATTTCCTCGAGCCAAGGTATGCGCCGGAGTTCTTCGACAACAGCGGGATCGACGGGCCACGTGTCCGGGCAGTAGACGTATTCGACGCACCACTCGTCGACGAATCGCTGTCTGAACTCCGCCGGGGTATCCGGCGAGAAGAACTTCCCGACGGCGGCACGAAGCGGCGCATAGGGTTGGTCCGAGAGGTTGAAAGAGCCTGTTCCGAACACCGTGCGGTTGCCGCGGCGCAGGACGATGATGTCGCTCGCCGGAATCGGGGCAAGGACAATGCCCGCCCCCAAGCGGTCCATCACGTCCGCGTCCGCGGCCGTCATGACCTCGGAGTGGCTGTCAGCGTAAAGCGAGACGCCCGGGCGGCGTCCCATTGGGCCTTGAAAACACAGCACGGACACGCTGATCGAACAGAGTCCACACGCGATCATGATGCCGCCCAAGACATAGGTGGCGCGGCGCTCGACGGCCGCGAGGCGTTGAAGCGCGGACGCGGACAATATGCACAAGGGCAGCCAGAGGAACACTTCGATGCGCTGCGGGCCAAACCGGAGCAGCCAGCCTTGTCCGAACGCGGATATCGCCAACGCCAAATACAAGAGGAACCACAGCGGGATCCAATCGTACGATCCCGTGACCCGCAACGGTTCCGGGTGTGCGAGCGCGTACAACCCGCCGATAAGCCCTCCCAAGAGGGCCCAGTCGGACACGGCATTTGCCACGGCGGCATCGCGCGCGACGAGCAGGTTGCCGTAGTAGGCTTGGTAGCCGAGGAAAAGGACCGTGAACGCGGCGAGGTAACCGACGGCGGACGACGCAACGACGCGCGCGTACAGCGGCAGCCCGGGAAGTCGCGTGCGAAGCTCGCCCGGCAGCAGGAGGAGGTGGAACAGGGCGACGGCTACAAATGGGGAGAGCCACATCGCCATGTTCGTCACTTGCAGATGATTTGTGATCACGGCGGGATTGACACGCATCAACGCCAGCGCGGGCAGGGCGCCCAACAGAAACCGTACGGCCAACGCAACGGCGCGGTTCAGCCGATCCCCAAAGGACATGCCCGTCTGCGCGATCAGAAAGAGGATCGCAATGCCCATCGTAAACACACCGAACCGCATGTCGATAAACACGCCGAGCGGCAAGAGGAGCGTCGTCCACGGAACGTTTCGTTCACGGCTCGTCCGAACGTCGCTCATGAAGGCCGTCAGGGCCGCGAGACATAGCGCCATGGAAAGCGTGTAATAGAACCGCGGAAAGAGGAGCACGGGCAGCAAGTGCGGTCCCTCGAACAACTCGTACACCGCGAAGCGCCGGAATACTTCCTCGAATCCGGGGGCGTCGTGGAGGCCCAGGGAACCTGTGACCATGTAAAGTATCCCGCCAAGCCCGCCGCTCAGCGAAAAGAGGGCAAACGCGAGCTTGGCCTGCTTGGGGGCCGCCTCGTGCAGGAAGGCGTAAACGGCGAGGAGATAGCAGAAGGCCCCGAAGCCGCTCGCGAATCCGTACAGCAGGAAGTAGTCGGCATGGAACAGTTTCCCGACCAGCCCGAGGACGCCGTACAGCCACAGATGCGGCACGCTGTAGAACGCGATTCCTCTCAGCCCTTCCGCCGATTGGCACGTGGCGTAGGCCGATTCGAAGCCGTTCTGGAACATCCGCATGCTATAGAGGAAAAGGGCGCTGTCCGGGATGTGGAGGCCGGTCGCAACCATTCCTTCGGGAGGCGCGTAGCGTATCCAGAACAGCAGCAGCGGCTGCGTGATTGAGAGCGCGAGGATAATCACCCACACCCACCACGGCACTTTGCGGAAAAACGACGTCAAATCATTGACCTCTGCATAGACCTCGCTTGTTCAAGACGCACGACCGCAAGAGAATGCACCAACACAGGCTCCAATGTCATCTCACGAGCTTGCCACGACTTTGAACAGGACGGCCCTGCCTGAAGTTGCGACCTCCTGAAGCCACGGCGTGTTTCCGAGATCTTCAATCACGTTCTCGGACGCGGGATGACTGTCAGGACAATAGACGTACTTCACGCACCACTGTTCCGCAAACTGCCGCCGAAAGGATTCCGCGCAGCCTTCGCTGAAGAAGCCCGCGATGTCTTCCTTCGCGGCCGCGGGGTCGCGATCTCCGAGATTGACGGAGCCGAACCCGTACACGACGCTCGTGCCGGGCCGGATCGCGAGAACGTCGCCGAATGACGGCCCGTATGTTATGGGCGTCAGCACGACGCCTCCTTCGATCCTTGCGAGAAGGTCCGCGTCGGCCTTGTTCATGAGTTCGCAGTGTGCGTATCCATAAGGCCCTTTTCCCGGACGATGTCCGAGCGGGCCTTGGAAACATGCCGACGCAACGCCGATGGCGCACAGCCCGCACGCGAGCATCACGGCCAGGAGAGCCGCCGCGAGCCGGGGCCGCACGGACTGCCATTCCTGGAGACCCTTGGCCGCAAGCACGGCAAAGGGAAGGCCGAGAAAAATCATGGCCCGTTCAGGCACTAGACGCAAGAACCATCCCTGGCCGAACGCGGAAATAGCGATGGAAAGGAAACACACGAGCCACAGCGAGACCCAACCCAACCGCAGTGTATCGACGTCGGCGTAGGGCTGCGCCGTCCGATGCCGCGTGAGGCCCCAGAGAGCGCCGGCCGCGGCGCCGAACAGCGATACATCCGAGATGCGCATTGCGGAAGTCACGTCGAGACACAGCCAGAGATTCCCGTAGTACGCGTTGTAGAGGACGTAAAGGATTCCGTAAGCCGCTAGGTAGCCGAGTGCGGCGGAGCCCGCGATACGCGCCATGCGCGGCAACGAACGCGTTCCAAGGATCGTCTGCCGGGGCACAACCAGCAGGTGAAAGAGCATCGCGCTGACAAACGGGGACAGCCACATGTGCGTACGGATGTGCTCGGTGGCGCCTTCGATAAACGCGGGACTCCTGCGCAGCATCCACCAGCCGATAACCCACGCCAGCGCCACCGGCGCCAACAATGCGCCCGCCAGACGCACCCTTTCACGAAGCGTCTGGTTTGCATCCACGATCAGGTAAATCACGATCACGCCCCATGCCATGGGACCGTAACGCAGGTTCACGAAGGTCCCGAGAAACAGCAGGACGGTTGCCGCGACCCGAAGCCCTCCTGTTCGAGAATCCGGAAACGTATTGCCGCACGGCAGCGCCGCGTCTTGGCGTTCACGGACAAGTCCCCCTTTGAAGGGGGGTAGGGGGGATGTTTTCTCTTGCGCAATGTCAGACTGCTGCAATAGCCCAACATCCCCCCTACCCCCCTTCAAAGGGGGACAATATGGCGGCGCATTCAAAGGGCGACTGTCTGGCAATACCTCATCGAGCTTCCCGATAGATGTACTAAGCCGTCGCGATGGGTCCCGCGTACTCTTGAGAAAACACGCGATCGCGGCGAGGCAACATGCCATGGAAACGGTATAGTAGAGCCGCGGCATGGCGAGGATAGGCGACGGCCGCGCACCTTCGAAAAGTTGATACAACGCGTATCGATAAAAGTACGGCTCGAATTGGGGCGCGTCGTGCAGACCCAGCACCCACGTGGCGATGTAAAGCACGCCGCCGGGTCCGCCGGCCAGCGCGAACAGGGCGAAGGCGAGGTCGGCCTGTTTCGGGAACGCCGTCCGCAGCAGGAAATACGCCGCCAGGAGGTACAGGAATCCGCCGACGCCGTTCGCGATTCCGAGCAGCAGAAATTCATTCGCGTGGATGATCCGGCCCAGTGCGCCCAATAGTCCGTACATCCAGAAAAACGGCGCGGCAAAATATGCGGAGGAATGATTGCCGAGAAGAGCGTGGCAGTTCGCGAAGGGTGTGTAGAATCCCGATTCGAACATGCGCATGCAGTTAATGAAGACGGCGCCGTCAACGCCGTGGATGCCGGTCGGCGCGGCGCCGTCCGGAGGGAAGAAGGCGATCCAGGCGAACGTGATCGGCATGACGGCCGGCAACGCGATCATAATCAGCCACACCCATTTGGGTGTGCGGTCGCGTTGCGATATGGCGGCGTCGTTCATTCGGATAGGAGCCTATCGAGTTCTCTTATGCTGATCTTCCGGGAACATTGAATTCTGCGCCGCTCCGAAAAGGCGTGTGGAAGAAGCAGCGGAATTGAACAGAGCGTTTGAACGACGATCAACGCGGCGCGGCGGGCCCCGTACTCAGTGCGGGCCGCCGAGTAGAGCCGGCGCACCTGATGAACGCGCTCCGCGACTATCGCGGGGGCATAGCGTACGATGAGGCGGAACGGCATGTTCTTGAGGATTAGCAGGACATGGTTGATGCAGCACTGCCGCGTCCGTTTCAAGGTCTTTCCGAAGAGGCTTGCGGAGCCGATATGCCAGGCGGCGGCGTCACGAACGAATCGCGCGCGAAACCCCGCCAGCCGCGCGCGAAAGCTAAGGTCGCTGTCGGAAAAGTAGATGTCGTAGGCCGTGTCAAACAGGCCAACCGTCTCGAACACCTCGCGGCGATAGAGGGCCGCACCCGCGGAAACTCCAAAGACCTCGTCGCGAAACGCAAATCCGTCAACCGAACAACGAAAACCGATGGATTCAGGGCGGCCGTTGCGGCGCTGCGCATCTCCCGCGGAATAGATGACGTCTGGCTCGTCCCGCCACAGAACAAGGGGCGCCAGCAGCGCGGCATCCGTCGTGTCCGCCGCCGCGACAAGACGCTCGAGGAAATCCGGCGCGAGCGTCATGTCGTTGTTGAGCAGGACAACAAGATCCCCCGTCGAGTTCTCAATACCTTTGTTGACAGCCCAGCAGAATCCGAGGTTCTTTCCCAGCGAAATGAGCGCAATATCGGGAAAGCGCGTCTTGATCGAGTCGACGGAGTCATCGGTGGAGCCGTCATCCACAACGATGGCCTCGAAGTCGCGAAAGGTTTGCCGGGACAGCGATTCGAGGCACGCGAGAACGAGATCGCGCCCGTTCCACGTGGGAATCACCACCGAGACCCGTCTATGAGTTGCCGCGTTCGATGTGTTCATACCCCTCCGCCGAAAGGATACACGCGAAGTCTCGCGGAGACAACGTGCCCGCCGGACATGCATTGCGCCGCCGGGGGAAGGGTGGTAGTCTCTGGTTGGCGTTTCAGGGTGGAATGGAAGTTTGATAGGAGGGTGTAGTGATGAGCAAGAGCGTGGAGAGTGCGAAGTGCAGTTGTTGTTCGATGTCCAGGCGTTGTTTCCTGGCAATGGCCGGCGCGGGAGCGGCGGGAGCGGCATTGGCGTCGGCGGGACTGGGGAACGTCGCGGCCGCGGGAGGCCTCAAGGAACATATTGATGTTGCGAGTTTCCGTCCGAAGCCGAAGGTGCGCATCAAGAGTGTGGTGGCTCGGGTGCATCCGCCGTACTGGCTGGGTTGGCCGGGCACGTCGTATGACCTCGAAGGTCATCGAAAGGAATATGCGCGCTGCTTTGCCGAATCGGCCCAGCGAGTGGGAGTCGAGTTGGACGCGGTCGAGGAGCCCCTCGAAAGCAACGAGGCGGTCGACTCTTTCGTGAAGCAGTTGCAGGCGGAGAAGCCCGACGCCGTGCTTGTGAGCGTGCAGCACATGGATTCGTGGCGCTGGGCGGACAAGATCGCGAAGGCGGGCATCCCGACGATCATTTTCGCTCCGGTCGGGACGTGTTTCACCGGGCACGTGGCCGAGATCTCGCGGCGGCCCGGCGTGTACGTGATCTCGTCGCTGGAAACGTCCGCGATGGACCAGGCGTTCCGCATGGTGCGCGCCAAGAGGCAGTTCGAGGAAACGCGCCTGGTCGTGGTGGCGGGAGACAAGCGGAACGATACCGTGATGGAGCGATTTGGCGTGAAGGTGCGCAACGTCCCGCGCAATATGATGCATGAGATGTTCGCGAAGATGCCCGTCACCGACGAGACGCACGACGTCGCAAAAACTATGGCCAAACACGCAAAGAAGGTCGTCGAGCCGTCCGACGAGGATCTGCTCAACGCCGCGCGTTCATTTCAGGCGGCCAAGAGACTGATGAAGGACGAAGAGGCGAACTCGATCACGACGGACTGCCTCGGAATGGTGACGCAGAAGGTCGTTCCAACGCCTCCGTGCATGGCCGCGTCGATGTTCCAGGACGCCGGATCGACCTACGGGTGCGAGGCGGACGTGTTCGGGGCGATGTCGCTCATGCTGACGAGCTACCTGTTCGACAAGCCTGGATTCATGAATGATCCGGTGCCCGAGACGGTGAAGAATCTCCTGATAGTGGCGCATTGCGTGTCGGGCACGAAACTGAACGGGCTCGATCAGGAACATGAACCGTTCATTCTTCGCAGCCATTCTGAGTCGGGGATCGGCGTGTCCGTGCAGGTGCTCTGGAAGGAGGGGCAGCCCGTCACGCTGGCGCGCTTCTCGAGCCCGAACGAGATCATCGTCGATACGGGCACGGTCGTCGGGAACGTGGATACGCCGCCCGCGGGCGGTTGCCGGACCAGCGTCGAAGTGGCAATGGACCGCGTCGAAGACGCGCGCGACGTGCTCGGATTCCACCAGGTCGTCTTCTATGGAAACCATCGCCGAGACTTGCAGAACTTCTGCCAGATGTACGGCATCAAAGTCGTGAACTCGCCTGCGACGCCGCCGGTCAAGGCATGACTTGAGTGGCACGCGCGCTGCGAGATAGAAAGCCGCACTTCTCAGGAGCGGCGTTTGAGGGATGTCGGTCTATGTGGCTTTGCAGCAAGAGGGAGAGAGCAAATGGCTGGAGAGATGCAGGACGACGAGAATCTAAACTGCGCCTGGCGCAAAGTCGAGCTGATCCTCAAGATTGAGTCGATTGCCAAGGGCTTTTCCGAGCAAGCCAAGCCTCAAATCGAGGAGAGGCTGAGAAAGCAATACGGTTCCCGCTTTGCAGAAGCACGGGCGCGCGGGAAGGCCGAACAGGAAGCCCATGTCCTGGCGATGAGTTGTCTGGACGACCACGCGGCGTTGAGGCGCGATCTTGCGGCGAGGTTTCTTACCACGGAGGAAGAGATTGCGGGATACCCGTCCATGGTCTTTTTGTATCCCTTGTTCCAAGCGAAGTTGAGTGCGGCAGTGACCTTGGGCATATTCTGGAAACAACTGCAATGGAGGCCCCTTTATCACCCGCCAATCGAATTTGCCCGTTACTCTACGGCATTGCTTGCACTATGCCTTATTACCACAGCCTTTACTTTGTTCGCGACCTTCACAAAGACACGGGAAACTCGAAAGGTGCTTGTGTTGAACGCCTTGGCCGGTGTTTCCTGGATGCCTTTTTATGTGGGCCTGCTCTATCTCCTCGGCGGTCCGAGACCAGCACTGCTCACGTTGCTGCTCTTTTCTGTACCGACAACCATTTGGCTGATAGTCTGCCGCCGACTGTACCGGAAAGCACGGACAAATGTGGCCTGACGAATCCCTGCGGCCGGTTGCGAAAGGCGGAGATTAGTATATGGTTGCGAGGGGCCATTATCCCCGCGATTCATCTCAAAGTTGTGGACTTGTTCCGCCAGGATAGGGAGAATGAAGGAGACGTTCAAGAGAGGAGGAGGAACCTATGAAAAACAGATACGTGCAGTCTGTAATGGTGTTAGTGGCGCTTCTGGGCGCGGCCATGGGGTGTAATACGACGCGCTCCATTTCCGACTCAGGCTACCGAGAGTATGGACGCGGCTTCCGGTATCAGGAACTGTCCGAATTCAACGTTCTGGGCATTGATTCGACGGAGGCGATCTCCGGTGAGACGATCTCCGGCCAAATGGCTGCTCATCAGAACGTCAAGATTAACAAAGGCGCGGCGGCCGTACTGGTGCAGTCCGGCGCGCTCTTCCCTGATGATTGCATGCAGGTGGAGCTAGCCAAACACTTTCGCGTCGTCCCTTTTTCCGGGGTGGTGGACGAGCAGATCAGCAAGGGTAACTACGCTAAGGCGCTGCGTCTTGCCGCCGCGCGTGGGGGATACGAATTCCTGATCTGCTATTGGGGCATACTTGAGGCAGAACAGAAGAACCTCGCAACGAAAACCGTGTCATGGGTGCCAATTATCGGGCGCTTCGTCCCTGACGAAACCCAACACATGCGCATACGTCTCAAGATGGTCTTGGTAGATGTGCGAACCGGTCAATGGGTAATGCTCGTCCCCGATCCCGTTGAGACTCAAGGCGCAAGTATGCGTTTAAGCCGCGAGCAGGCGGACCAAGGCCAGGTTGCCGAACTGAAGGAGAAAGGATACAAAGCCCTCGTGGGAATGCTCCTCGAAAAGCACACCGAATAAACGGCCGCAAGCTTGAGGAATCAGAGATACTCTCGGAGGATGGTGTCAATCCTTGCCGGATTGAGATCCTGATGCAGGTCGTCGTCGATCATCAATGACGGGGCGTGGTCGCAGTTGCCGAGGCACTGGTTCGGAATCAGCGTGAACCGGCCGTCGCGAGTAGTTTCGCCTTCTTTGATGCCTAGCCGCTGACGCAGATGATCGCGGACCTCCTCGTAGCCCATGACGTAGCAACTCACGCTTGAACAGATGCGGATGACGTGCTTGCCCACAGGCCGCCGCAAGATGAGGTTGTAGAACGTGGCGACGCTGTCAACCTCGTCGGGAGTCATGTCGAGCAGCGTCGCGACGTCGCGCACGTGTTCGTCGCTTACCCAGCGATGATGACGCTGCACGATACGCAGGGCGTCGATACATGCGCCGCTCTTTAGGTTCACGTGCGCCGCCTCGGACTCTATCTCGCTTCTAATATTGTCTGTCAACATATTCGTCCGGTAGGGTCGAGCTCCCGCTCGACCGGAATTCACCGATCAAGATCCGCCAATACATAGTCCATCGCACCCAGAATGGCGAGCAGGTCCGCCACAAACACTCCGCGACTGATCTCCGGCAACATCTGCATGTGCGGGAATGAGGGCGTGCGGATGCGCGTCCTGTAAGACATCGTACCGCCATCGCTGATGAGATAGTAACCGTTGTTTCCCTTGCTCGCCTCGACGGCGCAGAAAGACTCGCCCGCGGGGATCACCGGTCCCCAACTCACGCCGAGGAAATGGTCGATGAGCGTTTCGATATCGCGCATCGTCCGCTCTTTGAGCGGCGGGGTCGTGAGGGGGTGGTCCGATTTGTAGGGCCCGTCGGGCATGTTTTTCACGCACTGTTCGATGATCCGCAGGCTCTGGCGCATCTCCTCGATATGCACGACGGCGCGGTCGTAGCAGTCGCCGTTATGGCCGATGGGGACGTCGAAGTCGAACTGGTCGTATCCGGAATAGGGCCTCGTTTTCCGGATGTCCCACGCGAAGCCCGTGGCGCGGAGCCCGGGGCCGGTGACGCCCCATTCGATGGCCTCGTCACGGGTGAACGCGCCGATGCCGATCGTGCGTTTTCTGAAAATGCGATTCTTGATCAGGGCCTTGTCGTAGCTGTCGAGACGCGCGGGCAGGTACTCGATGAAGTCGCGCATCAGTCTGTCCCATCCCAGCGGCAGGTCGTGTGCGACGCCGCCGATGCGGAACCAACTGGGATGCATCCGTCCGCCGCAGATGGCCTCGACGATGGCGAAGGCGCGCTCGCGGTCATTGAACATATAGAAGACCGGCGACATGGCGCCCAGGTCCTGCGAGAAGGTGCCGTACCAGACGAGATGGCTGATGATGCGAAACAGCTCGGCCATCATGACGCGGATCACCTTTACTCGATCCGGAACCTGGATGCCTGCGAGACGCTCGACGGCCATCACGTACGGGAAATTGTTCATGACACCGCCGAGGTAGTCGATCCGGTCGGTGTAAGGGATGTAGCTGTGCCAGGACTGGCGCTCGCCCATCTTCTCGGCGCCGCGATGGTGATAGCCGATGTCGGGAACGGCGTCCACGATCCGCTCGCCGTCGAGTTGCAGGATGATCCGGATCAGGCCGTGGGTGCCGGGGTGCTGCGGACCGAGGTTGAGGAACATGAAATCGCCGTCGCCGGTGTGGCGCTTCATACCCCAGTCTTCGGGCCGGAAACGAAGGGCCTCCTGCTCGATGTCCACTTTCTCATCAGGGAGTTGGAAAGGCTCGAGTTCCGTGGCCCGCGCCGGATGTTCTTTCCGCAACGGATGGCCGTTCCACGTCGGCGGCATGAGGATGCGCCGGAGGTGCGGATGGCCGTCAAACCGGATCCCGAACATGTCGTAGACTTCGCATTCGTACCAGTTCGCGGAGGGCCACACGGAGCTTATCGAGCGTAACGACGGATACTCGCCCGCGAGCGGGACCTTGATTCGAAGATCCTGGTTGCGGTCGAACGAGACGAGGTGGTACACGACCGTAAAGTCGCTTTGAGGTTGATCGGGCCGGCGCGTTCGGACGCGCTCGTCGATCGCCGTGAGATCGTAGAGCATGCGGTAGGGCCGTTCGACGCCGTTCTTCAGATACGTGACCACGTCCGTGACGTGCGCGGAAGAGACCCACAACGTTGGGATGCCGTCGCACGTGTGCTGCTCAGCGAGGATCGCATCTCCGAACTTGGCGCGCAAGTCTTCGGCTATCGTGGCATCAGGGCTCATACCGTATCCGCTAGACCTCGTTGGGCGAACGCAAGTTCAGGATTTGCTGCCGCTGCGGCGTCTTGAGATCGCGCATGCAAGGCCGCGGCTGCTTGATGACACCTTGCGGCCCGACTGCCCAGCTCAGGGGACGCGACTCGGTTCCGACCGCGTCGCGCAGCAGCAACAGACCTTCCATGAACGCCTCCGGACGCGGCGGGCAGCCGGGAATATAAACGTCCACTGGCAGAAACTTGTCCACGCCCTGGACGACGCTGTAAATGTCGTACATGCCGCCGGAACTCGCGCATGCGCCCATCGCGATCACCCAGCGCGGCTCCATCATCTGCTCGTAGAGGCGCTTGATGATCGGGGCCATCTTGAGGAACGGCGTCCCGGCGATGACCAGGAGATCGGCCTCGCGCGGGGTGCCGCGAAGCACCTCGGCGCCGAACCGGGCGATGTCGAACTTGCTGGTGAGGCTCGTGGCCATCTCCACGAAGCAGCATGACAGGCCGAAGCCGAAAGGCCACAGGGAATTCTTCCGGCCCCACGCGACCAGATCCTGGAGCCGCGCGAGGACGAAGTTGCTTCGGAAGCCGTCCTCGACCACGCGGACCGGATGTCCGCCCGGACTCGAATAACCGTCACCTTGAGATGTCATGCCAGGATCGCGGCTCCTAATCCAGCGCGCGCTCACGCCACAGGTAGACCAACGCGGCCGCCAATACGCCGATGAAAACGCAGATCTCGCCGTAGCCCCACCAGCCGGTCTCGCGAACAGCGGTAGCCCAGGCGAAAATGAAAACCGACTCGAGATCGAAGATAACGAAAAAGATCGCGATCAGAAAGAAGGTCGAAGAGAAGCGGATGCGCGCTGATCCCGTGGAGACGATGCCGGACTCGTAAGGCGCGCCGGTCGCGCGTTCGTTGTGGCGCTGCCCTAATACAAACGAGATCCCCAACATCCCCGCGACAACGGCAAGGACGCCGCCAAAGTAAACTACCAGCGGCCAAAGGAGCGGAGCATCCGGCGTTACTGTGGCCATCGCGCGTTTCTCCAAAGACCCGGTCAGCCCGTGAAATCACGCCATATCCTACACGCGCATCAGGAGGAAATCCAATCGACGGTCCTTCTCGCGGATCGTGTTTATCTCAGAGCGTGTTTGAAAAGTAGGGGCGGTTTTTCCAAAACCGCCCCCGCTTCGGAGTCGAGGCTATGCCTGTAGCGCAAACGAAACCTGTGGCGGCGTTCGGGGCGGTTTACGGAGAAACCGCCCCTACTAAGATGTCTCTGTGGGAGCTTTCCAAACAAGCTCTCAGAGCCTGTGAACTTTTCAGTTTCTTGCGTTGAAACGTTCATAAAA
>CAZPMT010000030.1:0-49355 GCA_964587655.1 uncultured Nitrospiraceae bacterium
CTCGGCGCCCATGCGCAGGGCCTCCCGGAACGACTTGGCGCCTGCCGGCACGACCATGAATTCCTGCAAGTCCACGTTGTTGTCCGCATGGGCGCCGCCGTTCAGGATGTTCATCATCGGAACGGGCAAGACGTGAGCGTTCGGACCGCCGATGTAGCGCCACAGCGGGATCTCGAGGGCCTGCGCCGCCGCTTTGGCCACCGCCAGCGACACGCCGAGGATCGCGTTGGCGCCGAGACTGCTCTTGGTGGGCGTGCCGTCCAGCGCGATCATGGTCATGTCTATGACGCGCTGGTCGAGTGCGTCCATACCCAGAAGCTCCTCGCCGATCACGTCGTTGACGTTCGCCACGGCCTTGAGGACGCCCTTGCCAAGGTATCGCCTGGCATCTTTGTCGCGAAGTTCGATGGCCTCATTCTCGCCCGTGGACGCCCCTGACGGCACCGCGGCGCGTCCCATTACGCCGCAGCTCAAGTATACGTCTACTTCAACCGTTGGATTTCCCCGTGAATCGAGGATCTCGCGCGCCTTCATGCCTGTGATTCGTGTCATAGGTCTCGTTCCTCCTTCGGTATCGTTGCGCCACGCGATCCGCCGGACGGCCTCCCTCCGGAGACACATGGCCTTGTTCCCAAAAAAACTCTAGCCCTTCCAGGGAAACAGAAAATCGCGTAATCCCCTGTTCAAGTAATCATCCTGTTCGTCCTCGATGATGGCGGCGCCTTCCCGCGTGACGCCCCGAATACCGCCAAGGGCGCTTGACGCCGGGTCCGCGGCGAGGTCCTGAGCCTTCCGGGCGTATTTCCGGGCCAGCATCTCGTAGGCGCTCGAAGCCAGAACGACCGAGACGGAACCGGATAGGAAGACCAACACGGGTATGATCGCCGAAAAGCCTGCTATGACCATAAACTGGATCGCTAAACCAATGCAGAACAATGGGTTATCCATTACCAGCAAGGCCGAGAGCTTCAACGTGGCGATGATGCCGCCCTTTTTTTGGACCAGCGCGGGCATGACCAGCATCGCCATCAGCGTCACAAGAAGGAGACACCACAGGGCCAGGGCGCTGATGGTGTACCCAAGCCAAGGCGCCGCGTTGCCCACTTTCGCTGCATAAAACCACACGCTCACGGCAAGGCTCGCAACGCCGAACATGTACAACAGCCCGATACCCATGGCCCGTTTCCAGTGGAGTCGCACCCCGGCAAAAAAATCGCGCACGGAACCGTCGCGCGTATCGATCAACTCCTTCGACAAATGTGCCAGACCCGCCGTCGTCACCGGCAGGATGATGCCCAAGGCCAATACGGTCAAGGGGATGCCGATGAGAACCATGATCGCCGGGTCGCGGGTGGCGAAGGCCGTCGCGCCCAACACCAAGGGGATCAAGAACGAGAGCGACCAGATCAGATTCGCTATGATTAGCTTTCCGAGGTGGTCGTACGTGACCCAGAAAGCCATCTTTATTGCACGGTTCAGCATGGCAATTGCCTTTTTGTTCCAGACATCCGCGTGGCGAGCGTGGGTGCCTCGAACAAGAAGGTCGTACCCTTGACGGCATTCTTACGGTCTGTCCGCGTGACTGGTGACGCTTCGGCTACGAGAGGAATACCCTCACGCGGCTGCGTTTCCGCAACTCGCCAATCCACTTCTTGTACTTCTCTTCGGCGGCCTTGGCCCGGATCTCGGGTTCGACGACCTTGCGCGCCTCATCGGGCGACATCGTGCCGGCGGCCTCTTTCTTGTCCGCCTTAAGGAGCAAGACGCCGAACTCTGTCTCGATAACGTCGCTTATTCCGCCCTCCGGCAAGGAGAAGGCGGCGTCCGCGAGTTCCTTTACGAGGTCGCCGGTGGTGACCCACCCCACGAGACCCCCCTGGGCGGCTTCCGGTCCCGCGGAGTATGACTTGGCCAGTTCCGAGAAGTCCGCCCCGGCATCAAGCTGCTTCTTGAGTTCCTGCAACCGCGCCTTGGCTTGGTCGCGTTCCTGCGTGCCGGCGGCGGCCTGCAGGAAGATGCGCCGCAGACTTACACGCTCCGGATGGGAGAACTTCTCCTTGTTGTCCTGGTAATACTGCGCCATTTCGGCCTCGGAGATCGATGCCTCCTGCCGGAACTGCTTGTCTTTCCGCATGGCCATGCTCACGGCCAGGATGTGCTTGCGGACGCGGTCGCGGAAATCGCTCATGGTCTCACCGGCCTTCGTGAGCTCATTCTCGAACTCCTCGCTCGACGCAAACCGTTTCTTGATCTGATCGATGCGCGCTTCCACGTCCTTGTCATCGATCTCAAGACCGGCCAGGAGCGCTTCCCTCAGAAGGATCTTCTCGTTGATTGCCTGATCGAGGGCCTCTCGGAGTTGGTTCTGCGCCTGGCGCTCGAAATCCGCGTCGTCGGTCCCTTTCTTCTGCAGGTCGCTCAGAAACGGCGCAATGGTCTGCACCAACTCGCTGTGAAGGATTACCTCGGTGCCGACGGTCGCAACGACGCCATCCACGACCTCCGCCCGCGCGCCGCACGTGAAGCCGAGCATGATCGCCGCAAACACAAGACAGGTATATGAACGCGCCATGGCCGATATTCCTTTATGTGTCGTTCCGCTTCGTTGACAAAGGGACAAGGAAAGTGCCCCGACAAAGAACCGGCTCAAGAATACCACATGACGGGGGAAGCCGCAACCGTAGCGAGAGGCGGCCTATTCGGTTGCATCCCAGTCTTCACGCGATATGCCTGCGTGCCGCAGTATTCGCGCGAGAAGCTCAATACCGATGGCCGGGCCATGAATATTGGGGATGACAATGCGTTTGGCGCCGCAGGTCATCAGCAGGTGTTTCCCACCCGAGAAGGGTCCGTCAAATCCAAGCTTGCGCAGCTTGACGACCAGTTCCCGATGGGAAACGGGCGTGAGCCTCGCCATCAGGCGGACACCTGCAGTCTTTGAAGACAGACGCCGTCAATCGGCGGGATCTCGTGCCCCAACTGGAGGCCGAGCACTATCCAGGCGTCCAAAGCGTCCTCCAAGTTCGCGCGGCACTCTTCGAGTGATGCCCCGCAAGCCATGACGCCCTCGAGTCCCGGGATCTCGCCGTAATACGGGTCTTCCGGTTGGTCGATCATCTCATAATGGGCGTGCTTCATCGCTGCATCTATGTATGTGCGAATCATAGCCCTACTCCAGACACAAGTTCAGTGTATCACAATCCGGCAACTTGATGACAAACAGGATCCAGGCAGTTGGAGGCTTGCGCGGGTAGGGGTAGGGAAGATAGTCTGTACGTGGAAGTCCCATAGGTTCTTGCAGGGCTGGGTTCGATGTCGATAACTAAGAGAGATAAAACCGTTCAGGTGAAGGTGGGCCACGTTGCCATGGGCGGCGGCGCGCCGATTGTCGTGCAGTCGATGACGAACACGAATACCGCCGACGTCGAGGCTACGGCCGGACAAGTGCTCGATCTGTGCGGGGCGGGATCCGAATTGGTCCGCGTCACTGTCAATACGCAAGAGGCCGCCGCGGCCGTTCCCGAGATCGTGAAGCGGCTGCGCGATGCAGGTTGCCGGGTCCCGATTGCCGGTGATTTCCATTACAACGGACACAAGCTCCTGACCGATCACCCGGACTGCGCGCGTTCGCTCGACAAGTATCGGATCAATCCCGGCAACGTCGGCGCGGGGCCGCGCCGCGACGAGCGTTTCGCGACGATCTGCAAGATCGCCATCGATAACGACAAGGCCCTCCGCATCGGCGTCAACGCCGGGTCGCTGAATCAGGACCTGGTGATGCGGATAATGCGCGAGAACGCCGAGAGCGGCCTGGGCAAGACGTCCGAGGAGATCATGGCGGACTGCATGGTCCTGTCGGCGCTCGAATCCACGGAACTGGCCCTGGAATGCGGCATGCGCAAGGACCGGATTGTCCTCTCGTGCAAGAGCTCGACGCCACGCCAGTTGATCCACGTATATCGCGAGTTGGCCCGGCGGACGGATCAGCCGCTTCATCTCGGTCTGACGGAGGCTGGCATGGGGACGCGAGGCTTGGTCTGGTCTTCGGCGGCGATGGGCGTCCTGCTCGAGGAAGGAATCGGCGATACCATCCGGGTCTCGCTGACGCCGCGCTTGGGCGGAGACCGTCGCGAGGAGGTGTACGCCGCGTGCGAATTGTTGCAGGCGCTCGGCCTGCGGTCCTTCATGCCCTCCATCACGGCATGCCCCGGATGTGGCCGCACGACCAGCGCCGTGTTCCAGAAGCTTGCCGAGGAAGTGGAAGCGTACGTGCGCGCGAAGATGCCCGAATGGAGGCGCCGGTTCGAGGGCGTTGAGACGCTCACGCTGGCCGTGATGGGTTGCGTGGTCAACGGGCCGGGAGAGTCGAAGGCCGCGAATATCGGGATCAGTCTGCCCGGCACCGGCGAAGCGCCGAGTTGCCCGGTCTACATCGACGGGAAGAAGGCAGAATCGCTCTCGGGCACGCCCGAGGAACTCGGAGCCGCATTTCGCGAGATTATCGATACATACGTGGCCGCGAGATACGTTCGCAAGATCCCGGAAGAAGCGTGAGGCGTCTCCGGATCCATTCAACCCAAATTCGGCAGTCAAGATTGAAGGTGCTTCCCGGAATGGTGGACGGCGTGGACTTTGTGGACAATGTGGACGCCGAAAAGGATCACATGCAGGGTAGCGTCCACTTTGTCCACTGCTTGGACAAGCCCAACAGGCTTTAATTGCCGAATCTAAGTTCAAAGTAGGGCCTGGCGTAAATAGGTACTGGAGTGTTCCGCGTGAGTCTCAAGCAGATCCTGCTGGACGAGGTGTTGCAGGCCGTGACGAAGCCGTCGCGATACCTTGGCACGGAGTTCAACGCCGTGCATAAGGATACGGACGCGGTCGCGCTCCGCGTTGCGCTTGCGTTTCCGGATCTGTATGACCTCGGACTCGGAAACCTGGGGCTGCACATACTCTATGCGATCTTGAATGACCTGCCGTGGTGTTGGGCGGAACGCGTCTATGCGCCAGCGCCCGACATGGAGGCCGCGCTGCGCGCCCGCGGGCTGCCTCTCTTCGCGCTCGAATCGAAAGAACCCCTGGCGCGGATGGATATGATTGGATTCTCGCTCCAGTCCGAGCTGACGTACACGAGCGTGCTCACGATCCTGGATCTCGCCGGTCTGCCTCTGCGCGGCAAGGATCGCGACGACGCGCATCCGCTTATCTTCGCCGGAGGACCATGCGCGTTCAATCCGGAACCTATGGCGCCGTTCATGGACTTCTTCGTTATCGGCGATGGAGAAGATGCGATACTCGAGATCGCCGAAGCGGCGCGGGCCACGCGCGGGATGCCACGCGATGCACGACTCGGAGCGTTTGCGCGCATCGAGGGCGTCTATGTGCCCGAGCTTTACCCGTTCGAGACGCTGGCCGACGGGCGCATCGTCCCGAAAGAAGACGCGCCGAAGATCGCGCGACGCGTGCTCAACGATCTGAATGCGGCCCGGTTTCCCACCGAGTACATCGTTCCATTCACGCAACTCATCCATGACCGCGTGGGAATCGAGGTCCTGCGGGGATGCACGCACGGCTGCCGGTTCTGCCAGGGAGGTATGGTGACGCGGCCCGTTCGCACGCGGGGTCTCGACGAGATCGACCGGATCATGGAACGGACGCTTTCCGATACGGGCTATGAGGAGGCCTCGCTGCTGTCGCTCTCGACCTGCGACTATCCGCGCATTCACACGCTGCTCGAGCAATCTGCGAAGCGGGCATACGCCGATAACGCGGCGGTCTCGGTCCCCTCGCTGCGGCTCGACACTTTTTCCGTCGATCTGGCCGACGCGATCTCGGATGTGCGGCGTAGCGGACTGACGTTTGCGCCGGAAGCAGCGACGCCGCGAATGCGGTCGGTCATCAACAAATGGTTTGACGACAACACCCTGTTCGACGTGGTGACGGAAGCGTTCAAGCGCGGTTGGGGGCACGTGAAGTGCTATTTCATGATCGGCCTTCCGACGGAGCGCGATGAAGACGTGCAGGCCATCGCCGATCTCTGCGCGGCGATGCTGGAAAAGGGGCGCGCCGTCACGCGGCGCGCCAAGATCTTCACGGGGATATCCACGTTTGTTCCCAAGCCCTTTACGCCGTTCCAATGGGCGGGTCAGATCGGGCTGGATGAGATCCGGCGCCGCCAACGCATTCTCGAGCAGGGCCTCAAACGGCATCCCGGCGTCAAATTCGGCCGGCACGATCCCGAGTCGAGCTTCATCGAGGGTCTTCTTGCCCGCGCGGATCGTCGCGCGGCGGACCTCGTCGAGGCCGCGTTCCGCCGCGGGGCGCGGCTGGATTCATCGTCGGAGCATCTCGATTTCCAGGCGTGGCAGGACGCGATTGCGGAGACCGGATATGACGTCGAAGGCGCGTTCCGTGAGCGCGCCCTGGACGAGCGGCTGCCCTGGGATCACATTGACGTGCATATCCCGAAGCAGTGGTTCACGGTCGAGTGGCGCCGGGCGATTGACCTTGCCCAAACGCCGGATTGCCGCGCGGGCGGCTGTACGGGATGCGGATTGCGCGACCGCGTTCCCGGGTTGTGCGCGGCCATGATCGACGAGGCGCGGCAGGGACCGGAGATCGATAGCGAAAAGCCCGTCTTGAAGCTTCCCGAACGCGTCGAACCGCCTGCGTTGCAGCGGCTCCGTTTCAAAATCGGCCGTAATGCCGAAGCATGTTTCCTGTCCAATCTCGAATGGATGAGCGCGTGGATTCGCGTGTTGCGCCGCGCGCGGGCGCCGCTATCATACTCGCAGGGCTTCCACGCGCACCCGAAGGTGACTTTCGCAACAGCGCCGCCTGTGGGCGAAGGGTCGGAAGGCGATTACATGGACGTCGTGCTGAAAGCGCGCGTCAAGCCCAACGACCTTCTTGATCGGGTTCGAGCGACGCTTCCCTCGGGCTTTCATGCGTATGATGTCAGCGAAGTACCGACGAATGCGCCCTCGCTGATGAGCGCGGTGTCGGGCTTTGACTACACGCTCTTCGCGCGCGGCGATATTGTGGAGATTCAATCGCGCGTCGAGAAGCTTATGGCGATGGAGGTGATTCCCGTCGAACGAAAGGGCAGACCGACCGGTCCGCGGAGAAGTGTCGAAGCATCCACCGTTGACATCCGGCCGATGCTGCACTCCATCGCGGCGCGTGCGGAAGAAGGCGCGGAAGTGATGATCGATTTCAGCACGCAACAGGCCAATGGCAAGCTCGCAAAGCCGCGCGAGATCATTGCCTTGTTGGGATTGGACCCCGCATCGACGCGCGTTCTCAAGCGCGAGACGCATTTCGGATAGACGCCAACAGCGAACTCTATTCCCGTTGATAGTCCACCTCGTCCACCACGTCCACCCCCGCTCCCAGCACCCGCGGACTGACAGCCTGCGCCACGCATGAGATCGCATCGGGCGGGCTCAATGCACTAGAATCAGGGCGGATGACGAGGACCGGCATATGCGGACGCTGATTGCGCTGATGTTGGGCATTGGAGTGGTGATGGGGGCCGATGCGCAACGCCCTTCCGGGCTCGCGGGCACGGTTGACGCACCCGCGAAGGGCGCCGCGGCGCCGCGTCAGTCTCCCAACGCACCCCAGGAGGAGGCGCGCGATCTTCGCAGCCGGATCGCCCAGTTGATGCTTGTCACGCTCCATGGATTGTATGGGCCGAATGCGGAAGACAAGCAACTTCTGTCGCAGATCCCGCCAGGCGGCGTCGTCATTCCCTTGATCGTGAAGCCGCAGGATGCGGCGGAGTACATCACGGCGTTGCGATCCATGCCCATCGAGAAGCAAATGGGAGTCCCCTTGTTCATCGGGGCGAACTTGTATGATCTGCCGCGTCACGAACGCGGCGTCGCCGCATCGTTCGCACAGCTTCCGTCGCTGCTGTCCATTGCGGCGTCGGGCGACATCGCCCTCACGGAGCGCCTGGCGAAACTCACCGCGGACCACCTCAACATCATGGGATTCAACCTGAACCTTGGTCCCGCGCTCGACCTAGCGCCGACGCTCGAGGACGCCCCCGGCGGCATCCAGCATTTCGGAAGCAATCCGAATTTCGCTGCCGTGGCGGGAGGAACAATTCTCACCACGTTGGCGTCCAACGGCGTTCTATGCATGCCGATGGGTTTTCCAGGTGGCGGCTGCAATCGATTGGCCAACTCGCCCGCCACGCTGCTGACGCCGCGGGCGCGGCTCCTGGAGCAGGACCTGCTTCCGTTCGTTCGCGCGATCGAGCGCGGCGCGCCGATGCTGCACGTGGCGAATACGCTGGCGCCGACGATCGATGCCGACAGCCACCCGGCGAGTCTCTCCGAGGCGGTCATACGCGGGCTGATCCGTGATGAGATGAAGTACCAAGGCGTTGTTGTGGCGGGTCCGATGGACGCGGGGGAGGTCAAGCGCCTTTACGATCCGGCGCAAGCGGCGGTTCTTGCAATCGAGGCCGGCGCCGACATGCTGTACTGGGGCAATCCGGGCCCGCATGTCTCGAAAGCCGTTGAAACGATTGCGCGCGCCGTCGAGGCGGGTTCGCTCGAACGGACGACGATTCAGACGGCGCTGGATCGCGTTCTCAAGCTGAAGAAGGATCGAGGGTTGTTGTCGCGAGAGCTTCCGAACAAGAAAAAGGCGGCGGCGCTGGGAACGAGGAGCCGCTATCCGAAAGAAGCCTACGAGATCGAACGCCGCTCGATTACGCTTGTGCAGAACACGGGCAATGTCCTTCCGCTCACGAAAGACGGCTCCGTTCCGGTTGGCGTAACGGGCGTCGTGGGGGTTGATGAACTCAAGAAAATGCTCGAAGGCTACCTCAAGCCCGTCGTGGAACAGCCCATCGCCTCCGCCAAACATCTGGGCGACATCGAGGACTTCGAAATCGAGCGGCTGACCCAGCACAGCAAGGGACTCCGCACGGTCGTGTGCGTCCTCACGGACATGCCGAAGACGCAGGGGCAAGTGCGGCTGATCCGCGAACTCAAGAACACCGGGGCGCGCGTCGTGGTTGTGTTTCTCGGCTATCCGCGTCTCGTGCCGAAGCTTGTCGAAGCCGATGCGATTGTGTTGGCCTATTGCGATCCGGGAATGTGCGGCGAGAGCCTGAAGGCAGTGGCCGACGTGCTCGTGGGGGAGGGGCCGGTGGCCGTGTTGCCCGGCGTTCGCGAGATGAAGACGCAGGTGGGCAAGGCGGAGGCTTTTGACGCGGCGGATGTGACGCGTTCACCGGCGGGCCGGCTGCCCGTGTCGTTGGGGGAATCCTTTCCGGCGGGTTTCGCGCTTTCATACGACGCCTCGGCCAGCATTGCGAAAGCGGAGTGGGACTTCGGCGATGGGAAGCGGACCAAAGGGCTTCGCGTTGAACACGCGTATGAAACCCCGGGCCGTTACTCGGTAACGCTCACTGTGACCGATAAACGCGATGAACCCACCTCGGGCATGTTTGACGTCGTGGTCGAATAGAGCCTTCAGAGCGTCCGTCCGCGGCGGCGATAATACGCCAGACCTTCGATAAGCGCATCGAGGTTTTCCCACGGCACGCCGGGCGTGATCGAGCTGCTCGCGCCCAGGAATAGTCCCGTCTTCGGGCCGTTTTCGACGAGCCAGGCGAGTTCGTTCCGGACGTCGTCCGGGGCGCCGAACGGGAGTGTTCGCGTAACGGACACGCCGGCCCAGATCATCAAGGGATCGCCGTCGCGCGTGCGCATCCGGCAGATACGCTCGTAGTCCATCCCGTCTTCGTATTGGAATCCCTGGAACCCGCTGATGCCGGCCTCGATCAAACGCGGCGTCATTTCCATAAGATTGCCATCGCAATGCCAAAGCAGACGGACGTCCGCCTTCAAGAACGGCTCGATGGACCGCACGAAATGCGGGAACCAAAGCCGATCGAGCGACCTCACGTCCACGAGCGTCCCTCGGGAATCCGCCATGTCGTGATCCAAACGAAGCACCTTTGGAAGACGGCCTTCCGTGATCGCGCGCGCGGCGACGGCGTTCTGCTTTTCGGCGAGGCGCGCCTGAAGGGCAAAGTCCTTTTCCATGACCTCGGGATAGACGAGATAGGCGGTCAGATAGTTTACGTAACCGTACGTTCCGTAGCGAAGCGCGGGAAATCGGGCGATGCCATAGGGGACTTTCAGGATCTCCGGGCCGAAAAGCTCCTGCACCCTGTACTCTTCGCGCACGAGAGACGCCGCGGCTTGAGCGTCATCACGGTTTGTCAAGCCACGACAAACTGTGGCGTTTGTCTCGGCGATGGAAGTATCGAGTGCGGGGAGCACGAAACGTTCCATGTGTTCGACAACGGACTCGGGCGAGTCGATAGTGATGCCATCGAGCACAACGGCTTCCGCTCCGGTCGTCGCGGATCGCTCCGTGCCGCACTCGAAGCCGTGCACCCCCATGCTTAGCGGATTGTCAGCGAGGTATTGGTCGATCATGCACGTGCCGGCGGCGCGCTGAAAATCGAGATAGACGGCGTCGGGATTCCCACGATACGAGCCGGGCGCGTGGCCGGACTTCTTCTCGAGGTAGGCGATATCCATCACGTGCGACATCCAGCTCGCGATGCCGCGCGTGGGTTTCATCTCGAGCGCGTCAAGGGCCAGGCGCGCCCCTTCTCCCGCTTCTTCGTCTGTGAGCGCTGTCTGCCGCCGGGTCAACGACGTCTCCTCCAATAATCTCGATCGCGTATTCTACGGGAACCCGAGCACTTACTTCGACGGCTCCCAGCGGTAGGCTAGGTCGAGGTATCGCGTCAATTCAAACTCGATTGCGCCCCAAGCCGGGACCAGCGGGGTGTTGCGCCCGGCCTGAAACGCCTGATCGAGTCCCGGATCGACCGCGGCGAGTTTCGAGACGCTCTCCCGCGTGGGCGCTGAACCTTCGCCCTGCGCTTCGGGACCGGTCAGAAAGTCGATCAGGCTCGCGATGGCCGGCTGTTTCGCGCGGGCGTAACGCGCAAACACCACGATCGCGTTGTCCGACAGCATCGAAACGGGGTTCGTCTTGCCTGGGACCGGAGCGACGCCGATGGGAAACGGGGCCCTCTTCATCTGTCCGAGGAGCTCGCTCGATGCCACCGTCATGGCCACTTTCCCGCGCACGAAAAGATCCGTTCCGGCGCCGGGATCGAGCGCGCCCGCGGGATGCGTCAGTTTTTCCCGACGGAGAGAGATGATGAAGTCGAGGGCTTCACTAGCTTCCGAACTCGTAAGGCTGCTGGCGGCATTCGTGCACACTTCGCCTCCGGCGGACCACAGCGATTCGAGGAAAGGCGCGTAACCCATCGGATACTCTTCCGTCTGAAGTCCGCCCCGAATCTTCCTCGCGCAAGCGCGGAGTTCCTCCCATGTTGCAGGCGGGCTTGCGATCAAGTCCTTGTTGTAATAGAGCACGTCGCAGAAACCGTCTGCCGGAACGGCGTAGAGATGGCCATTCGCGCTGACGGTATCACGCACGGGCGCGCGGAGATCCTTGAGGAATTCCGCGGGAAGGATCGCATCCAGCGGGATGATGCGGCCCGACGGGATAAGCCGTGCAAGCCATGACCGCTTTACCATGCCGACATCCGGCATATCGCCCGCGGCCAGCGAGACCGTGTACTTCTGGATGGCGACGTTCCAGTCGCCGATGAACTGAGCTTTCAGTGTGAATTCTAAGTGCGCGCTCTTGAAGGAATCGAGCTTTCCAGGTCCGCCCAACATCAGCGGAGAGATGAGAGGATGCGAATAGTACCAGAACGTGACCTCGTTGGGATCATCGGGCGTCTGCGCCTCCTCCGTTTCCGAGGGTCCTTCCCTGTAAGCGCGATCCTCCTGGAGAATCCGATCGATACGTTGCGCCGCTTTCGCCAGGGCCTCGTGGGGTTCCAAAGGCGGCTCGGGACTGAAGCACCCGATCGCCACGGACAACAGGAGACAAAGCGACGCACTTTGCGACGCGTTCAGGTTTCCAGAGCGAATGTGGGCTTCCTCGTTTTCCACGCGCCGCGCGTGAAGTCGGGACATTCGACCGGCGCGCTTCCCGATGAGATCGACCGCTCCGACAGCGGGATGATCGAGCACATGACGACGGAGTCGTAGATGTCAATGGGAGTCTGAGTCTTGTTTCGCACGGCATCGAGGAACTTGACCAGTTCGAGGTGGTCGGTGCCGCCGTGGCTGAACTCGCCCGCGGAATCCTTCATCGCTTTCCACCACGCGTGTTCGTAATTGTCCTGGTACGGCGCGAACGGCTCCCATTCGTGATACTTCGGGCTCTTGCCTTCGATGTAGACAGCGCTCTTGTCCTCGTCATACAGGCCGAGCGTGCCTTGGATCATCCAGCGGTTGTCGTACGGGCGCGGGAGCTGCATGTCGTAATTGATGACGACGGTCCTTCCCATTTGTGTCTTGACGACGGACGTGACGATATCGGCCTGCTTGTACTCGCGCCGGGCATTGGGATGGTCCGGACCGAACTTGCGGGCGAAGTAGGCGTTGATGGCGCGCGAGCTCGTCGCCGTCGAGGTTAAGGTCGCGAACGAATCGCCGCAGTTGATATCCATCCAACTGAGGACGGGCCCCATGCCGTGCGTGGGATACTGATCCCGGTTGTACTTCATCAGGAACTCGCCGCCCCAGCGCATGTTGCCTTCGGCGTCGAAAAACCAATGATCGATGCAATCGTGCGAGTGGGCGCAATGGCAGTGCACGATCTCGCCGAGAAGGCCTTCGCGGATCATTTTCAGCACTGCGAGATTGTCGCGGCGGAAGCTCCAGTTCTCGAGCATCATGCAGGGGACCTTGGTTTCCTCATGCGTGTTCACGAGCTGCCAGCACTCGTCGAACGACATGGCGGCCGGCACCTCGACGCCGACGTACTTGCCGCACTTCATTCCGTGCACGGCCATCGGCGTGTGCCAGTTCCAGGGCGTCGCGATGATCACCGCATCCAGATCGTCGCGGTCCATCAACTGCCGAAAGCTCTCCTCGTTCGCGGAATAGCCTTCGGGCTTCGCGAGACCGGCCTTGACCACTAGGTCCTGCGCGCGGGAGAGGTTGTCAGCGTTGATATCGCATAGAGCCGGGAACGAGAGGTCTTTCATGCCGAGCATGATGCCCAGTAATCCCGTTCCGCGCCCGCCCGTGCCGACGACGCCGATCCGCAGAGGCTTCTCCGCAGGCGCAGGTTCCTGCGCTAACGCCGAGCGCGCAAACTGCATTCCGACCGCTGTTGCCGCACCCAATTCAAAAAACCGCCTCCGATCCATTCTCGTCGCCATCGCTATTCCCTTCGCAGTCATTTCCTGAATGTCCAGTATATACGAGCGCGATTACGATTACGATTACGGGCCACGAGCACGAGACCTCGATCCTGCTGACGTGATAGAATGCGCGCGTTCTCTAGTGGAGGAGCAATATCATGAGAAAGATCCGACTCTGCTTGGCAATGGGTATCTGTGTCCTGTTTGCGGCGTTCTTCGGTATGGGGTGCGGCGGGAAGGAATCGGCGCCGGGCGCCGGGGAAAAGCCCCGCATCGCACTTATCATGAAGTCTTTGGCCAATGAGTTCTTCATGACAATGGAGAAAGGCGCTCAGGAACATCAGAAAGCCCACTCAGACCAGTATGAATTAGTCGTCAACGGCATCAAGGATGAACTCGACGTAGGCCGGCAGACGGAGCTTGTCGAACAGATGATCGCGCAGCGCGTCGAGGCCATCGTGATTGCGCCGGCGGATTCGAAGGCGCAGGTATCCGTGTGCAAGAAGGCGCAGGACGCCGGCATTGTCGTCGTTAACATCGACAACAAGCTCGACGCGGCCGTGCTCGCGGACAAGGGCGTGAAGGTGCCGTTCGTGGGACCGGACAATCGAAAAGGCGCGCGGATGGTCGGCGAATTCCTCGCGAAGCGGCTGACCGCGGGAGATGCGGTTGCCATCGTCGAAGGCGTTCCGACGGCGTTCAACGGGCAGCAACGCAAGCTTGGTTTCGAGGACGCCATGAATGCGTCCGGAATCAAGATCGCAACCTCGCAGTCGGCCGGCTGGGAAATGGCGAAGGCCAATCAGGTGGTGGCCGCGATGATCACGGAACACCCGAACATGAAGGCCATCCTCTGCGCGAATGACAGTATGGCGCTAGGAGCCGTGGCTGCGTTGAGAGCCGCGAACAAGTCCGATGCCGTCTCGGTGGTGGGTTTCGACAACATCTCCGCCGTGCACGACCTCGTCAAAGAAGGCAAGGTCCTCGCCACCGCGGATCAACACGGCGACCAGCTTGCGGTGTTCGGCATCGAGTACGCTTTGGAGATGCTCGCCAAGAAAGGCGCCCCGTCCGATCGCGAAACACCGGTGGATCTCATCACCAAAGAAACTATCAAGTAGCGGGTTCAAGCCGTTCCGCACGCGCGACGCAGCGCGGCACAGCCGAGGGATCGAATGGACGACGCGCGTGAGATCGAAAAAGGCGCTTCGCTCTGGCGCGACGGGTTGCGGAGACTCGCCAAGAACCGTCTGTCCGTCATCGGACTCGTAATCGTCGGCGTCGCGGTTGTGTTGTCCGCGCTTACGCCGTGGATCGCGCCGTACGCCTATGACGAACAGGACCTTGAACTCCGAGCCGTCGGGCCATGCACACAACACTGGCTGGGCACCGATCCGCTGGGCCGCGATCTCCTGACGAGGACCCTCTATGGGGGGCGGGTCTCGCTGCTGGTGGGGTTCGCCGCCACGGCGGTATCGTTGATCGCTGGCGTGTCGTACGGGGCTTTCTCGGGATTCGCTGGCGGGCGCACGGACTCCTTCATGATGCGCGTTGTGGATATTCTGTACACGCTTCCGTTCACCATCTTCGTCATAATTCTGATGGTGTTCCTCGGACGGAGCCTGATCCTGTTGTTTCTCGCGATCGGCGCCGTGCAGTGGCTGACGATGGCCCGCATTGTTCGCGACCGCGTGCGCACGTTGCGCAGGACGGAGTTCGTGGAGGCCGCGATACTCATGGGCTTCTCGCGAACGCGGATCATTCTGCGGCATCTGATTCCGAACGTCCTGGGACCGGCGATCGTGTACATGACTTTGACGATCCCGAGCGTCATGTTGCTGGAGGCGTTCCTGAGCTTCCTCGGATTGGGCGTGCAAGCCCCGATGAGTTCATGGGGTGTGTTGATCAAGGAGGGCGCCGACTGCATGGAAGAATTCCCATGGATGCTCATCTTTCCGAGCATCGCGCTTTCACTCACGCTGTTTTCGCTGAATTTCCTTGGCGACGGCATGCGGGATGCCTTCGACCCGCAGTCATCGAAGGACTGATCTGCCGGGCGGCATGAAGATGTGGATTAGATGACTTTACTGACGGTCGAGAACCTGAGGACGTTTTTTCACACGCGCAACGGCGTCGTGCGCGCGGTGGACGGGGTGTCGTTTGCGGTTGACACCGGCGAAACACTGGGGATCGTCGGCGAATCGGGATCGGGCAAGTCCGTCACCTGCTACTCTCTCCTGGGGTTGATCCCTTCGCCGCCGGGGCGCATCGAAAGCGGGTCCGCGCTGTTTGACGGAGTCGATCTTCTGCGCTGTCCGGAGGCGGCGCTGCGTTCGATACGCGGCAAACGCATCTCGATGATCTTCCAGGATCCCATGACGGCGTTGAACCCATATATGACCGTGGGACAACAGGTGATGGAGCCGGTCATGGTTCATGAGCGATGCGCATCACAGTTTGTCAAACGGCGACAAACTGTGGAGGACGCACGGGCGCGGGCGGCCGGCGTGCTGAGTTCGGCGGGGATCCAGGATGCGGCGGTGCGGCTCAACGACTATCCGCATCAGTTCAGCGGCGGCATGCGCCAGCGCGTGATGATCGCCATGGCGCTGATCACGCGCCCGGCGTTGCTGATAGCCGACGAGCCGACGACCGCGCTGGACGTCACGGTTCAATCGCAGATCCTCGACCTTATCAGGGGCGTGCAGCAGGAAATGCGTATGGCGATGATCCTTGTCACGCACAATCTCGGCGTCATCGCGCGCACGTGCGACCGGGTCCTCGTGATGTACGCGGGACGGATCCTCGAGTCGGCGCCGGTTCGAGATCTGTTCTACGAGACCAGACATCCGTATACGCGAGCACTCATGTCCGCGATGCCTTCGGTGCACGCGAAGGGCGAAACCCTCTATGCAATTCCGGGAATGCCGCCCGATCTTTCGCGAGAGATCGCGGGGTGTCCCTTTGCGCCGCGATGCGCGCATGCCGTCGAACGTTGCCGTCGCGATGAGGTGTCGTTGCAGGAGGTGTCGCCGGGTCACGCGACCGCGTGCTTGCGCGTCCAGGCAGGTGAACTGTGAGCGATCCCATACTCGATATCATCGATCTGTCGGTTCACTTCCCGGTGTCGAAGGGGCTCATCTTCAGTCGGCGCATGGGCATTGTGAAGGCCGTCGACGGCGTTTTCTTGGATGTTCAGCGCGGAGAGGTGCTCGGGCTCGTCGGAGAGTCCGGTTGCGGGAAGACGACGCTGGCCCGCGCCGTCATGCAGCTTGTCGCGCCGACCGAAGGAAGGGTCCTGTTTGAAGGCGTTGATCTTGCTACGCTTTCCATGGCGGCCCTTCGCAAGATCCGTCCGCGGCTCCAGATGATCTTCCAGGATCCCTACGCTTCGCTGAACCCGCGCATGACGGTTTTGGATTGCATCGCGGAACCCTTGCGGGTCCATGGGTTCGCGAGTCGGCGGGACGCTACGGAACGCGTGACCGCGCTGATGGAGCAGGTGGGGCTTGCGCCGCGTTTCGTGCGGAAGTATCCCCACGAGTTTTCGGGCGGCCAGCGCCAACGGATCGCCATCGCGCGGGCTCTCGCGCTCGGACCGAGGCTGATTGTCGCCGACGAACCCGTTTCCGCACTCGATGTCTCGGTGCAGGCTCAGATCCTCAATCTGCTTGGCGGACTCTGCAAGGACCGTGCGCTGACGATGATCCTTGTCTCACACGACCTCGCCGTCGTCCGCCATCTCAGTCACAGGATCGCGGTGATGTACTTGGGAAAGATCGTTGAGATAGGCGACGCGGAATTCGTCTTCAACGATCCCCTGCATCCCTACACGCAGGCGCTTCTGAGCGCGATTCCGTGGCCCGATCCGGACCACGAACGCGCGCGCGCCCGGACGCTCCTGCACGACGATCCGCCTTCCCCTCTGAACCCGCGTTCCGGCTGTCCATTCCACCCGCGATGCCCCATCGCCGGCCCCGAATGCTCGCGCACAATACCGCCTTGGGTTGAGAGAGGGCCGCACAAGGCCGCGTGTCTCAAGGTGAAACGTTTGGGGTAAGGGTCCCAGACCCAGATGTGGGTGTCAAGAACAATCACTTGAGCGTGCTCCAGTCACTCTCAGCAACAGGCTTGAACGGTTCGACGTACCGAAAGGGCTTGCCTCGCAATGGGTACCGATCATTGCGGTCGGAGGAACGGTCCTGGCCGCGGACAATGACCTCCACCTTGTCGCCCGCTGGAAAGGGTACTCGTTCAATGGTCAGCGTCCCATCCTTCGCAACCACAACTTCAACTCGGAAAGTTTCCATCATGAACCTCTCAGGCGCTTCCGCTACCCTATCGTGATAATACCACATACGCGGATTCCCTTCACAGGTGAACCTCTGAGTAAGCGTGAGCTTATGCCACCGGAATGAAGAGTGCCTGCACGGCCGCGCGCGCCTGTTCCGCGAGGAGTTTGCGGTCCGAGCCTGAGATGGGGGTTTCGCCGAAGGTCACGACGGCGTTTAAGCCGCGCTGCCGCAGTACGCGCCCCCCGTGTGCGCCGAATGAGGCCGTGGTCCACCAAGTGATCCACTCGGAAGCAGGCGGGTCTCCCGGAAGCGCGGCGTAGTGAATCGCGGCGCAGCGAACGGGAAAACCGTTTTCGGCCGCCGATTCGAAGAGCGCGGTTTTGAAGGGACGTACGTCGTCCCCGCGCGATGTCGTGCTTTCCGGGAACATGACGACGCCCTCGCCTCCGGCGATGGTTTGCGCTATCAGGGCGTTGACGCGAAGGGTATCGTTCCGCTTCAGGCGATCGACGAATATGACGTTCATCTGTTTCGCCAGGAAACCCACGAGCGGCCAGCCGGCCATCTCGCTTTTCGCGACAAACACGCAGCCGAGTTGGCTGGCAAGCGTCAGAACGTCGAGATAAGTGAGATGGTTGGAAACGAGGAAGAACGGCGCCCTGGGGAGCGGACCGATGACGCTGACGCGCATGCCGAGGATTCGCGCGCACGTGCGCGCCCATCGCTTCAGTATGAACTGCCTCGCGCGACTGTCCATCCTGGGAAAAGCGAACGTAAACAGGAGCAACACCAGGCGTAGCCCATAGAAACCCAAAGTCGCCGCCAACAATGCGGCGACACGCAGCGCGAGCCGAATTACACCTGACATCTCTTCTCCTTGCATGCGGGACCGCGATATTATCGCAAGACTGGAGGGTTGTTGCCACTTCGATAAGAAGAGACGTTACCAAGGCTGGCTTCTTGTGAATTCATCGAGAGGGTGGCACAATTGGATGCGGCGTTATCGAGCGAAGGAGGGATTGTCTGATGCTGAACGCGAGGGTATGTGCGATGTTCTTTGGACTTGGCATTCTTGCGAGTTCTATGTGTGCCGGAGCGGGGGAGACTCGTCTGCCGGCGCGCTTCTATATCGCGCCGGAGGGAAATGACGCATGGTCCGGAACGTATCCGGCCCCGAACGACGCCAGGACTGACGGGCCGTTCGCGACTCTCGCGCGTGCACGTGACGAGATCCGAAAGCTCAAGGCCGCGCCAGGGTTGCCGCCGGACGGCGTCCTGGTGATTGTTCGCGGCGGCACGTACTTCCTCGATGCGCCATTCGAACTCGGCGCGGAGGATTCAGGAACGGCGGAAGCGCGCATATGCTACACGGCGTTTCCCGGAGAGGAGGTCCGTCTTGTCGGCGGGAAGCGCGTGACGGGATTTGCGCCGGTGACGGATCCCGAGACGCTGAACCGTCTGGACGACTCGGCCCGCGGCAAGGTGCTGTGGGTTGACCTGAAGGCGCTGGGCATCGCCGATTTCGGTCCGCCGCAGGATGGCGGACTGGAAGTCTTCTTCCGCGACGATCCACAAACGCTGGCGCGCTGGCCGAACGAAGGGTTCGTGCGCATCGTGGATCTTGTAGAAAACGACGGACACAAGATCCACGGCATTCCTGGCAGCAAGACGGGGAAGTTCTACTACGAAGGAGATCGTCCGCGGCGCTGGGTGAACGAGAAGGACCCGTGGGTGAATGGGTATTGGTTCTGGGACTGGTCCGAACAGCGGCACCAGATCGAGTCCATCGATACGGAAAAGCGGGTCATATCCGTGGTTCCGCCGTACCACGGCTATGGGTATCGCAAGGGCCAGTGGTACTACGCATTCAACCTTCTTGCCGAACTGGATTCGCCGGGAGAGTGGTACGTCGATCGCGATGCGGGCATCCTGTACTTCTGGCCGCCCGCACCCGTGGACAGCGGCAGCGTCGTCGTTTCGATCCTGCCGAACCTCGTCGTGCTCAAGGATGCGTCCTTTGTGACGCTGAGCGGGTTCACGCTCGAGGCCGCGCGGCGCACCGCCGTGCAGATAAACGGCGGCAATCACAACGAAGTGGCGCGCTGTGTCATCCGCAACGCCGGCGGCGGCGGAATCGACGTCTCGGGTGAATCGAACGGCGTGGCCGGCTGCGAGATCTACCGGACGGGCGGTTACGGCATATCGATGAGCGGGGGAGATCGCAACACGCTCGCGCCGGGCGGTCACTATGCGCTGAACAATCACATCCATGACTATGGCCGCGTGAACCGCATGTATCAGCCGGGCATCTCGATGAACGGCGTGGGGCTGCGCGCCGCGCACAATCTCATTCATAGCGCGCCGCACATGGCGATCATGTTCGGCGGCAACGAGCACGTTATCGAGTACAACGAGATCCACAATGTCTGTTTCGAGTCCAACGACGCGGGAGCTATTTATGCCGGGCGCAATTGGACGATGCGTGGAAACGTGATCCGATACAACTATTTCCACGACATCAGCGGGTTCGAGAACCGGGGCTGCGTGGGCGTGTACCTCGATGACATGTTCGCATCGGCGGCCATCTACGGCAACGTGTTCCACAAGGTGAGGAGCGCGGCCTTCATCGGCGGCGGACGCGACTGCTCCGTCGAGAACAACATTTTCGTGGACTGCAATCCTGCCCTCCACGTGGATGCGCGGGCGCTCAATTGGGCCGCGTATCACGCCGACGAGTGGATCAAGGAGGCCAACGAAAAGGGCACCATCTCTGGCATCGCATACAAGGAGCCGCCGTACAGCACGCGATATCCGCAGTTACCGAAGATTTTCGACGGTGAGCCGAAGGCCCCGGAGGGCAATGTAATCGCGCGCAACATCTGCGTGGGTGGAAAGTGGGATGACATCGAGGAGATAGCGCGGAAGTATCTCGATCTCAAGGACAACCTGGTAAACGAGGACCCGCATTTCGTCGATCCGGCCAACCTCGACTTTCGTCTGAAGGACGACTCGCCCGCGTTCAAGATTGGCTTCAAGCCGATCCCGATCGAGGACATCGGGCCATACAAGGGCGATTGCCGGGAAGATCCGTCCTCAGTTCATTTGCGCGAGCAGATCCTGGCGTTTCCCGAGATCGCCGCGCGGGACAAGTTCAATGCTTCTCTAAGCATCGCGCGGCGATATCGCGAGGAAAACGATTGCGGTCGCGCCCGGCGCCTATTCGAGCAAGTTTTGAAAGCGAAAGATCCGGATCTTATTGATCGACTGAACCTGGAATTGGAACTTGGCCACCTGGACATGCAGGCGAAGGAATATGCCGCCGCGCGCAAGCAGTACTCTCAAATCGCGAGAACGCGGCACGCGGCTCCCCATTACAGGAGTATCGCCCAGTTATGCCTTGCCGACAGTTACGAGCGTGAAACGGAACTCGCGAAGGCGGAGTCGGCCTACGCGGAGGTCGCGTCGTCGCAGGACGCGCCTTCGCATCATCGATGGGAAGCTCGAGAACAGATCCGTGCGATCAAGCGTGTTCGGGTCGGGCAGCCAGCGCGCGATCCGGCGGAATATCGCGTGAAGCTTCCCGACCGGGTTGAGCCGCGGACGACGTTCTATGTGGCCCCTCAGGGCTCCGACGCCGATCCGGGCACACTCGAAAAACCTTTCGCAACGTTTCAGCGGGCGCGACAGGAGATCGTCGCGATCAAGACACGGGGCGGATTGCTTCAGGGAGGTATCGAGGTCCGTTTCCGCGAGGGCGTGTACCGGCTCGCGGAGGGACTGAAGCTCGCTGCGGACGCGTCAGGCTCGAAGGAAACGCCGATTGTATACCGCGCGCACGAGAAGGAAAGCGTGCGTTTTGTTGGCGGCGTGCAGGTGACAGGGTTCCGCGCGGTTGACGACCCGTCCGTGCTTGCCCGTTTGCCGGAGACGTCTCGCGGAAAAGTGATGATGGCCGATCTGAAAGCGCAGGGCATTACGGACTTCGGATCGCTTGAATTCCGGGGTTTCGCTTGCAAACAGGCGCCGCCCGCACTCGAGATCTTTTTCGACGGCAAACCGCTGCAGCCCGCAAGGTGGCCAAACGAGGGGTTCGTTCGCACGGGGAACGTCATCGAGCCTGGTTCGATGAAAGAGAATCGCGGCGCGGTCTTCGAGTACGCGGGAGATCGCCCGTCGCGTTGGCGTCAGGCGCGGGACATTTGGCTTTATGGCTACTGGTATTACGACTGGGCCGACAACGCCATCGGAGTGGCTTCCATAGATCCGCAGACGCGGCGCATAACGACGTCCCACACAAGCCCGTACGGCATGCAGGCCGGCCAGCCGTATTACACGTTCAACCTGCTCGAGGAGATGGACGTGCCGGGCGAGTGGTATCTCGACCGCGAGAATGGGATCCTGTATCTGTTTCCGCCGTCGGATCCCGCCGCCGCCACGATTGAGATCTCGATGGTGAACGAGCCGCTTGTGCGGATGGATGGCGTGTCCCATGTGACGCTGGATGGACTGACGTTCGAGTTAGGACGGGGCAACGGCATCGTCATCGACGGCGGCGACCACTGCCTCGTGACCGGATGCACTTTACGAAGGCTCGGCGGCGACGGCGTCGTGATCAACGGCGGCGCGAACCACGGAATCTTTGGCTGCGACATGTACACGCTCGGACGCGGCGGCGCCGTGATCAGCGGCGGAGATCGGAAGACGCTCGTCCCGGGAGGGCACTTCATCGAGAACTGCCACGTGCGCGGTTTCTCGCGCATCGACCGCACCTACACGCCTGCCGTGCTCATGAACGGTTGTGGGAACCGGATCGCGCACAACGAGTTCCACGACACGCCGTGTCACGCGATCCGCCTCGAGGGCAATGACCACATCGTCGAGTTCAACGACATCCATGACGTGGTCCGCGAGTCCGACGATCAGGGCGGACTCGACATGTTCTACAATCCCACGTACCGCGGCAACGTCTTCCGCTACAACTACTGGCACGACATCGGCAGCGGACGCGCCTGCGGCCAGGCGGGCATCCGCCTCGATGACGCCATCAGCGGAACGCTCATCTACGGCAACGTGTTTCGCCGTTGTTCGTTCAGCCAGTTCGGCGGCGTTCAGATCCACGGCGGCAAGGACAACTGGGTTGACAACAATATCTTCGTGGACTGCAAGTTCGCCGTCAGTTTTTCGTCATGGGGTGCGAAACGCTGGAGTGATTTTCTCGCGAGCGATGCGGTAAAGCAGTTGCTTGAGGAAGTGGATATCGCAAAGCCGCCATACAGCGACCGCTATCCGGAACTCAGCCGGTTGTCCGAAGACCCCGACGTAAACATGATCTGGCGGAACCTGCTCTACAACTGCGGCGCCCTCTTCACGCGGGATCGCGGAATCCAGGTTGTCGCGGACAACTACCTCGCGGAAAAAGACCCCGGATTCATCGACGCAACGGCTGGTGATTTCCGGCTCAAGAAGGGCGCAACCGCCTTCGACAAACTTGGCTTGCGCCCCATTCCCTTTGAGGAGATCGGCCTTTACGAACACCCTCTCCGCGCCTCTTGGCCCGTCGAGAAACCACGGTAGAGCGGCCCCATGGCTGCGGCAGCGAGGTTACATGCGCAGATCGCATGGGATATGATCCGCTTGCTTGACGATCTGGAACCGGAACATCTCCACGCAATCGGTTCGTCTGATCTGGAGCATGTTCCCTTGCTTGTCGATGAGAGCCCAACCTCCATCAAGAATTTCCTTCCAGGGCGCTCCATCAACAGTCTGCTCGTGAGAACCCGTTGCAGAGATGACAACCGCCGGACAACCTATCTCTCTGGCCCGTAGGGCGACTTCCTGTGCCCAGATGTCCCCGGCGAGTTGCTGGTTTCGCTCCGGTTGAGCGGGTACAACCGTCCGGCCTACGGCAAACGGCACGATCAAGAGTTGTGGTATCCCGCGGCGAAGCTCCTCAGCCACTTCGGGAAAACGGCTTTCGGCGCAGACCATGACGCCGGCCCGGAGTCCAAAGAAGTCGTGGACCTCGGCCCGTGCCCCAAGACTTATCGGGCAGCGAGGCGTCTGCCATCGAGTCTTGCGGTGCACCCCGAACGATCCGTCCGGGTTGAATAGAACGTAGCTGGAGTAGAGAGCGTTGCCGTACACTTCGCCGATCCCGACTCCAATCCCGACCGAGCGCTTCTGGGCGATCTCCCGGATTACACCGACCTCAGGACCTTCCAGACTCACCGGGACTTCGTGGTAGTGCCCGATTGTCAGTTCCGGGAAAAGGACCATCTGCGCGCCTTCGTTTGCCGCACGATCAATCCACCCGATTACCCGAGGGAGGACTGTCTGCTGAGGTTCGTGACACCCATCCATTGTGATGAGCGCCGCCGTAATGGATTGCATGTCAACACCCCCACTCGGGCCACGCCGTCTGCTTCGGACTCTGCGATCGGGTTCGGCTCTTACCAACGGAAAAGACCGCAAATCGTTACTATCGTAAGCCCCCGCGCCGCGCCAATCAAAGGGAACACGTCGGGAACGCATCGGGAACGCATCGAGACGGCGATAACTTGGCTGGCGGGGCCGCATATGGCATAATCGTTTGTTCAACCGGGTGGGTTGACAAATCAGGAAGGTGAAGTGACGTTGTCTGCGGCGTTGAGGGCTGGAGTATCCGAGATTCGCTGGCATGGCCGGGGGGGACAGGGGGCCATGTCGAGCGCGCAATTGCTCGCGCATGCGGCGTATCTCGCGGGCTATCGCGGTGTTACGTCAGCGCCGACGTTCGGCGCGGAGAGGCGCGGAGCGCCTGTCACTGCCTCGACGCGACTGTCCACGGAGCCTTTGCGCATGTTTTCGCAGATCGTGAACCCGGACGTTGTTATTGTGCTCGACGATACGCTGCTGGAATGTGCGGATGCCACGGCGGGGTTAAAGGAAGGAGGATGGTTGTTGATAAACAGCCATCTTGGACCGGACGCATTTGCGTCCGGCGTCCGATTCCGGGTTGCGACCGCCGACGCCACGCGCATCGCGACGGACGTCGGCTTGATCGTGGCGGGATCGGTCATTGTGAACACGGCAATGCTGGGTGCATTCGCGCGCGCGACGAGCCTGGTTTCGCTGGAAGACGTGAGGCGTTCGATCTCTGCGAAGTACTCGGTCGCGCTTGCGCAGAAGAACTTCGAGGCGGCGCGCATTACATACGAACTCACACTAATAACGAAGGCCACGTTAAAGTAGGTAGCCCATGGGCACAAAGGACTGCAAACAAATATCCGCGATGGCCTCCCCGAGCAAGGGCGAGGCGGGAAAGACGGGCCAATGGCGCACGCAGCGACCCGTCATCGACCATTCGAAGTGCATTCCGGAGAAGAATCGTGCGCCACAGTTTGTCAAGCCAGGACAAACTGTGGGGTGTTTTCACTGCTGGATGTACTGCCCCGAGGCGGTGATCGAGAAGAAGATCCCGATCGAGATCGACCTGACGTACTGCAAGGGCTGTGGGATCTGCGCGGAGGAATGCGTTTCGGGCGCAATCACGATGGCGCCGGAGTCCGACGTGACGCCTCATGGGGATTCCAAGTAGAAAGGAACGACGTTGGCGGTTCACACGCAAGACGAGGCGCTTATCATAACAGGCAACGAGGCGATGGCGCTCGGGGCGAAGCTGTGCCGCGTCCAAGTGGTGGCGGCGTACCCGATCACCCCGCAGTCGCCCGTGACCGAAATGCTGTCGCAGTACGTGGAGAGCGGCGAACTCGAGGCGGAGTACGTGACCGTCGAGAGCGAACACAGCGCGATGTCGGTGTGCATCGGGGCGTCGACGGTGGGCGCGCGCGCGTTCACGGCCACGAGCGCCAACGGGCTTGCGTACATGTGCGAGCAGATCCACTGGGCGGCGGGCGCCCGGCTTCCGATCGTGATGGGCTGCGTCAACCGCGCGATGGCCGCGCCGTGGAACGTCCTGAACGATCAACAGGATTCGATGTCGCAGCGTGACGCGGGTTGGATCCAGATCTTCGCGCGGAACAACCAGGAGATCCTGGACACGGTGATCCAGGGGTACAGGATTGCAGAGTCGCTATATGTACCGGTCATGGTCTGCTACGACGGCTACATTCTTTCGCATACCGTCATGCCGGTCGAGGCGCCGTCGCAGGAGGACGTGGATCGGTTCCTTCCGCCGTACAAGCCCCACACGATTCTGGATCCCGCGGAGCCGTTGAACCTGAACCAGGTAACACTCGCGGACCCGCGCCTGAATGCCGATGGTGAACTGTGCCACGGCTATCTCGAGCTGCGCTACCTTCTCGAACAGGCGTTGGAAGGCGCCCGCGAGACGATTGTGGCCGTCGATGAGGCGTTCGGCGAAAAGTTCGGACGGCAGTGGGGCGGAATGGCGTGGACGTACAAGTCCGATGACGCGGAAGTGCTGCTTGTGGCCGCGGGCAGCCTCGCGAGCGAGGCAACCGTGGCCGTCGACGAACTCCGGGAGAAAGGCTGCAAGGCCGGCGTCCTCGGCGTGCGTGTGTATCGCCCCTTCCCGAAGGCGGAGATGATCCATGAGACGCGGAACGCAAAACTTCTCGCGGTTTTCGACAAGAGCCTGAGCTATGGGAATGAAGGTCCTATCTGCGGCGACCTCAAGGCGGCCCTGTATGGAAGCGAGTCGGTCCCGACCGTACACGGCTATATCGCGGGTCTCGGCGGACGCGATGTCAAGGCGTGCGAATTGGCCGAGGCGGTGCGGCGGAGTCTGCAACATCTCGCATCGGGTCATGCGACTAAGGAAACCGAATGGATCAACTGCCAGATCTGATTCTCTGCGGGGTCTGCGCGAGATTTTGGGTTATCGAGGTACATCATGGAAACGAGCTTGTTGAAGTTGCCCGAAAAAGAGTACGTACTGCCGGGGAACCGGACCTGCGCGGGTTGCAGCCTGGCCATTGCGCTTCGCTACGTCACTAAGGCGCTCGAAGGGAACGCAATCCTCGTCGTGCCGGCAAGTTGTCTCACCGTGCTGGGGGGCATGTATCCAGTATCGTCGGTCCGGCTGCCGTGGCTGAACGTTGCGTTTCCTAGCACGGCCGCATCGGCTTCCGGCGTGGCGGCCGGGCTCAAGGCCCTTGGCAAGACCGGCGTGACGGTCGTGGGCTTCGCAGGCGACGGCGGCACTTCGGACATCGGCATTCAGGCGTTGAGCGGCGCCGCTGAGCGGAACGCGGACATCCTCTATATCTGCTATGACAATGAAGCGTACATGAACACGGGTACGCAGCGGTCGAGCGCGACGCCTCTAGGCGTGAAGACGGCGACGACGCCCATCCTGGGAAAGCAGCAGCACGCTAAGGATATGATTGGCATCATGGAGGCACACGGCGTGGGCTATATCGCCACGGCGAGCCCTTCTTATCCGGCGGACCTCTATGACAAGGTGAGAAAGGCCAAGGACCGGACGGGAACTCGGTACATCCATATCACGGCGCCGTGTCCGCCGGGGTGGGTTTTCTCGACCGCCGATACCGTCAAGATGGGGCGTTTATCGGTAGAGACCGGCGCGATGGTCCTGCTGGAGATCGATGACGGCGTCTTCCGCCTGACCGGGAAGAGCAGGAGTATGGCGCGACGGGCCAGGCGCGTACCGGTCGAGACCTACGTGCGAGCGCAACGGCGTTTTGACGGTGTGGACGAGGCGGGTGTAAAGGAACTGCAGCGATGGATGGATGCGCGGTGGGAAGCGTATCTGAAGAGGGATGCGTCGCTCGCGCAGGCATCCTGAAACTGGTCTGATTTCCGGCGTCAGCCGCGTCCGTATGCGCCGAACACCGGCATCTTCACGGCCCGTCCTTTACAGATCCAAGGAGGCGTCTTCGAAGAATTCGTCTTGGTCCGCGGAACTCCCACGCCTGCGCTTCTTGTGCTCTTTCAGCGCATTTGCCTTATAGAAAAGCGCCGGCTCGATGATCGGGTCATGGAGGCCTTGAGTCTCGACGTCGCCGTAGGTCACTCGGCCGCGGTACGTGCGATTGGACAGGATGATGGCAATAGCTTGACGCGACCACTTGTTGCCCTTGCGAGTGAAGGTGCCGCGCGAGTGCAGATAAGAAACCACCTTGCCGGTGCTCCGGCTGTGCAGGTATTCACGGAAGATCGTGCGAACGACTTCGGCCTCGCGATCATCAACGATAAGAGGCTTCTCTCCCTCTCGTCCCCGACGATATCCGTAGGGCGCCGGGCCTGTGCCGTAACGGCCCTGCTCAACCGCCCCCAACTGCCCTCGTTTCACTTTGGCCCCGTGTGATAACCTGCCAGAAGGATCGGATTCCTCGATTCGGGGTTTTTCCATTGTTGCCGTGGATGCCAGCCTGTTTGTCATGAAGAATGGCCCTCTTGCTCGAAACTACCGCTTAGTTCCTCTTTGTAAGTAATGAATACGATTCCGCCAACACACAACAGGCGTCAACCTTGGCATGAGCCACGGATTGGGGAAAAACCGCCTAATCGGTCATTCTCCTCCGTATTCCCATGCCCAGTACGTCAGCCCGTCTACACTAAGTGTACGCGAATTCCCCCAAAATGTCAAGAGTTTTCTCCGGCGAGGAGATACCCCCTGTTCAGGGGCAAAGAGGAAAGGATGATCGAGTTGGGAATTGAACTCCGCCGCGACCGTGCTAAATGTGCGCGCGGCGCCCATAGCTGTTCGGAGATATTCAGGAAAGAAGACACAGGACGTACCGCGCCGGTGCGAGAAACGTCCCGTGTTCTGTTGCCAATGATGCGAATGTCGTAAGAAGCAGACTCTACTTGGCGACCGCTTTCTTGGGCTTCGCCAGGACGAGCAGTTCCGCAGGTGTCTCACCGTACGGGCTGGCATCCATGGCGAGGCTCGCCTCGACAATCTCGCTCACGTCTTTGCGCGTCATGCCGGCGGCCTTGGCTTCGGCCACGACTTCGTGCATGCGTCCGATGATCCGCTTGCGGCATTCCTCGCGGCACTTTGCTTCGATGTTCCGGTTGACGAAGACGCCCATGCCTCGGCGGGTGTACAACAGGCCCATGACCTCGAGGTCGCGGTACGACTTCGCGACGGTGTTCGGGTTGACGCCCAGCCGCTCCGACAGTTCCCGCACCGACGGGAGTTGATCTCCGGGCCTTAGCCTGCCAGAGGCGATTGCGAACTGCACGTGGTTTTCAATCTGGACGTACACGGCCACACTACTGTGAATATCGATACTTGACAACATGTTCTGCTCTCCTTGGTATAGCACCTACTGTCAATCATCCATTCGCCAAAACGCATATAACGACCGCGCCATTTCGCGAGACATGAGGTCACGACTTGCACCACGTTCCAGTCGTGTATTATAAGTGCCTTGTGCACGCGGGAAGGATCCCGCGGCGTTCGGACACCGTACACGGCAAAGCCGGACCCTGTAACTGTTGATTTCAACTTTGCACTCGCGAATGTCGGTTGCTAGTTTATATCATGTCGGCCCTGAATATCAACTGATATTTTCCTGTCGTGCTACTAGCCCGCTTGTGGGGCGGTCTGACGCTGGGAGGTCCGCCATGAAACATGAACGAGAACGGGTCTCCCGAGGGAGGAAAACGTGAGGAATTGGCTGATAGTCCTGATGGCGCTGGCGCTGTTGTGCGGCCATGCTGACGCGACCGGAAACGGCAAGATCGAGATCAACGTCACGGACGTGCTCGGGCGGGACCTGCATGCCCGCGTCGAACTACAGCGGGAAGGCCTCGCAAAACCAATCGTCATCGACGTGCCCAAAGGCCGGCTGCAGACCGAGGCGCCCGCGGGGTCGTACAAGGCTTACACGTCCGTGTACTGTCTCCAGGTGCCCGTTCTCGTTGACTTTCAGGATGTGACAATCAAGACCGGGGCCGAGGCGTTTCTCCTGGTCAATCTCCTCGAGGGGGCCGCGGGAAGCCGAACGCTGCTCGATTTCGATCAGGATTGCGACTTTGCCATTGATCGCGTCGAGACGAAATGCGGCGCCGACCCGGCAAACGCCGCAAGCATTCCCGGGCGCGAAACCTTGCCGATGGACGAGCGCGTGCTCGACAAGAAAGAGGGCTGGTATTACGGCGAACTGCACGCGCACTCGAACTACGGTGGTGGGAAGGAGACCGTAGCCGAGCTTGTCAGGCGCGCCGAGAAGGGCAACTTGGATTTCCTGGCGATCACCGACCGCAATACCATGGCGGCCTGCAAGGATCCGGGGTTCAAGTCGAGCTCCGTGGCGCTGATCCCGGCCCTGGAATGGGGGAGCGAGAAACGGGGCGTCGCGCTGATCTATGGGGCGAGGACGTTTCCGGAATTCGTGGACAGCATACCGCAGGCGCAAGCGCTCGTCGATCTCGTTCAAGCTCAAGGCGGGTTCTTTGGGATAGCGCATCCCTGTTTTCCCACGGCCCCCTGGCAATGGGGATTGGGATACGTCAACGGCGTCGAGGTGTGGTGCCGCGATTGGCGTTCCGTGCCGCCGATGACGCTCGACCAGGTCGACGAGGACTTGAAGGAACGCGTCAAGGGCAAGCTGTCGCACACCATCGCATTCGCGGCCGCCACGTCGGACCTGTCCGCCAACGGACAGGCGGCCATCTTCTACGACGCCGAACTCGTCCGCGGTCTGAAGGCGGCCGCGATCGCCGGCAGCAACACTTCCAGCCCCGAGGTGCCAATGGGGCAGCCCGTGACCTGCGTGTTCGCGAAGGAAAAGTCCGTAAGAGGCATCTTGGACGGCATGCGCCGCGGACGTACGTACGTATGCGCGAGTCCCGCCGGACCTAAGCTGCACTTCAGCGCAGACGTCCTCAAAGACAATAAGATCGACTGCTCGATAGGAGGCATTGTCCCGCTGGGCGTGCCCACGCTATTCATCGTGCAGGTCGAGAACGCCAAGGGCAAAGAAGTGCAGATCCTTCTCAACGGTTACCCGCAGATCTCAAAGACCATCGAAGCGGATCCGTTCGCGATTCAGTTCGAGCAGACGCCGGAGAACTATGCCGAGTTCCGCGTTCGAGTGACAAGCGTTCCCACAAAGGAAGGCTTCGGCCCAGTAGACGTGCTGGCCATGTCCAGCCCCATCTACGCGCAGGATCTGGATCTGCCGAACCCCAAACTCAAGGCATTCAAGAAAGAGAAGTACAAGCATCCCCCTGAGCCTGTTGAGGAAATCCGGCTGCCTTCCGATCCGACCTCCGGAGAGATCAAGCCTAAGAAACTTATGTGACCCATGAGACCGGCGTACATCGCGTTCCGGTTCCCCCACGACCCATGTTCCTCATCGCCGAGACCGATCACTGATACGATCACGTGTTCTCCTTGATGATCGCCTATAGGTCTCGCGAGTTCCCGGCCAATAAAAGCCGCTTGCAGTCCATATAATACCGAAAGTTATCCCAGGAGACGTCCGGGGGGACGGTGTGATCTATGGTGGGGATGAAGCCGCCTTCTTCGATCAGGGGGATGAATTCGCGGAGGTGGCTGCGGATGGCGGCTTTGCTCTGTGCGAAGTCTCCGTGGTCGATGAGAACGCGCTTGTCCACGCCGCCCCAGAGCCGGAGGGACTTGCCGAATTGCTTACGCCATTGTTGCGGGCTGACGTTCGAGGCGCGTTCGATCGGCCAGACGGTGTCGACGCCCGCGTCCATCATGAGCGGGATCAGGAGCGTGGGGTCGCCGTCGGAATCGACGGCGAAGTATTTCGTGCCGTGCGCGCGAAAGAAATCGACCATGCGTTTGAGGTGCGGGAAGATGAACTCGCGGTGGATGCCGGGGCCGATGAGGGGGCCGGACTTCATGGCGAAGTCCTCGTTTAGGACGAAGTAGTCGACTTGGATCTTTTCGAGAACGGGCCGGCTGGTTTCGATGATGAAGTCGGCGTAGAACTCCATCATCTCGTGCATGAGACTCGGGTATTCATAGAAGGCCGTCGAGAGGGCCTCCGTGCCCATGAATTCGCGGGCGCGCCAATAGAAACCGTTCGCGGCGCAGTTGTGTCCCAGGACGAGCGGGAAGTCGCGAGACTCCCATCGCTTGATCCGCGCATCAAGGTCCGCGGCATATCGGCCGGGTATGGCCGCGATCAGGCGTCGCTTGATGTCCGGGAAATCCTCGGGGCGTTTCACGGGGAACTCCAGGTACTGATCCATGCACATCCGGCCGCCGCCGACGCTGCCCTCTTTCAAGGCTCTGGTGACGACGCCAATCGAGTTCCGCGCCGTGACGTACTCATCGGTCTCCTCGATGACCTGGTGATCGAAACCGGGCATGAAACCGAAGTTCATGGGAACGTACTCGCGCCGATCCAGGTCGAGTCCCGGCTCATCCACGAACCAATCCCACGTGAAATCCTTCACCGCACAGTTTGTCGCCGTTTGACAAACTGTGCCCGCGTTCTCACAGTTTGTCGTGGCTTGACAAACTGTGCGCAGCCACCGCTCGCGTGTCTGCGGCCAAACACCGAGTTCATGATTCGGCCGCCGGTCACACGACCGGAATTCCATGCACGATTCGAACCGATCGAATAAGGATGCCATGCAGATTCTCCAGGTATGTTGTCGATGCTCTACGGCGGAACAACACGTCGTCCCGTCGCGCAACAATATACATGACGTGGCTGTCTGATCCCATTCCGGACTTGGTAGTAATCAGTCTCACGCGGAGACGCCATGGCGCGGAGTTGGTTTGAGGGTGGAACGCCGTGCACACGCATGGTAGACTCGCTAGAATCTGTGGTTAGCACGATATAGAAAAGAAGGAGTATGCAGGTCATGGGTCTGCTGGATGGGAAAGTGGCGATTGTGACGGGGGCCGGCGGCGGCCTGGGGCGGTGTCATGCGTTGGCGTTGGCCAAGGAGGGCGCGAAAGTCGTTGTGAACGACCTCGGCGGCGCCCGTGACGGCACGGGCGCCGGCAAGTCGATGGCGGACGGCGTAGTGCAGGAGATCCGCGCAGCGGGCGGCGAGGCGGTGGCGAACTACAGTTCCGTGGCGGATACCGCTGGCGCGCAAAGCATCGTGCAGAGCGCCGTGGACGCGTTCGGCCGCGTTGATGTCGTCGTTAACAACGCAGGCATCCTGCGCGACAAGACGTTGCTCAAGATGGAAGAGTCCATGTGGGATGTGGTAATCGCGGTGCACCTGAAGGGATCGTTTCTCGTCACGCAGGCCGCGGCGCGGCGTATGGTCGAGCAGAACCAGAGCGGCATCACAGTTTGTCAAACCACGACAAACTGTGCGCAAGGGGGGCGCATCATCAACACAAGCTCCCTTTCCGGTCTGATCGGAAACTTCGGGCAGGCCAACTACGGGGCAGCGAAGGCCGGCATTGCGGGCCTCACGCGCGTGGCCGCCATCGAACTCAAGAAACACAATATCACGGTCAACGCCATCGTGCCGACGGCGAAGACGCGCATGACCGATGACCTTGGCATTATTCCGGACGACGTTGGCCCGGAAAAAGCCAGTCCGTTCGTCGTGTTTCTCGCTTCCGATCTGGCCAAGGACGTCACCGGGCGGCTTTTCGGCATTCGGGGCCGGGAGATCAAGGAGTTCAAGTATCGGACCACGGGTGGCGCCATAGCGGCCGGCGATATCTGGAGAGCGCAGGAAATCGCAGATCGCTTTGGCGAGATCACACAGTTTGTCGTGGCTTGACAAACTGTGCGGTAAACGTTTAGCACAACCCAGCGTAGCACGAAAACGATCCCCAACTCGCGCAAATGGAACACTCGGGTGTCAAGATCCTGTTCGTCGGATTGCTTGCCCTTGCGGCGCTGATGACGGCGTTTCGTCCGCAGCCTTCGCGTCCGCCGGATGCCGGCTGCACAGTCATTTCGTTGTCCTTCTGGGGGAGTTATGAGGAGTGGGGGCTCTGGAAGGAGATCGTCGATCTTTTTCACGAAAGAAACCCAGATGTCTGGGTGAAGATGAACTACATACCGGACGCGTACGACGACAAGGTTCGCCTTCTACTTGCGGCGGATAGCGCGCCGGATGTCATGCTCATTCAAGACGAGCCCCTGCCGGCCTACGCAGGCTACGGCAAGTTCGCCGACCTCACCGATTGGGTTCACTCAGATGACTTCCCGGTGGACTGGAATTCCGCATTCTGGCCAACCATTACGGAGAGCTGCACCTATGCCGGCCGCGTGTGGGGCGTACCCCTCTGGGGCGGAAACGTACTCGTCATCTACAACCGCAAGATGTTTCGCGATATGGGCGTCGCTCCGCCTTCCGACGACTGGAACTTCGACGAGTTCATCCAGAAGGCCCGTGAACTCACGCGCGACACGGATGGCGATGGAAACATCGACACGTTCGGGTTCTCATTGCCCGGCTGGATCTATTTCCTGCCCTGGACTTGGGGCTTCGGCGTCGACTATCTCAATGCGGAGCGGACCGATTGGGCGTTCACGGGCCCCGAGGCCGTCGCCGCGACGGCCTTCTACAAAGATCTGCGTTTTCGCTACCACATCTCCCCGTCAATTCAGGAAATGCAGAATAGTGTGCAGGAGGGAGCGATGTTCATGACGGGACGGATCGGCATGACAGCCGGAGGCCCATGGAACTGCGTTCCACTCATGACTGCCGGCGTCGATTTCGACGTCGCGCACATACCGCGCGGCCCGGACGGCAACCGATACACGCGAGTCACATGGGATGCCCTCTGCCTTTTCAGCAAGTCGAAGAACAAGGAGGCCGCGCTTAGGTTCATGAAACACTGCGTCTCGATTGAAGCACAGTCGTTCATCGGCAAGTACGTGCGGAGTATCCCCGCACTGATTGCGGCACGGGACTCTTTTGCGGCCCCCGGCTTTGACTGGCACGAGGAGAAGTACATAGAAGCCCTCGACTACGGCCGCATACAGCCCATTTCGATTCAGTGGGACAAAATGAACAACGTGATGTTGCCCGAGTACGAGTTGCTTCTCCTCAACAAGATGACGCCCGAAGAGTACGTCGAGCGTATGGCGGAAAACATCCGCAAGGAACACGTGTTTCCCATCGAAGGCCGGAAATGAGAAGACAGCGCGAGCGATACCGGTTCCGCGACAACCTGCACGGATATCTGTTTGCGAGTCCGTGGCTCCTGGGCTTCTTTGTGTTCCTCGTGGGGCCGATGGTTTTTTCGGTGGTGTTGTCCCTTTACCGCTGGGACGGCATTACGTCGTTCACGTCAAACGCGACATTTGTCGGGCTCGAAAACTTCAACAGAGCGTTCACGCAGGATCGTTTCTTCCAGATCGCCCTGTACAACACGTTCTACTATGCGTTTATCAGCGTGCCTCTCGGCATATGCACCTCTCTGTTTCTGGCGACCCTGTTGAATGCGAAGCTCCGCGGGATCGCCCTGTTCCGCACGATCTTCTATCTACCGAACGTCCTCGCGGGTGTCGCGACCATCATGATGTGGAGCTGGCTGTTCAACCCGGAATTCGGCGGCTTCAACTTCGTGCTGAACGCGACCGGCATCGTATCCTTCGGAAACTTTCTGATCTGTCACGTGCCAGGCCTCAAGGGTTGGTTCGACGCGGGCGGAATCACTTGGCCGCCGCTCTGGTTTGCCGACGAGTTCTGGGCAAAGCCCGCCATGATCATCATGAGCCTGTGGGGCGCCGGCGGAAGCATGCTTATCTACCTCGCCGGCCTGCAGAATATCCCCGATCATCTATACGAGGTGGCCGAGATCGACGGTGCGGGAAAGATCCGACAGTTCTTCGCCATCACTCTGCCCATGCTGACGCCGACCATCTTCTTCAACCTCATCATGAGTATCATTGGCTCATTCCAGGTGTTCTCACAGTCTTACCTCATGACTAACGGCGGCCCAAACAATGCCACGCTGTTCTACGTCCTCTACCTGTTCCGCAAAGCCTTCCAGCATTTCGAAATGGGCTACGCAAGCGCCATGGCATGGGTCCTGTTCGCCATCATCATGTTCTTTACACTCCTCGTGATCCGATCAAGCAAGCTCTGGGTCTATTACGAAGGAGAAAAACCGTGATCTCCGGGAATCCAAAATCGAAAATCCAAGATCCAAAATGGTTTCATCGCCGGAGCGTTCAGGAGCGCTTCTGGCGGTTCGCATGCTATGCCCTGTTGTCCGGCCTTGCCATCGTGTTCGTCGCTCCGTTCTATTGGTCCATCATCGCGTCCATCAGCGGGCTCGAAGGCGTGTATGCATCTCCGCCGCGACTGTGGCCCGATGAACTCCATTTCGAGAACTACCGCAAGGCGATGACAATCCTGCCGTTCCACCTGTTCGTCTTCAACAGTTTCTACGTGTGCGTGTTCTGCCTCATCGGCCAGGTATTCTCCGCGTCGCTCGTGGCATATGCCTTTGCGCGGCTGCGGTGGTACGGCCGCGACGTGTGGTTCGTCGTGCTGCTCAGCACCATGATGCTCCCGGCCCAAGTGACCATGATCCCGCACTACGAGATCTTCCGTTACTTGGGCTGGATCGACACCCTCAAGCCGCTGATCGTGCCGAGCTTCTTTGGCGGCGGGGCCTTTTTCATCTTCCTCATGCGGCAGTTCTTCAAGACGATACCGGTCGAACTCGAAGAGGCCGCCCGGCTCGACGGCTGTTCGAATCTGCGGATCTTCCGGGAGATCATGCTGCCCTTGTCCACGCCGGCCGTTGCGACCATCGCCGTTATGAGTTTCATCGGCCACTGGCAGGAGTTCATGGCCCCGCTCATCTACCTCAACAGCTTCGAGAAGTATACAATCGCCATCGGACTCCGGATGTTCCAAAGCATCTACGGCAGTTTCCCGCATTACATGCTCGCCGCGTCGAACATCGCTCTAATCCCGGTGGCGATCCTCTTCTTCGTCGCCCAGAAATACTTCGTTCAGGGTATTGTCCTGACCGGGATAAAGGGTTGAGGGCGTGCGCCCTTCAGTCGCAGTCATCCTCCTTCGGCCTGCGCTTCGCCGCCGGAATTTTGCTCCGCTGGGCCGTGATGCGGAGTTTCCGCAGCGAACGGACGACGGCGCGGTGCGCGACGCCCGGGCTGATGCCCTTGGCCGCGGCGATCTCGATATACGTCATGCCCTGGAAGAAGTGAAGCTCGACGCATTCACGCTCGCGGGGAGTGAGTCTGCGTCCCATCTTGCGGCGCACCCACCGCAGGAGCTGGGCTTTGCGCCGGCCCCATTCGAGGCCCGCCTCGATTTCTTCCAAGGACTCGTGCCACATGCCCCGGCGGATGTTTATCATTCTGAGGAATTCCGGAGCCATCGTCACAGCAAACCGATCCGCGCGTCGTCTAGTGTCCATCTTGCTTTCCCTCCTGCGCAATTAGGTTGAGACTGGGTTTCACTCCCGCTGTGCCCGATCGAATGGATACACACAACGGAAGAATGGCGCTCAACGTAGCGGGACCGGGGGCGAAAAGAATTTTGGAAATATGCCGCTTTTTCTTTGATTTTGCTGCGCGCGAATGGACCAAGAACAAAGAAGCGGCATCGAGAAAGCATCGTCCCAGCATCGAGGCCATTTTCTTTCGACTTAGGGCGTGTTCTATAATGGGATTCGCGTGCGGATCCAGGCCTAAGCCTGTACAACATACGGTTTGTTAGAGGAAAGGGGACGGCGATGAAAGCGGCGATTAATCAGTGGGCTTTTCCGGGAGACATGCCTGCGGCGAAGGCTATCTCCCTTGCGAAGGAATTCGGGTTTGACGGTTTTGAGGTCTGCGTCGGCCTTCAGGGGCCGGTGTCGGTTAATGCGACGGAGGCCGAGGCCGCCGCGATTCGACGCCATGCCGCCGAATGCGAAATCGCGCTGACGAGCGTCGGCTGCGGCCTGGGTTGGGATTTCCCGTTGAGTTCACCGGATCCCGCCGTGCGCGAGCGGGGCAAAGAGGTCACGGCCAAGGCCCTGCAGATCGCGCAATGGCTGGGCGTCGATTCAGTGCTCGTGGTGCCGGGAAACGTCACACCCGATGTGTCCTACGACGCTGCGCTCGAGAACGCCCTGGCCGCCATTCAGGACCTTGTTCCGACCGCGGAGCGCCTTGAAGTGTGCATTGCGATCGAGAACGTCTGGAACAAGTTTCTGCTGAGCCCGATCGAGATGCGCGATTTCATAGATCAGTTCCAGAGCGACTGCGTGGGAGCGTATTTCGACATAGGGAACATCATCCTCTACGGTTATCCGGAACAATGGATTCGCATCCTCGGCAAGCGGATCCGAATGGTGCACGCGAAGGATTTCCGCGCTTCGACCGGGAACATGGACGGCTTCGTTATGCTGCTCGAAGGGAGCGTGAATTGGCCGGCCGTGATGTCGGCGTTTCGCGACGCCGGGTACGACAAAGCGCTCGTGGCGGAGTACGGCCCCTACGCGCATTCATTCGACGCCATGATGAAACACGTCCTTACGAGTTTGAGAACGATCATCGCATTGTGACGCGTTGACCCGCGTCGGTAGGCACAGTTTGTCGAACGGAGACAAACTGTGAGGAGGGAGATCATGAACGTAGCGATCATCGGGTGCGGCGGCATGGGCCGTCTGCATGCACAGATGGCCGCGAACTGCGGCCTGAAGATCGCGGCCTGCGCGGACGCAAAACCGGCCATCGCCAAGGCGCTGGCGGACGAATACTCGGCGGACGCTTCCGGCGATTGCATGGCGGTCATCGCGCGGCCGGACGTGGACATCGTCGGCATCATGACGCCGACGCCGACCCACGTGCAATACGTGATCGCTGCGGCGCAGGCGGGCAAGCACATCTTCTGCGAGAAACCGTTCGGGCGAACGGTGCAGCAGTGCAAGGAAGCGATCTCGGCGGCGAAGAAGGCAAACGTGAAACTGTTCGTGGCGCACGTGGTGCGTTACTTTCAGGAATTCGAGGCGATCCGCGCGCAGGTGGCCGCGGGAAAGGTGGGCAAGCCCGGCTTCGTGAAACTGTACCGCGGCGGGATCTTCCCGACGGGCGTGGACGGCTGGTACCGTGACTACGAGCAGAGCGGCGGCGTGACGCTTGACAGCGTGATCCACGATCTTGACTGGCTGCGGTACGCCTTCGGCGACGTCGAACGTATTTTCTGCCAGGCGCTCCGCCGCTCCACGCCGGAATTTATGGACTACTCGATGGTGACCTGCCGGATGAAGAGTGGGATCATCGCCAAGGTCATCGGCACGTGGGCGCATCCCGGCGGATTCCGCGTCGAAGTCGAGGTGTGCGGCGACAACGGCATGCTCCAGTTCAACAGCGACGAGGCGCCGCTCTTCATGATGAAACGCGCGCAGACGGGCGTCGCGCCGGACATGATCGTTCCTTCAAGTCCCATGCCCGAAAGCCCGTACCAACTCGAATGGCAGGATTTCCTGACTTGGGTCGAGGGCCGTTCCGCGGTGCGCGTCACGCCCGAGGATGCGCTCGAAGCCGTGCGCATGGCGACGGCGGCGCTGAAATCGGCAGACACCGGCCAACCCGTGAACCTGTAGAGGAGCACACCATGGCGAAGATTGGAGTGATGAGTTTCGCGCATATGCACGCGTTCAGTTACGCCGCGTGCTTGAACGAACTCCCCGAAGCGTCGTTGGCGGCGGTCTGGGACGACAACCCTAAGCGGGGCCGCGACGCCGCGAAGCAGTTCGGCACGACTTTCGCGGGCGATCTGGATAAGTTCCTGCGGCTCGACATCGAAGGCGTCATTGTGACTTCCGAGAACGTCAAGCATCGCGAGATGGTCGAACGCGCGGCGAAGGCTGGCAAATGGATCCTGTGCGAGAAGCCCCTGGCGCCCGGCGTTGAAGATGCGAAGGCGATGGTGGCCTGCTGCAAGAAGGCCAAGGTCGGTCTCGGCGCCGCGTTCCCGTGCCGGTATTCGCCGCCGCTCATCGCTGTGAAGAATGCCCTGGCCTCGGGCGAGTACGGCGAGATCTACGCGGCGGCCTGCACGAACAACGGCCAATTCCCCGGAGGATGGTTCGCGAAGCAGGCGCTTTCCGGCGGCGGCGCCACCATGGACCATACCGTGCACGTGGCGGACGTATTGCGTTGGATGACCGGCAAGGAATTCACGAAGGTCTACTGCGAGAACGGCAACCTGCTGCGGCACGGCATCGACACTGACGATCTGGGCAGTCTGCACATGGAGATGGAGGGCGGCCTCCGGATCTCGCATATAGCCAGTTGGAACCGGGCGAAGAGCTTCCCCACGTGGGGCGACGTCACCCTCGAAATCGTCGCCGAGAAAGGCGTGATACGCGTCGATGCGTTTAACCAGAAGATCAGCGTCTACAACGACGACGCTCTCAGGGCCGAGTGGGCCTACTGGGGCGGCAACCCCGACCTGGGGCTCGTCAAGGACTTCGTCAACGCGGTGGACGAACGCCGCGAGCCAAGCGTCACGGGCGTCGACGGCCTGCGGGCCGTCGAGGTAACCGTCGCCGCGTACAAATCCGCAAAGTCCCAGAGAACGGTAAGCGTGCGTCCAACATGAGGGGCTGGATTCCGTTTCGCCTCGCCGAGAGCGCCGTGCAACAAATCCGGGCGTCGGTGGCCGAAACGGTGCGATCTTGAATTCCCGTCTGGTAGAATAGAGGCGCGATGAATCTTCCAAATCAGTTGACCGTTGCGCGGCTCATGATGGCGTTCGCCTTTGTGGCGCTGATGTCTTTTCCGTCCCTCGTCACGTATCTGATCGCCTACGTCGTGTTTGTGGCGGCCACGATCACGGATTACTACGACGGCAAGATCGCGCGCGAACGCAACCTTGTCACGAACTTCGGCAAGCTTCTCGATCCGGTGGCGGACAAGGTGCTTCTCTCGGGGGCGCTTGTCATGCTCATGCAGGCGCCGGGCCTTCACATTCCCGCCTGGACGGTGGTGGCGATTGTCGCTCGGGAGTTTCTGGTCACGGGGGTGCGGTCGCTGGCGGCCAGCGAAGGCGTTGTCATACCGGCGAACATTTGGGGCAAGACGAAGGCCGTTATCCAAATGGTGTACGTGTTCGTGTTCCTGGCCCTGGTGATCATCGGCGATGTTCTCGAGGCTCTCTCGCGGGTCGTCGGGGCTTCATGGTGGGGATCATTTCTTACCTACTATCACAAGGGCGTAGCCGTCGGCTCCTCTTGGGCCATCATCTTCGTTGCGGTGTTCACAATTTACGCTGGATTTCAATTCATGCGCGGAAACTGGAATGCAATGGGTTTGGGTGAAACACGATGAGTGAAATGTCGCCTTCTCGAGTGGTCGTTGATCTGAACGCCTATGCCCACAACTTTCAGACCGTGCGGCGGCGGATTCCAGCGGAGTGCGCGATCCTGGCCGTCGTGAAAGCGAACGCGTACGGTCATGGGATGGAGCGCGTCGCGCAGCGGGCCTTGAAGGAGGGCGCCGTCATGCTCGGAGTGGCCACAGTGGATGAGGCGCTGACCCTGCGACAGGCGGGCATCCGTGCCCCTATCCTTGTGCTCGTGCAGCCCGCTGAGGACACCCTGGGCGCCGTGGTTGAACACGGCCTGCGCGTGATGATTTCGTCCGTTTCGGTCGCTGAGCGTCTCGGCGCCCTTGCGCACAAGGCCAACAGGGTGGCCCCGATCCACTGCAAGGTTGATTCGGGCATGGGCCGGCAGGGATTCGAGATCGAACAGGCGGTCCGCGATCTGCATGGCCTAACGCGCGTCGCAAACGTCGATATCGAGGGTGTCGCCACGCACTTTCCCGTGGCCGATCTCCAGAACAACCCCCACACCCTCAATCAGATCAAAGCGTTCAAGCACATGCTCCGCCAGCTCGACAAGACAGGCGTTCCCTACGAATTCGCCCACGCGGCGAACAGCGCGGCGATCATCAACTACAATCCCGACAGCATCTTCAACATGGTCCGGCCCGGCCTCATGACGTATGGCGTCTGGCCTGCCTCGACGACACCCCCCGGACCGTCTATCCTGAAGCCGGTGTTGCGATGGGAGACGCGCGTCGTGCTCGTCAGGGATCTCGAACCGGGATCGGGCATCGGATACGGCCTCACGTACACGACGCCTGACCGGATGCGCGCGGCCGTCCTGCCCGTGGGATACGCCGACGGATACAAGCACGGTCTCTCGAATCGCGCCGACGTCCTCATTCGCGGCAAACGCTGCCCCGTCCGTGGAAGCGTGTCTATGGATCAGATGATCGTCGAGGTGACGCACGTCGACGGCGTGGCCGCCGGCGACGTGGCGACGCTCATCGGCACGGACGGCGACGAGACGATCACCGCCGCGGAACTGGCCAAGAACGCCCAAAGCATCCCGTATGACATCCTGGCGGGCATCGGGCCGCGCGTGCACCGCGATTATATCGAGTGACTCCCCCTCATGCCTTCGACGTATTACATTGACGGCTACAACGTTATTCACCATTCCTCGTTACTGCAACCGTTGGCGGTGCAGGATTTCGAGGCGGCGCGCGACGCATTGATCGAGAAGGTGGGCCGGTTCTGCGCGGCCACGGGATCCGTGGCCAAGATCGTCTTCGACGGACGCGGCCGGCAGATCCAGCCGCTGAGTCCGTCGCTACAGTATCCCGGTTTGGAGGTGCTCTACTCGCCGGGACACCAATCGGCCGATACCGTCATCGAGCGCATCGTATACACGTCGCAGAACCGGCGAAACGTCATTGTCGTCAGTGCGGACCGCGGCATACGCGACCTGTGCCGGGGGCTCAACGCCCTCGTCATGGAACCCGAAAACTTCCTCAACACCGTTCGCGAATCAGACGCCGAGACGCGCACCACGGTTGAGAAGACCCAGAAGCATGACACGCTGCTGCGCGTCGAAGAACGGCTCGACGACACGACACTGGCACGGTTGACGGAGATCCGGCGGAAACTGGACCGATGATTTCGCGGGGGCTCCTGGAAGGACATGCGCCAGCTTGGGCCTTCTTGGCGATGGGCCACTCCACTCATCCGTTTGACAATAGGAGATGCTATCGGGTAGGATCGGAGTAACCTAACGAACGGTAGGTATAGGCTGCGGGGTTTGAAAGGCGCTATGGGGTTACCGGTAACAGACCACAGTTTGTCAACAGTTTGTCCCAGTTCGACAAACTGTGGCCACGACAAACAGTTGGGATTGAAGGCCAATGGTCGGAAGGACGCTGAAAAGCGGCTTCTTGACAGTGCTCTAACCCTTTTTTCTGAAAATGGTTACGATGGCACGTCGATTCGTGAGATCATCGAGCGCGCGGGAGTGACGCGTCCTGTTCTTTACTACTACTTCAAGAACAAGGAAGACCTGTTTATCCGGCTCGTTCAGAGCAGCTTTGCGGAGTTCAACGCGTCGATAGATGATATTACTTCGAGAGTCTCGGGTTGCCGTGAGCGGCTCAAGGCGCTCATGCGACTGGGCTTCGAGCAGACGGAACGTTCACCGGTGATCGTGCGGTTGATCCTGCAGGCGTTCTTCTCCGGGCCCACGGGCAAGGTGTGCTCCGAGACGCACGCACTGGTTGAAAGCCGGTTTGAGCGTATTGTAGGAATCGTGCAGGATGGACTGGACTCGGGAGAGCTGGCCGGCGGGGATCCTGAGGTGCTGGCGTTTGTGTTTGCGGGTATTATGGACATGCATGACATGGCGCGTGCGTATTATATGGAGGGAGGCCGATTGACGCCGGAACTCGCGGACGCGCTGGTGGAGATTTTTATGGACGGAGCGCGCTGTCCGGCCCCGTCGGTGCGGAAAGTCAGGAGCCCGTTCGCGGCCATGAGATGCCAAGGCGGCGAGAGCCAAGCTTGAGTCTTGGCACGGATTAGGAAAAGAGAGACGTTATGAAACACGCGCTTGTAAGCCTAATACTGTGTGCGGCCATTGCCGCCGCCGGATACGTGTCCACGACTGTGGCCGCGAAACTGCGTGGGGCCTCCTCCGAGGCTCAGGCGGCGGCGCCCGACAAGGGCAAAGAGGCCACGAGCGTTAACGTTCGGTTGCTTAAGCCGACGCTCGTGAACGATGAATTGGTTCTGACTGGGCACGTTGAGCCTTGGGAAGACGTCCTGTTGGGCGCGGAAGGGCCGGGGAAGATCGAGTGGCAGGGGGTGAAGGAGGGGGACCGGGTCAAGAAGGGGCAGGAACTGCTCAGGATCGACACGAGCCTGATGCAAGCCCAGCTTGACCAGGCCCAGGCGCAGCACAAGCTTGCGTGTCAGGAACTGCAGCGCGCGAAGACCCTTTCGACGAAAGGGGTAGCCTCGGGTCAGACGTTGGACAAGACTCAGGCCGATTGCGACATGGCCTCGGCGAACGTGCGGCTGCTCACGATCCGGCTCGATAAGAGCGTGATTGCCGCGCCGGCCGACGGGGTCATTGACAAGCTCCTGAAGGAACAGGACGAATTCGTGGACACGGGCATGCCGCTTGCGCGATTTGTGCAAGTCCACAAGGTAAAAGTTCGGGCGGGCCTTCCCGAGCGGGACGTCTCCGCGTTCGCGAAGGACGATTCGGTCAAGGTTCACTTGGACTCGCTTCCAGGCAAGGAATTCGATGGCAAGATCTACCGCGTTTCGCCGACCGCCGAACCGGCGACGCTTACCTTTATCTGCGAGGTCGAAGTCGACAATTCGGACGGCCTTCTCAAGCCTGGGATGATCGCGCGGGCCACTTTTGTGCGCAAGAGCTTTCCGGACTCGATGGTGGTTCCGCTTTTCGCGATATTGAGCATGGAGAACCAACGCCTTGTAATGGTGGAGAACGACGGCGTGGCGCACGCGCGTCCGATCGAGGTCGGGGTGTTGCAGGGCAACAGCGTTCAGGTGGTGAATGGGCTGAAAGCGGGCGACAGGCTCATCACGGTGGGACAGCGCGACCTTCAGGACGGCGACCCGGTGAAAGTCATCGAGGTCCTGTAGTAATGAAGCTGAATCTGATCGCCATAAAGCAAAGCGTCACGGTCCTTGTCTTCCTCGCGTTTGTCCTCGTGTTGGGCATGTACAGTTATTTCACGTTGCCGCGCGAGGCGGCGCCGGAGGTTATTGTCCCGATCGTCACGGTAACGGTGGCGTATCAGGGCGTGTCTCCCGAGGACATGGAATCGCTGATAACGATTCCGATCGAGCGCAAGCTTACGGGGATCTCGGGCGTGAAGGAAGTCCGGGGCACGAGCCTCGAGGGGGTCTCGTCGACCGTCATCCAATTTCAGGCCGGCACGGATATCGAGTCGTCGCTCCAGAAGGTTCGCGACAAGGTTGACCTGGCCAAGGCTGACCTGCCTCCCGATGCCGATGATCCGATGATCGGCGAGATCAATCTCGCGGAGTTGCCGGTCATACTTCTTTGCCTGAAAGGCGACATCGGTCTCGTGGCGCTTGACAAGATCGCGAAGGACCTCGAGGACCGGATCGAAACGGTCAAGGGCGTGCTCGATGTCGAGGTCGTGGGGGGCGTCGAGCGCGAGATCCAGATCGAGGTGGACCCTCAGCGTGTTGCGCAGTACGGGGTCTCGATGAGCGACCTCGCGTTGCTGACGCAGCTCGAGAACGTCAACACGCCGAGCGGCGCCCTGGATCTCGGTGAAGCCAAGTATCTGGTCCGCGTTCCTGGCGAGTTCAAGACGCCGGAGGAACTCAACAGCCTCGTGGTGAAACGCGGCGAGAAGGGCATCGTATACCTGCGCGACATCGCGACGATCCGTGATGGGTTCAAGGACGCAGCGACGCTGGCGCGCGTGAACGGCAAGCAGGCGGTGATTCTGACCATATCGAAGCGGGCCGGCGAGAACATCATCCGCATTTCCGACGAGGTCAAGGCGATCCTTGATGAAGCCCGCAAGAAACTGCCGGGCGGCACGGAGGTCGCCGTAACGGTGGACTACGCGAATGACGTGCGGGACATGGTTTCGGAACTGGAGAACAGCATTCTGACCGGCCTGATACTGGTGCTTGCGTGCATCTTCATGTTCATGGGCGTGACCAACGCGCTTTTCATCGCGCTGGCGATTCCGATCTCGATGTTGCTCACCTTAGCCGTGCTGTACTTCACGGGCATTACGTTGAACATGATCGTCCTTTACAGCCTGATCCTTGTGCTGGGCAATCTTGTGGACTGCAGCATCGTCGTGGTCGAGAACACGTATCGGCACATGCAGCTTGGGATGGGCCGCGTCGAGGCGGCTTACGTTGGCGCCTCGGAGGTGGCATGGCCCATTATCGGTTCGACGTTGACCACGGTGGCTGGGTTCTTCCCACTCTTGTTCTGGCCGGGCATTATGGGCGATTTCATGTACTACCTGCCGCTGACGGTAATCGTCGCGTTGTTGGCGTCATTGTTCGTCGGGATGGTGGTGAACCCGGCGATAGCGTCGTTGTGGATGCCCAAGCCCAAACGTATGAAGGTCGTGGAAGGCGGCAAGGTGAAGCACCCGGCCTTCCTGCGCGCCTACGGCCAGGTGCTGCGCGGCGCCCTGCGCTGGCGGCTTGTGACGATGGCGGCCTTTGTGACGATACTGCTGTCCATCACGTTCATTTTCGCTGCCCGCGCGCGGATAGAATTCATGCCCGACGTCGAGCCGCACCAGGCGTACATCGATATTGACTGCCCGCAGGGCACGAACCTTGACACTTCCAACAAGTACGTCAAGGAAATCGAGGCGCGCGTGCAGCCTGAGGTCGGGAACATGGAGTTCCTGATCGCCAACGTCGGTTCGCGAGGCGTCAAGTCGATGGGGAGCATGTCCGGGTCGAATGTGACGCATTTGAACCGGGTCACGATGAAGTTTCCGAAGCTCGAGAACTGCAAAGTCCTGCCGAGCCTCGTGGTGGACAAGGTGCGAACGCTGGTGGGTCAATTGGCCGGGGCAACCATCCGTATCGAGAAGGAGAAGGAAGGTCCGCCGACGGGGCCTCCGGTGAACATCGAGATCAGCGGCGAGAGTTTCGCGGTGCTGGCTAAGCTCTCGCAGGAAGTCAAGCGCACGATCAAGGACGTTCCGAACCTGGTGGACGTGCGTGACGACTACGATCAAGGCAAACCCGAGGTCCGTGTGAACGTGGACCGTCAGCGGGCGACACTTGCGGGGTTGAACACACAGTTCGTGGGGCTGACGGTGAAGGCGGCCATCCAGGGTCTCGACGCGGGCAAGTATCGGGAAGGGGATGAGGAGTACGATGTCACGGTGCGGTTCCCGAAAGAATTCCGCGAGAACATCGCCAATCTCGAATCGATGAATCTCATCAATATTCTGGGCAACCCGATACCCTTTAGCGCCGTTGCGAATATCGAAGAGGGAGGGGGGCTCGGCAGCATCAAGCGCATCGACCGGAAGCGGACCATAACCGTTTCCGGCCAAGTAGAGGGCAACAGGCTGGCGCCGGAGGTCTTGAACGACGTGCGGGAGAAACTGAAGGGTCTCGAGTTGCCTCAGGACTATACCGTCAGTTACACGGGCGAGAATGAGGACATGGAGGAGTCGCAGCTATTCCTCCGGAACGCTTTTATCGCGGCGCTTTTCTTGATTACGCTGGTGATGGTGGCGGAATTCAACTCGCTCTTGCAGCCGCTGATTATCGCGAGTACGGTAATCCTGTCGCTGTCCGGCGTTTTCCTGTCGCTTGTCTTGTTTGATATGCCCTTCGACGTGATTATGACCGGGTTGGCGATTATAGGTCTGGCGGGAATCGTCGTGAACAACGGCATCGTTCTTCTCGACTTCATCAACCAGTTACGGAAGCGAGGCGTACCCCTCGATGAGGCGATCGTCGAGGCAGGCATGACGCGGTTCCGTCCCGTCATGTTGACCGCGCTGACAACGACAATCGGCCTGGTTCCGATGGCGCTCCAAGTGAGTTTCGACTTCAAGCAGTTCAAGTGGATTGTCGGCGGCGAGAGCGCCCAGTGGTGGAGTCCAATGGCGATTCCTTTCATCGTGGGGCTGCTGTTCGCCACGGTGCTGACCTTGTTCGTCGTGCCTATCCTCTACAGTGTCGAGGAGGGCATCCGGTCGTTCTTCCGGCGGGAGTCGGAGGAATCCGTGGTTGCGTCCGACATCATTCCCGCGAAGTGACGTACACTGAACGTGGGTGTAGCGATGCCGATCCGCGGGCGGTCCGATTCCGAATATGATCCCTTTCGTTGCTCCAGTGGGGTTTTGTGAATGAAGCTGCCTCGCCTAAAGAAAGTGCTGACCGTTCTGGCGATTGTTGTTGTGTTGCTGTCCGCTGCCGCGGAAGCGTGGAATTGGGTCCGCGCGTTCCGGGGTGAGATCTGCATTGGTCTTGGGAAGTCCGAGCGCTTCGCCGTCACTAAAGCGCAAGAGGGAGTTGGCCTCTCGTTTCTGGACGTCAAGCGGGATTTCCGCAGCGAAACTGCGCCCGCTATTCCGTTTGAGAGCCCGGGGACTTCTGTGAAACTCCTTGGTAACGGCAGGTACGACGCGGTGCGGTTGCCGTTTTCGATCCGTCTGAAGCAGGCCCACGTGTTGCGAGAGGAGCAGCCGCACAATCTTGTGAAGATCTCCGGCGATATCAAGACCGATGCCGCCGGGGCGGGGCTCGAACGATCGATAGACCTTCAAGAACATGGCGAGATCGAGGTCAATGGAGAGAAGTATCAACTCAAAACCGTCCGGAAATGGTCCGGTCTTTTCCGCTACGCATCAGGGGAGCCATTGGCCGCGCTTTCGCTGCGCGGCCCGGGGCAGGCTTGGACGGAAAACGTTTTTGTGTCCGCGAACGCTTGGCGGCGGGTCGAGCCGAAGATCGGGCTGTACTGTTCCTGGAGTCCTTCCGAAGCCGCGGCGCACGACGCGTTGGCGGCTGGGCTGCCCGGCATCGAAGCGGCGCGCTGGGGCGTCGTCGAGGGCGTCACGGTGAATTGGCTTGAGTCCTTTCTCTCCGGCGCGGGCGCCGAATTAAGAAACGGAGGATCCGTCACGCTGTTGCGGCTGGACGAATCCGGTCCGGAGCCTTTTGTCGAGGTCCAGTTCCTTGAAGGGGGGCAGCGGTCGGTCGAGCGGGCGGACGCAAACCGGCGGGACGCCAATGCGCGGGTGCGGTTCGAGTATTTTCCCCGTCTCGAGACGGTCATCCTTCTTAGTGCGTTCGATGACGACAGGGCCGTCTTCGCGGCGTACCATAATCGGCAGCCGTGCGGGCAAAGGACGTTGTCCGCGGGAGAAACCTGGTCGCCCGAAGGTTTTCCGTTCGAGATCCGGTTCGATCAGGCCCTACGGACAGCGCTCCCCGTTTCGGCAGAGGACTCGACGGTGTATGAGGCGGTGTTGCAGGGACCATCGGGGGACCTGCGGCTTCGGCAGGGCGAGGCGGTTCGGCGCGGCGACGTGCTGCTCGAGTTTTCCCGGAAGGCCGACCCGCCGCAGGTGCGGTATGACTTCACGGCCTCCGACGAGGACACGCATTTTGATCGAGCGTTCTCGCTGGGACCGGGGGAACATGTGCGCCTGCGCGACTGGCGTTTCTCACAAGGGCCTCCCGCGCCCGATCCGACCCACGCGGCCGTTCTCGATGTGGAACACAGCCCTGTCTGGTCGCCGCCGCGAATTGTCTTGGCGGGCAGCCTGGCGGGTTTGGCCGGCCTCGTAATCTTCACGCGTTTGGAGCAGGAAGCCGCTCCCGCACGTCGCGGTTCGAGAAAAAAGTCGGCGAAAGGCAAGCCTTCCGCGGAACCGTCATCGAAAGACTCTCCTAAGCGGGCCTCCAAGCGTACGCCCAAGCGTCGCCCTAAGGTTTGATGAGGGGCAGCCCTTCTCCTATAATCCTGGATTCGGCAATTGGAGCCAGTTGGGTTTGTCCAAGTAGTGGACAAAGTGGACGTT
>CAZPMT010000031.1:0-47792 GCA_964587655.1 uncultured Nitrospiraceae bacterium
TCGAGAACGGATTGTGCGAGAAATCGATCTTCTTCTCGTCTTCGTTCCACTCGAACATCGGGAAGTCAACGATCCAGCAAAACGCCGCGACGTTCCGATCGATCAACCCAAGCTGGTTCGCAAGATAGTTCCGGACCTTGCCCATCAGCGTATTCGTCGCCGCACGATCTCCCGCGCCAAAGAACAGCGCGTCGCCTTCTTCCGCGCCCGTGGCGGCCACGAGGGCCTGCTTCTCGGCATCGCTCAGAAACTTCACGATCGGGCCCTTCATCTCCTTGTCGCGAAGCGCGATCCAGGCGAGACCCTTCGCCCCCTCGCTCTTCGCAAAGGCCTCCGCATCGTCGAAGAACTTCCGGGGTTGCGCGGCGACACCCTTCGCGTTGATCGCCTTCACGGCGCCGCGGGCTTTCGCAGCGGAGGCGAACACCTTCAGTTCCGACTCGGCGAAGACGGCCGTGAGGTCGGCCATTTCGAGGCCGTACCGTAGATCCGGCTTGTCCGTACCGTACTTCTCCATCGCCTCGCGATATGGAATACGCGGGAACTTCTCCGCTGGAATCTTCTTGTTCGAGAGTTCCTTGAAGACCCTGCACATCAGCATCTCGAGTTCGCAGAACAGGTCGTCCTGCGTGATGAAGGACATCTCGATATCGATTTGATAGAACTCGCCGGGGCTCCGGTCCGCGCGCGAATCCTCATCGCGGAAACACGGCGCGATCTGGAAATAACGGTCAAAACCGGAAACCATCAGGAGTTGCTTGAATTGCTGAGGGGCCTGCGGCAGAGCGTAGAACTGCCCCGGATACGGACGGCTCGGCACGAGGTAATCCCGTGCGCCTTCCGGCGACGAACTTGTCAGGATGGGCGTGTGGAATTCCGTGAAGCCGCGGTCGATGAGATGTTGCCGGACAAGCTGCGTCGTCCGCGACCGCAGCATGATATTGCCGTGCAGATGCTCCCGGCGCAGGTCCAGGAAACGATATTGGAGACGCACTTCCTCAGCACACTCCAACTCCTGGTTGACCGGAAATGGCAACAGCTCCGCCATCGACTCGATCTCGAACGCATCCGCCACAACCTCGATCCCGCCCGTCGGGAGATTCGGGTTCACCGTCTCTTCCGAACGTTCGACAACCCGTCCCGTAACCGTGATCACGCTCTCAAAGCGCACCCGTTCCGCTTCGCCGAAGAACGCCCGATTGGGGTTGACCACAACCTGCGTCAGACCGTAGTGGTCGCGAAGATCGATGAAGATGACGCCGCCGTGATCGCGTTTCCGGTGGAGCCAGCCCGAGAGGCGGACTTCCGTTCCTGCGTCGGCCTTACGCAGCGCGCCGCAAGTGTGTGTTCGATAGGGGTGCATTACGTATGGTTCTCCATGGATACTCTCAGTACGCCCGGAAATGAGAAATTGATCCTAATGACCAACGCCCAAGTTGTCAAATCCGCGAATGCCAACCATTTCGCGTAGATTTTCACTTGACGCAATGGGTTTGGTTGGCGCACCTTGGCCGCCGAGGGCCCCATAGGCCGCGTCAGGCCTTGGGGGTGAGGAAGATGACGTTGCACTCGAGGCCCTTGTCCTCGCTGAGGGCCCGCAGATATTCGAGTTTGTACATCACCACGAGATCTTTGCTCGCGTAGATCTTGTGTAGCAGGTCCACAAGCTCCTTAAGCGTAACGCCGTTGAGCCGCAACTGGACCATCGTGACGTCCTCAACCGCGTCCTTGCCCGTGCCGGCGCCACGCGGCTTGTAATTTTCGAGGTTGGCCTTGTCCTTCAACTTGGTCTCGGCCAGAATCGTATTCATGAATGACCACAGGTCGAAATTCGGCTTGCGCTCTTTCAGTCGCGCCGTCAGGGCTTCCTGTCGCAGAAGCCGCGCCTCCTCGGCCAGCTTCGCGTCATGCAGTTCCCCGACCTGCTGCTGCAAGTTCGCCAGATCCCTTTCAGACATCCGGTACCGTTTGAGCGGCCCAGTCCAAATGAAGATCACCATAAACACGACGAACACGACGGCGACGATGCTTATCGTCAACCCCGGGGATGACTGCCGCCGCCCTGATTTCTCCGCGTTCGCATCTTTCACTAACCGTCTCCTTGTTGACCTGAACCGAGGACGCGCCGCATCGCATCGTAGGACGGGTTTCAAACCCGTCCTACTCGGAGTCGATCCGATTCAGGAATCGTCAGTCCGAGGGCTCTTTGCGGCGCGCCACAATCTTGAAGGTGGATTTCCCGCCGTCGAGTTTCAGGTCGGGCTCTTCCACGTCCAACATGCTCGATTGCCGGAGGTCGGACATCACCTGGCTAAACACATTGTCGTCTTTCACATCGCCCCGGATCGTGATCCATGGCGGAGAGGGGCCTCCGGCTTCTCTCGCACCGCCTTCCGAGGAAGCGCTCTTATCAATCTTCACCTCCGTGAGGGCCACCTTCTGATCGGGCATCTTCGCGGCTATCTCTCCGAGGATATCCAGCAGGGTCGGATCGTTGAAGGTCTCCTCGGGAAGGTTGATCCCCTTGTCTTTCAACGCGTTGACCTCCGTCTCAAGTTCAGCGATCTGCGCCCTCAACTCTTCTGACTCGGCCAAGTTCCGGACGCGCCCATAATGGTAATACCAGGCGACACCCGCAAGCAGCAGCAGCGCTAGACACGAAGTCACCATCACGTTCGGCGCCACGCCGCGCAGCGCGGCCTTCGGCGCCAAGTCGCCGTCCCGAAAATTCATCGAGAACCCGCCTCCGGCTGCGCCGAGCGCAACGCCGATCAGGGCCTCCCACGCATTGCTCACGCACGAACCCTGCTCGACGTTCGACGTGGAAGCGGCGTCCCCGCCGCTTTGCAGACGCGACGAGGAAGCGGCGTCCCCGCCGCTTTGCAAACGCGACGAGGACGTCGCGTCTACGGGTTGCCCAAGGGCCTCGCGGAAGGAAACCGATTCCACAACCGCGTCCGCCGACACCCCGTCAGGGCCGCTCGCGTCATCCGGCGTTCCGCCGGTCCCGGACGCGGGCGCCTCCGCGGACGCACTAACGGCTACAGGTTTGGCCGCTCGCGCAAGCTCGACGGCCTTCACCGCCTCCAAGAGGTTTAGTCTCGTCACTGGGATGTCGAAATGCCGCCCGAACGCCTCGCACGCTCCATCCGACTCCGACGACTCGGTGCCAGCGGCGTCTCCGGTCACGGCAAGCGTCGCGATCTCGCCCTCGCCTCGCCAGCCCGCCTGAAAAGCTCTCATAGAATTCAACACTTCACGCGCCGCCGCGGCCGGATTGGACCGCATGCCTTCGACCCCGAACGCAAGATAACGGAAGTACGCCAGCGTCTTGTTGCACACCACGGCCACCACGGAACCTTCGTCGCGCACGTGCAACACCGCGTGAAGACCCTTCATACTCGGCCGCGACGCGCGCCACAGCCCCGTCAGCCCCACCGCGTCAACATCCACGCCCTCCGGGTCGATCCCCGCCGCATTGAGGATATTCAGTTGCTCCTCGATCACCGCGCGGCGAATCCCAACGGCCAGCACATCCGTCTGGCCGTCCGCCTCGAGCACAGGAGAGAAATCAACCGCGAGTTCCTCGATAGGAAACGCAAGGTACGGCTCGAGCTCGAACCGAACCGCCGACGCCACCTTGCGCGCGCCGCGAAACGGGATCGTCAGCGTCCGCACCATGCTGTGAGAGCTCGATAGACACAGAACGATGGCCGCCGGGCGATGTTTCACATCCTTCAACAACGACTTCACCGCCGCGACGAGAGAATCGACACGTTGTTCCGGCGCGTCATACGCGGCGCGGCGCGAATGCAGTTCAAGGACCTTTGGCGTCCGTGCGCCGGTCTTCACAACCGCAAGGCGGACTTCATCGCCCGCAAACTCGATCGCCGCAACTCTTGCTCGAACAACCATCCATTCCACTCCCGTCGATTCAGTCGCTTATAGCCACTATCTTATCACCCGCCAGTCAAGAATTCGGAACGATTCCATCGTGGGTTCACTCGCCCCCTTGCCTTTCTCTTTATCCTTCCCTGTATCCTTCGCCTTCGCCTTATCCTTCCCCTTATCCTTATCTGATGGCTTGGTTCCCGCATTGGGCGTTGGGGAGGTCATCATTGTCGACTGATCGCCAAGCCGGAACACGTACGCCTCGACGCGCACCATCACGTCCCCCGATTGACCGTCTCCAAAGATCCTGAAGATATTGCTCTGAACTGTAAACGGCCCTTGCGACTGCGGAGAGGGGACTGGCGGCGTCTGCTTTCCGTCATCGTTATTTGGGTCCTTCTGCTTGGGATCTTTGTTCGCCTTGGGTCCTGCCTGCGCCGCAGGTTTCTGGTTTCCGGCCGTCGGGACCTTGCCCTTCTGTTGCGGGGCGCTGACGCCCGCGCGGCTGGTAAAGTCTTGCAGGCTGCGGAAAGGCTCTTCAAGACGCATTTGCACGATGTCCTCGATGGCGGCTCCGTTTTCCAGCAGCGCCGCGAGCACCTCGGGGTGGGCCGTGTTGACGTTGACGGCGCCGCTCGGGCTCCCATGGACCGTCAGAAGGTCCGGCAACGAAACCGTCTCGAGTTCCTCTTCGCTTTCGTCCATGTCCTCACCCCGAACGAAATACCGGGCGTCGAAGTAAAGCTCCGCGGGGATCCCGGCAATAAGCAGCAATTCTTCTATCGAGTCCATCGGACCGTTCTTGCAGGTGTAAGGCGTTTCCAGGCCTTCGTAGTAATCCGACTCCGCCCCTTCCGGCTCAGCGTTGTCGTCGGGGTCAAGCCAATCCAGGATGGCCTCCGTCGGGTCCTCCTCGACACCCAGGTTCGTAAAAAGCGTATGCAGGGCATTCACCAGCATCTCATTCCTCTGTCCGTCCGGGGTAATCACGGCGTTCAGATTCAGCTTTCCGCATTCATCCGTAATGTTGCAGCGCATGACCGCGTCGTTGAGCGCCTGATCTGGAATGCCCATCGCCCAAGCATCGGTCAGAGCGTCATACATTTCCCCGGGGTTCTGCCCCACGTTCCCCTGCCTTCCGGCCGCCGGGACCTGCTGGCGTCCCGTTTGCGCCGCATTCATGATGTCGTCCTGCATCAGGTCCGCCTGGAGCAGTTCCATGCCCACGGCAATGGCGGACTTCGCGGCAATGTAGGCCTGGAAATCGCGGTTCATGTTCGTCGCAAGCGACGCTTCAACCTGCATCTCGTAGGCAAACTCCACCACGATGACGCTCAGCAACAGGATGAAGAGGAGCACAACCATCAAGGCTACGCCTTCTTCTCCGTTCCCGTTGCGCGGTTCAGTCCGGAAGCGCGCCGTTACGCACCGTACCTCACCGCCTGCCATATGTCTGACCATATCCATTACGTTCACGTATCTTCCAGGCTTGACTGGAGGACCATCGGGCCTTCCTAGCCTTTGCTGCGGTTCTGGCTGCCACTTTGGTTGACGCCTCGGTTGACGCCTTGGTTGACGCCTCGGTTGCTGCCTGGCTCATCGGCAATCCCGCCGCCGTTGAATCCGCTGTATCCGATCGCTTCCAGCCACTGATCGGCGGGAGTCCATACACCCATGCCGATGGGGATCGGAATGTACATCTCGAAATCAGGATCTTCAGCCACGTCGCCGCCGTTGTTGCCGGCATCCGCCTCCTGCTCCGTGCGCGCGAAATTCAGACGAATCCGAATGCACCAGGGCATCCGCCCGATATCAGTCGAATTCCATTCCTCGACCCACTCCTCGCCGTCAAAGTAGGAGAAGTCAAGCGCCGCGATTGGCGCCGTCCAGGCCGGCGATTCCGAATCCAAACCGAAGGCCTCGGACGCTTCGTCCTTCGCTATATCCTTCTTGAAACCGCTGTCCTCCGGGCGAGGCGCGGTCATGGCCACGAGCGTCTCCGTCGCCTCGAACGTCAGCGTGGACCGCGCGAGTCCCTCCATTTCAGCCGTGTCTCCCTTGCCAAGGGTCATCGACGTGCCCGGCGTCGCGGCGCCATAATGCACGCGCTTGAAAAACCCAGGCGGGGCCGTCCCTCCCATCAAGGGCGCCGAGGAACAGAAATCGACGGAGTCCATCGTGCTCCCGCCTCCCGTCTCGCCGACGCCGATGAACTCGAATTGCTCGTTCGTGTACGGGGGGTCCACATAAACGGTCGAGAAGCTGCTCTGAAAACTCCGCGTCAGAAACTCACGGACGCGCAGTTCTTCCGCGCTGAGCCGCGCCTCGCTCGTGGCATCCGTGACCGCCGCGAAGCTTTCGTAGACAATCACCATCACCACCGCAACGAGGGAAATCGCGAACAATACCTCGATCAAGGTGAAACCGCCCGCGCGCCGGGATCCGGAACGCGTATGACCTCTGTTTTCATTGACAGACTGCCGCATCATTCACTCGTGTTGTAGACCAACTCGGTCATTGTCTTGGACTCGCCATCGGGACCCGTGACGGAAACCGTCACCGTGTAAAGCGGAATGGAGACACCCCCCTTAACCTCTTCGGCCTTGGCGTCATACGTGTAGCTGTAATCCGGATAGCGCTTTCCAAACGTGCCGGAGCCGTTCAGCGAACCGGACATCACCTCCACCTCCGCCTGCCCGAGCGCCCGCTCCAGGAATCCCTGCATCAGCACCTCGTCCCGCGTTTCCGTGAAAAGGCGCATCGCCCCGTAGTGGGCGTCAAGAAGCACCACCGCCGTCATACCCAGCAAGGCCAACGCTACCAGGACCTCGATCAGCGTAAACCCGGCGCGGCCATTCGGCCCTCCAGCGTTACGTGACATCTTTCTTGCCTTTCTCGATGTGGACGTTCCCCGTGATCGGATCCCAGAACACGGTGTAATACGATTCGTCCTCGCCTTTCAGGTAAAACGTGACCTGCTGGGAAAGACCCAGCGCTGTGATCTCGATCGTGACCTCTCCCTTCGTGTAGCTGGCGCCGCCCACGTGCACCGATTCGATCACCACGCCGTCCGGCAAGCTCGTCCTAGACAGCAACGGGTCCGTCACTTCCTCCTCGGTTTCCTTTTCGTCTTCGAGCGAAAACTTCTTGTCAAACAGCGGGCCGATCTCGTCGAGTATGCCTCCGCGCTTCACCTGCTTCGATCTCGCCAGCATCTGCGTCTGTACAAAACGGTCAAACTTGTTGCGCATCAGGTCGGCTTCCGTCATCCCGTTCTCGTCCGAGGTCACGCTGTCCTTTTCCGAACGGCCGTATCCGAGCAGATTCAGGAAATCGTCGTTGCGCCCGTCATTGCCGCCGGTCTGTTTCCGGGACGTGTCCCGGCGTTTCTTCTTTTTCTTGTCCGTCGCGGCCTTGTTTTTTCCGTCCTTCGACTCCTCGTCAAAGATGCTTGCGGCCTTTTCCACCCGGCGCACGGCCCAGTACTCCTGATTCGTGAGATCCAGTTTCACGATGATGGTCTCACGCATCAGCGTCGCCTGCGCCATCGCGGCACGGCCATACCCGGCCACGTGCCGCGCGGCCCCGTCGAGCCGCGACAGGAGGATCGTGGGCATCAACTGCGGCACGGAGATCGCCGCCATGAGCGCTATCACCATCATCACGAGGAGCATCTCGACGAGGGTGAATCCGTCGGGCATCGAGACAACCCCGCGAACCCGATGCTCTCGGGTAAGACGCGAGATCATGAGATTACCTCTTGCCCTTCAAGTTGTCGCTCGATATGTCCGCGTCAAGACCTGACCCGCCAGCCTGCCCATCCCCGCCGTAGCTGATGATCCTGAACTGGCGCGGCCCTTCCGAAGTGTACACATAGGGCTTGTCCCACGGATCAGACGGGATCTGGTCCGCATCCAGAAACGCCCGCTTCTCATTGCGAATGAGAACCTCAAGCCCTTCCGCCGTCGTCGGGAAACGGCCGAATGCGAGATTGTAGCTCGTGAGCGCGGTCTTGAAGGTGGCAATCTGCGCTTGCGCGGCGGTGACGTTGGCGTTATCGCGCACGCCGAGCACATTTACGGTCACGATCGTCGCGAGGATCGCGATGATCGATATCACCACCATCAACTCGACCAACGTGAAACCTTCATCCCGACGCTCTGTTTGTTGCGCCGTCCTTTTCATAAGAGACCTCCTTGCTGGCTTCAAAGCGTCCCGCGGTCCTCAGATATTCTTGCTCATGCCCAGGATGGGCAGCAATATCGAGAGAACCAGGAAACCCACAAATATGCCCATGACCACGATGATCAAGGGCTCCAACAACGCCACCAATGCATCCACCGCCAATCGCACGTCCTCGTCATACGTATCGGCGACCTTCAGCAGCATCGCCTCGATCTGGCCGCTCCGCTGTCCCAATTCAACCATGTGAATCAACATCGATGGAAAGTAACCCGCCTCTCGAAGAGGCTGGGCAAGATCCTTGCCGCGGCGCACGCCCGCTTTCACGTCCGCCATGGACTCTTCGATCACCTTGTTGCCGACCACGGACTTCACTACGTCAAGCGCAACCATCATGCTCAGGCCGCTCTCGAGCATCGTGCCCAACGTCCGCGCGAAGCGGGATATGACAAGCTTCAAGTGAAGCGTACTGTAAAATGGGGCCTGAAGCTTTAGCCGATCCCACCGGCGCCGCCCTGCCTCCGTGCGCACCCAAGCACGCCACAGCACGAGGATCCCCGCTGCCACCAGCAGAATCAGCCACCAATAGTAGCCGATGAAGTGGCTCGCGCCAACCATCACCTTTGTAATCGCGGGCAGTTCCTGTTTTTGCTTCTCGAATATCTTCGTGATCCGCGGTACGATTACCACCATCATGAAAAGGATCACCGCGATCGCGAACATCGCCATGAACGCGGGATAGACCATCATCGAGATCAGGCGCGCCCGCAACTTCGCCTGCTGTTCCTCTATATCGGCAAGCCGAAGCAGCACCTGCTCGAGAGCACCGCCGGCTTCGCCGCTTCGGACCATGTTCGTGTACAGTTGCGAGAAGATCTTGGGATGCCGCGAGAGCGCATCCCCAAGGCTGCTGCCCCCCTTCACCTGATCCCGGATGTCGAACAGCGCCTTCTTGAGTCGCGGTTTGGACGTCTGTTCTAGGAGTGCCGACAGGGCTTCCACCAAAGGCATCCCGGCCTGAAGCAGGACTGCGAACTGCCGTGTCGTGAGCGCGACGTCGCGAACGCTGACTCGTCCAAAAGCGATCGGTTCACGCTTTCCGCGCTTCCCCGTATGGAGGACCTCAGAGGCCACGGCATTCGATGTCCCCTTCCCGGCGGCCTCCCCGATCTCGGTCGGGAACAGATCCTGTTCGCGCAGTTTGCGCCGGGCCGCGGCGGGAGAATCCGCGTCAATGACCCCTTTAGCCGGCTTGCCCGACTTTGCAATTGCTTTGTATTCAAAAATTGGCATTCAAACCAGCCCGCCATGCGCCTTTGCTCGGAAATCAACGATGCGGTGTGTCTTCACGGACGGATTAGAGCGCCGCGCGCGCGCGCCGCACGATGTCATTGCATCAGTCCATCACTTCATCGACGACGTCGTCTCGCGTGACGCGAAGGACCTCTTCAATAGTGGAAACGCCCTGGAACACGCGCGTAGCGCCGTCCTCGCGCAGCGTACGCATTCCATGCTTCATCGCTTCGCGTTTGATGAGGTTCGAATCCACGCCTTTCAATGTCAGTTCCTGGATACGGGGTGTCATCACGAGCAGTTCAAAAATGCCCGTACGTCCGTAGTAACCGCGCCCCTGGCAATGCTCGCAGCCCCGTCCGCGGTACACGACCTTGCCGGGGATCTCATCCTGGGGAACGCCGAGGTCGCGCAGGCTGGCGGGATCCGGGGCGTATGGCTCCAGACAGTGTTGGCAGATCCGGCGGATGAGGCGCTGGGCCATGATGGCAATCGTCGAAGAGGTCACCAAGAAAGATTCGATTCCCATATTGACGAGGCGCGTGATAGCCCCGGCACTGTCGTTCGTGTGAAGGGTGGCGAACACCAAGTGTCCCGTCAACGATGCCTGGATAGCCATTTCCGCCGTCTCATTGTCGCGGATTTCGCCGACGAGAATGACGTCGGGATCCTGGCGGACAATGTGTCGCAGCCCGGCCGCGAACGTCAGCCCAATCTTGGGCCGCACCTGGATTTGGCCTATCCCCTGCATCTGATACTCGATGGGATCCTCGACCGTTATGATGTTTTTGTCGGGCGAGTTAACGCGTTGCAGCGCGGCGTAGAGCGTCGTCGATTTCCCGGAACCGGTCGGACCCGTGACCAGGATGATCCCGTGGGATCGCGTGATCAGCTTGTCCACCAACTCGTAGTCGACCTTCGACATCCCGAGTTCTTCGAGGCTGAAAAGAAACTTGCCCTTCTCGAGAATGCGCATCACGACGCGTTCCCCGAACGCCACCGGAATCACCGATACGCGGATGTCGATTTCCTTGCCGCTCAGGCGAATCTTGATGCGCCCGTCCTGGGGCAGACGGTGCTCGGCGATGTTCATATTCGCCATGATCTTCATGCGCGACGTTACGGCGGCCTGTTGCGACTTGGGAATCGTGAGCTTTTCGTAGAGAACGCCATCGATGCGGTACCGAACCCGCACCTCGCGTTCGAACGGCTCGACGTGAATATCGGACGCCCGCTCCTTCACCGCACCGGATATCAACAGGTTGATGAGCTTGATTATGGGCGCCTCGTTCGCCAAATCGAGCAGGTCCCGCTGCGACTCCAGCGCATCGAGGTTCTGGTACGGCGTCTCCTCGTCTTCCTCCGACATGGCGATCGTACCGATCATGTCGGCCGCGTTCTCGCTCTGCTGATCGAAGTAGCTGTCGATGATCGACTCGATGTCGGCCCGGCGGCAAAGCACGGGTATCACCGGACCGCCCAGCAAGAGACGCAGGTCGTCCAGCGGCGACAGGTTCATGGGATCATTGATCGCCACATAGAACGCGGCGCCGTTCCGGCGGAAGGGCACCATACGGTATTCGCGGATGAAGTTGATCGGCGTCTTCGTCGTGAGGCCGGGCTCAACCTGACCCAGCACGTTCCGCTCGACCGGGATGTCAAACTGACGGCCCAGCGCCTCGAGCAAATGGTCCTCGTCCACGTATCCAAGATCGAGCAGCAGTTCATCGAGCCTCTTGGGGCGGATCTTCTGGAGCTCAAGCGCCTCGTCTATATGCTCCTGATGAACGTTGCCCAACTCGAGTAGAATCGAGCCAAGTTCCGTATCTTGCTTGCTGCTCATCTATTACCTCGCGACGTCGCCCCGCTCGAACTTGTCCTTCTTCTCGCCGGTCTCGCCGGTCTCGCTGGTGCGCACGATGCTCGGGCGGTACTTGTTGCGCATGTACGCGCTCTTCCGTATTCTCTTAATGATGCCCTTCTCGAAGAGAACATCCACGTTCGCCTCGCGGAATTCGTCCATCTTGTGCTTCGATATGCGGTCCAGGTCGATGCCCTCCTTGATGATGTAGGGCGTGACCAGCACGACAACGTTGTGCTTCGTGCGCGAGTTGTTGCGTGAGCCGAACAACCAACCGATAACCGGAAGGTCGCCGAGGAAGGGTGTCTGTTTCCTGTCGCGGTTTGCGGTCTCCTCCATAAGCCCGCCGATGATGCCCGTGCTCCCGTCTTTCACCACCACGTTGTTCGTTATCTTCGATTTCGAGAACGTGGGACCCAAGTCATTCACGTCGATTCCCACGGAGCTCGTGATCGGCTTTGACACTTCAATCTCCATCTCGATAGCGACGTAGTCCCCTTCGTTAATATGGGGCGTCACCTTCATTTTAACGCCAACGTCCTCGCGCGAGATGCCCCGTCCGTAACTCTGGAGGCCATAGTTGGGAACCGGCGTTTGCGGCGAGCCGGGGGTGGTGGGAACAGTAGTGTATCCGGACCGCGCCGTAGGCACGGGAAGCTCCTGACCGATGATGATGCTTGCATCCTCGTTGTCCTGGGTCGTAAGGCTCGGTTGTGACAGAATATCCACGTCCGTCAGCGTCTCGAGAGATTTGATGAGAAACGGCACGAACGGGACCTTGATCGTCCTCGTGGCGCCGGTCGTCCCGACGGGGATCTTGACGGTGATGTCGTCGAAGAGCCCCCCCGTGATGCCGCCACCAGTGCCAAGGCCCATCACGCTCGCCGACGCATAGGCCGCCAACGCACTGGAACTCGCCCCGGTGGTGGTCAACGCGGTCGCCAGGCTCGTCGCATTGAACAACTGGCTGATGTTCGACGTGTTTCCCATCACGAAACCGTCTTTACCGGTGACCGCCGACGAATCAACCGTCAGCCCGAAGTTGTTCTGGATGCTCACGTCCATGATTACAGCTTCAACGAGCACTTGCCGCTGCGGCACGTCGAGTTGCGCGATGATCTCTTTGATCAGTTTGTAGTCCTGCGGCGCCGCGAGGATCAGCAGGGCGTTCGACCGTTCATACCGCGTCACAACCACTTTCTTCTCGAACGGCTGCACTTCGGCGGACTGCGCGGCCCCGCCTTTCTCGCCGCCCTGTCGAGGCGTCGTTCCGAGGATCGCGTTCAACGCCTTCTCGACGTCCTCGGCGCTCGCGTTCAGAAGCTTGTATATGTTCATGTTGTTCGCTTCATAGGGCGTTGGAGAATCGAGCTTCGACACGAGGTCGCGTACGCGCTCCATGATGTCGGTGGTCGCTACCACGATCAGCGAATTCAAACGTTCATCCGGAACAAGGCGAAGGACTTCCGACTTGCTTCCCACCACCATCGACTGGTTCTGTCCTGGGACCGTCGGACGCATCGAAGGCCGGGTCGGCTGGGCCGGACGGCGGGCTTGCTGGGCGCCGCCGGGCTGCGGCGCGCCGCCGCCCCCGCCCATCAGCACGTCCTGTATCTGTTGCGCCAGCACTTCGGCCCGGCTGTACTCGAGCGTGAAGATTTCCATCTCCGTATCGAAACCGGCAACGTCAACTTCAGCGAGGAAGGAGAAAACGCGACGCAGCCCATCAGCCGTGTCCGTAATGATCAGAGTGTTCGTGCGCGCGTAGGCGTCCACACTACAGGCCCTCGACCCCAGTTGTTTGAGGATGGTCGTCAGTTCCGCCGCGTCCGCGTACTTGACCGTCACAATGTGCGTGGACAATTCGTCGTAGGTTTTCGGGACCCCTTCAGTCCCTTTAGTCATCGGTACCTTCTCCCGCCCGTCCTCAGTATTCGTAGGAATAACCCTGATCAGGTGATCGGGGATCGATTCGACCAACGAGAACCCACGCGAATTCAGGAGCGATTCCAAAACCTGATAGGCCATCTCCGGCGGGATCTTGTCGTGCGTGATAACCGTTATGCGCGTGCTACCGATGGCCGGATCAATGTCGAAGTTCTTTCCTGTCATCCGCGCAATCGACTTCACCACCGTGTCCAGCGGCGCATCATTGAAATCAAACGTTACGGCTTCCTCCGGTTTGCCGCCGGTCTTGGGAAGAAGATCCTCGGCGGGCGTGGCCGCTTGCGGCTGGGCCGACGGACCTGGTTGCGGACCGCGCCGTTCCGGAACGCGCGTCGGACGGATCGGACGCGGGCGCACCGGCATCGGACGCGCCGGCGCGGGCGGCGGCGACGGAGCCACTTCCGCCGGAGGCTCTTCGGCCGGCGCTGGCTGAGGCTCCGGCTCCGAGGGTGGGGCTTCCTGGGGATGCGCGGGCGGCGGTTCTTGTGGCGTCGGCGCCGGTTCTGGCGTCGTCGTCGTCAGCGGTTCCGCACTCATCTGCTCGGCGCCCGGCGGATTCTCAGGGGCGTCAGGCTCGTCTTGCGACCAGGCCGGCCCAAACGCCAGGAAAACGGCCACACACAACAAAGCGGCCCACATGATCCGCCGAATGTCACAGTTTGTCAAGACACGACAAACTGTCCCAACGCTGCTCCTTTTCACCTCGCAGGCCTCCTTTTGCAGCACAAACGCTTGAAAACGCTTCCGTTCCTCACAGTTTGTCCACAGTTTGTCGAACGGAGACAAACTGTTCGCTTGACAAACTGTGCATCCGCACTCTTGACTTGCCGCGCGCCTACTCCAGCTTATACGTCACCACAACCGGCTTGCCCTCCCGCAGCAGGCCGATCCGGAACGTCGACGAGTTGCGGTATTTGTTAACAAGTTCGATGATCTTGTCTTCGCTGTCAATGGGTTCGTTGTTGACCGTCTGCAAGACGTCGCCGTCCTTCACACCCAGTTTCTTTGCGATCGGTATCGCCTCGAGATTGCTCGCCGTGATGCCGGCGACGTTCCCTTGGGCGTCGTGATACAACTCGGGCTTGATCTGCGTCACGATATCCGCGTAGTTCATGAAGAGGTCTTGAACGATCTCCTGCTTCTTCAGCGTCACGCGGTTGCCGCCGGGGCTCGAAGCCAACTGCGGAGTAGAAGGCGGCGCCGAATCGCCCGGGGCGCCTTCTTTCGGCTCCTCTTCGGATCGCAATACCTCGCGCCTGTTCGCCTTCTTATTGAAAAGAACAACCTTGCGCTGATAGACCTCTTCGAGCGTCACGTCGTCCACTACGGCCTGCCCGACACAGAAGGCCCCAACCTGGTTCTTCTCTTCGTTCAGAATGATCGCCGACGCAAACAGGTCCCGCGGACTCGTAGCCGACGTGCCGCAAAGTTTGAGGCGAAGCTGTGTCTCGGTTTCCTGCGGGGCCGGCGGTGGCGCCTCCTGAACCATCTTGCCTGCGGAGCCAAAGAGCCCGCTCGTGATAATGACTTCATAGTCCCCGCGGGGTTTGACATCCGTCAGAGCGCCGCCAGGTTCCGAAGCTGCGGCATCCGCAGTCTCCGTTGGAGAAATGCGTCCCGTCAGCGGCATTCCAATGGAATGCGCCACACCGAAACAGACTCCAACAACCGTCAGCAGTATAAGCACCCAGTCGCTCACCAGAAAAGCCTGGCGTATCAGAAGACCTCGTAACATCGGATGTTAGCGTGCAACTCCTATTGCCTTCGATTCCATACAAAACACACCATAAGTGGGATATCTTGAGTAAAACCCACCATCCATAGAGTACACTAAGACCTGTGGGAAAGAAACCGCAACTGCACAGGAACCCGTCACCACCTGAAAGAGCCGCATGTCTCGCCGCGACTCTTGCACGCGATTCAACACGCTCTTATCCGTTATCATAAAACGCCTTAGCGCATCGACAAGATGACAGCCCTTCGACAACTTCCCTTCGACCGCCAACTTCCTTCCTGCCTCCGGGCAACACATTCCATTGCGCGGGATGAGAATAGTCCGAAAAGAGGCCGATCCGCAAGTCCAGGGACACCCCATCAACGGAAACAAGAAAGCCCTTGGAGGAGACACGTCCACCGAGGGCGGGAGGAATACGGGCGGGCTACTTCTGCGCCTTTACGATTCCACGGAGGTATGCCTTGTAGTCATCGAGCGGGATCTTCACCACTTCCAGGTTCCGCAGATCTTTCTTGTCCGCGTTGCCGCTCTTTGCTGCGGTCGAGGCCAGGGCCGTCTTCGCCAGTTCCGAGGAACCCACGAGGTACTGCTTACTCGTCGTGGCGTCTGTCTCAATCTCGAACTTCCCGCGGGCCCCCGCGATGACTACATATCCCCCGCCTTCCTTCTGTTTGAGGTAAAGGAGGACATCTTGCCCGACGCTGAACGAAGGTGTCTCGGTTGCCACGGTGAGAATGTTGCCGATGCGGCCGCCCAGCACTGACAAGTATAGCATGCTGCTCTTGTTGAGCCCGCCTTTTATGTTGTCATCGAGCAGAATGCCGATGTCCGTCGTGATGCCGCGCTTGCCGTTGCGCTCGTACCAACTGCTCTCGACCGTCTGCACTTTGCCGGTGACAATTTCGTCAGACATGCGGACCATTTCCTGGTCCGAGAGATTCAGGACGGAACCCAGCGCGGGTAGCGTCCCGAGCACCAGCGCGAGGATCACCGTGTGGAAGCGGCGTCCCCGCCGCTTTTCAAACGCGACGCGGACGTCGCGTCTACAGCCGGCAAGAAGAGCCTTGCGCCGCCTGCGCGCCGTCCACCAAAGCAGGACAATACCCAATGACGCGGCGAGGATCGCGGGAAGGTGCATCAGTGACCACTCCATACCCGGCGCCATGAATCGCAGCGCCGCCAGGACTCCGGCATGTCGAACCAGAAACGCGGCCGCGCTCGGAGCTGCATGATAATACATGTCCACGAAAGCCGTGCCAAGCGCCGTCTTCAAGAGGATGTTGTCACGGAGGCCGCGCAACGCCTGCGGAACGGCGGTCCCGCCGCCACCCGTGATGCCGGAGAACATTATGTTCCAGGGGCACACGGGGTCGGGGTCGCCAAACATCGGCTCGATCCACGGACGCATTGTGGGCAAGGTTTTACTCGAGTCCACGCTGATCGCCGCATTCCGGTCGCGATCAAAAGCCATGGGCGTGCCGAGGTCATGCTTGGCCAGATCGAAAATGTTCCCGAGCTCGTGAAACACCTCGGACGGAAACACCGGCGGCAGGGCTTCCTGCCCGCCCCAGTCCGATTCTCCCATGAAGTCCGCCGACGTGTACCCGACGGGCGCCTGCCGTCCAAAGTCCAGCCCGTTGAGCGGATTCAGGGTAAACGTATAAGTCGCCGCGAACGGCTCGATGCCGTCCAGCGTCTCCAAGACCTTATAAAGTCCGTAGAGGTGGAACCGCCCCCCCGAAATCGGCTGCTGTTCGTAGTAGCCCGTCACCGTGCTGAAAAGCGGAATGCGCGCCGTCGCCGCATTGTTGTCCACGTCGCACCACGCCACGATATGGCCGCCGATCAGCGGAATCGACGGGATACTCGCGCGCGTTTGCGTGCGCGCCTCCTGTTCGATCATGAAGAATGCGTCCTGGCTGCCCCGCGGGTAGAGGAACGATACGCCCGCAATGTCGTCCGGCGCCAGCGTATCCTCTCCGTCCAACAAGTCGGTGCCGCCGTCATCCGTGACGAACTGAATGGGAAACATAGTCGGCGTCGCGCCAACAACCCTGAGCACGTTCGAGGCGTCCCGCAACGCGACCACGGGACTTTCGATAAGCATCTCCGTGCCCATGATCGTGGCAATCTCAACGTTGTTCAGCGGCGTGTGATCCAATCCGATGAAATGGCCGATTTCATGAACAAGCGTCGACTTCAGCGACGCTAAAGGCTTCTGGCCCGGAGCCGACGGACGATGCGTGGCGCCATCGATCAAAATGTCCGCCTCGAGAATCTGTCCGCCGCTGATGTAGACCTGAACCGGCCCCGAAGGGGGATAGAAACCGTCATTCACGAGAACCGTGAAGACCGTCAGCCCCAGGATCCCGTTGCCGACAACTTGATTTGGATCCGTGGGAACTTGGATCGAGACGCTGTTGATGAAGTCCTCGACGTCCCCGACCGGAAGGGGATCAGGCGTCGGCCCAACAAGCTGGAACCCGACATATGACGTCGGGACATCCGCCCAGACTTCAAAGGACTCGCGGACGATCTCCTGTTCATCGTCGGTAAAGCCGTTCGGCCCTCCCTCGACAAGGACCTCGATACCTTCGTTCGGGCCGCTGATGTCGCCATCGCTGTTGCTGTCGTTCATCGCCGCCCAGGACCACTTGAGCATCTCGAGCTGCTGGTAATCATTGAAGGCCCGGTACGGAATGAACGCATGGGCGTCGAGACAAACACCGGCGAAGACGCCAACGCACATGCCCATCAACATCACTCGCCAGATTCTAGCACGCACGAATCGAGCTCCTTTCTCCATGCCTCCCTCTCGTGCTTGCTCGTAATCGTAATCGAACAGACTGACAGAGGAATGGAGTCAAAAGCCTGTTCTCTCGTTCCCAAGTGCAACTTGGGAACGAGAGACCGTCTGCTTTACTACGATTACGAGCACGATTACGAGCACGAGCACGAGCAGGGGATACGCCAATGCCCACGCCACCGGCGTGAGCACGCCGCGCACCAGCGCAGCGAGCCACGGGCGTTGCGCTACCTCGTCCGCTATCGGCGGACTCATCGAATAGTAGAGTTCCACGAGCGCCGTTCCCGGCGCCGTCTTCAGCAGGACGCCGTCCCGGAACGATCGGAACGTCGCCAGGTGTTCCGCGAACGGCGAACCGTACGCCGCCGTTGCAATGAAGCACGGCCCGTTGACCGGGTTCTCGTAGGTGAACCCATTCACCTTGACGTCTTCCATGGACTTGGTCGAACTCGGTTCGAGGTTCCGGACGATCACGTCCATTGCACCCGTGCTCGGGAACCCGCCCGTCGGGAACCCCACCTCGATCCATGTGCCGTCTCCGGCCACTTCGTTCACCGGCATGATCGTCCGCCCGAACACGACCTCCAGATTCTCGGCCCCGTTGAAGTTAGTTCCGTGGATCGTAACGGGGAATGCCGCTTGACCGCCGTGATCCGGCGTCACGCTGGAAATGGCGGGCGTGGTAGCAGTCGAGGACGAAGACAAGGTGAACAGATCGTCGCGGCTTTCCTCCTCTTCCGTCTGGCTGTTGCGCACCACCAGCACCACCGGCTCGTGCGGCGTGATGCCCGGACGATTCCGTATGGTCACGTCGATATCCGTTTCCGTGGCGGCGGTCAGCGAAAGATCATATCCGGAAAGCGCGACCATCGGCGTCGTGCCAAAGCCGTGTCCGCGGATCACGAAACTGAACCCGTTCGGCGAGAGAATCGCCGCCGGAAGCTGCGGCTGGGTGACCGATTCGATGACGAGCGAATAAGGCCCGACCAGACGCTTCTGTGAAACGATAGCGCCCGTCCTCTTGTTCTTCGACGATGTCGAGCGGATCCAATTGAACCCGCTGCTGTCAGGTTCTTGCTTGGCTTTCAACCCATCCGCGTAGTAGTTGGTGGGCGGATCCTTGAAGAACGTGATGAAGCCGAGCGCGCGCGAACCCCAGGGGAATTCGCTGAACAGGTCGAATCCGTCCACCGGTTGGGTCGGCGGAGGCGGATACGTGAAGGTGTCCGGGTCGGGCTCGGTGGGCGTGTTCGGTCCCCAGGACACGATTGCGGCGCGGAATCCGACGTCCTCGGCGGCGTTGCGGCCGGCGCGCACAACGACGAAGAAGTCCGGGCCTTGAAACTGGTCGCCGGTTCGTATCCCGAACGTTTCCGGCACCCATTGCCGCAAGCGGGGCTGCTGCTTGATCGGTTCGGGCCAGTTGTCGGTCCCCGGCGAGGAGAAGACGAACTTCACCTGCGTCTCGGGTTCGCCGGCTTCTCCGATCAAGACAGGGGCGTCATCAAGCTGTATCGGGATATCGACGTTCGGGTCGAAGACGCCGTTGCGGTTGGCGGGGTCATTATCGTTGTCGCGATAAATCGCGACGCCGCTCACGCTCTGGTCAATATCGAGTGGAAGGAGATCGCGAGAGAGACTGAATGCAGCGGTTTCGCCCTCACCAGTCGCGCCGGTTTCTCGATAAAATTCGACGATCAACTGTTCGAGGAACGTTGGATTCTGAACGATCCGCCACGCGCCCTCGCGCGGTTGGCCGCTCAGTAGGTGCAACTCGTTGGCCGAGTTGCCGAGAATCTGATAGGCCTCATAGTGGCTGTCTATCAACCAGCAATCCTTGTATGCATTCTGCGACCACGCGGCGCCCGGCACGGCGAAGGCGTCCGCGGAGCCAACACCGCTCGGGCCGGAAGCGAGTGTATCGGCGGGGCGATTCGTGGCGACGTCGACTCCGAGCATCGGTACGGCTGGGCCGCCCCTGTAGATCTTCTGCGGGCGTACGGTCATATCGGTAAGCTGCACGGGGACGTTAGTCTCCAGCATATCGTGCCCGTAGAAGTCCTGCACGGCGCCCTCTTCAGGACTGCTCTTGAGAAACGCGCTGGGGCTTGTTGGCTGCTTGGGCAGAAACTGGACGCCTGCCGTGCGTTCCGTTCCAATCCGTCCGGGCAACGTGGCGGGTACGAAGGCTCGGAACTGCTCGAATCGCGAGACCTTGTCGGAGGTGCGTACAACCAGAAACAGGTCATCGCCGAGATTGCCAACGTTAACGGCCTTGGCCGCGCTTTGCAGCGTCTCTGAGTTGACGAGGATCGGTTTCACCTCTTTCGGTCGTGCACTCGTGATATCCGCATTGGAGGGACTGATGCTTCCGTTCTCGCCAGCGGATTTGGCGCCGCCCCCCACGACGGAGTCCGATGTTGGCAGCGCCCAGGCCTGGCTGAGGTTCAGACGCAGCACCCAGGCACGGTCGGTCGTGTCAACCACGCCGTCACCGTTGAGGTCGTCCGCTACGCCGTCTCCGTCCAGATCGACTGGTTCGGGACCGGAAGGCCACGCCAGGTTCTCAAGTGCGACGGCGTTATCGGCGCCGGTCAAGGTTCCGGCGAGCTCTTCGAACGGAGTGCCAAGGAAGACGCCATCTCCGTCGGTGTCCTCGAATAGCAGGACGCCGGAGTCGGAGGAAATGCCGGAGTCGTCCAGGTCGCGCAGGTGGCTTGGATCGAACTCAGGTCCCCAGAATGCCACTGTGATCTGATCGAGGTACATCTTATTGACGCGATTCGTGACAGGATCATTCGCGCCGACGAGGTTGAACCCGAGCATGGGCGTCGGGGCGCTGTTCGCATCTATGTGCTGTTTCATGAGCCGGGCTCGCCGGTCGGTAAGCGACCAGTCGCTTGCCCTTGGGTACTCGCCGGGCTGGCGCGTCGCCGGCCAGGTGTAAAAGTCCGGTAAAATGGGCTGGGCGGGCGGGTTGGGGAACACGGCCGAGCGCGGCCCATAGGGCAGTGGGTCCGCAAAGGGATTGAAGAAGGGGGCAATTTCGTAAGAGTACTGCCCAGGGAAAGTGACGTCATCAACTGCGAAACTGAAATCGCCGATGGTGGTCAACTGCTCCGTGCGCCAGCCCAGGACGCCGACGCTGTGGAAGTTGTAGAATTGATACTGAAGGAAGCCAAGGGGATCCAACCAGTAATCGAAGTTGAACTGGTACCAGCCGAGGAAACTGAAATCCGCGGCAGTCCCGATAAGGGTCACGCCTGGGGGGGCGATGGCGATGCCGAATCCGCCCCAGCCGTAGTAAATGTCCGTTAGGTACGAATAGCGGTTATTGGACTCGTAGGTCATGACATAGTCATGCACCTCAACGCCGCCTCTGACAGGTTTTGTGTTGTTTGCGTTCAATGTCCGCTGCGGCCACCAAGGCTCGATATCGCCCCATCGATAGTCGTCCTGCCAGCGTAATATATCGACATTGGGGATCTGGGTGTCAGTGGCAATGCCTCCCTCATAGTGTCCGGAGATCGGGTCGTAGCGCCTGGGCTCGATGAAACAACGGAAATCGGCGCCGGCATTCATTCCGACGCCATCGCCCGGATACATACTGGTGTCTTCATAGCCGCTATCTGGCCTGAACACCACAAAGTAATCAGGTATGAACAGGCCCTCGGTAGTGCCTGTCGGCACGGGGGTGATTAATCCAGTGGGAGTGTCCGCATTGAGTAGGCGCCGCCGCCCGCCGCGGAACCGCAGCTTGATCTTCCACCAAGGGTCGCCCCCGCCCGGAGGGAACGGGACATATTCCCAAGTCTGCGCCGGAATGAAGTCAAAAAAGTTGAAGAAGTAGCCCGCAGGCGCCATCGGGTGATCCGTAAACGTAACCCCGCCGCCCGCCGCGGGAGTAGGCGGATCGAAAAGCCCGTTTGCGTTCGAGTCGTAGTACACCCAAACGCCGTTGAAGGTGAAGTCCTCGCCCACGGCGGGTTCGAGAAGTACGGAATGCGCCGTCGTCATGTGCTCGAAGGCCTCGGGGGCGTTGAGTCCGCCGTTGCCGGCAGGTCCGTAGGGATCCGCGCCGATATCCGTGCAGACCACATTGACCTCGACGAGGTCCGCTTGGGGCACGTCGTCGATTAGCCAGCGGAGGGACTGTTCGCCCTCGGCCAAGATCGGCGTGGCCACGGAGTGGAGGTTGATCCCGATGGCTGCCGTCCACGCCTCGAGCGCGAAGAGCTGGCGCACGTCCATCCATTCGCCGGGGACAAAGTCGAACATTTGTCCGGCGACGTCCCAACGGGGCCGGCTTTGCTCCGACATTGGCGCGTAATGATGGACGGGCCAGTTCCAGGCATTGACGAAGCGGTTGACAAAGGGCGTCTCGGGTCCGCCGGTGATATCCCAACAGGCGAAACTCGAGGAATACCCGATCTCAGGCTCCAGGACCTCGTCATCGTAGAAATTCGGGCTGTAGGAGTCCGCCGGAGCGCCTTCATCATCCACTGGGAATGGAAACATTACGGCGCTTGTGACCTTGTAGCCGAGAGTGAGGGCGCTGCGCCAGGTAGCCGATGTGCGCACCGCCACAATATAGGATTGACCGACTGCAGGCGACCCCGACACCACGGGAAACTCGGGCGCTCTCCTTGTTCCGTTCCCGATAAAGTCCAGCACATAGACGAGATTGCCCTGGGTTTCATCCACAAGCTGTCCCACGGGAAAGCCAAAGTTGTCCCAGGTAAAGAGGAGGAAATCCTTCTCTTCGAGATTGCCGTCGCGCTCATCGACCTCGCCGGTCTCTTCAAACAAGCCGAACTGGAGCAGGTCGGACGCCTCCGGGCCGATGACGTTGTCGTAGCCAAGGGCTTCGCTCTCGCGTGGGTCGGTAATGATGGAATACGTGAGCGATTCGAGAATACGCGGGGCCGGTGTATCTTCGGCAGACCACAACATTGTGAAATGGAAGAGCGGCACCCAGTCGATCAACGGCAACAGCGCGTGCTTGTCGCGGTCGCGAATGCCGTCGTCAATCGTGAACGAGGTGGTGGGTATGGTTTCGGGCGCGATCTTCCAAATGACGTCCGATACTTGGTCCGAAACGTAGATAAAACCGGTGTCATCGGTCGTGATGCAGTGGGGATCCAGGCCTCCGGCTAGGACGGCGCCAACGGCGCCCGTCTGGGAAATCCTGACGATCTGACGTTCGACCGGCAAGCCGATGATGAGCGTATTGGCGTCGCCGCTCTCCGGGGCAACGCCTTTTATGACACCGGCGTCCTGATCCAAGGTTATTTGCACGGGGGCCGCGTCACCGTTGGCATACTTGAACAGGTGTCCGCCGACGACGAACCACAGAACCCCCTTCGAGTCAAACGCCAAGTCGGTAATCGTCGTATAGTCGGAAGTGACGAAGAGGAGATCCGTTGTTCCAGTGGAATTGACACGGACTATGCGCCCGCTCGTGACGCCGTTTATGGTGACGGTGTGCGCGGCGATGACGGAGCCAACTGTGCCGAACCGCCCGGGGCGGTCAATCTCCAGCGAAGTGGCTTGATTCAGGGAGTCGGCGGCAAAGTCCGACGTCGAGCCGCCGGGAGTGATCTGTTTGACGTCGCCTGTCTTCTCCTCTGGAAGGAAACCTGTGGCGACGAGGATGTTCCCGGTGTCATCTATGACATCGATCGATTCGGGATTGCAGAGGCTGCCACCCAATAGGGCAAACGATCCCCCGCCGGAGGGGACACGATAGATGGAGTTGTCGCATGTCTGGCTTTCGTGTCCGGCATAGAGTTGTCCTGTGGCGTCGAATGCAAGTTCACCGGGATCGGGAATACCTTCCACGTACTTGGTCTTGACCAGTTCGCCCTCGCCCTCGCCCTCGCCTTCACCTTCACCTTCACCTTCGCCTTCGCCTTCGCCTTCGCCGCCGCCGGGCCTCACCAGAATGTAGTCCTTCTGCGAGAACGTGTCCAGGGCGCCATTCTTGAAGGTCGTGGTCAGCGAGACCGTATAGACGCCCACTTTCGTGTACTCATGCACCGGATTCTGATTTGTGCTGTTGTCGCTGCCGTCCCCGAAATTCCACGAGAACGACGCCGGCGGATTGTCCGCCGTCCCTCGAGAACGGTCCGTGAACGCCACGGACAGATTGGCTTTCCCATCGCGCGGCGCCCCGTCAAAGTAGGCAAACGGCAGCGTCAGCACGGAGATGTAGCCCTGCTTCGTGATTTTCGGAATGCCCGTGACCGTCAACGAAACCGTATACGTTCCCGGATTGGCATAGGCGTGTTTCGTGGTCTTCCGGTCCGTGGACGTCTGCCCGTCGCCAAACTCCCAAAGATAAACCGCCGCCTCGTTGTCATACGTGCTCGTGAACGTGACGATATCATTCGGCGCCACGCGAGTCCTGTCCGCTGCGAAGTCGACCTTCGGCGCAGCCGTGCCCGTAATGATGTACGTCTGGGCGGCCTTATTCGCCGTGGTCCGTATCCAGTACTTATACTTGTTCGCGTCCTGGCTCCGGTCGGCCTCGACCCGGGTTTCGAGCCGGCGGCGGTCCGGATTGAACGTCCAGTAGTTGTACTCCTGAGGCCTCTGGAAGAACGTGATGAATCCCAGTTCGCGCGAACCCCACGGATACTCCGCGAAGATGTCGAACTCATTGGGATCCACCCCCGGCGGCAGCGGCAGGGGCGACAGGAACTGATCGGGATCGGGTTCGGTCGGCGTACAGGGACCCCACGACACGATACCGATCCGGAAGTCGTCACCCTGCTCCATCTGATTCGAGGCGCGCACGACGACGAAGAAATCGTTACCGGAGTCCTGATCCGCCGGCGATGCGCCCCAGGAATCAGGCGCCCACTGGCGATAACGGGGCTGATCTTTCAGATCAATCTTCTGGAGGCCCGCGATGTCGTCCGTGCCCGGGGAAGAGAACACGAATTTGATCTGCTGCGGCTCGCCCACGAGCCCGATGTGTGCCGGCGCCTGATCGAGGGTCAGCGGTATATCGATGCCGGGGTCGTACTTGCCGTTCGTGTTATTCGGATCCCAGTCGTTGTCGCGATAGATGGCGATGCCGCTCTTCGACTGGTCAGTATCAAGCGGGAGAAGGTCCTGATAGAAGTTGAATTTCCCGTCACGGCCCTCGTCGTACACCTCCACCACCAACTGCTCGAGGAACGTCGGGTCCTTCACGACGCGCCACTTGCCGCCCGCCGGCGCACCGCTGCGCAAGGTCAGGGTGCTCCCGCCGGCCCCGGTGATCTCATACGCCTCCAACCGCTTCACTCCGGGCGCCATTCCGATGAGCCAGAAGCCCACCGCGTCGCCGGTCCACGTCTTGCCAGGTGTCGAATACTGGTTCGGAGGAACCGAGACGCCGTTCTCGCCCGAGTCCACGCGCGCATCGAGCCGATTGGTCGAGATGTCGAGGCCCAACACCGCGAGATCGGGTCCGCCGCCATAGATAGTCTGGCCGGATTTCGTCAGGTTGACCAGGTCGACCGGCACATTCATTTCGAGCATGTCGTGCCCGTAGAATTCCTGCACCGCGCCCTCTTCCGGACTTGATTTCTCGAACGACTGCACCATCGGATACGCCCGGTCGCGGAACTCGAACCCGGCGATCTTCTCAGAGGCAGGCGTCCGGCTCGGAAGCCGCGCCGGCACCACCGCCCGGAACTGCTCGAACCGCCGAACGTCGTGCGACGGCCTCACTACGACAAACAGATCATCACCGGAACGACTCTTGGTGTCCGAATCCGGCACGGCCCAGCCGTTCGCGGGCGTAAAACGAAGCACCCACGCCCGGTCACGATCGTCAATGATCGGTTTCCCCTCGGCGTCATAGTCCCCGTTTAGGTTGTCAGGCTGGTAGTCCCCGTCAAGATCGACAAACTCGGGGGCATTGCTCCACGCAAGGAACTTTACAGCGATGGGTTTGTCGGCAACTACGTCGTCAAACACGCCGTTCTGATTCGTGTCTTCCCACAACGACACGCTTGACGTCGGCAGAACCCCATTCGGATCCAGCGCCAGGAAGTCCTTCCTTGGGTCGAAGTCCGGGCCCCAGAACGCCACCGACACCCGGTCAAGATAGAGACGATTGTCCTTATTCACAGTCGCATCGTCGGCGCCCGCCAGATTGAACCCCAGCATCGCCACGTTGTTGCCCAACAGCGAGCCCGTCATCACGTCCGTATTCGACAACGCGTCGGCCCGCTGCTTCAGCAACCGCGCGGCACGGGCGCCGCCTGGCTGGACGCCGGGGAAGTTCGGATCGAGCGGGTCAAGGCCGTCCGGCCAGTCGCTGATCCGCGGGTACTGGCCCGTCGGCAACACGGACCGCGCGATCCACCATGCGCCGTCAAGGCACGCCTGGCCGTGAATGAGGAACAGTTGATTGGCCGTATTGCTCTTAATGCGGAACTTGCCGTTCTTATGATCGAGCAGCCAGTAGCCCGCGTACCCATTGTACGGCCACTGGGCGCCGGGCGCCTCGAACACATACTCGTCATCCGACCTGTCCGGCGCCGTGCCTGTCCGATACAAGTACGCCCGTCCGAACGGGCCCGAAGGTCCCGATTGCGCCACCGCGGCAATCTGCGGAGGCCACATCGAGTAGTCCGGCAAGGTCGGCTGAGGCGCCGGAAGCGGATAGAAATAGGACCGAGGCGTGGTGAAGTTCGGATTCTCGAACGGCACGCTTTCAAAGGCGTATTGGATCGCCTTCGGGCTTCCGCCTTCCAGAGCGTTTGAGAAGTCCGGCATCACGCCCAGCAGCGAAGGAATGGCGAAGTTGGACGTCAACACGCCAAGCGGGTCCAGCCAGTCTTCGAAATTGCTCCCGTCGCGGGTGGGCACCGCGAAACACGAGAAGGCTTGGCCCACGCCGCTGTTAATGGCGGAGTATCTTGCGTAGAGATTGTCGGAACTGTACGTCAAGACCAGATCATGGACCTCAATCGCGCCACGCAGCGGTTTCACGTTTGTCTGGTTATGCGTCCGCTCGTGCCACCACGGTTCGTCCTTCGTTGGATCCTGGCTTTCAAGCAGGGCGTTGTCCTGGAACTCGTTGCAGAAAGGAGCGCAGAAATCGAGCGAACCGTCGAAAACAGTTCCGGAAACGAAGATGCCGCCGTCGAAGTGGCCCGTATTGGCATTCCACCGCCGCGGCTCAACGAACGACCGGAAATCCGCCCCCAGCGAGATGCCCTTGCCGTCGCCCCTATCGCCGCTGCTGTCTGCGTACCCGCTGTCAGGACGACAAACGATAAAGTAGTCGGAGTACACATCTGTCCATCTGGGAGTGTCTGGGGGTTCGCACCCATCGATGCTGGGCTCGAGATACCCGTTGCACCAATCGGGCGGGTCCGGGCACGGCCCCGCGCCCACCCGATTTCCGCCGAAGAACTGCAGCTTGATCTTCCACCAGGGATCGCCGCCGCCCGGCGGAAACGGTATATACTCCCACTCCATCAAACCTGGGGTTATCTGCCCACCGGGCGCACTAAAGCCGGGTTCCATCGGAGAATCCGTGAAAACGTACCCTTGGCCGCCTTCAGCAAGCGTCGGCGGGTCAAACAAACCGTTGCCGGGACAACTGAACCCGGCGCCTTCGCAACTCAATCCCGAGCCTACATCGGAAAACACCCAAACGCCGTTGAACGCATAGTCCTCGCCGTAAGCAAAGGTCGCGCTGTTGTTGCTGAAAGAGGTGAAAGTCTCAAACCCTTCACGAGGATCGAAACCACCGTTCCCAGGAAGGCCGTAAGGATCGCCGCCGATGTCCGTGAAGACCATGTTGACTTCGGCGAGTTGCTGGAAACACGAGCCGTGAACGTTGACGCCGATAAGCGGCACCCACGTCTCGAGTGAAAACACTCGCCGAACGTCCATCCATTCGCCCAAGAAGAAATTCGTAGCGTTGCTCACGCCATCCCAACGCGGACGAATGTGCTCGTTCATCGGCGTGTACATCTTGTTCGGCCAGTTCCAGATGTTAAAGTCCCGCCGAAGCTCGTAGTCGCCGGTAAGAGATCCTGTCATCTCGATGATGTTGAAACTCGAAGAATAGCCCGATTCGCCGCCCAACGACTCGTAATTCGTCAGAAAGTCCGGACTGTAAGAGTCGAGAGGAAGCCCCGCGTCATCGTACGGGAAAAGCCCTAGCGCCAGCGGGTTCTGCGAGTACGGCACCATCCGCGTGAAGTAGAAGAGCTCCGCGTTGAAGCTGAATGCCGGGGGAATAAGGTATCCCAGGCTCGTGCCGCTGCTCCAAAGCGACGACGTCCGAACCGTCACGACGTAGCCATTATGCGGCGTCAATCCGGCTTTGATCCACTTGCTAAATGGTTGGATCTCCCCGGTCTGCTTCCGGTCTGCATCCAGGACATGGACAAAATCGAGCACGTAATGCAGGTCGCCCGCTGGTGACACGTCGTACGGAGAGCCGTCGTTCTTCCATGTCAGGAAAGGATTGCCGAGATCGTCCGCGACGCCGTCCGGTTCATTCGGATTGTCCGGCGGTCCTTTGTCGTCCACGAAAATGGCAAACTCGAGCAACTGCTCCTCGCGCGGGGGACCGCAGTCGAGGAAGACCACGTCCGTGCGATTATCGGTAATGTAGAACTCGAGGATCTCCAGTGCGCGCGGCGCGAACTGGTCTGCCGCGGTGCCCTCATACGTCATCGTGAATGAGAACAACGGTGCCCAGTCGTTCAACGGAACGATCGCGTTCCCGTTCAAGTCGCCAATCCCATCTACCGCCGTGAAAGTGGCTGGCGGCATCGCCTCTGACGCCGCGCCTATCGTGATATAGTCACGCAGTTCCAGCGTGGCGGTAATGGGTTGCCCGTAGGGATCCAAGTCGCGATAGGTCACTGTAAGACTGGCCGTGTATTTTCCAGGATTCGCGTAGGTGTAGGCCACGGAACTCATGGAAGGACTGCAACCCGTGATCTTTCCCCTATCGCCGTTATCGTCGGCATCCGTAACGTCAAGCGTCCAATCCCAGCATACGACCGGGCCTGCGGTCGGATGCGGCGGCGTCGCGTCCGTAAAGGTCACCGTCTTCGGCGCGTTCCCGTAGGTCGGACGCCCGCTGAACGACACAAAACTGAGCCGTATGAAATCTTCCTTCTCAACGGTGGCCGTACTGCCGTCCTGGAGCTTGACCTCGAGCCGCACCTTGATGCGAAAGTTCCCGGAAACCGTGTATATGAACTGAGTCTGATTCGACGTCGGATTGTTCTCAACGACGATCCCCTCGTCCCCGTTCCGATCCCGATCCCCCACGTCAAACGTCCATGTGCGTTGGACCACGGGATTCCCTTCAGGAACCTGCGTCTCATCCGTGAACGTGACCAAGAGCGGCGCCGAACCGCCCGCGGGTCTCGCGGAGAAATCCACAAGAATCCCCGCCTTCTCCGCGGAAGCGCCGACGACCACGCCGCTAACGAGGGCATTCGTCTCAACCGCGGCGAACTGTATCTGCTGCTCGGACGGATCAACGGCTGGCCTGGCCGGTGCAACGCTCCCTTGCCACAGTTTGTCAAACCCCGACAAACTGTGGGGCATGCTCGCGCGCCCTCCGTCCTGCATCGCAGATCTTGCATGCCCGCCGTCAGCGCCAACGGCAGACGACACCTCCGACGCGGCCCGCTGGTAAGCATGCACTGACGTCACAAGAAGGCCGATCAGCACGACAACCACAAACCCCAAGCCTAGGATTGCGCTGCGTCTTGTTCTCACGTTCCCTTACCTCCGGCCATAAAGCAAAAGCGCCCCTGCGCCACAGTTTGTCAACAGTTTGTCTCCGTTCGACAAACTGTGACCCCGACAAACTGTGTGTGAACACCGAAAGTCACGCGCGGACTGGGCATACCGGCACGCCTCATCATTGCGCACGAAAAGTCTCCTTCAAACAGAGCCACCGCAGCAAAATACTAACCCCGCTCCCTCTGGGCCGACTGCTCCGTTGCGCCCTGCTGACACAATTCACCTCACAGTTTGCCAAACCCCGGCAAACTGTAATGCAAAACAATAAGGCCACTGTCGACACACTTCTCCAGACAGTGCACCCCACAGGGGCGTGCTTGCACGCCCTCGCACAGTATGTCCGCGTTCTTATAACACACAAACCGCTGCGTGTCAACAAAGAAAGCCATGCAATTGCCTTAATTTCATACGGTTAAGTAGTTCTCGCCCTATTCCAAGCCGCACATTATTCTTCAATTTCGCAAGGGGCTTCCCGTCCGGGCACTTTCCTGCTACAATGCCCTTCAATGAGACCGCATCGCACCATCTGGTTCATCACCGGCACGGTTGTGTTGCTGGCGGCCCTCGTGCTCCTCACGAGGAAGGCCGGAGAGAGCGGTTCCGAAGGCCAGCACCAAGACGTCGAGGCCATGACCGAAGGCCTCAAAGCGGACCCCTATGCCAACCGGCCCGATACAAAGTCCGCCATCGCCGCCGCCGCCGACCTCGCTGTGAGAGGCGTTCTCATCACCGCGGAGACCTCTTATGCCCTCGGTCTAGTTTCGATGGAAGCGAAGCGGTTCGCCGAGGCCGAGGCCGCGTTCCGAAACGCAATCGCCCTCAAGCCCGAATGGAGCTGGCCCTATAACGCCCTCGGCATCCTCCTCGCAAGCTACACGAAGGATCGCGCCCGCGAAGCCGAAGAAGCCTACCGAACCGCCATCCGCCTCGATCCCAACGCCGCCCGTCCCTACAACGACCTCGCCATCCTCCTCCGACTCAAGGGACGTCTTGCCGAGGCCGAGGAAGCCGCCCTCAACGCCCTCCGTCTGGACCCAACAAGCGTGGCCACCCACAACAACTACGGAAACTTGCTCGTCACGCAACGCCGCCTTGCCGAGGCCGAGGCGCAATACCGAAAGGCCATGGAACTGGACCCCGAACATCCTAAACCCTACTACAACCTCGCCTGCGTGTGCAGCCTTCAGAACAGAAAGGAAGAAGCCCTCACATTGCTCGCCAAAGCCATCGCCCGCAATCCCGCCCTGCGCGAAGACGCGCAACGCGACCCAGATTTCGCAACGCTCCGCGACGATCCCCGGTTCCAGAAGCTGATCAGACCGTAGGCTGTAAGAAAGAGATCCATTCTGTATTCTGTATTCTATCTTCAGCCTACAGCCTCAATAACCCTCTCATCGTGCGAGGCGGCGATCATCTCGCCGGGCTGGACAACCAGAAAACGCTCGTCATCCCAGCGGCCTTCGAGGAAGTCCTTGACAAGTCGCGGATCGCCGTCCAGGAAGTCGCAGCCCCAGCCGAGCCATTCCGCACACTCCCGCGTGAACGCCTTGCTGCGTTCGCCATCGCCCACGCCAAGGTCCACGTAGGCCGCATTGCTGTAACTGTCCATCCAATTCTCGGAGGCCCGCATCAGATACTCGGCATTCTCCTCGCCGTACGTCTCTATGTAATGCCGAAGCACTTGTTCATACCGCTCCTTGCTCGGTTGCGAGTTCGTATCGATCCACCCCGGACTGTACCAATACGTCCCCGGGTGCGTGTCGAAATACTCCCGATAACGCTCCTTCGATCCGAGCAGGAACGTGATGCAATCGTGGCCCCGCATGACCACGAGTTTCACGTTGCCCGCCCTAATCCCAACCAGCCCGTTGCTGCAAAGCCCATAGCCGATGAGAACCGCCGCATACTCTCCGTCCACCGCGTCAACCGCCCGCTGAAGATCCGCCCGAAGAAGATCCGGCGTACAATGAAGCCCCTGCCGAAGGAACTGGAACTGATACACATTCGGCGACAGAGAAGCATAGTAACAAAGCTCCCGCCACAACACGTGGCAACTTACTATGAAGAACTTGTCCTTCGATCCGGAGGTCATGCCATACCAATTCATTCAAACAACTCCCGCATAATGCCGTGATCCAAGATCCAGCCCATGATCTCTCACCGCTCCTCGCCTCCCTCGATGGTGACGATATAGTCCCTGACCGTATCGCCCGCAGAAAGCGTTAGCGGCTCGTTGTCCGCTTCGAGGCGGTTGACCCCTCCTCCTGGCGGCGGCGGCCCATAGGTGCAAAACGTATACGTGTCCGGGGCCAGCGCTTCAAAAGAGAATCGACCCAAATCGTCAGTTAGTTTGCCGAAGTCGCCTTGAACCGAATGCATCGTGTAGAATTCACTTGAAGATCCGGCCATAGATGGTTGAAGGTAAATCATGCGTTTCACAAGAGCGTTTCCCTGTCTGTCAACAAGGGTCCCGCTGACCGTTGCCGCCTTGTCCAAGACGAAATCGATTCCTGAGATGACACGGCCTCGTACCTCAGGCAGTTTTCCCGGCCGGAGGTTCTTTCCGTGGCTGAGGCCAAATGTCGCCTTGCGGATGGCGACGATCGTCTGGATCAGGTCTTCGTTCAGCGCAGGCACGGCTATTTCACCCGCCGCGTAATCTTTCATCCGCGCGCGAACATGATACTTCACGTTTCCGTGCCCCCAGGACATGAAGCCTTGCGCGCCCTCCAGGGACATGGCGCGAAGTCTGTCCATTCGGTAGTTGCCCATGTCATCGCATGACATCGTGGTCGTCCCGGCAAGAGTATCACCAGCTGGACCACTCTCGCCTCCCCAAATCGTTTCAACAACGATCTCTGCGCCTGCCAACGGCTGCCCTTGCGTATTCGAGACACGGCCCGTGATCGACATTCCGTCCACGCGGAAACGGACATCGATGTTCTTGATTCGCATGGTTCCGGGGTACATCAGTTTTGCGGACTGGCGCGTTTGCCGATCGACGACGATCGCATCAGCCGGACGTTTCGAATCGATCTCGTAGGTGCCGGGCGGGAGATCCTCAAACGAGTAACGGCCCTTTGCATCGGTTGCCATTGTGCGTTCGAACGGAAAGAATCCCGACCCTTTCAGCGTCACTTCAAGCCCTGGCAAAGGTTGTTCCTTCGGGCTTTGAACAGCCCTGCGGTGTAGAAAGCCTGCGAGTACTGCCAGCCGCGACTGAGAATACTTGATGCTCACGCCGAGAACGCGTCCGGAGATGCTGCCTCCTTTTCCAATGACTAGATCCACGTTCTCGACTGACTGGCCTCGCTTCACTTCGACAGTGGGACAATCCATGGACACGCGGCCGGTCGCCTTGTCTTGCGCAAGAAGGGCATACGAAGCTTCGGGAACGTAGGCATGGAGGACAAACACCCCCTCGGCGTCCGTCACGGCAGCCGTGTCATTGTTAGGGGGTCGGCAGTTTCTTGCAGTTACGGAAACGCCCGCGGCAGGCTCACGATGCTTCTGATCGTACCACACCGTTCCCCGGATGCTTTGTTCCGCCCGAGGGTGTTCCAGCGCGGGAGCGCTCGACGGCTCTAACGTCGCCGAGCTGGGCTGGGCCATCTCGACGGTTTTGCCCAACGTTGCGACCGGCGGCTCAGGTTCCGACCGTCGCCATATCCACAAGGCCAGCAACACACAAAGAACAACGAGGCCCCCGCCCAAACCTAGGGCGATCCGCCTTACCCTGCCCGATTCCGCGTTCAACACTCTTTTCCTCGCTCTCGGCTTGTACACCATAGCCCTTGCACAACGCCTCGTCAATCAGGCCGACCGTTTCATTGAGGTCCCCGTTGAGAACCTTGAAAAACCTGGCCCTGAGTATAAATGAAAGAGAAAGCGCGGGGCACGCGGCAAGGATGCCGCTTCTGCGTTTCGTGATCGATTCGAGCACGTGCTTAGTCCGCGCTTGAGGATGCTCGCATGCCGTACTTGGCGAGCTTGTCCCGGAAGGTGGAGAGTCTCATTCCGAGGCTTGCGGCGGCTTTGCTTTGATTTCCGCCGGCGTCGTCGATGGCCTTCGCGAGGAGGCTTCTCTCGTTCGACTCGATCGCTTCACGAAACGACTTGGGTTCGCGGTCGGCGCTGTTGCGCTCGAGGACCCCAAGCCGGACCTCCGCTGGGATATCCTGTCGCGTGACCACGGGACGGGCCCCAATCCCCAGCAGGATGCGGCGGACGACGTTCTGGAGTTCGCGGACGTTGCCGGGCCAATGATAGTCCCAAAGGATCGCGAGGGCGTCCTCGCTCACCTCGGGCGGCGTCCCGGCGGTGTTGTATGTCTTCATGAAATGGTCGATGAGCAGGGGGATGTCTTCGCGGCGGTCGCGCAACGGCGGTATCCATATGGGGAACACGCTGAGACGATAGAAGAGGTCGCTTCGAAATGTTCCGTCTGCGACCTTCTCCTTCAGGTCGACCTTCGAGGCCGCCACGATGCGGACGTCGGTCTCGACCTGAACGACTCCGCCGACGCGTTCGAACGGGTAGCCCTCTAACACCCGCAGGAGTTTCACCTGGATGTCGGGCGGGATATCGTCGACCTCATCGAGGAACAGGACGCCCCCGTCGGCAAGTTCGAACCGTCCGGGCTTACCGTCGACCGCGCCCGTAAAGGCCCCGCGCTCATGGCCGAACAGTTCGCTCTCCATGAGTTGCGCCGCAAGCGCCGCGCAGCTTACCCTCACTAATGGTTTGCCTTTTCGCGCACCGCGATCGTGAATCGCCGTTGCAAACAGCTCCTTGCCGGTCCCGGTTTCGCCCCACAACAGGACTGGCACGTCGCAGCCAATCGCGATGTCCAGCAGATCGAACGCGACCGACATGGCCTCGCTCTGCCCGATGATTTCGCCGTGGCGCGTCGCCTTCGCCAGTTCCGCCTTGAGACTCACGTTCTCGCTCGTCAGCGCGCGGATCTTCGCGATCTTCTCGAGGACGAGGATTAGCTTAGCGCTCTCGAAAGGCTTGGTGATGTAATCGAAGGCTCCCAGTTTCATGGCCTCGACCGCATTGTCGATAGTCGCGTATGCGGTGATCATCACGACGTCCGTGTCCTTCCATTTCTCTTTGATCTGAGCCAGGAAGGCAATGCCGTCAATGCCCTTCATGCGGAGGTCCGTAACGACTGCGTCAAAGCGTTGATTGCGCAGAATCTTCAGACCTTCATCCGCGTTCGCCGCGACCTGCGTTTCGTACCCGGCGTCAACGAGGTCGTCCCGCAACGCTGTCCGCTTGATCTTCTCGTCGTCCACCAGCAGCACTTTCATCGCAAGGATACCTTTTCCAGGAGGCTTCTCCCGGCGCCGGACGCGTCACCCGCCGGAAGGAGAACCCGCGCCATGGCGCCGCCGCCCGGAACGGACTCGACCGTAATCGTTCCGCCGTGCGACTCGATGATCTCTTTGACAATCGCCAGTCCCAGCCCTGTGCCGCGTCCAGGCTCCTTCGTCGTAAAAAACGGATCGAATACCCTCGGCAGGTTCTCCGGTTCAATCCCCGTTCCCGTGTCAACGACGTCCACCTCGACGCGGCGTCCCTCACTCGATGTTCCTTCATTCACCCGTGTGCGGAACGTTATCGTGCCCCCCTGCGGCGTGGCGGCAAGCGCGTTCAGCGCCAAGTTCAGCAGGGCTTGCTCAAGGTAGTAACGGTCTCCCGCCACCAGCGGCACGTCTTCGCCGAACTCATACTCGATGTCCACGTTGCCCTGCTGAGCCATGACGCGAACCAGCGCCACAACGTTCTCGATGACAACGTGCACGTCTTCAGGCTCGAAATGGATCTCTCGTGTCTGAGAATACTCGAGCAACCGCTGAATCACGGTCGAGACCCGCTTCAGCGCATGCTGGATCATCTGCATGTATTCCATGTTCTGGGCCAGGTTGGCGGGGTCGCGCTGCAGCCGCGCAAGACAACTCATGACGCCATCGAGCGGATTATTGATCTCGTGCGCGATGCCCGCGGCGAATTCGCCTATCGTCGCCAGCCGGTCCGCCCGAAGCAGACGCTGTTTCGACTCCGCAAGGCCTTCCGCCATCCGGTTGAACGCCACGGCGAGCCGTCCTATCTCGTCGTCGGAATAGACCGGCGCCCGCGCGGTGAAGTCGCCTTCGCGAACCCGGTTTGTCGCATTAAGCAGGGCGCGAATCGGGCGGTTCAACATATACGTCACCGCCAAAGTCGAAAATAGACTGGCCGCCACGCACAGCACAAGCCCCCATATCTCGTGAGAGGCTATCCCGGCAAAAAACGTCGCTATGACGAGCCCAATACCCAGGATTTTGACATAGATCGAAACGGAAGCCGCCCGCCACAAAAGACGGGAAATGGCTTGCTTGTAAGCTCTTGGAAGTTCCTGTGAGGAGGTCATCATCTTCTCAGCGCCGCTTATCTAAAGTGCAGTGACTCATCGTTAAGCCGACCTATTCTTGGCTCTGAATGTCATTGCGAGGAGGGCTTCCAGCCCGACGAAGCAATCTCCAATGGGCCTCAAGCGGGTCAGGGGATTGCTTCGTCGGGCTGGAAGCCCTCCTCGCAATGACAGGAGCGTTCTCCTTGCCACGTCCGCATAGGTTGCCGTGAGCATGAGTCAATACAAAAGTATGTGCTATCAGTGTCCTAAAGTCAAGAAAAGCCCGCCCGCATGCGGATATCCGAACCGCTGGTTGCGATTCTCCGCAACTCTTCGCTCCACTCCCTTCCAAAGGCAGGCGGTTCCGGCGGGCAACTCCGACTGTAAGTGCTTTCAAATACATGTCTTACCTTCTAGCGCCCGCATTGCCCGCACCTTCCGCGCTTGTTGGCTTCCCTCTTGCTTAACACCCGGCGAGCATGAAACCTTTCGGCGCCAATAGCGACATGTCAAGGACTCAAACGATGGCCCCCCCGTGCCTGCCGACGGACGGGAGTGACTCGCCGGTTGTGCCGCAACCCGCCACGGCCATCATTCTCGCGGGCGGCATGAGTATTCGGATGGGATGTGACAAGGCCATGCTGCCCTTCCTGGGTCGGCCCATGATCGAACACGTCTTCCTCCAGTTGCGACCGCACTTTGAACAAATCCTCATCAGTGCGAACGCCCCGGAGAAGTTTGCCTTCCTTAACGCCGTAGTTGTCCCTGACAGGACCCCCGGGTTCGGGCCTCTGATGGGCATAGCCTCGTGTCTTGAGGCGTCGCCCCACGAACTCAACTTCGTCGTCGCCTGCGACATCCCCACGCTCGATATGCGCTTCGTTCGACACATGCTGCATCAAACCGGCGACTGCGACTGCGTCGTGCCGGTCAACGATCAAGGGCAGCTCGAACCGTTGCTGGCCGTCTACAAGAAGACCGCCTTGGAGGCAATGTGGTCCACCCTGGCCTCTGGACAATGCAAGATCCGCCGAGTATTCTCCCGGTGCAGAGTGCGGTACGTCAGGCTGCCCGAAGAAAGCCGGCTGGACAATGTCAACACGGCGCAAGACTACGAACAGTTGCTGTCACGCCAATCCTCGCTCGAGTATCCTTACGCCGTGTAGGTTTGGATCTCGACCGTGACGCATTCAACACAGCCCGGCGGTATCAAGATCGATACCGCCTGTGATATCCTCTTCGTCTCGCGAAAACAGGAGACGCGATACGCCAATCCCGTCGCGGTGATTGCGGCGCACTCCATACGCGAGGCGCAGGATTGCATCGCCAGGATCGAGGCGGGAGTCGCGCAAGGACTGCACGCGGCCGGGTTCATTGCCTATGAAGCGGCGCCGGGATTCGACGACGTATTAGAGACGCGCCCGCCGGGCGAACTTCCCCTGCTGTGGTTCGCGCTCTACGAGCACGCCGCGATTTCACAACCTGTCACGATGGAGAAGCAACCGTTCCGCGTCGGCGGCTGGACCGCCGAAGTGGCGAAGGGGCGGTATCTCGAGGCGCTTGCCGAGATTCGCGAACTCATCGCCGCGGGCGATACATATCAGGTCAACTACACTTTCCCAATGCGCGCCACGTTTGAAGGCGACGCCCTAAGTTGGTTCCGCGGCTTGTGTAAGGCGCAGCGCACCGATTATGCGGCGTTTATCGACGCCGGACGGTTCAAGATCCTCTCCGCCTCCCCCGAGCTATTCTTTAGACTCGACGGCGAACGTCTCGAAACGCGCCCCATGAAAGGGACGAGGCCCCGGGGCCGTTGGATGGAGGAGGACCTGCGGCTCGCCGAGGAACTGCGGACGAGCGAAAAGGACCGCGCGGAAAACGTCATGATCGTCGATCTCCTGCGGAACGACATGGGACGAATCAGCGAATCCGGTTCCGTCCGGGTGACGAGTCTCTTCGAGATTGAGCGCTATGAGACGCTGTGGCAAATGACGTCGTCGATCACCTCGACGACCCGGGCTTCCATGCCGGAGATCCTCGCCGCGTTGTTTCCTTCCGGCTCGGTGACCGGCGCGCCGAAGGTGCGCACCATGCAGATCATCCGCGACCTGGAATCCTCTCCTCGGGGCGTCTATTGCGGTGCGGTCGGCTGGTGGGCGCCGGACCGGCGCGCGGAATTCAACGTCGCGATCCGCACGGTGACCGTCGACAGCGAGACAGGGATTGCACGTTATCACGTCGGGGGAGGAATCACTTGGGGATCGACACCTGAAGGCGAATTCGAGGAGTGCCACGTCAAGGCGGCGGTGCTGACTCAAGGCCGACCTGAATTCGAACTGCTCGAGTCCCTCTTGTTCGACCGCGAGTACTTCCTGCTCGAAGAACACATCGAGCGGCTGGCATCGAGTGCGGAGTACTTCGGCTTTGACATCGAAATCGAGACCGTCCTGGCGGCGCTGATCGAACGCGCGGCGGCGTTCGGTTCCGATCCCTTGAAAGTGCGGCTGCTGGTCAAACGAGACGGTTCATTCCGCATCGAGAGCGCCCCCGCGACACCCTCAGTGCCCGTGAGGTTGGGCTTCGCGGCGGAACCCGTGGACGACCGGAACGTCTTCCTCTTCCACAAGACGACGCATCGGAGCGTCTACGAGCACACGAAAGCGTCGCGTCCGGATTGTGACGACGTGCTCCTCTGGAACCAACGGGGCGAGATCACGGAAAGCACTACGGCCAACGTCCTGCTCAACATCGAGGGCGAATGGCTGACGCCTCCCGTGAGTTCCGGCCTGCTGCCCGGCGCCATGCGCGCCCATCTCCTCAAGCGCAGTGAGATCCGCGAAACCATCCTTACCAAGGCTGACCTCTCGCGGGCTGCGTCCGTGGCGTTGATCAATTCCGTGCGCAAATGGATCGAGGTCCGGTTCGTGGAATGAAGCCATCGTAGATAAAGGAGTCCTTGTATGCCGTCTTACCGACACACGCAGTTGGGTTACGTGATCATTGTCTCCATGATTCTTAGCTGCGTCATCATGTTGATTGTGAATCTCGCATTCCCCAAGTCAGTGCCTCCGGCGATCAACGCGGCAACATACGTCATCCTTCTTGCCGGCATGGTGCTTTTCTGGTCGTTGACGATCGAAGTCGGCGATGGCCGTCTGCGATGGAGGTTCGGGCCGGGCCTGATCCGGAAGTCGGTGCTTCTGGACGAGATTGCGGATGCGCAGCCCTGGAAGATGCGCGGAATTGGCGGATGGGGCATTCATTGGGGCCCGCAGGGATGGCTGTATAACGTCTCCGGGAGGCGCGGGGTGCTGTTCGTGCTCAAGAACGGCAAGCCGTTCATCCTGGGCTCCGACGAACCGGAACGTCTGGCCGCGGCCGTCCTCGACGCCATCGGATCCGGCCAAAGATGATGGCGGTTTCTCCTCAACACGCCCAAGCTGTATAATGAGGGCTTGTTGTTGGGAGAGGTTCGCTGTGAAGATGCTCGTGTCGGTGGTCGTGCCGTTGTACAACGAAAAGGAGAACGTTCCGATCCTTGCGGAGCGGATCGCGGCGGTTTTCGATGAACTGCCCGGCTACGAATACGAGTGCCTGTTCGTCAATGACGGCAGCACCGACGGAACACGGGAACAGATCGAGCGCGTTCATCAGGCGAACGCGCGCGTTCGGCCCGTTCATCTGGTCCGGAATCGCGGGCAATCGGCGGCGCTCGTGGCCGGGATGCGCCGGGCTCGAGGCGAATACATCCTTACGCTCGACGGCGATCTCCAGAACGACCCTTGCGACTTCCCGAAGATCCTCGAGCTGCTGAAGGAGCACGATTGCGTCTGCGGATACAGGGCCAAGCGGAACGATAGCTGGATCCGTAAAATGTCGAGCCGCATTGCGAACTCGGTGCGCAAAGCCATTCTCAAGGACGGCATCCGCGACGCGGGCTGCGGATCGAAAGGGTTCCGGCGCCGCTGCGTCGAGCACGTCGTCCCGTTCAACGGCGCGCATCGCTTCTTCGCGGTGATGATGCGCAACGCCGGGTTCAGCATCGCCGAGTGCGAAGTCACCCACCATCCGCGCGTCCACGGGGTGTCAAAATACGGCATCAACAACCGCCTCTGGCGCGGCATCTACGACCTGATAGGCGTATCGTGGCTCAAGCGGCGTTACGTCACGTTCAAGGTCGAGGGGGAAGAGTAGCATGGCGGCGGTAATCGCGGCCGTGTTGGGAACCGTCGGCGGACTGATCTTCTACGGACGGTTCTGGGTACAGTGGATCGCCTCGGAGCGCAAGAAGCAAAGCGTGATCCCGGTGGCGTTCTGGTACATGAGCAGCATCGGCGCGTTGATGTTGTTCGCATACGACGTGCTGATCGTATCGCCTGGCGCCGCGTTCGGGGTCTGTTTCAACATACTCGTCTATTCGCGCAACTTAACCCATATTTGGCGCGAACGTGGCACGCTTACCAGGAAGTTGAGCGTGGCCGTGCATGCATTCGCGGTTGTCATAGCCGCCGTGGCGGTTGTGTTCACGGTCATCGTTTGGGTCTGGGAAATCCAGGAGAATCGCACGCTCGACCCAGCGAGGGCCGCGCAGAACTGGTTCTGGCTGAAAGTCTGGGGCGTGGGGCAGGTGATGTTCTTCCTGCGTTTCTTCATTCAGTGGCTGGCCACCGAGATGAAAGGCAAGAGCGTCGTGCCTGCGGCCTTCTGGTATCTCAGCCTTGGCGCGGCGTTGTGTCAAGCCCCCAGTTTCGTGCAACAGCACGACTGGGTCAACTCGATCGGCATGACCGCCAGCATTTTCATCTACGCGCGGAACCTCTGGTTTGTGTATCATGCGCGGGAAAAAGCGGATGCAGCCGCTGCCGACGCTTAACTCTTCGTGCTCGTGCTCGTGCTCGTAATCGTAATCGAGGATACAATCACAGTCGCGTTCGTCTTCCCAGGCAATACCGGGAGCGATCACTACTATATTCTCGATTACGATTACGAGCACGAGCACGAGCACGAGTATCGGAGAGTGATACTCGATGTCCAATCCTCGAATTCAACTGCTGGGCCTGCTTGGCCTGGCCGCCGTCCTTTTCTTCTTCAACACCTGGGGGTACGACCTTTGGCCGGCGGATGAGCCGCGGTTTGGCGAGATTCCTCGCGAGATGATGCAGTCCGGGGACTATCTGGTCCCGCGCTGCAACGGAGAACCTTACAAAGAGAAGCCGCCTCTGCTGTTCTGGGCAATTGTGGCGGCCTCGCTTCCCTTCGGCGACGTTACTGAGTTCTCCGCGCGGATGCCTTCGGGTCTGGCGGCCCTGGGGACGGTTCTGCTCACGTATCTCCTCGCGCGGCGGCTGTTCGGAGCGAAGGCCGGTTTCTGGGCGGCCCTGATCCTGATGACGATGACGTTCTTCTGGACGGAGGCGCGTTCGGTCCGGACCGACATGTTGTTAACGCTCTGGATGACGGCGTCGCTGTACGCCTTCGCGTGCTGGAATGAGTCGCGCAAGATGGGCTGGCTCGTCGTGCTGTATGGCGCGATCACGCTCGGGTTGTACACGAAGGGCCCGGCAGCGCTCGTGTTTCCCGGTCTGTTCATCCTCGTGTACTACTGGCGGCGGCGCGCCGACCGCCGCGCGCTGCACTGGCTCGCCGGCTTTGCGATCTGCATTGCGCTGACGCTCGCGTGGTTTATCCCGGCGCGTATGGGACTTCCCGCGACGCCGCACCTGCCAGAAACGTCGTCCGTGGGCCGCGAGATGTTCCACCAAATCATCGGACGCCTCTTCCTTGGTGTGAGCAAGGCGGAACCGCCGTGGTACTATCTCTACAACATCCCCGCCGGCATGCTTCCGTGGACGCTGTTTCTGCCGTGGACCGTCTTGTTCGTGTGGAAGCAGCGCCGGGAAGGCGACGCCATGCGCCTGCTCCTCGCGTGGACCATCCCGGCGTTCCTGTTCTTCACGCTCTCCGTCGGGAAACGCCACGTGTACCTCCTGCCGATCTACCCGGCGCTCGCAATCATGACGGCCCGGGCCGCGCTGGCCCTCGCGGAAAGCGATCACGCACGGTGGCGCACGTGGATGGGGATCGTTTGGGGAATGGCATTGATCCTCCTGGGGATCGCGCCGCTCGCCGTGCTCGCGACCGAGTATCGAGACCGTTGGTCGCCGATGTTCCTGAGCTTCTCGATCTGTGCGTTTGCTTTCGGCGCCGCCACACTGTGGCGGACGTACTCGACGGAGATGCGCGGTCTTCACCGATCGATGGCCGGCCAGTTCGCGGTCCTCGCACTGTTAGCGGCCACCTTCTTCTTCCCGGCGCTCGACGCTTACAAGGGCGCAAGCGAGTTCTGTCGTCCGATACGCGAACTCGCGCTGCGGCAAGAAAACCTCCGCCTCTATTCGGTCGCCTTCTCGCGAGAGGAGTACGTTTTCTACTCGAGACACTTCCACAAGCGCGCTCTGATGGACGAAGTCTCTGTCGTCCCGCCCACGCCGATAGACAAGCGCACTGAGCGCAAGTTTCAGGATGAACTCCTCGCCGCGATTCAGAAAGGCATCCAAGACGCGGGATTGACGCGCCCGGTTTCACCGACGGACACTGAACTGCAAGCCGCGAGATCGGCAATCGACATAGCGGTTACCGAATCGGGCGTCGATCCTCAATACGCCAAGGCGTTCATGGATGCAACGCGCGCCGCAGTCACGCAATTCGAGCAGGATTTCCTGCAACCCGGCGCGGCCTTTGCCTTCGTCCAGCAAGACGACTGGGAATGGATCCTCCCATTCCTACACACCCCGTCCGGTTTTCTGCCCATCACGCAGGACAGCGTGGGCCAACGAGACATGCTCCTCCTCGCGAACAAGCAAGGCGCGGTGGCATCTACAACTTGCAGTCAAGGTCCTTCGATATCAGACTGACGTCTTTTCGCAGGGTCCAGTCTTGCGACTGCCAGAAAGCAATTCCGACGGCGTTCGTGTTGAAGATGAACAGGTGGCACTTCCGAATGCCCGCTTTTCTCAGCGTATCGAGACTCGCGCCCGCCAATAGCCGGCCCAGCCCATGCCGCCGACTTGCCTGACGAACCGCAAGATGATGAATGTACCCGCGCCGGCCATCGTGTCCCGCCAAGACCGCGCCTACCACCGTACCGTCCACACGCGCCACAAAGCTCATGCCGGGGTTTCGCTCGAGATACCGCCCGATGCTGTCTCTCGAATCCGCATCGCTAAGCCCGACGCCCTCGCACTCCCGCCACAGGGCAAAGACGTCATCATAAGAGTCGATTGTAAACGGTGAAATCGCGAAATCCTTTGGTGGTTTCATGGTCGTTCCTTCCTTCTAAGTAGTCTGAACTGAATCTCGGACATTATGCAACCTCTTTGAGGGTTGGTGTTCACACTCCAATTGCAGCGCAAGCAACTCCAAGGTCCAACTGCTGCGTTGCCAGCCAAAGTCCTTGGGTACGTGGTCCAGATACCTCAACAGCGCCGAGCGAATATCGGCTGTCGCCTTGCAAGGGCCCCTGCAACTCCGGCCGTCTACCATCCCGTCCAATCCCCTGTCCTCAAATCGGTAGAGCGTGAGGTAGACCGTAGAGCGAACACGACCAACCATCTCCGTCGCTTCCTCCACGGAATATGCGTTGGCCAACAGAAGAACGATTCGAGACCGGCGTATTTCCACAGCGCGACAGAGCCGCAACCGAAAATCCAAAGGGGTGAAAAGGGGAAACGGTTTCTCGTCGCACCGAGAATACCGGCCCAAAATCCTTTTTGCCTTTTCACCTCTTTCCCTTTTCCCCCACGGGAAATCGTCGCAGTGCGGAAAAAGTTGGCGGTTAGTAGAACAGTGCTCTTGCTCTTGCGGCCACGCGGCTCAAGTCCTTGCATATTGCGATGCGTCGAGCTCAACGATTATGCTCATGTTTAGAAGCCTCCCGGGTTCACACCGCGTGCCTGTTGAATCCACACATAGTGTAGCTCATAGAGGCTTCTCTAACTATATTTGATCGAGATACAGTTCAAGCTACTTGGAAGGAGAGAACATGCAAACACACGACGCCCATATGGATGCAATGACGTTCAATCATCCCGAATTTATCCCGACCCGAATAGGTTTCCTGCCTGCGGCCTGGATGTTGTACCGCGAGCGCCTCGACGAGATTGTCGCACGGCATCCGGTCATTTTCGGCGAGCAGCCTCCAAATCCGAATTATGATGCCGTCGGCGGAACCTATGTTACCGGCCAGCATGTCGACGCGTGGGGGTGCATCTGGAGTAATCTGCGGGACGGGATGGAGTCCATCGTCACGGGGCATCCGGCGCCGACGCGGGAGGCCGTGCATTCGCTGAAGGCGCCCGATGCTGATACGGGTTTCCCGCACGGGTTCATGTATCTGCGGTTGTGCGACCTGCGCGGGTTTGCGGAGGTGATGACGGATTTCGCGGAAGAGCCGCCGGAATTGCGGATGTTGATAGACGTCGTCCTTCAGTACAACCTGCGGCAGATTGACGAGATTATCCGCCAAAGCAATAAGACGTCCCGGATCTTGTATTTTGGAGACGATCTCGGGCAGCAGACCGCCCTCGCAATCAGCCCGGAAAAATGGCGCAAGTATCTGAAGCCCTGCTTCAGCGCCATCTACGGGCGGTGTCGCGACATTGGCTGGTGGGTCTACATGCACACGGACGGGCACATCGCGGAGATCATCCCTGATCTGATTGACGCGGGTGTGAACGTCTTGAACCCGCAGATTCGCGCGAACGGCCTTGACAATCTCGTGAGAGCCTGCAAGGGAAAAGTCTGCGTCGACCTGGACCTGGACCGCCAGTTGTTCCCGTTCTGCACGCCGCGGGAAATTGATGACCACGTCCGCGAAGCGGTGCAGAAACTGGGGGCGCCTGAAGGCGGCCTGTGGCTCACGGCCGAATGCGGACCGGATGTGCCGCTCGAAAATATCGAGGCGTTGTGCGTGGCCATGGAGAAGTACCGGACTTATTGGAGCTGACGCGGGAACGCTCAGAGCAGCGATCAGTGAAAACGCACTTCGGCGAAGCGGCGTTTCAGAGTGCGCTGGTACCGAACGGAGGGGTGGCCGAAGATCACGGCGATTCCCGGCTGGTGTTTCCGCGGAATACCGTACTTCTGAAGCAGGGTCTTGTTGCGCCGGAGGAACGGGGCCACCGTGCCGATCATGCACGACCCTAAGCCGAGGGATTCGGCCGCCAGCGTGGCATATGTCGCGGCTATGCACGGGTCGGCGGGATCCGCGAAGACGGACCCATAGAAATACATCGCCAGAGGAGCGTCGTAGAAGAGCCAGTCTTCGCCCGCGTTTCGCTTCTCGGTCAGCAGATCGATAAGCGGAATGACGAACGTCTTGAACATATCGTAGTTGTCTTTTCCGATGAAGGGCCGCATCAACCCAAGCACGACCGGGGAAAACATGCGCCGCGAGTACTTGAAGAGACGGACCAAGTCTCCAGCAAACTCCTGGACCTTCTCGCGGCCGTCAAACACGAGTACACGGACGTTCGTCGGCGGGATGCCCATGGGCGACGTAGAGGCCGCTTCGAGGATCTTATCGATGGCGTCGCGTTCGACCGGCTTGTCCAGGAACTCGCGAATGCTCCGTCGTGAGAGCATAAGGGAAGCGAGCGCCTCATACCCCGCCCAGGCGCCGCGAGCCGGCATCGGCAAGATGTCGGCCCGAGACAGGTCGCGGCCCGCGACCGTTATCGCGCCTTCCGGACAGACGACGACGCAATGCCCGCAGGCGACACAGCCGAAGTAGCGGGTGTGGTCGACGCACACTTTGCCGTTTTCGACGAAGAGCGGCCCGCCTTTGCAGACCTTTGTACAGAGCCCGCAGCCGTTGCACTTCTCCGCGTCGATCTCAATGCTAGTCAGGGGATCGGCACAGCCGGTCTCAAGAGGCATGAGTAATCCTCCAGCCTACAGCCTCTTCAGATATCATCGACGTCCACGAGTTCTCCGTAGAACTCGCTAAACGTGTTTCCGTGGACGCCTTTCATGAACGCCATGGCGGCCCTGGGATGCTTGTTAAGCATGCCCGTGATGGCGTAAGGGATCTCGTAACCCCAGCGCAACTCTGTCTTGAGGTCGATGAAGTGGTTTTGGATTAGATCGAAGATCGGCCGCACGTCGAACTTCGGGTTCTTGAGAAAACCGATCAATAGCTCGAGGGGGCAGTTCCCGGCGGCTCGTCCGATGCCGTAGATGCTGGCGTCCAGGTAATTGATGTTCTTGATGATCGCCTCGACCGTGTTCGAGAAGGCCAGTTGCTGGTTGTTGTGACAGTGAATGCCGATTTGTTTCCCGGGAAGACGCGAGAGGTACTTCTCCGCCAGGTAATGGATCTGCTCCGAGTATAAGTAGCCGAAGCTGTCGACCAGGTAGACCACCTCGAAGTCCGTCGTGGCCAGTTGATCGAGGGCCTCATCGAGATCCGGCTCGAGCGCGTGCGAAACGGCCATGATGTTGACCGTGATCTCGTAACCCAGGGCCTTGAGAAATCGCCCAAGATGGATTGCCTTGTCCACTTCCTTCACGTACGTGGCCACCCGGACCATCTTCACGATGGATTCGCTCGCGGGCAGGAAAGCATCGTAGTCGGTTCGCCCAACGTCGCACATTATGGAAACCTTCGTGTCGCACTCGTAGGCGACCTCGCGAAGATCCGCCTCGTCGCAGAAACGCCACGGGCCGAACTCAGCCGGCGAGTACTGTTTCTTGTCCGCGCGGTAGCCCAGTTCGACATAATCGATGCCTGCCCGGGCAAGGCTGTGAAACACGTCTTTCACGAGGGCCTTGTCGAACTTCCAGTCGTTCATGAGGCCGCCGTCGCGAATGCTGCAATCCAAGACTTTGATTTCGGGTCTGAACATGTCGAGTACTCCTCCGTGTAAGTTACGCGGACCTCCATCGAATCCATGAAACGGATAGAGTAAGATCCGTTGCCGCGAATGTCAAACAAACGAAAGTCGGAAAAGTTGGAGACGCCGGTTTGACTTCCTGAAATGGTATTAGATACCGTTGGACGAAACTGGCCGCTCGCGTTCGAGGTGGGGAATCAGGCGGAAAGGGAATTGGATGGCCGCCCGCCGGTTTCTTCATGAATTCCCCGCGCCACGTTGGGACATTTTCGCGGCGGCCATCCCGATGCATGATGGAGGGAATGCGCCAGGTTGCGCTTTGGCCAGCGTAGCGTGGTTGTGGCTTTCGTTGGTAATGCGGTAACAGGAGGAAGACATGATGTCAAACGATCTACCCCGATTGTTGTTCTCAAAGCTGTGCATTAGGAGGGTCTTGCTTTTTGCTCTCGCGCTCTCGGTCTTGATGCTCGCGGGTACAGCGGGCGCCAGCGAGGCGGAACTCAAGATCCCGGATCTGGCCACGGTAGACTTCCTCGGGATAAACGGCCACAACTTGCTCCTCTTCGGACTGATCATCTGCGTCGGGGGCGCCATATTCGGCCTAGTTCAATTCGTGCGGATCCGCAACCTTCCGGTGCACAAGTCGATGCTGGAGATCTCGGAGCTCATCTACGAGACGTGCAAGACCTACCTGATCACCCAGGGCAAGTTTCTTGCCTTCCTATGGGCGTTCCTTGCGGTCATTATCGTCGTCTACTTCGGCTTCTTGCTGCACTTCACGATCATCAAGGTGGCCACCATCGTCCTGTTCAGCATCGTCGGCATGCTCGGCAGCTACGGCGTGGCCTGGTTCGGCATCCGGATCAACACCTACGCCAATTCGCGGACGGCCTTCGCGAGCTTGAGGGGCAAGCCGTTCCCCATCATGTCGATTCCGCTGCAGTCGGGCATGAGTATCGGGATGCTGCTCATCTCGGTGGAACTGGTCATCATGCTCTTCA
>CAZPMT010000032.1:0-46769 GCA_964587655.1 uncultured Nitrospiraceae bacterium
GGAGAGGCGCCGGCGCCGGAGTGCACGGCGGACGCCTGGTTGCCCAGGGAACTCCGAAAGAGATCATGCACAACAAGGATTCCCTCACCGGGCAGTTCCTGACTGGCGCATTCAGGATCGCGACGCCGGAACGGCGCCGCAAGCCGACCGGCAAGTCAATCGTGGTCCGCGGCGCCCGGCAAAACAACCTCAAGAACATCGACGTCGCATTCCCGCTGGGCGTCTTCACGTGCATCACGGGCGTCTCCGGATCGGGCAAATCGAGTCTGGTCAACGAGACGCTGTATCCAGCGGCCATGCGCATGCTGCACGAATCCCGGATGCGCCCCGGTAAACACGACGCCATCGAAGGGCTCGATCTCGTGGACAAAGTGATCGACGTGGATCAGTCGCCTATCGGGCGCACGCCGCGCTCGAACCCGGCCACGTATACTGGCCTGTTCACACCGATACGCGATCTGTTCAGCCGGACGGCCACGGCCAGGACCCGCGGATACGAGCCTGGCCGGTTCAGCTTCAACGTGAAGGGCGGCCGGTGCGAACAGTGCGAGGGCAACGGCGTCATCCTGATCGAGATGCACTTTCTTCCGGACGTGTACGTTCCGTGCGACGTCTGCAAAGGAGCGCGCTATAACCGCGATACTTTGGAGGTCATGTACAAAGGGAAGAGCATCGCGGGAGTTCTCGACATGACGGTCGAGGAAGCCTGCCAGTTCTTCCGGAACATCCCGTCCATCCACGAGAAGCTCAACACGCTCAATGACGTCGGCCTGGGATACATCAAGCTGGGCCAGTCGGCCACGACCCTTTCGGGAGGCGAAGCGCAGCGCGTGAAACTCGCCACGGAACTTGCCAAACGCCAAACGGGCCGTACGCTGCACATACTCGATGAACCGACGACGGGCCTGCACGCGGTGGACGTGGATAAGCTTCTGCAAGTGCTTCACCGGCTCGTCGACAGCGGGAACACCGTGCTTGTCATCGAGCACAATCTAGACGTGATTAAGACTGCCGACTGGATCATCGATCTTGGACCGGAAGGTGGAGACAACGGCGGGCGCGTCGTCGTCACTGGAACGCCGGAGAAGGTCGCGCAATCCAGCGCATCCTATACTGGGTTCCACTTGAGGGAAAAGTTGCGCGCCGATGCGGATCGCGCCGAGGCGCGTCCGCGACGAAGCGGCGCCGCCAAAGTGAAATCGGCGTGACGGGCGCATTGAAAGCAGGATTTGTGTAGAATGAATGCTGCGGCACGGGCGGGAATAGCAGAGGGTGGAGCGCATGAATTATCGAAGCAATGCGGCGCCGGAAGCGGATTCGGAACGCGCGCATGAGGCGCTCGGACAGTCGGACGCCTTCCTTGGGTTTCAGGAGAATCTTTCGCGGGCGGCTAAGGTGGATCGTCCGGTGCTGCTCGTCGGTGAGCGCGGCACGGGGAAGGAGCTTGCCGCGGCGCGGCTCCATTATCTCTCGCCTCGCTGGAAGGAGCCGTTTGTAACGCTGAATTGCGCCACGCTGTCGCCGACGCTCATCGAATCCGAGTTGTTCGGCCACGAGGCGGGGGCCTTCACGGGCGCGCGAGGGCGTCGCACGGGCCGATTCGAGGCGGCGGACGGCGGCACATTGTTTCTGGACGAACTCGGCGCGGTCCCGCTCGAGGTGCAGGAAAAGATCCTGCGCGTTGTCGAGTACGGCACGTTCGAGCGGGTCGGCGGCTCACAGCCCGTTCACGTCGACGTGCGAATCGTCGGCGCGACCAACGCGAACCTGCCGGCGTTGGCGGCACAGGGCCGCTTCAAACAAGACCTCCTGGATCGGCTGTCGTTCGAGGTGCTCTTCCTGCCGCCGTTGCGCGAACGGAAGGAGGACATAATGCTCCTCGTGCAGCACTTCGCGGCACGCATGGCGGCCGAGATCGGCCTCGCGAAAACGCCTGAATTCAGCGACGAGGCCGTTGCCGCGTTGGAAAACTACGGATGGCCGGGGAACGCGCGCGAACTCAAGAACGTCGTCGAGCGCGCCGTGTACCGGGCGGAAGAGGGGATTATCAGAGAGATCGCATTCGATCCGTTTGATTCGCCGATGGCCCCCACATCGGCGCCTCAGCCGTCCGCGTTCTCGGAAGGCGCCGCGGAGCCGGCGCGTGAAATGCCAGCGCTCCACGCGAAGCCTTTTAGGGAAACGGTCGAAGAACTTGAACGTTCGCTGATCCGGGATGCGTTGCAGCGCGTGAACTACAACCAGAAAAAGGCGGCCGCGCTGCTGGGCCTCACCTATGATCAGTTCCGCGGCTACTACCGTAAGTACATGAACCAGGGACAGTGAGCGCGGCATTGAGACGTTGTGGCAACCTTGAGGGGCATTCGATGAAACCGGTAATGCTGAGTGCCGCCGTTGGAGTTTTTCTATTGATGAGCGCGTCGACGTCTCTCGCGGTGAGCGTGCTGCCCGAGGAAATGGCAGAGAAAGAATCGTGGGTCGCGACGAAGTTTAGGGACACCGGCGAATCCGAGCCGCCGTTCTCATTCCGCTACGGCAGTGAGGCGTTTGGAGATGTGGCCAAGCACTGGGCCGTGGAACGCAGCGAAAAGGTCGTCGACGATCAGCGCACGGAGCGGACGCTGACCTTCAAGGATCTGAAGACAGGGCTGCTCGTTCGATGCGTTGGGATTGAATACAACGATTTCCCAACGGTTGAATGGACGCTGCATTTCAAGAACGCGGGGGCCGCGGAAACGCCGATCATTTCGGACATACAGGCGTTGGACACGCGGTTCGACCGTAACGCCAGCGGCGAGTTCATGCTCCATCACTGGAACGGCACCTACGTCAATCGCTCGGATTACGAACCGCACGAAACCCAATTAAAGCCAGGCGAAAGTAAGACATTCACCCCTACGCATGGACGCCCGTGCGCGGGCGAGTTTCCTTACTATAGTCTGGCGTGGAACGGCCAGGGCGTGATCGCGGCGGTCGGATGGCCGGGCAAGTGGACTGCGTCGTTCACGCGCGACGCCGGGATCGGTGTGCGCGTCGCGGCGGGACAAGAGCGGACGCACTTCAAACTACTGCCCGGGGAGGAAATCAGGACGCCGCTCATCGTGCTGCAATTCTGGAAAGGCGGCGTCGTACGCGCTCAGAACGTGTGGCGGCGCTGGATGTTCGCTCACAACCTGCCGAGGCGCAACGGCGCATTGCCGCCGCCGCAGATGCCCGCGGTTAGCGGCAATCAGTTCCCCGGCCTCTTGTGCAACGAGGCGGACGAGATCCGCTACATAGATCGCTTTGAAGAGGAAGGCATCAAGATCACGCACTGGTGGATGGACGCGGGATGGTACGTCAACAAAGGCGATTGGACGAGCGTGGGCACGTGGGACGTGGATACGGTGCGCTTCCCGCGCGGCATACGGGCGGTTGCCGATCACGCGCATGCGAAGGGGATCAAACTCATCGTGTGGTTCGAGCCGGAGCGTGTGACGCCTGGATCATGGCTCGCGGAGAGTCATCCCGAATGGGTGCTAGGCGGCAAGGGCGGGGGCCTGCTGAACCTTGGGAATCGCGACGCGTGGAACTGGCTGGTAGAGCATTTCGACAAGATCATCACCGAACAGGGAATCGATTTCTACCGGCAGGATTTCAACATGGACCCGCTGCCGTTCTGGCGGAACAACGACGCCGACGACCGGCAGGGGATCACGGAGATCCGGCACGTCGAGGGCTATCTTGCCTTCTGGGACGAACTGGTGCGCCGGCATCCGAACATGATGATCGACTCGTGCGCGAGCGGCGGCCATCGCAACGACCTCGAGACCCTGCGGCGTTCCGTGCCGCTGCTGCGGAGCGACTACATCTTCGACTGGACGGGCGAGCAATGCCACACGTACGGATTTGCGTCGTGGGTCCCGTATTGGGGCACGGGCCTGATCGATTTCGATGCCTACAGTTTCCGAAGCTGCATGGGACTCGATACAACGCTGAGTTGTGACGCGCGAAGAAGAGACCTCGATTGGGACCTGCTGCGAAAGCTGACGGCGCAATGGCGCGACCTCGCGCCGATCTTCAAGGGCGACTACTACCCGCTGACAAAATACAGCGCAGAAGACGATGTGTGGATGGCGTGGCAGTTCGACGTGCCCGAAAAGGGCCGGGGCATGGTGCAGGCGTTCCGCCGTCCGAAGAGCAACTACGAATCCGCGCGCTTCGCGCTAAACGGCCTCGAGCCCGATGCCATGTACGTCGTCACCGACGTGGATGCAAACAACGCCCAGGAGATCTCGGGACGCGATCTGACGGAAAAGGGCCTACTGATCTCGCTGTCGACAACGCCCGGTTCCGGCATCATCACTTACAGGAAACGTTAGAAAGAACGGGCCTCTTACGCCTTGTTGCCGGTGTCCCATCGTAAGCAGCACCGCCCCCTTTGAGAAAAGCCCTGAAGCTGCTAATATATCGGTATGAAGAAGCGCGTATATCTTGAGACGACGGTGGTCAGTTATTTCACTGCCAAGCCAAGCCGTGACCTCATAGTTGCCGGTCATCAGGAGGCAACTCGCGAGCTCTGGCCCAAGCTTGTTGCCGATTACGAAACCTACGTTTCGGCACTGGTGTATGAAGAGGCGGGAAGGGGCGATCCGGACCGAGCCAAGATGCGACTCGGAGCCATAGAGTCATTCCGCATGCTTGACGTTGACGATGAAGCTCGCACTTTGGCTGAGAAGATCATCGCTAGCAGGAGTATACCCCGTGAGTATCCGGAAGACGCTCTTCACATTGCCGTGGCTGCTGTCAACGAAATGGAAGCTGTCATCACGTGGAATTTCGCGCACCTGAACAATCCGTTTACTCGTATGACGATCAGACGGACGGTCGAAAATGAAGGATACTGGTGTCCCGAAATCTGCTCGCCTGAAGAACTGTTGGAGGTCGATAAATGAAAGACCCCATCGTTGAAGAAGTGCGAAAGTACCGAATGGAGCATACGCGGAAATTCCGAGGCGACCTGTCTGCGATTTGTGCCGATCTGCGTTCCATTCAGAGCGCTTCCGGACACGAAGTCGTCCGCCTTGCTCCGAAAAGATTGCGGCCTGCAAAGGCATCAGCAGCGCGCGGAAGGCCACGCCGGTAAAGCATACATTTTGCCGTGTCCTCGGAGACTACGTTGCCGATGACTTTCCAGCGCTTCTGCCCTTGCCTGTCCCAGAGACGGGCCTCCGCCTGAGAGGCACCATCGATGAAAGCTGCGCTTCTCGTTCAACACTGCGAGGAGTGCGGAGCGCTCACGGCAGGATGGCGTGCAGTCCTTCGATATCCAAGACCTTGGCGCCTGGCCGGAGCGCCGTCAGCCCCCTGGGACTTCGGCTTGGTCTGCACACAACATACGCGTCTGTCCTGTAACGGCGGACACTTTCAGCGAGACGGATCAGCGACTGCGCCATGTGCGGCGATGGCGTCTTTGTGGCCTTTGCCTCGATCAGGATGAGCTTTTCCATCGCAACGGGCACAACGAAGTCCACCTCGAGACCCTGTTGGTCGCGGAAGTAGTAAAGCGCGCGGGCCTTCCCCGCGTTTATCTGATGCTTCACGATCTCCGAAGCCACGAATCCTTCAAAGACAGGTCCCAGGAAGACAGACGGCGTGAGCGCCTTTTCGGACTCGATGCCAAGAAGGTGGCAGGCGAGGCCGGGATCCATGAAATACAGCTTCGGAGACTTTATGAGCCTCTTTCCAAAGTTCTCGAAGAACGGCGGCACGAGAATGATCTGCCCCGTCGTCTCGAGAATGCTTAGCCATTCGGTGATCGTCGGCACCGACACCCCGAGCGGCGCCGCCAATTCGGTCCTGTTCAGAATCTGCCCGCATCGGCTTGCCAGCAGCGAAAGGAACCGCCTGAAGGTCGCCAGATTCCGTATCGAGCTAATCGCCCGCACGTCGCGTTCGAGATAGGTCTGGACATATGACCGGAGCCAGACCTCCCCCATAGCCGGTTTCGCGATGACTTCGGGGAAACCCCCGCGAAACAGGGTCACGCGCGGCGATTCCTGCGTTGAGAACGGCAGGAGTTGGAATACTGCCGCGCGCCCCGCCATGGATTCCGAGACGCCCTTCATGAGCGCCGCTTCTTGAGATCCGGTAAGCAACCACAGGCCAGCCCGTCGAGGATGTTGATCGATGCGCGTGCGAATGTAGGCAAGCAACTCGGGAACGTTCTGGATCTCGTCAAGGATCACCGGCTGACGAAGCTCGTCAAGAAGGCCATTAGGATCGGATCGGGCGCGCGCGATGATGTCCGGGTCTTCCAATAACACGTGGCCGGCGTCGGGGAAAAGATGGCGCAGCAAAGTGGTCTTTCCAGAGCGCCTTGGACCTGTCAAGATGATGGCCGGGAAGTGTCCGCGGGCCGCCAAGAGTTCTTTTTCGATCGTTCTGGCAATATAACGCATATTGAGATTTATAAACTAACGGTTTAGAAAACTCAAACTGCCGAATCAGGATCAAATCCCGCGCCGGAAGGTCACTTCTTGCCCGCGACCTTGCCTGCAAGCTCATTGGCGCTGGAAAGTATGAGGTCGCCAAGTCCATCTCCGTAGAATGACGCCGTCACTTCATAGCCGCTTTGGCGGTACTCATCCGCGGTGAGGATGTAGCCTATGGCGTCCGTTGTGAGGGCCGCAACACAGGGATACGTTATTCCCGCCTTGCGCAGGGTATCCTTGACTGCCAGGCCGAGCTGGCAGATGGGCTCCCCGGGAAACGTCGCCATCTCGAAGTCATTGATGCGCAGCGCGTAGATCGGCGCCTTGTTGGGAAACATCACCGGCAGCAGCGCGTCGAGCTGTTCCTTGGTGACATGATATTCGTCGCCGGCGATCTTGACGAAGTCGGGCGCGCCCTGCGGCGCGGGCAAGTCCACCCAAGCGTTTTCGACGTCGAACACGTCCACGTCCTCAGTTTTGATCTTCTCCGCGAGCCTCGATGCCTGAATTCCGATTCGGCGGCCGTAATCCTCGATCTTTTCCCACGCGCTTCCGCCCTTTGTGTCCGCAGGCGATATGTCGCCTTCGGCACCGTTCGTATACATGCACGTTACGCCTGGGCCCATCAGCGCTTCGACGGTCCGTTGCATTTGGCCCGCCCACTCGCCCGAAGCGAGCATCTCCTTAGGCCCTACGATTGTTCCGTGGGCCGTGTAATTCACTAACACCACATAAGGCGAACCGTCCATGTTGTCGAGACGCAGCGCTGTCAGATCCTCGTCGATGAATTCATCGCCGCGCCGATTGCGGTTCATACCTTGGATCTTTACAACGCCCGCGCCCGCCTTAACCGGCTTAAGCGCGGCGTTGGCGTCGCGCAGCCCTTGGGCTATGCGGTCCGTGACGAAATTCAGGACCGGCTCGGAAAATATGCCGATGTAAGGATTGTTCGCCACATTACGGCGATCCAACGAGTAACCCTCCAAGCCCGTGTGCGTATGGCTGGCCGATATCAGCGTCCGATCAAGCGTAAGCCCTTCGATCTTCGCCTTTGCCAAAGATTCCTCCGCGACGCACAAGGCAGAGCCGCAGACGTCCAGCGTCAACAGAGCAGACTTCTTTCCATCGCGTTCGAGCACAAGCACCTTGGCGTACAGCGTGTCGTGAATACCTTCCGCGGGCTTTCCCTCACGATCTCCATACCCACCGAGTTGCGTCGGGATTTTCGCCTCGAGCGGCGTGATGCTGACCGTGGATACGCCCGCGTTCAATTGCGCTCCCGCCGACAGGAAACTACACAACGCCGAGATTAGCAATAGAGATCTCATCGGTTTTCCTTATCCTTCTGTTCGAGCCACCTCGTGTACCAGACATTCCGGGGACCGTCACATACCAGAGCCCATTGTAACGCAAATGGCGATCTGCTTTCCCGTTGCGGCGCCGTGTGACTATGCGGTAGCATCATCGCCGTTCGGCAAGTCTGAGAAAGGAGTCCAATGAAATCGAGTCTCTCTCAGCCCTTGTGCTTCGGCCTGCTGTTTGCGCAAATCACACTCGTTGCAGGTCTAGTGTTTTCGCTGTGCGCGATCGCCCAGGGAACGTATCCTCTCAAGGTGCTCCCTTGTGAATCGAAACAAATGACCGATCCCCGGACCGGCGCCGAGCTGCTCTTCCTAACCACGAATCCCGGGGATGACCAGAGTCTCTACTATGAACAGCGCTCGTGGCTTGCTGACAGTTCCCTGATCATATTCAATTCGAATCGCGAGAACGGCGGCTTGATGGGATATCTGACAAAGACGGGCGAGTTGGTCCGCATCTCCACGCCGAAGGGCGGACTCGGCGGCGCCACGGCGGCACGTAGTCGAAACTGCGTATTCGCGATGCGCGGCGCCGACGTGATCGAACTGTCGCTGCAAATCGAGCCGTCCGAAGACCCGGCTCGTTCCCCGTCGAAGGTGATCGCTTCCGAGCGGGTCATCCGCACATTGGATGACGAGTATATGCCGCCGAACACCTCCCTCACCGAAAACGCCGACGGGACGCTGCTGGCTTTGGGGGTCGGCGGAAGGGGGAGCGCGAACACCGGCAAGGACGGACGTGTCATTACGATTGACGTCCGAACCGGCGACGTTGCGGAGATCACCCGCGTGCCCGGCGCGGACTTCGGCGGCCATGTTGTCTTCAGCCGGACGAATCCCGATCTCGTGAGCTTCGGCGAGAGCGGATGTTGGATCGCCGTGATGGACGTACGCAAGAAGGAAACCGTGTTCAAGCATAAGAAAGTCGAAGGCGAATTCTGCACTCACCATTGCTGGTGGCTGGGCGACACTATCACGTTCTGCGGCGGGTACCATCCGCAACCCACGGAAGACGCGGACGTCAAAGTGATCGACATACACACGGGCGTCGTTCGCATCATCGGCAAAGGGAGCTGGTGGCCCAGCGCCACCCCGGCCGAACTCGCTAAATGGAATTGGTGGCACGCCTGCGGTTCCGAAGCCGGCCGCTGGGTCGCCGCCGACAACTGGCACGGAGACATCGGGATCTTCCACGCGAAGACGACGCGGACGTATTGGCTCACGCGCGGGCATCGCACTTACGGCGGCGGCACGCACCCCGAGGTCGGATGGGATCGGAAAGGCGAACAGGTCATTTTCGCCTCGCACATGCTCGGCAACGTCGACGTGTGTGCCGCCACTATCCCCCGACAGTGGCAAGACGAATGGGAATCACAGTGTTCGGTGGATTCCCGCTGATGTGAGATGCGAGCCGCGCGACAGTGAAGCGCGGCTCTTTCAATCCAGCAGATCGAACAACCTCTTGGGTTTCGGCACTTCGACCTGCGCCCAATGCGTGTACAACACCGGATGGAAGACCACGTTGATCGGGCCTTTCCGCTCGCCCTTCAACCACCCCGCCAGTTGTTCCAGCCCCTCCGCCGCGGCCTCGACCACCGGCAGCCAAACATGCGCGCTCGCTTCCGACAGCACTACGCCGTTGTCGGCGTACGTCCATGCGACGATCTCGAAATCCTTCCCTGGGATGCGTCCCGCGCGCCGCGCGCCTTCACGCAGGCTGGTCCCGTCCTCCGTGGCGCTGCAATCGATCAGGGCCGTGACGCTCGAATCGGTCAGGAGCCGGTGGACGACATTGGCGATATTACGGGCGTCGAACCTCGCAGAACGGATCAGAGAAGGGTCTTCGTCGAGTCCGGCCTCGTTCAGTGCCCGTAGATAGCCCCGGCGACGCTCGGCGCCAGGTTGAAAACCCGCGAACGCCTTCAGCATCGCGATGCGCTTGTGCCCGCGGTCCAGCAGGAACTTGGTGCTGATGTAGGCGCCCTCTTCATAGTCGACCGTTGCGCTGCTGCACTCGGGCATTCCATCCAAGCGACCCAAGGCCACATACGGAACCCCCGATTGGTGAATGCGGCCTATCACTTGGTCGCCAACGGGGAGGGGCCCCACCACGATGCACGCCTTGAACAACTGCTGCCAGACGCCCCGTCCGTAGTCCGTGTGCTGCGAGGCGCTGTGGGGGTTCAGGTCGAAACCGATGTAGTCACCATTCGCACCGAACAGTTCGTACAGCTTCGCGAACAGCCACATGAAGAACCCCTGACTGATCGGCACCACGTTCATCGGCGCCGATAGCGTAACTCCAATGCACCCGTTGCGCTTACTCCGGAGCGACTGCGCGCCGATGTGCGCGTGGTAGTTAACGCGCTGCATGATATCGAGGATGCGCCCCCGCGTCTCCTTGCTCACGCCCGGCTTGCCGTTGAGCGCCCGGCTAACGGTCTTCGCGGAAACGCCCGCCTCACGGGCTATGTCATATATCGTCCACATCCCATCGACTCTTGGTGTTGTTCTTACCGAACCCATGCGTTCAAGCCCGCCTGTTACGTAATGACTCAATGTTCCGCAGGCGCCATTCGACATCAAGCCAATCCCGCTAGAGTCATCGATTACTATTGACAAGATCCTAGTGTACCAATTCCTGTCAGGAAAGTCAATGATCGTCTCTCAAGGCCATAAAGCTTCAAGAACAGGACCCTTATGCTGCTTACATCAGAAAGGACTCTTGCGGGAAGTACTGGCCTGCTAAGCCTTTGCCGTCCGTGGAACTCGGCGAAAAGTAATCGGTTACCTGAGCGATAAGTCAAATAAGACAAATGACAAGGCACGAATCGAAGGGCTGCGTGCCGCTGCACTGTCTCCGGCATTCATTTCCACGCGCTAACGCGCTCCAGCACTTGTTCGGCTTGCGCGCGATCTCCGATGGCTACGGTCATCCACACCCCTTCCGGTCTCAGATTCGACATGATGCAATCCAATTCGTCAAGCCCTATGTGCAATTGTATGCCCTTGCCGGCCTGCTGGCACCGCTTATAGACGTGCAGCCAGTCCGACGCAATACCGCGTCCCGCGCCATACACCCACTGGATCGCATTCAATTCCTTGATGGCGAGGAGACTCTCCAAGTGGCGCAACGCGTCCGGGCCATCGAGGTGGTAGATTGACGCATCGAGATGCCGGCATTCCTCGACGATTCCCGGCAGAAAGACCTCATCGAACATTTCTTTCGACACCATGCACGAGAAGTCATTCGAGGGTACGTACCACTTGCGCGATGAGACAATGCCCGGCCAGCTTGTGAATGCCTGGCCTGCCGCGCTGAGCTTCTTGCAGTAAAGGTCAAAGACACCAAAATAAGCCGAATTGATGCGTCCCAGGAGACTCCTGACGTCCTCCGCGGACGTCAGCAGATCGAGATTCAACTGCATCGGATCCCGGAAGGCCGCAATCGCATCCCCGCCAGGGTGGAAGTCCGTAAAACCGACGTAATACTTCCCCCTGCCGGCCTCCAACAGCGCGTCTGTTATTTCGAGCAGCTTCTTCCAATAGAAATTGTCGGTGGATACATCGAGTCGTCCGGCGTCAGCCCAATCTTTCAGATTCGGAACACCCCACGAAGTCTCCCATGTGTATTCCATCTCCATCCCGAAGAAGGCGCTGAACAACTCTGGACCCAGGTTCGGCCACGCGGTCGGAAGGGCGTCACCAAGGAACTCCGTGTTCAGCGCGGACGCCAGCGCAGATTCGACGACCCGCTCCGTATCCATCCAGCGTTCGCGGGCCGACGCATATGTCTTCTCCTCCGGCCAAGGATAGACCGGGGGATACTTGGGCAGCGTCATCAACACGACCGGACGGTCGAGAACCGCGCAATTCCAAAACGCATCCTGCCGCCGTATCCGCTGCTCCCAATCCTCGATGTTCTCAATGGGCATCACTGGTGAAGAACCCTCAAGTCGAATCTCTATACCATAAACACGCTCTCGGCGCAAAGCGCCGGGGACGCCGCTTCCACGCGCGAACAGTCCCTCACTTTACCCAAGATTCGGCAGTCAAGATTAAAGGTGCTTCTTGATGTGATGGACGGTATGAACTTTATGGAGGACCATGGATACTGAAAAGATTCACCTCCGAGGTTGTGTCCACTCTGTCCATAGCGTCCATTTCGTCCATTTCGTCGATAGCTTGGACAGGTTCAGTTGGCTAACCGCTGAATCTAGATTCACCGTAACGGGACGCGTGGCAGTAGCAAGAAGACCGCAGCGCTGTGACCCGAGACGCGACTTCGCGTTTCGCGCATACTATATATTGTAGGGCCTTGCAGGCAAACAACACTATATGTTGAAGTTTCACCCAACTTGTGTTAGGCTTTGGTGGCGATCGTGCTACGTGGCCCTGTTGAGGATGCACGGAAATATGGTACTCGACGCTGATTTAGGCTCGACGCTCCAGACCCGTTCTTTCCGATACCCGACACCCGACACCCGGCACCCGACATCACGCAGGCTTTCGGCCCTTTTCCTCATCATGTCATTGTGGGTGCTTCCGGCGTACGCCGCCGACACGTTCCGCGCGGAGATCGAACCGGGCGCCAGCGCCGTGCTGAGAGGCGGACGGGAGATCTTCCTCGAGTGTCGCCCGCCCCGAGGGGATGCGGCGCAAGCGTTCTTTGAAAACTACCTCGCCGATCCGGCGGAGTGGCGCATCTACAAAGACCGTATAGCCGTCGCCATCCGCTTTGAACGCCTCAAGCCGGAAGCTCAGCGACGCCTGCTTCTAGCGGTCTTCGATCAGGACTACGTCGATAAGAGCGGGTGGTGGCACACGGCCATTTCGTCGGAGAGAGAGGGGCAAGAGACCCTGTGGAACCTATGCGAATGGTTGACGGGCAAGGGCACGAACTATCGCGCGGTCATGGCCGACAAGCGTAACAAAGGGGTGGAAAGCTCGTTGCCGAAAGGCCGGCGAGCGTTGATACCGGAATCGTTGCTTCTCGATGTGATGAAAGAACCCACGTCCAAACCCGCGCCGGAGGAGCGTGCGCGGGAGGAAGAGACCGCGTCTCAGACCGAGGAAGCGCCCGCCGACCTGGACGCGTTGGCGCAAGAACTGACGTACGGGTCGGACGCGAAAGGCCCCTATGCCGCATACCGCCTGAAACATGGAGAAGCGCTGTACACCTCCGTCGCGGTGCGGTTCACGGACATCCATGAGAACGCGGACCTCCTCGCGGCCTGCGAGGCGATCCGCGAGCGCAGCGGGATCAAGGACGTTCGCGGAATGAGGGCCGGGCAAAAGATCATCATCCCCTTGGACATGTTGTCGGACCGGTTCCGTCCCGAAGGCAGCGAACAGCGCAAGGGGTACGAGGAAAACATCAATGAAGCGAAGCGTCTGCGCAAAGAACAGGTGCGCACGCGGGGACTCGAAGGCGTCGTAGTGGTAATTGATCCCGGACACGGTGGGCGCGACCACGGTTGCGCAGAGGAGGGCCTCGGCCTATATGAGGATGAACTCAACTACGACATCGCGTGCCGCGTCAAGCGGATCCTCGAGACGCAGACCCGCGCGAAGGTCTACATGACGCTCATCGACCGCAGCCAGAAGTATGAGCCCACGGACAGGAAGCGATTCACGCACGACAAGGATGAGGAACTCCTCACTACGCCACATTATGACAACCAGGATGCCAAGATCTCGGTGAACCTGCGCTGGTATCTAGCCAACGCCTGCTACCGCCAAGAGATCGAGAAAGGGACCGACCAGCGGAAGATCGTGTTCACAAGCTTCCATACGGACGCCTTGTACGGCGGTGAACTTCGCGGCGCGATGATCTACATACCCGGCGCCAAGTACCGGCGCGAGTCCGAGGAGCCGGACGGCGCCATCTACGCACAGTTCAAGGAGGGGCGCGGCCATCGGTCCGCCGTGTCCTCCGCCGCCGAACGCAAACGCGATGAAGCCCTGTCGCGCAACTTCGCGGACGACATCATGGCGGCACTGGGGAAGAAGCGCATACGGCGGCATCTCGAGGGCGACTGGATACGATCTCAGATCCGTCAGGACGGAGGGCGGGTCTACGTGCCGGCCGTCCTGCGCAACACCTTGATCCCGGCCAAAGTCCTGATCGAGGCGGCAAACATGACGAACGAGGCCGACCGCCAACGTCTTGCCAATCCGAAATGGCGGCAGTCCTTTGCGGAGGCGTATGTCGACGCTCTGAAATCCTACTTCGGATCGTGACGATCACCAAGTATCGACGCATTTGGTTCGCGAAGCATGGCTCGCGATTGGGCGAAGATATTTGTTGACGCCAGTAGTGGAATCTGATAGCATTCCAGTCGCTGACAACGCTACATGGGAGAAGCGGGTGGCTGAGCACCCGTTGACGTTTGAACGCAGAAGTACTAACGGGAGGAGAACACGCATCATGTACAAAGTATGTCTAATTCTGTTTGCAGCCACGCTGCTAGTCACGTCGATCCCTGCTTTCGCCGACCTCGAACAAGTCCAGGTCGGTGGTGAACTGCACATCCGGGGGAATTGGATCCGCCATATGATCGCGCCCGTGCCTGAGGTCCGCTATACCCCGGCCCAGGTTCATGGACGCGCGATTGGCGGTCCGTTCTGGAACCTGGGCGTGGTTAGTCCCCTTGACTGGAACAAGGACGGCCCCGACATGAAGTTCGTCGAGCAGCGCACCCGATTGAACGTGAAGGCCAACTTCTCGGACAAGGTGACCGCCTTTATCGAACTCGACAGCGTGGATGTGTGGGGCGAGGACTTCCGGTCGGACTATCTTACGGGAATTGATTCGCGCGAGACCTCGGGCGTCGTGCAGACCCCACTCGACCCAGATTCCGATGTCCAACTCTTCCAGGCCTATGTCGAAGCCAATGAAATGTTCGGCTATCCCGTGCGCGCCCGAATCGGCCGCCAGGAACTCGTATTCGGCAGTGAATTCCTGGTCGGAAACGGCGACAGCGGTCCGATCTTTAAGGGCCTTTCTTTCGACGGCATCCGCTTGACGTACTCCGGCGAGACGTTCAGCGTGGACGGCTGGTGGGCCAAGCTCGCCGAGCGCAGCCCGCTCGAAGAAGATGGGGACACCAACTTCTACGGCGTCTACGCTTCCTGCAAGGCCATCGAGAACGTGACCTTCGACGCCTATTGGCTTTACCTGCGCGATTCGAGCACTGTCGTGGATACACCAGGCGGCTGGCGCTGGAAGCCGGACTATTCCGGGACCGAACTGCACACGTTGGGTCTGCGCGCGGCGGGCAAGTATCAAGCTTTGGACTTTGAAGCCGAAGTGGCGTACCAATTCGGCGGGGTTGATCACCTTGGATCGACGTTCAACCGCGGGTGGTACGGCGATGACAGCGCTGATGCCAGCGTGTGGGGCGGCAATCTCGAAGTCGGCTACAGTTTCGACGTCAAGTGCCATCCACGTCTGTTCGTCGGAGCCACGTATTTCGGCGGCGAAGACAACCGCGACGTTAGCTTTGCCGACTGGCTGCGTCCCTTCGCGCGCCCAAGCTCCAGCGTGAGCTTCAACCGCCTGTTCTCCGACCAGGTCTACAGCGGCTTCTTTGATCTCAACAGCGATTACTCGAACGCCTATCTAGTTCGCATCGGCGCCATGGGCATGGTCACTGAGAAACTGATGGCGAGACTGTGCATTACTTACTTCGACACGGTTGCGGAGTTTGACTCTCCGGCCTTCCTCGGGGCGCCCAGTTTCCTTACCAAGCAGAACGACGGCTATCTGGGCACCGAGGCCTTCCTGCTTCTCGTCTATCAGTACAGCAAGGACCTGTCCTTCGAGGCCGGCTGGGCTCACCTTTTCACGGGGAAAGGCTTGGAGGAAGGCAGCTTCAACGCGGCGAACGGAACCATCTTCACCGGCGGCAGCGACAAGGATCAAGCCGATTACATCTTCCTGGGCACGAGGCTCAGCTTCTGATCCCGGATCTCAACGCAGTCTGATCATCCATCCCCGCGAGGTTTCCTCGCGGGGATTTCCTTTTCTCGACAGACACCGTGCCAGCCGGAGATTTCAGGGATGTACTGATCGTCGATCAGACCAAAGAACGCTTACTCAATCTGCGATTCAGACGCTTCGTAAACTTCCTCATCCTCACGGAGCATCATCTGCGAGTCTCCATTTGGAGAGTGCCTGCGTGCCTTCTTGAAAGTCACGTTAACGCCCTTTGCCGGCGGCATGTCGACACGTGAGCCCCGCAGAAGATCGCCGATGGTCAGCAACTGGATCTTGGGATGCTTGCCCCACGCGGATTCGTAGAATCCTGCCGCCGCGGCCTCGCCCCGCATGTCCTTTGTATTGCTGTGCATCGAGATGAGCACAGCAATCTCCGCCCTCTCACGCTCCATGACGCCGCGCAAGTCGCGGACATGCGACACATTCGTCTTTCCTGCTTTCACGGAAAAGACGATCTGCTTCGTCTTGCCCGAGGACTGGTCATCATGGAAGTACAAACGCCCATCAATGCCCTTGTCCGCGCCTTTCTTCTGTTCAACCGGGCGCGCTCCCACCAATCCCAACGCCCACCACTGAAATTGAAACGGGTCCTGCTCAGCCAACACACGCGCGTCCGGTACCGACGTCGGCTCCCCAATCACGTCATAACTGTCCCCGATTTCGTCCCCATATGCGTCTCTCAATCTGTGGCGGATTAGACTGACCGCTAGGTGCGTAATATCAATGCCAATCCATCGCCGCCCTAGCTTTTGAGCCGCATCGATCGTTGTTCCGCACCCGCAGAACGGATCTAGAACCAAACTGCCCTCACTGCTACTTGCCCTGATGATGCGCTCCAACAGCGCAAGAGGCTTCTGGGTGGGATACCCAAGGCGTTCGGCAGCTTGAGCGGCTATCGGCGGTATGTCTCCAAACACATCCTGTAAAGGCACTCCCGGCATCTCGTCAAGATAGCGAATGTAGGAGGGCATCTCACCCTTTTCCGGCCAGTGGATTCGACCTTCCTTATCGAGTCGATCCAACTCCTTTGGCGGGACCATCCAATGACGTCCCTTCGCCGTCACGTCGATTCCACGCCAAACCTCCCCGGTTTTCCCATGGCGAATTCCCGCTCCAGTGAGGTCGCTAAGGCGGTAACGCCTCTCGTGGGGATCGACATGTCTATAGAATGATCTGACGTATGAACCGCTATATGGCTGAAAAACGGGATTCCAGACGTAGCTACCCGTTTTCGTGCTGAACAGAATCACGTCATGGACCGGCCCATATCTCTTCGCGGAGCTGTGTGCGCTTGTCCTCTTCCACACGATCTCGCTCCTGAAGCTCTTAGGACCGAATACGGAGTCCATTAGGAGTTTGAGGTAGTGGCTGGCAGTGGGATCGCAATGGAGGTAAATCGAACCCGCAGGCTTGAGGACGCGATGCAACTCTCTAAGGCGTGGGGCCATCATAGAGAGGTAGGCGAGCATATCCGACTCGCCCACAAGCTTGCGAAACGCCTGGAGTGCCTCGGAAAGCCTGCCACCCGCTTCAACGGTTTCCTGATAAGTCAGCGCCGAGGTCCGATCCCAGCGCCAAGTATCCTCAAATGCCCTTATCTGCGCGGCCGCTTCCGCTCCATTATGCTCCTTGAACAGCACGTTGTAGGTCGCGTCGGAGTTGAACGGCGGATCCAAGTAGACAAGGTCGACGGACTCGTCGGGTATGTACCGACGGAGGACATCGAGGTTGTCGCCGTAATAGAGCTTGTTCTTCTCCTTCATGGCACACTCATTCTGCACGAAGGCGGCTCCGACCGCAAGCCTTTTGACTGCGGCCTTGCTTCTCCTTAGAATCAGCCGTCGTGGGAGATAATGCACATAACAGTTTGTCGGGGTTTGACAAACTGTGGGGAACGGGCGCGGCGCGCGACTGCACTCTGTTTCTTGTTCTCGCTCTTCTGTTTCGGGCTGCGTATCTGTTCGCTACGCCCCGAATCATCGACTCGGCCGACGCCATTCACTACATCGATACGGCGAAGCATTTCGTCGCGGGAGATTTCTGGCAGTTCAATGCCAAGATACCGATCCTGTACCCCCTCTTAGCGGCGCTTGCCCACTTGTTCGTCGCGGACTATGAATGGGCCTTTGCCCTTGTGTCACTCGTCGCGTCCACGTTGCTCGTGATTCCCGCCTACGCCCTGTCGCGCGACTTGCACGGACCGCGCGCGGCCCGCATGACCGCGCTTATTGTATCCATCTGGCCGTGGCTCATCGACTACGCGTCGCGCGTCGGGCCCGACGCCCTCGGATGCACGCTCTGGTTCCTGTCGGTCTGGCTGTTCGCGCGAGGGTTGCGCCGGGGAGGCGCGTGGCTTCTCGGGGCGTTGCTGGCGTTCATCGGACTGCACCTGACGCGCGCGGAAGGCACGGTTCTCATGGCCGCGGCGTTTGCCGGAGCCTGCGTTCTCTGTCTCGGGGCGGAGAATCGGTCCCTTCGCCGCCTCATACCCTTCGCGGCGGGTTGCGCGATACTGCTCGGCGCCTACGCGGCTTATATGCACTTTGTGACGGGCGCGGCAACGGTGAATTACCGCGTGCACTTCATTGTCAGCGAATTCAGCTTCGCCCGTTTCGCCGCCACGGGACTGCGCTCCTTCAGCGACGTGCTGCCCGTCATGCTCGGGCCGGTGTTGCTCGCCTTCATGGGGGTCGGCCTTTTCCATCGCGAGCGCACTGTCGACACTGGGCCCAACGACACATTCCCGCGCGACGCGAGGCTCGAGTTCTACGTGCTCTTTTTCGCCGCGGCGCAGTGGTTCATCAGTCTGTTCGTGTTGTCTCCGGAGCCTCGTTACCTGATGAGCGTGATCGTGGCCCTGAGCTTCTGGTCCGCGCGCGGCGTGGCAATCGTTTCAGCGGAGTCTGCCGCGCGGCCATGGGGGAGGGTTCTACGCTGGGCGCCGGCCGGCATCGTTGTGCTGCTGATGCTGCTGGGTTCCTCAATCTCCATCGGCTCGCAATTCCTCCATCGCCAGCCGGGCCAGCCAATCGAATACAAAGTCGCGGGCCTTTGGATGAAAGAGAACCTCGACAAGGGCCTCATCTTCACGCGCAAGCCGCAGGTAGGCTACTACGCGGACATGCCCTCGACCGGGCCGGATCTGAACGACACCCTCGCGCAAGCGATTGAACGTGCGAAGTCGGTTCACGCCCGCTACGTCGTCGTGGATGAGCGTTATACAGCCAAGATGGTTCCCGGCATGGCGCCCCTATTGGATCCCGCGCTTGCGCCGTCCGCATTGCGGCTTGTTAAGATCTTTGATCCCTATCCGGAATCGCGGGTGGTCGTTTATGAAATCACCGATATCCAAGAGAGTAGCGCGGAGCCTGCTGAAAAGCGCTAATCGTGTTCGTAGTGCGCCCTTTAGGGCGCGAGGTCCGGATAGGATCACAGGCTGAAGCCTGCACTACAAACTGTTTGAACTTGTGGAGTAGTCTCCGGCGTGCGCACGCTTGTCGTTCATATAGGCGGGATTGGCGATTTCCTGTTAGCGTGTCCCTCGATCTTCCGTTTGGCAGAAGAAGGTCCCGTCGAACTGCTTGGCCGGGCTGACCGCCTCGCGCTGGGTTCGTCGCGCGTCTCCGCGGTTCACGACATCAGCAAGATCGACTTCGAATCCGCGTTCGTCAAGCCGTCTCGCAAGCTGCGCGAGTTCCTTGCGCGATTCGACCGCGCGGTTGTGTGGATGCGCGACGACAAAACCCTCTTGCGTTCGATTCAACTGTGCGGCGTCGCGGATGTCCGCGTCTTTCCCGGCCTGCCACCGAGGGACTGGTCCGAGCACGCTTCGTCATACTACCTCCGCTGCTTGGGAATCGACGATGCGCCGCTCTTGCGGATCCACTTCGAACCGTCAGCTACGCCTCGCGACGTCGTCATCCACCCAGGAAGCGGAAGCGTCCGGAAAAACTGGCCAATGAACGGATTCGTTGCACTCGCCCGCGAACTCGAATTACGCGGACGTTCAGTCACCTGGAGCCTTGGTCCGGCCGAGGAGGAGATGTGCGTTCCTGATCGCGCGAACGTGATCCGCCCGGAAACCCCTGCTATGATGGCGCGCGAATTGGCGGCTGCGAGGCTGTATGTCGGAAACGATAGCGGCATCACGCATCTCGCAGCGGCGGCTGGTTGCGCGACCGTGGCCGTCTTTGGCCTCACGGACCCAAACGTGTGGGCGCCGCGAGGGCCGAACGTTACTGCTGTCCAAGGTCATCCCTGGCCGGAGTGGAGCCTCGTATTCGATGCAGTGGAGGAAGTATTGTGATTGAAGGGCCAAGGCCTCTAGCTTTGAACGAATCGGCATCCCTCGAGCAACTCGTTGACAAAACCTTCATGAACGGCGTCGAAGGGAGCATGTTCCGCTTCTTTCCCGCTCTCTTTAATGAGAACAACCATGAGAACCTGTTTGTGTTCGTCGATAACGGCCGCGTCGTAAGCCACGTCGGCATGGTGCAACGCTGGGCGAGCATTCATGGATGCACGCTCCGCGTCGCGTTCATCGGCGCCGTTTCGACCTTCGAAGAATGCCGCAACCAGGGTCTCGCGTCGAAGCTCTTCAAGATGGCCTGCGAGAAGGCGCGCGCGGATGGCGTCGATATCATGATGATCTCCGGCGACCGGACATTATATCGCCGGGCCGGCGCCGCCGATGCCGGCTGCGACGTCATCGCAACCGTCGACCGATCCGCCGCGAGGGGCCTTCACGGCCGCGACGTGAGTATTGACGATGTCGCGGGATCGGGTTTCGATGCGTGCGCGGCGTTATATGAGACCCGCACCGCCCATTTCATTCGCCCGCGCGACGACTGGAAATGGATCGAGCAGTCCGGGATAGCCTGTTGCCAGGAGGCCGGCATCATAGGTGTCCGCCGCCGGAATGTAATGTGCGCCTACTTCATCATGGCGAAGGCCGGCAAGGATGGCGTGGCAAGCGTTATCGAATTCGCCGGCGATGAGACCGCCATCGCCGCGGCGCTGAAGTCCCTCCTGGCGCGCCGGGGTTCGCAGGCAGTCAAGTTACGCCTGCAACAGGGTGACGCCATCCTAAAGGCACTCCTCGAAGACGCGGGCGCGGCCCTCAAACCCGAGACAACCACGGGCACACTCCTCATCGTCAACTTCCCGCAATTGATGACGCGATTGAGGCCCTATATCGAGCATCGCATCGGGATCGAGGAGGCTGAGACGCTCGGTCTTCATCAGGACGGCGAGTGTTTCGTGTTTTCCTCCGGGGACGAGTCTTGCAGCTTCGACGCCATCGAGGCGGTCCAAGCCATCTTCGGACATCCGGAAAGACGTTTCTTCACGGGAACCCTGGCCCGCATTTTCCCCGTCCAGACGTTGTACTACGGCATCAACTATATTTGATGCGCCGCGCTGAGAGCGGATGATTATCTTCCCGTCGCATGTGTCGTGACGGCCCTCACAAGCAGATCCTCGAAGGCGTCCCGGTCCTTCCACCCCACGGCGCAGCGAACGGGACGGCCCTTCTCGTCAGGGACGGTCGCGCCCTTGTCGCCGATGGAAAGCTTGATCGTCTTCATCTCGCAGAGACCATCGTCGAAGGTGAGATAGGCCGCCACGGTATCGAACAGAACGCTGCTCTCGCCTTTGGGGTGCTGCGGGTAGTTCGACCAGTCGCGATAATTCTCGATGACGGCAACGGCCTTCGCGTCCTTCGATTGCTCCACCTTCGCGAACCTGTCGCCCTTCAGTATCATCGTCCCGCATGAGTCCAGGGGCGCGATCGTAATGTCCCACGGCGCGGCGAACACGGCGCGGGCCGCTTCGACGTCCTTGAAGACATTGTACTCGGGGGCGCGGCCCTGCTTGCCGTTATACCCAATTTCGACGCTGCCCGCCATGGCCACGACGCGCGCCTTCTTGGCGATGCCCGGGTCGCGCTTGAGGGCTTCCCGGATGTTGGTCTGGGGCCCGATAACGAGCAGGACGACGGGGTCCTTCGCGCCATTGACGGCGTCGACCATGGCCTGGACCCCGTCGGGAATAACGGCGCCCTTATAGGCATCGAGGCGGAAGTCGCCGAGCCACTTCTCCTGATGGATCGCCTGGTCGCTGGTCTTTACACCCGTCCCAATCGGGATATCCGTCCTGCCCATGTGTTCGAGGAGCTTCGCAACTAGCCGCGTTTTCTTGGGCGTATCATCCGAGGCCGTCACGATAAGCTTGAGGTCGACCTGGGGACACCCAAGCAACATGGCCAGCGCCCACGTGTCGTCTATGTCGTCCCCGAGGTCCGTGTCCAGAATGACCGGCGCCGGCGCCACCTGGGCGGCAACCGCGGAAAGGCATGCGGGCAGGGCAAACAGCAACAGACTCATTGAAAATCCTCCTTCGATTACGTGGCTTGCGGGATAGTCTATCTCACCGCCGCCGCGGGACACAATTGCCGCAAGTAGATCAGACGCAAAATGATTGAATGGAATCGGCAAAATGTGCTACACTCTGTAGGTTTGATTGCGGGTTTTTCGGACGAGTGGGTTCTTACCCACTTTTTTTGTTGTGACAGACATGGTTGGTGTGTCGCAAGACGAGATTCTCCGGCGTGTTTGGGAAGAGTTGGAGCCGGAGTTGCAGGAACAGGGCTACGAGCTCATTGAGGTGGAGTATGTGTTCCAGACGGGTCGGCGAGTCCTGCGGTTGTTCATCGACAGGGACGGCGGTGTGACCCTCGATGATTGCCAGGCTGCCTCGCGTCTCGCTGGGGCGGTGCTGGATATGAAGGACTTCATCGAAGAGCAGTACTGCCTGGAGGTTTCGTCGCCAGGATTTGATCGTCCGGTGCGGAAACCGAAGGATTTCGAGCGGTTTGCGGGTGAAGCGATTAAGGTTCAGGTTAACGTGCCCATCGGCGGGCGCAAGCAGTTCAAGGGCGAGTTGAAAGGGTTCCGCGACGGATTGGTGCTGGTGGAGTGTGACGGGGCCCCGTTTGAGATTCACATTGAGAATCTTAAGAAAGCCCATTTGATAAGGTAAGAGTTTTCTGTTGTGGAAAGGGCCGGCCATCCGGTCTTTCTTTTGAGGAGTGTGCTGTGGACGCAAATCTTCGAGTGATATTGCAGCAGCTTGAGTCCGAGAAAAGCATCGACCGGGCCACGCTGCTCGAAGCGATTCGCAGTGCCATTGAGACGGCGGCGCGAAAGGGAATCGCGCATGCGGCCAACGTGACGGTCGAGATCGACCCTGAAACGCTTGGGTTCAAGGTTTTTGAGATACGCGAGGTCATCGAGCACGTTACGGACGACACGCAGCAAATATCCCTCCAGCATGCACTCGCACTGAACCCAGGGGTGGTGGTGGGCAATCGCCTGAAGGTGCCCACGGAACCGAAGGACTTTGGGCGCATCGCGGCGCAGACCGCGAAGCAAGTCATTATCCAGAAGATCAAGGATGCGGAACGGGAAAACGTATTCGAAGAGTTCAAGCAGCGGCGCGGCGAGCTCGTCACAGGATCGGTTAAGCGCATGAGCCACGGGAACATTCTTGTGTCGATTGGAAAGGCGGAGGCTCTGCTTCCGTACCGTGAACAGTCGCCGCGGGAAAACTTCAAACCGGGCGACCGTATTCGGGCGTACGTGCTTGAGGTCGAGAAGGGGCCCCGGGGCGCGCAGGTTGTCTTGTCGCGCACGACTCCGGAACTGGTCCGATCTCTGTTCGAGCTCGAGGTGCCCGAGATCTATGACGGCACGATCGAGATCAAGGCCATCGCCCGCGAACCGGGCAGCCGCACGAAGGTGGCCGTGCTCTCGCACGATTCGAATGTGGACGCGGTGGGCGCGTGCGTGGGCATGAAGGGATCCCGTGTCCGGGCGGTCGTCGAGGAGCTTACGGGCGAAAAGATCGATATCGTTCGCTGGAGCGAGAATCCGGTGGAACTTTGCAAGAGCGCCCTGAATCCGGCGGATATCATTGATATGACAATTGACGAGGCAAGCCACAGCATCCTTGTCGTCGTTCCGCACGACCAACTGTCCCTGGCTATCGGCAAACGGGGTCAGAACGCGCGGCTCGCGTCGCGGCTCGTCGGGTGGAACATCGACATCCGGAGCGATCAGGAACTCACCGGCGGCGGCGAAGAGGCCGGCGGCGAGGCTACGGACTCAGGCGGCCCCGAGGCTGAGCCGGCGCCGCAGGACGAAGCGGCGGCGGACGTGCCGGATGAACCGGCGGGAGAGGCCACGTCATGAGGTGAATGCAGAGGTAAGTGGGCGGCGCCCTATAGGGCTCCAGCCCCTTTGTAGTGGCAATTCTAGGAGGTAGGTAGTAGATGCAGACTGTTGCCAGTTTGGCCAAGCGTCTTGGCATGAACGCGGAAGAAGCGCTCGAGAAGCTTCGCTACATGATGTTCGACGTGGAGAGCGCCGAGTCCGACGTATCGGATGAAGAGTGCGATCTGCTCATCGAACTCGACGAAGACCCCGCTGTCGCTGACAGGATTCGCGAAGCCAAACTGAAAGAGATCCATAAGGCCGAGGAAAAAGCGAAGAAGGCCGAAGCAAAGCGCAAGGCCGAGGAACGCAAGAAGAAGGCCGAGGAAAAAGCCGCGGAAAAAGCCGCGAAGGAAGCCGAAGCCGCGAAGAAGGCCGCCGCGCGGCGCAAGAAAAGCGCCAAAGAAGGCGAAGAAACGGGCGAGATCCAAGAGACTGAAGCGCCCGGGCAAGAGGGCGCGGCGACTGCCGTGATTGAAGAGGCCGGCGTCGAGACCCGCAAGCCTCAAGCCGCGGAAGCCCGTCCCGCTAAGGCGCCGGCCGGCAAGGTCTTTGCCGAGATCCTTCCCGATGAAAAAAAGGGTCCCACGATCGTCATCGGCAGCGCGATCGAGCACGACGAGCGCTCGGTGGCGGTTGTGCGGGCCGACGGTACGCGGCTCGAGGCGCCGGACGCAGCCATGATCGAAGCCGGTCGCGCTCAAGTCGTCGAGGAAGAAGAAACCGAGGAGTTCGGTTTGCTCGCCGAGGCCCAACGGCGCCAGGAAGAGGACGATCGTCGCCGAGCCAAGCAGGTCGTGCGCCCCCTGCCGCAACCCGACCCAGCCGTAGTGGCCGAAGTCATCCGCAAGGCGCAGGAACGGGGCCAGCGCCCGAAGGCGGAGCAGAAGGGCGTCAAGCAACAACGCCTTCAGAAACAGCAGAAGACGGAACGTGTGGCGACAACGACCCTGATGGCTAAGGATGAAGTCGTTATCGAGCGTCGCACCGGCAGCACAGGCAAGACGGCGCGAAAGCGCCAGCGTAAAGCGGAAAAGGCCCGGTCCGAGGAAACCCTGCGGCGCGATGCCGCCGTCGCGTTCCGCGAGTATCAGGCCAGCGGCACGCTCGGCGCAATCAAAAAACGCAAACGCAAACGGCCCACGGAAGACGAAACCGGCGTCGACGTCGAGGTCGAGGAGCGCGAAGTGATCGAAGTGGAAGACCGCATGACGGTCGAACAGTTGGCCGAAGCCATGGAGATAACCGTCAACGAGATCATCCTCGACCTGATGGACCTCAATATTCTGGCAAATAAAAACCAGACGCTTAACACCGACGTGATTCGTCAGATCGCGGAACGCCGCGGCTTTGACGTTGAAGTGGTCATACCGGAAGAATCCGACGTCCTCGAGGAGGAGCCGGATGATCCCGCCGACCTTGTGCAGCGCGCGCCGGTGATCACGGTCATGGGTCACGTCGACCACGGCAAGACGACTTTGCTCGATCACGTGCGGAAGGCGAACGTGGCCGCGGGCGAAGCGGGCGGAATCACGCAGCACATAGCCGCCTACAACGTGCAGATGCCGTCCGGGCGCGTGGTCTTCCTGGATACGCCCGGCCATGAGGCCTTCACACAGATGCGAGCCCGCGGAGCGAAAGTTACCGACGTTGTCGTCCTTGTCGTGGCCGCGGACGACGGTGTCATGCCGCAGACGATTGAAGCGATCGACCACGCGAAGGCCGCCGAAGTGCCCGTTGTCGTGGCGATAAACAAGTGCGACAAGCCCGACGCGCAGCCGGACCGGATCCGTCAGGAGTTGACGGCATACGGCCTGGTCGACGAGCAGTGGGGCGGCAAGACGGTCATAAAGAATATCAGCGCCAAGATTGGCGAAGGCGTGGACGACTTGATGGATCTGCTCGTTCTGGAATCCCAGTTGCTCGAGTTGAAGGCGAATCCGAAGAAACGTGCGCGCGGCGCGATTGTCGAGTCGGAGATCACGCGAGGAATGGGTCCCGTTGCGTGGGTCCTCGTGCAGAACGGGACGTTGCGCGCCGGGGATGCGTTCCTCGCGGGAGAGTGTTACGGGCGCGTCCGAACGCTGCAAAACGCGCGGGGCGAGACCATCTCCGAGGCGGGACCTTCTACCCCGGTCGTGGTGACGGGTTTCAATGCGCCGCCTGAGGCCGGAACTTCGTTTGTTGTCCTGAATGATGAGCGCGTGGCGCGCGCGATTGCAGAGAAGCGCGCGGCGCTGTCCAGGCAGAGACAGGGCCCGCCGGTCCGCCACATCACGCTCGAAGACTTCCACGAGCGCATGCTCGCGGGTGAGAAGAAGCAGCTCAACGTCGTTATCAAGGCCGACGTGCAGGGATCGGTGGACGTACTGCAAACGAGCCTTGCGAAACTCGGCAACGAGGACGTTCGCGTGAGCATCGTTCACGCCGGCGTCGGCAGCGTCAATGAATCGGACGTCCTTCTTGCAAGCGCGAGTGACGCGGTTGTGATCGGGTTCCACGTGACAGCCAGCGCGAAGATCCAGAAGATCTCCGAGCAGGAAGGCGTGGACATCCGCACGTACCGCGTGATCTACGAGGCCATCAACGACGTGCACTCCGCCCTCGAGGGCATGCTGGCGCCGGAGTTGAAGGAGGTCGTCACGGGCCATGCGGAGATTCGACAGGTATTCCGCTCCTCAGCCGTCGGAAATATCGCCGGGTGTTACGTCCAGGACGGCGAGATACTCCGGAATTCGCCCGCCCGCCTGCTTCGTGACGGGGTCGTGGTGCACGAAGGCAAACTCCAGACGCTCCGCCGCCAGAAAGATGACGTTCGGTCGGTGGTGGCGGGTCTTGAATGCGGTATCAAGATCGAAAATTTCGACGATATAAAGGCAGGTGACATTATCGAAGTATACCGGATCGAGTCCATTGCCCAAGCGCTGGCCTGACCCGGCCAAGCCGCAATGCGGTAGTTGCGGGCAGGAATTCTTTGCCGGAGACATTCTCGCTTCCCGCGCGGACATAGCCGGCAAGGAATCAGGAGTTGCTTGCCCCCGGCGTGCTCAGGCGCGGCGCGCCAAGCGGGGCGTTTGCCGGACGCCTGCCTGTCGGAATACAAGCAATGACGATCGGCGTTCTTCAGATGGATTTCCTTATTCCCGGCGCTCGCTCGCTCAAGGACAAGCGCCGGGTGATCAAGAGCCTCAAGCAGCTCTTGCACAATCGCTATAATTGCTCGATTGCGGAAACGGAGTTCCAGGAGTCATGGGGTCGGGCGCGGTTGGCGGCGTGTGTGGTGTCCGGCGACAGCCGCCACGCGAACGACGAGTTAAATGAGATCGCGCGATTCGCTTCCAACAAGCCGGGGGCGGAACTGCTCGATTATCGGATTGAGATGCTATGACGGAAAAAGCACGGCCCAAACGCGTGGGCGAACTGGTGCGCGAGGAGATCGCCCGCCTCCTCATGAAAGGCGTCAAAGACCCCCGCATCGGTTTCGTTTCGGTGATGTCCGCGCGGATGTCGCCGGACCTCCGCTACGCGAACGTGTACGTGAGTCTGTTCGGCACGGAAAGCCAGCGCAAGAGTTCGCTGGCCGGGTTGCAGCAGGCCGCAAGCTGGCTGCGCGGCCAGGTGACGCGCAATCTCCGCCTGCGGTTCGCGCCGGAGATCCGATTCTTCCCCGACGACACGCTCGATCATGTTTTCCATCTCGAGGAAGTGTTCCGGGAATTGCACGCGCAGGAACATGAACCCTCGGACGAGGAAAAGCCAACAGATGCCTAAGGCCGGACTCGCAGAAATCCTCGCGGCCATACGGGGCGCGGACTCGTTCCTCGTGACGTCGCACGCCGGTCCTGACGGCGACGCCGTGGGCAGCATGCTGGGCGTGCACTATCTGCTGCGCGCGCTGGGAAAGAGCGGCGTCGTGTGCGTAAACGACGATCCCGTTCCGCGCATCTACTCGTGGCTGCCAGGCGCGGACCTGATCGCGGAGAGCGCCGCGTTTTCGTCCCCGCTTCCGGCGTCGATGGTGATTGTCGTCGATGCGGGGTCGAAGGTGCGCGTGGGCCGGGCCGGAGAACTGGCCGAGCCCGCGGCCCGTTGGGTCATGCTCGATCACCATCTCGACGAGCGTTCCACGGGCGACCTCGTGTTTATCGACCCGGCGTACAGCGCCGTAGGCGAGATCGTGGTCGAGTTGTTTGATGAGGCGGGAGTCCCTCTCTCGATCGAAGCCGCCACGTGCGCGTACGTATCCATCACGACGGACACCGGCGGATTCCGATATGCCAATACCACGTCGAGGTCGCACCGCATCGCCGCCAGACTGCTTGAGACCGGAATCAACGTGGCCGAGATATCGTCGCGCGTTTTCGACGTGATGTCAGTTCCGAAGTTTGAGATGCTGCGGCGGGTCCTCGACCGGACACAACGCAGCACTGACGGACGTCTGGCCTATTCGATGCTCACGCTGCGGGACATGCGCGACACGTCCGCACGGAGCGAGGACGTTGACGGTTTGATCAATTTTGCACGGAACATCGAAGGCGTCGAGTTGGGCGTACTGTTTCGTGAAGTGGGCCCGAGCACAACGAAGGTCAGCATGCGTTCGCGAAGTACGTTCAATTGCGGCGAGTTCCTCGAGGTGCTCGGCGGCGGCGGTCATGCAGGGGCCGCGGGCACCACGCTCGAAATGCCCCTGACCGAGGCGCGGAGAATGGTGCTGGAACGCGTCCGATCCGCGTTCGGAGCTTCGATATGAACGGGATTCTTCTCGTGGACAAGCCGGCGGGGATCACCTCTCACGACGTGGTGGACTGCATCCGCCGCGCCACAGGCATTCGGCGTATCGGCCATACTGGCACGCTGGATCCCGCGGCGACCGGCCTGCTCGTGCTCTGCGTGGGCGCGGCCACGCGTCTCTCGGAACATCTCACGGGATTGGATAAGGTCTACGAGGGTTCAATGCGCCTGGGCATTGTGACGGACTCATATGATCTCGACGGGAAGGTGATTGAGACGAACGTGGTCCCCGGCTTGGCCATCGAGGACATCCAGGCCGTGTGCGATCGTTTCGTGGGCGAGATCATGCAGGTGCCTCCGATGGTGAGCGCGGTGAAGGTCGGAGGCGAAAGGCTCTACAAGAAAGCCCGGCAGGGCGAAACCGTGGAACGGGAGCCGCGCCGCGTGAAGGTGGCGGAGTTTTGCGTCCTCAAGTACGAGACGCCGGACGCGGGGATACGCGTGCGCTGCACGCGAGGGACCTACGTGCGTTCGCTGTGCCACGAAGTGGGCCAGGTGCTCGGATGCGGGGCCACCCTGGCCGCGTTGAGGCGGACGTTCGTCGGGCACCACTCCATCGACGATGCAAGGCCCGTCGCGGCGTTCGCAACACGGCAGGACGTGCTCGACCGTCTACTGTCCATTGACACGGCGCTCGAACTCCCCGAGGTGTTCGTGCCGCCGAGAATGCGAAATCTCGTGGTCACGGGCGGCGCACTGGGACCGGGCGACCTCGTCGGTGGTTGTTCCGTTCGGGACGGATGGGTGCAAATAAAGCTTGAAAACGGCAAACTCCTCGCGTTGGGACATATCGAGCCGGCGCCCGGCGGCGTTCGCATCCACGCGAAGCGGGTCCTGGTTTCCTGACGCGAAAAGGGCCCCTGTTGCATCGGAAGCAAAATGAAGGTCATTGAAGACGTCACTAAAACCGAGGAACGGTTCCCGTACGTTGTGCTGACGGTCGGGAGTTTTGACGGCGTTCATCTGGGCCATCAGCGCGTTCTCGAGGAACTGGCCCTTCGCGCGCGAAACGCCGGGGGAACCGCCGCGGTTATGACGTTGCGGCCCCATCCGCGTGAGTTTTTTGCGCCTGAGCACGCCCCGAATCTGCTGACCTCCGACCGCAAGAAGCTGGAGTTGATCGAGCGGACGGGAGCGGACGTCGTGTTCATTCTGCCGTTCACGCGGGAAGTGGCGCATCTCGAACCCCGGGCCTACGTCGAATCAATCATTCACCAGCGTTGTCACGCGCGTGAGATCGTTGTGGGTCACGATTTCCGCTTCGGGAAGGACGCCCAGGGCGACTACGCGTTTCTCCAAAAGATGGGGCGGAAACTCGGTTTCTCGGTGTTTCAGGTCCCGCCATTGACGGTGGACGGCGAGCGGGCCAGCAGCACGGTCATTCGAGAACGTTTGTTCGAAGGCGACCTCGATGAAGCGGAACGGTTCCTAGGGCGGAAGTATTCGATTGTCGGCGAGGTGGTCGCCGGGCGCGGCATCGGCGCCACCCTCGGATTCCCCACCGCCAATATCCGGCCACACCACACCGCCATCCCAGCGCAGGGCGTATACGCCGCGGAGGTCATCATCGAAGGCGAGCGCTATCCGGCCGCGGTCAACATAGGAATAGCCCCGACCATCCGCCACGAGGACACCGTGATCGAGGCGTTTGTTATCGGGTTTGAAGGAAATATCCGCGGGCGCGAAATCGAGGTGATCTTTCACAATCGCTTGCGTCCCGAAAAGAAATTCTCGTCGCACGAGGAACTGATCGCCGCGATCAGGCATGACGTGGAGGCGATCAAGGCGCAGTTTTCGGTACAATAACATCCGCGCCACATGGACTCCGACAGGCGCGGCCCGTACCGTTGCGAACGCAGGGCGAATTACCTAGTATTGGCATTATCAAACCTGACGTGGGAACGAAGAAAGCTTTGGGAATGGTTTCGCAACGGAAACGTAGTGTCTCGGGCTCGCGATGCGTCTCACTGATGATGAGCGCGAACGCCGCAAGCCGCCGCGTCGGGGTTTTCGCGGCATGCGTATTGTTGGGGCTGCTCTCCTGCTCGACGACACGATACCGGGAGTCGGCTGACCGCGAGGCGTACAACGCTATCTCTGAAAAGTCGCCCGTGGTGCCCGGTATGGATCCGAAGTTCACGATTGAGCAGGCGCCGATGCCCCCCATGGATGCGCTTCCCGTCTGCACGGAAGCGCCGGCGTTCCTCGAGGAGGCCGGTCGGGCTGAAGTGGGTGCGCGCGTCGTATCGCTCGAGAAGGCGCTTGCGCTGGCGGTGCAACACAACCGCGACTACCAGAATCAGAAAGAGGCGGTGTATCTGCAGGCGCTCCAGCTCACCCTGGATCGGTACAGCTACACGCCCATTTTCTCGGGGAAACTTTCGGGAAATTTCGCGCGAACGGCAAGAGACGTGACCGAAGTGTCGCCGTTGGCGCAGGCGGTGCGCGACGCGCCGGGAATGATCACCCAGATCGGCGCGCTCACCGGGACGCCGGGCGATTTGCTCGCGCAGTACGCAAACCTCGTACGGGATGCGGGGACAGTCACGGGTCTGGATGCGGCGACGACGCGGACCGTCAGCGAATACAGTGTCGAGGGGAACACGGGCTTCGGCCTCAACCTCCTGCTGAAAGGCGGCGGCAGGATCGCGGTCGATCTGACGTCCAACTTTCTTCGGTTTGTTACCGGCGATCCGCGCGCCAGCGCAACGTCGGCGCTGGCGGCAAGCATCACTCAGCCGCTGTTGCGCGGCGCGGGCCGCAAGATCGCGGCGGAGCGGCTTACCCAGTCGGAGCGCGACCTGCTATATGAACTGCGCGCGTTCGCGCGGTTTCGCCAGGAGTTCACTGTGAAGATCTCCTCGGAATACTACGGCGTGCTTCAGGATCGCGATGCGGTCCGCAACAACTACCAGAGCTTCCAGGCATTCAAGACGAACATGGATCGCGAGCATGCGTTGGAAGCGGAAGGCAAGCTCACGCGCGCGGAAGTGGCCCGGCTCGAGCAGGCGCTGCTCAACAACGAGAACAGTTGGATCGGTTCGGTTCGGAAATACAAACAGCGTCTCGATCAGTTCAAGATCACCTTAGGCCTCTCCGCGGATTCGCCGATCGTTCTGGACGACGCCGAACTCAATCAACTGAAACAGACGGGTATCATCCATCCGGATATCGCGACGGACGACGCGGTCAAGGTGTCGCGTGTAAGCCGTCTCGATCTTTACACGCAGCGAGACAAGGAAGAGGACACCGGCCGGAAGGTCGAGGTGGCCGCAAACGCGCTGAAGCCCCAGTTGGACGTGCTCGCCAACGTCACGCTTCCGAGTCGTGGGACGGATAAATTCGATGAATTCGACGCGGACCACGCCAAGTGGGGCGCGGGTCTCAATGCGGACTTGCCGCTCAATCGGAAGGCGGAACGCAATAGCTACCGCGCGGCGCTTATCACCCACGAGCGCGCGAAACGCGAACTCGATCTTGCCGAGGACGAGGTGATACTCGAGGTGCGCGATGCGTGGCGGAACCTCGACCAGGCCAAGCGCGCCTATGAGATCGCGGTCGAGGGCGTGAAACTGAACCAGCGCCGCGTGGAAGAGCAGGACCTGCTCGCCGAGTTGGGGCGGGCGACGGCGCTGAACCGCGTGGACGCGCAGAACGATCTGACCCAGGCGGAGAACAACCGCACCGCCGCGTTGGTGGGTCACACGATTGCCCGCCTGCAGTTCTGGCGGGACACGGGAATACTGTTCATCAAGGAAAACGGGCAGTGGGAGGAAGTTACTGATGTCCAACAACCTCGAAACGCCGAAGCCGCCGCGCCGAAGCCGTAAGACACGCTGGCGCTGGGTGTGGCGCATCGCCGTTCTTGCCGCCGTTGCCGGCGGTGGATACGCCCTATTCAATAAGCGCGAGGCAACGAATCAGGGCGGGACCACGTTCGCCGCACGCCGGGGCCCGCTGCAGATTACGGTCTTGGAGGGCGGAAACCTTGAGGCGATGGAGGCGCAGGAGATAAAGTCGGAAGTCCATGGCCAGACGAAGATCCTGTTCGTCGTCGAAGAAGGCTACACCGTAACTCAGGAGGACGTTGACAAGGGGAAAGTGCTGGTCGAGCTGGATTCGAAGGAGCTTCACGACCGGAAAATAGCGGAGGAGCTCGAGTACCAGAATGCCGCCGCGACGTTCACCGAAGCAACCGAAGAATTCGCGATCCAGGCAAACCAGAACCGCAGCGATATCATGACGGCGCAGTTGGCGGCGAAGTTTGCACGGATGGACTTCGAGAAGTTCATGGGAGTCGAGTCCGCCAAGGAGATCCTGGCCAAGCTGGCGCTTGCGGATGTAAGCCTCGAGACCGTCGCCGACGCTGAATACATCCCCGAAGCCCCGCCGGAGCCGGCTGCTGCGCCGGTGACCCCGCAAGAGAAACCCGCGGGACCCAGTCCCGAGAAACCCGCGCCCGACAATGCGGCCAACGTGCAGCCGTCCGGGGCCGAGCCAGCAAAGCCATCGGAAGAGGGCAAGGAAAAGCCAGCCGCCGCCAATGAGGCGCCGGCCGCGCCGGAAGCGCCCCCGGAGACCGCGGAAGAGATGCGACGTCAGAGCGAGCTTCGGGCGGCCCATGCCGCACTGGATTTCACGAAGTATGCGGATTCCGAATTGCTTGGCGATGGCGAGGCGCGCCAGAAGCTGCGCAAACTCGAAGACGACCTGGTCCTGGCGCAAAAAGAGCTTGTACTTTCGCAAACCCAGTTTGAAGGCACGAAGCGGCTTGCCGAAAAGGACTTCGTCACCAAGAACGACCTTGAAAACGAGCGGCTGAAAACGGAGCGGAATCGCATCGCGCTCGAGAGCGCGGAGACATCGAAGGACCTGTTCATCAAGTATGAGTTCGTGAAGACCGCGGAGAAAAACCTGTCGGATTTTGAGGAGGCGCTGGCCAAGCTCGAGCGCGCCAAGAAACTGGCCCGGTCGAAGATGGCGCAGGCGGCGGCCAAACGCCGTTCGGCGGAAAAGCGCTTCAGTCTTCAGACCTCGAGACTGCGCGAGATCAATGAGCAACTCGACAAGTGCAAGATTCGTGCAAAACGCCCGGGCATGCTGGTGTATGCGAACCCGGAGGACTGGCGGGGCGATGACCAGATCCGCGAGGGTGCGCTCATCCGCGAGCGTCAAGACCTCATCTCGATACCCGATCTCTCCGAGATGGCGGCGAAGGTCAAGATCCATGAAGCTTCGATAAAGTTCGTCCAGAAAGGCCAGAAAGCGCGGATCAAGGTGGATGCATATCCGGACGACGTGTTGACGGGCGAGGTGGTTCAGGTTGGCATTCTGCCGGACTCCGAGAACCGCTGGATGAACCCCGACGTGAAAGTCTACCAGGTTAAGCTGCGCATAGAAGGGAAGCGCGATTGGGTGAAGCCGGGCATGAGCGCGCAAGTCGAGATCCTGGTGAAGGAATTGCCGGATGTGATCTACGTTCCCATCCAGGCGGTGGCGCCGGCGGACGGCGAGAAGATCTGTTACGTGGTTGGCGGTCTCGGCGCGTCGGAGCCGCGCGTGGTCGAGGTGGGAGATTTCAACAATGAGTTTATCGAGATCAAGAGCGGCCTCGCAGAGGGTGACACGGTCCTGCTCCGCGCGCCGGTCGTTCCTGAGGAGGCCGACAAAGATCGCGAAGGAAAAGAAGGTGATAAGGAGAAAGCCAAGGAGCACAAGGAGAAGCCCAAGCCGCCCAAGAACGAGAACCCTCCGCCCGAGGCCAAACCGTGAACACGCAGCGGCCCATAGTCGAACTGGAAGACGTCCGGAAGACCTACGCGATGGGCTCCGTGCTCGTGGAGGCCCTGCGCGGTGTCAGTCTTGTGTTCCGCGAAGGGGAATACGTCAGCATCATGGGGCAAAGCGGCTGCGGCAAGTCGACGCTCCTCAACGTGCTCGGATGTCTCGACCGCGCGACGTCCGGCTGGTATCTGCTCGGCGGAGAGGACGTGTCTCAGCTGGACGATGACGCGCTTTCGGACATACGCGGTGCGCGTATCGGCTTCGTGTTTCAGTCGTATAACCTTATCGCGCAGCTTTCGGTGCTCGAGAACATTATGGTGCCGCTGTATTATCAGTCGAGGCCGGAGCATGAGAGCGCCGCGGTCGCCACGGAATTCGCGAAGCGGGTGGGGCTGGACACGCGTTTGAATCACAGGCCGAACGAACTGTCCGGCGGCCAGCAGCAACGAGTGGCAATCGCGCGGGCCCTGGTCAATGACCCGCTCGTCATTCTCGCGGACGAGCCCACGGGAAACCTTGATTCGACATCAGGACAAGAGATCCTCGATCTGTTTGACGAACTGCACCGGCAAGGCAAGACGGTCATCATGGTCACGCACGACGATGCGATTTCGAGCCGGACGCAGAGGATAGTGCGTCTTCGGGACGGCCAGGTTGTTAGCGATGCCAGGAACTAGCGCACATACCGCAAGCGCGCTGCTTCGGCCTTTGACTTCCGCGGTGCGGCTGCGCCGGACCGTGCGTCTGGGTTTCCACAGTCTCTGGCTGCATCGTCTGCGTTCGCTGCTGACCGTGCTCGGCATCGTCTTCGGCGTGAGCTCCGTTATCGCGATGCTGGCCGTGGGAGAAGGCGCAAGTCATGAGGCCCAGGAACAGATCCTCCGTCTCGGCAGCAATAACATCATCATACGAAGCCTGAAACCCCCGGAAGAACGCAAGGCCCCCACCAGCCGTGGCTACGTGCTCGATTACGGTTTGACGTACGCGGATGTCTCGCGCCTCCGCGCGACGATTCCGGGCATCACAATCGTGCTTCCGGCGCGGATCATCCGAAGCTATGTGTGGAACGGCCCCCGCCGGCTCGATTGCGAGATCGTGGGCACAGTGTGGTGGTATCCGGAAATGCGCGGACAGCAGGTTACACAAGGACGCTTCTTCACAGAAAGCGAATGCGAGAACGTCATCAATGTCTGCGTCCTGGGCGCGGGCATGGCCGAAGAGCTTATGCCGTTGGACACGCCCATCGGAAAAAGCGTTCGTGTCGGCAGAAGCTATTACCGGATCATCGGAACAATGGAGCCGGAGATACGGCGCCCGGCATCGGAGTCATCCTTGGAAGAGTCCAAGGACACAGGCGAAAGCCAGGCGAGCGACCAGTCGGCTTCCTATCGCATGTACATCCCCCTTTCGGCGGCCAAGAACCGTTTTGGTGAGGTGCTGATCAAGCGGCGCAGCGGGAGTTTCGAGGCCGAACGCGTCGAGCTCCATGAGGCAATCGTCAAAGTGCGCCGGCAGGAAGACGTCATGGAGACGTCGGCCATCGTGCGCGAAATCCTCGAGCGGCATCACAAGAAAAAGGACTACGAAATCGTCGTCCCGCTCGAATTGTTGCGGCAGGCCGAACGGACAAAGCAGATCTTCAACATCGTGCTGGGATCGATCGCCGCGATCTCCTTGCTCGTCGGCGGCATCGGCATCATGAACATCATGCTGGCCAGCGTCACGGAACGGACCCGCGAGATCGGCATCAGGCGCGCCCTGGGCGCAAAGCGCCGCGACATCATCATGCAGTTTCTCGTCGAGACCGTTATCCTGTCCGGCGTGGGAGGCGTCATCGGCGTCGCGCTCGGCATGGCGGTTCCTTTCGCGATCACGTATTTCGCCCGCATGACGACGATCATCACTCCATGGTCGCCGTTCATAGCGTTCTCCATCTCGGGACTCGTCGGAGTCATCTTCGGTCTGTACCCCGCACTGCGGGCCGCGAACATGGATCCCGTAGAAGCCCTCAGGCACGAATAAGCCTCAAGATGTCTCTTCAGCCTAGAAACGACAGTTGGAATTCGGGCCCTCTGCTCAAGCAGTGGACGGGCTGGACGTCGTGGACGAAGTAAACTCGAGAGGCGTTCACATTCAGGGTGAAGTCCACAATGTCCACAGCGTCCACGTTGTCCACGGGTTGGACCGAAGAAGCTGTCTTGACTGCCGAATCTAGGATCAAACGGACTTCCCGTTCAGGACACTGGATTACTTCTTGTCTTTCAGATAGCGGTCGAAGAACTTGTTCATGAACCACTGGCAGCGGACGTTGACGTCAATGACGATATCCATCGTGTGCGGCCAGCCCTCGAACTTCTCGTATTCGTAAGGAACGCCCACTTCCTTCAGCTTCGCCGCGACCTTGTCCGACTGCGCTACCGGCACAGTGTCGTCGACGGTGCCCTGGAAGATCAGCGTCGGCGGATCGTCCTTCGTGACGTAGGTTATCGGCGACGCCTGCTCGTAGAGCTTGGGGGCCTGGTCGTAAGGTTTCCCGATGAAGCTCCTCACGACGTCGACGTTGCGCGCGCCCTCGGAGAACAGGTCGCCGGGACCGTAGAGGTCCACAACGGCCTGTACGCGGCTGCTGATGCCGGGATACCCGCCGCCGCCCTCCAACTCGGGAACGTCCGAGGAATACCCCACCATCATGGAAAGATAGCCGCCCGCCGACCCGCCGATGACCGCGATCTTGTCGGGATTCACGTTGTACTTGGCGGCGTTGGCGCGCATCCAGCGCACCGCGCACTTGGCATCCTGCACGCACCCGGGGAACGGCGCCTCTCCCGAAAAGCGGTAGGAGATGGCGGCAACGACGTAGCCCCGCTTCGCGTAGCGAACCGTGTAATACTTGTAATCCGTCCGGCTGCCGCTCTTCCATCCGCCGCCGTGAATGAAAATAAGGCCCGGTACGGGTTTCTCGATCTTCTCGGGCGCATACAAGTCGAGCAATAGAGAGCGGTCCCCGACCTTGCCGTACTCGATGTCCTTCGTCTCGACCACGCCTGGCGGAATCGGCACCGGCGAGCCAGGCATGAACACCTTGATCTGGCCGCTCATGGCGGCTGCCATCGCCTCGTCTTGCGACTTGAACCCCGGCGGCGCGGGCGGCGGCGTGTCCCCGAGCGGCACGCCAAACTCGTCGACCGGGCCCGTTGCAGGGGCTTGATCTTGGGCGCAGCTTGCAACCGTCAAGAGCACAAACAGGAACAAGGTCAAGAGCAACCTTGCGGGTTTCGTTCGCAATTGCAGCATCATAATCTCCTCTCGCTGCGACCCGCCGCGGCGGGCCGCGTTCAACACGTGCGGCTGTACGAGACCCAACGCACACGCCGCTCGGATCACCGCGCTACAGCTTTTCGACTTTGTACCCGCCTCTTGCCCGGTCGCTCAAGTAGAGCAGCAGGAACACCACGGTTATGATAGCGGGAAGAATCGCCCACAACTGCAAACACTTCGCCGGACCGTACGCGTCGTTTACGCGACCCATGATGGGCCCTGCGAAAAACGTGCTGAAACTCCCCGTGCCGCCGATAATGGCCAATCCCAGCGACCCAGTCCTAGGGCAGCGTTCCGAGGTGATGCCGAGCATCGTCGGCCACCAGAAGCACACGCCGATATACAGGAGCGTGGCCGCCACGAAAAACATCACAGGGGTCGTCGCGAACCGGAACATGAACAAGCCGGCCGTCGCAAAGGGGGCCGTGATCGCAATGAGAGCCACCGGAGACACGCTGTGCGCTTGGCGGCTGAAGAACTGCCGGAGCACGTACATGAGAATGCTGCCCCAGACCAACGCGAGAATGCCTTCCTTCTGGCCCATGACGTCGTTGTACACGTTCGAGATCCAGGCGCCCGGGCCCAACTCGGTGGCCGCGGTCAGCCACATCATCACGAAGACAATCCAGAACAGTGGGCGGCTCACCGATTCCGCAAACATCCCGCGAAACGGCACACCGGCTGCAACGCGTTCCGTGGGCGGAAACTTCTGCCCGAAAATCATCGCTGTGTAGATTACCGCGGGTACCAGCAGCATCCCCATCTTTATCTGCCAGCCCAACCCCATTTGCGAGAAGCCGTAAGACAACAGCCCCCCGATCACGATGCCGCCCGGGAACCATGCATGGAAGAGGGTCAGTTTGTGCGTCTTGTCATCCGGGTAGATCGTGGCGATAAGCGGATTGCAGACGGCCTCGACGATTCCATTGCCTGCGCCCACGATAAGGGTGCCCAACACAACGACCCAGAAGCTGGGCGCGAAGATCGTAAGCAACGCCCCTCCGATGTGGCATAGGGCCGCCAGTCGCAACAGGGCGCCCATGCCTAGCAGGTCAACTAGGGGTCCCCCGAAGTAGATCGCCAGGCCGAACGAAAAGAACGCCACGCCCGCGATGATGCCAAGATTGGTTTTCACCAATTGCTCGTGGTTCTGATCGGCGCCGGTGCTTCCGGCAGCCACATACGGCTTGACGAAGTCTCGTTCGAAATCCGTCATGATGTCGCCACGTATTGCGAACGACATCGCCGTTGTCACGAGGGCGATACAACTCGCCAAGAACAGAATTCTGTTGTTCATTATACGAATCTCCTTTGCGCGTCAGCGGCCACCGGCAAGAACTCAAACCATACTACTTTCTCCCGCCCGTCAGGTCAAGCGCGCGGGGCGCGGCAGTGTGATAGAATGTCGATTGCCAACAACGGGGAATGCGACGCATGGAAGCAGTTCAGGAGACGAACCTTTGGGGAGTTCAGAGAATCGCTCTGGGTGTGTCGCGGCGATGCTGCGCCTGGCCGCTCATACGCGGACTGTCGGACCTGCCGCAGATCGCCGTGCTCCAGGACTCTCCCGCGGTCATCGCGAGACGTTTCCGCGATAACGAGTTCGACTGCGCCTTGCTGCCCGTGATCGAATGCCTTGCCCGCGCCGGCGCGGACGCCACACGCGAGTTGCCTGCGTTCAAGGTCGTCCCCGGCATAGGCATCAGTACGGAAGGGGATTGTGTGACGGAAGTCCTATTCGCACGCACGGCCCTTTCCGAAACGCAGCGCGTCATTGCGGACTTTGCCCAAGGCGGCATGCTCACACTTGCCCAAGTGCTGCTCGCCGAACATTGCGCGCGCCCTCCTGAATTCGTCGATGCGTCCGACCGTGCCGCGACGGGTCCTGTCGACGGCGTATTGGTCAGCGGGGACGATGCATTTGCGAAGGGCAATCCTTTTCCGCTCCGCTACGACCTCGGTGAACTGTGGCGACAGCTCACGGACCTTCCGCTGGTACACATGGTATGGGTTGCGCGGCGCGGGACGCCGCTTGCTGAACTCCGCCGCCTGCTTTCGCTCGCCCTCCAGAAGGGTCTCGATGAGATTGACCAGATCGCCGCCACGGTATCGCGGGCCTACGACATCAGTCTCGATAGAGCGCTCGAGTATCTGAAAGAAACGGTTCGGTACAGGATCGGCGCCGCGGAAATGGACGGCATCAGGAAATTCACGGAACTCGCCGCGAAACACGGCCTCTGCGATCCTCGAGCCGAGATCCACTTGTGTTAGGTCGAGGCCGGTGAGGAAGGGCTTTCTCTTGCGGGCGTTTCGATCTTCCGCGCCATGATCAGCGCGTCTTCGCCCGTCCCCGAGTAGTATCCCCGCCGCAGGCCCACTTGTTCGAATCCCATGCCCTTGTACAGATTCTTCGCCGGGATGTTCGATGGCCGGACCTCGAGGTTCGCCTCACGAAGTCCCCTTTGAGCGGCGAGGTCCATGAGGAATTCCAACTCCTCGCGTCCGAACCCGCGCCCGCGATACTCACGACGGACCGTTACGCTGGTGATGTGCGCCTCGTCGGCCGCTTCCCAAAAACCGGCGTAACCGATGAGCGCCCCATCGAGAAACACAACGAAAAACTGGGACAGCGGGTTGTTGACTTCCTGCCGGAACATGCCCTCGGTCCACGGCTCGATGTAGGCTTCGCGCTCGATCTCCATCAGGGCGGGGATGTGCTCCTCACGTATACGGACGTACTCAAGCGCCGAACAGGGATGCTCACTCATCAGGATGCCGCCTCGCGCCGGGCGCGATTAATCTCGGCCTGGGACTTGCGCAGATAGACCGGACTCACAAGGGCCGCATCCGTGCACACGCCTTGTTCGATGAGCGACTGCGCTTCGGCGGCGACCGCCGATGCTCTCGGCACGGAACATATCGCGGGCGCGAACGCCGCGCCCGGCAACCGTTCGAGAATCCGTTCGCGATAGAGCTCAGCGCCGTTGCCGAGAAAAATCGCGTCGCCGTCGATGTCGTCCAACAACGAATCCACGGGGCAGACTCGATCAGGCGTAAGCTTCTCGCGGCGTCCGTTTGTGAATCGGTACACCGCCCCGAAGACCTCGCGCATGCGAGCGTCCAACAGCGGACACAGCAAGCCTTCCCGGAACGCGCCCAGCCGCGTCATCGCATCCAGCGTGGGCACCGGCACGAGCGGCAATCGGGCGCCCAAGGCCAAACCTTTCCACGTCGCGACGCCGACGCGCACGCCCGTGAACGATCCGGGTCCAACGGAAATCGCGAGGGCGTCCATATCCTCGATCTTGAGCCCCGCCTCGGCCAATACCCAGTCCACCGTATTGATCAGCCGTTCGGAGTGCGACCGGCCGCATTCAACGATGATTTCCGCAAGGACGCGGCCGTCATTGCATACGGCCACCGTGTTAATGGATGTGGATGTATCCGCGGCAAGAATCTTCATTGCGGGTCCGCACAGTTTGTCAAACAACGACAAACTGTTGCCTGGGAACGCCGGGCCAAGGCGCGCGGCGAACCTGTTTGCATTTGCACGACCTGAGGAACCCGGGCTACTGCGCCGGTTCCTCGCGCTCAAGATTGGCGGACGCCGGCTTGGTCGCCGAAGCGTCGCCGACGATAATCTCTTTCATATGTTTCCCTGGCCTATACGTGACGACTTTGCGCTCGGGCACGGGGACCTGTTCGCCTGTGCGTGGATTTCGCCCGATACGGGCCGCGCGGGTCTTCACTTCGAAAACGCCGAAATCGCGCAGTTCCCAACGATGCCCCTCGGCCAAGCTGTGGGACACCATATCTAATGCCCCCTCGATGATTTTCGCCACGTCGCTCTGCGTCATGCCTAACTGACTTGCAACCCGTATCACGAGCTCACGTTTGGTCATCGTCACTGGGAATGCCCTCCCCTTCTTAGGTTGATAAGACCGCTATTCTCGGCTTCCGATTATACGTATGGAGATTTTTGCTTGCAAGCCTTTCGAAGCATTATTCTATGAAGCGCCACGCGAAAGTCAAGATTTCCTCGCGGGCGCGCAACGGGTGTGTTGGTTCGGTTGTCGACAGCGGAGATCAGAGATGGATATCTACGGAAAGAAATACGCGATGGATGATTTGCGCCGGCGCGTTGGAAACATGGACCAGATTGCCGGCATACGGACGGTTCAGTTGGATGACGGCAATGAGCGGCCGGCGCGCGCAGCCATAATTCATACGGGAACGGGGTTGGAAGTGACGGTCCTCCTGGATCGGTGCCTCGATATTCCGTCCGCCTCGTATAACGGCAAGGCGATGGGCTGGCGATCCGCCACCGGCGACGTCGCGCCACAGTATTTTGAAGCCGAGGGCATTCGCTGGCTCCGCAGCTACTTCGGCGGTCTCGTCACCACGTGCGGCATGACGCACGTCGGCGCGCCACGTCCTGAGAGCGCCCTCCTAGGCAACGGCCTTCACGGACGCATCGGCAACCTGCCCGCCAGGAACATCAAGATAAACCAGGGGTGGAAAAACGGAAAGTACGTCCTCAGCGTAACTGGCACGATGCGCGAGACCGTTGTCTTCGGCGAGAACCTGACCCTCACCCGCACAGTATCCACGGAACTCGGCGAACGCAGATTCCGAATCCATGACGTTGTCACAAACGACGGCTTCAACGATACAAAGTACATGTTCCTGTACCACTGCAACATCGGCTGGCCCGCTCTCGACGCCGGTTCCGAGATGCTGTCGCCAAGCCGCTTTGTCGCGCCGCGCGACGCTGAGGCGGAAGACGGCAAAGAGAACTGGTGCAAGATGGATCCGCCCGTCCACCAGTACCGCGAGAAGTGCTATTACCACGACATGGTCCCCGCGAAGGACGGGACGGTCTCCGTGGCGCTCGTGAACGACGGTTTCGCGCGCGGCAACGGCTTCGGCGTGTACGTCAAATACAACAAGAACGAACTGCCGCGATTCGTCGAATGGAAACATATGGGCGAACAGGATTACGTAATCGGGTTCGAGCCCTGCAACTGCGGCGTCGAAGGCCGCCAAATAGACGAGGAGCTCGGCCTGCTCCACACCATCAAGGTCGGCGAAAGCAAGACCTTCGACCTCGAGTTCGGCGTCATACTCACCGAACAGGAACTGAACGCGTTCAAGGCGAAAATGCCGAAGGTAAAGCCAAAGCTCGTCAAGAGTTACCAGGACTTCGTGAAAAAGCTCTGACGGGAAATCCTAGGGGGCGAAAAGGGGGAAGGCCGTCTCTGTAAAGCCTATCTCCGCCCGGAATTGAATTGTTTATTTGACATAATGTAAAGCGCACTTGACATTTCGGAGAAATAGACTGAAGGCTGTAAGTCTCAAGTGCCAAGACATCGTTCAGTTGCAAGCTTGCTGAAGCGCCCGATCAACGAACATGTGCAAGACCCCCGCAAGCGATCTTGCAGCGTCTATTGACCCACCGCGCCGTGCGTTGGTTTCTCGATAGCGATATAATGCCGCAATGACCTCTCGTCTTGAAAATGAACGCTTGAACACAGTTTGTCAAGACACGACAAACTGTGCCGAGCTTGCCGTCACGGAAATCTTCAAGAGCATCCAGGGCGAATCCACCTGGGCCGGCACGCCGTGTACCTTCGTGCGCCTCACCGGCTGCAACCTCCGCTGCACGTATTGCGACACCGCGTATGCCTACGAAGGCGGGACGCGCATGACGATCCGCGAGATACTGCGCCGTTGCGGCGAACTCGGATGCGGCCTCGTGGAAGTTACGGGCGGCGAACCCCTGCGCCAACCCGAATGCGCAACCCTCGTGACCGGCCTGATCCAAAATGGGTATACTGTCCTCATCGAAACGAACGGGACGCTGCCGATTGCGGCCTTGCCGTCCACCGCCATAAAGATCATGGACATAAAGTGCCCCGGCAGCGGCATGTGCGACAAGACGGAATGGTCCAACATCGAAGCGATCTCGCCCAATGACGAGATCAAGTTCATCGTGACGGACCGCGCCGATTACGAATGGGCCCGCGATACCGTTACGCGGCACGCCTTGGCGGCCCGGTGCAAGGCCGTGCTGTTCGCCCCGGCGTTCGGCGAACTCGAGCCGCGCACGCTCGCGTCGTGGATCCTCGAGGACGGCCTGAACGTCCGCTTGCAGATCCAGTTGCACAAGTACATTTGGCCCCCGGGCCAGCGAGGTGTCTAGATGAAAGTGGAGCTTGTAAAGGAATTCTTCGTCGAGGCCGCTCACCGCAACGCCAACGCCCGCGGTCCCGCCGCACGACTGCACGGACATAGTTTCCGGATCGAGATCATCGTTGAAGGCGAAGTCGACCCGGCGGTCGGCTGGCTTATCGACTACGGCATCATCAAAGAAGCCTTCCGGCCTCTCTATGAAAAACTCGACCACAGTTATCTGAACGAGATCGAGGGTATGAACGACGCAGCGCTCGAGGACGTGGCTGCGTGGATCGAAGAGCGCCTCGCCCCGAGGCTGCCCGGATTGAAAGGCGTCCGCGTATCCGTCGTCGGCGACAACGCGTTCCGTCCCGTCGAACTCGAGGCCGATCCCGACCGCGATCTCCCGGCGCGCATCGCGTTTACGTTCGAGGCCGCCCAGCGCCTGCCCAACCTGCCCGAAGGACACCCTTGCCGGAACCTGCACGGCCACACATATCGCATCGAAGCCGGCGCCGCCGACCTCGGCGGACTGTTGGACCCCCTGCGTGCGTTGTACGAAACGCTCGATCACCGCTGTCTCAACGACGTTTCCGGCCTTGACGAAGCCACAAGCGAACGACTGTCCGCGTGGATCTGGGACAGGCTGTCAAAGGACGTCGCCGACCTCGAAGTAGTCGTTGTCCAGGAAACCGCAACCGCGAGGTGCATCTACCATGGCAAGTGAGATTTCCCCTAAGGACCAGTTCAAGCCCCATGACCGCGCGCTGCCGTTCAAAGGTCCCGAGGCAATCGAGCCGGCCCTTCTCGAATGTTTCGATTACGAATACGCCGACACCGAAGTAGGCAAGACCGCCGAGATCACCACCACCACCGACGAATTCACCTCCCTATGCCCCTTCAGCGGACTCCCCGACTTCGCCCGCGTGACCATCATCTACACGCCCCACCGGCACTGCATCGAACTCCGCTCCCTCAAGTACTACCTAATGACCTACCGCGACGCCGGCATCTGGTACGAACACCTGATCAACCGCATGCTCGGCGACCTAATCAACGCCTGCAAACCACGCCGCATGAAAGTCATCATCACCTGCAACCCCCGCGGCGGCCTAGCCAGCACCCTCACCGCCGAATACGAAAGAGAAGTGTAGCGATCCGGCAACCCAAAGTGTTTCGTGGATTGACAAACTGTGGATCGTCGGGAAGGGCGTGCCCATAGCGTCTCGACGGGAAAGCCGTGCTACTCCCGTTGAACCTAAATTCGGCAGTTGAATTGTCCAAATTGCTGGCTATGCGAGCATAAGTAAAGGAATAACAATTGGTTACACCGCCTATTTCCAACTGCCGTGCAGTTGAAAATTTCACCCTTTGGGTGATTCTTGTCATGAGATAACTCTTGCGTTCGCAAGACCTTCGCTCAATGAACTGCCTAATTTAGGTTGAAAGACAAACGGGACGTCGACCCGAAGCGGAATCGCGTCGAAATCCCAATACTCCTTGGCTCACATGGGCCGTCCCCTGGCGAACGACAGCTTCGTGAACAAAGTGGAAGCATACCTGCGATGCCGCGTCCGCCCCCTGGCCCCAGGCCGGCAAAAGGGCTGCCTCAAGAACAAGCCAAAGACGACAAAAGAGAAGCAAATCAGACGGCAACTGTCCCTGCGTAGCCCTCGCGTGCACAGCGACTCCTGCTTCCGTCATTCCCGCACGCGGAAGCCTTGCACACGGGCGCGAAGGCGGAAATCCAGGCAGGTTCCACACGCGCAGCGACTCCTGCTTCCGTCATTCCCTTCCCTTCCGTCCTTCCCTTCCCTTCCGTCATTCCCGCGAAAGCGGGAATCCAGTCTCATTGCAGTTCCTCCGACAAGTCGCGCCATTCCGGGTTCTCGCGTTCGATGAGTTCCAGCTTCCAGGCCCGGTTCCAATTCTTGATCTGTTTCTCTCTGATAATGGCTGACCGCATGTCATCATACCGTTCGTAGTAGACCAGCGTGTGGACACCGTATTTCTTAGTGAAACCTTCGACCACCCCGGTCTTGTGTTGCGAAACGCGCAACGGTAGATCGCTTGTTACGCCCGTGTACAGGGTCCCGTTGCGCTCGCTGGCCATGATGTATACGACGGGCCTTTTCTCTTCCATCGCTTTCCCCTGGATTCCCGCTTGCGCGGGAATGACGGTGTCGGGCGTTGATTCTAAACCTTTCGCCGGTTCCGCGGCCATGCGAAGAGCTTTCGATAGCTTCTACTGTAGTGGATCATACTACTCATGTTTTATCCGTACATCTTATCCGGCAATCGCCGAAGAAGATATCACCGTCTAACATGAGAGTCCCTTCCCTGCCGTCATTCCCGCGAAAGCGGGAATCCAGGCCAGTTCCGCGCGCACAGCGACTTCTACTTCCGTCATTTCCGCGAAGGCGCGAATCCAGGCTCGTTGCGCGCACAGCGACTTCCCTCCCGTCATTCACGCGAAAGCGGGAATCCAGTCCGGTTCCCGCGCGCACAGCGACTTCCCCATCCGTCACTCCCGCGCAGGCTGGAATCCAGGCCGGTTCCCGAGCGCACAGCGACTCCTGCTCCCATCATTCCCCTC
>CAZPMT010000033.1:0-44389 GCA_964587655.1 uncultured Nitrospiraceae bacterium
TTATCTGGTTTTGAGTTATGACGACGAACAACTCAAACAACCGGACAGCAGTGATGGTGGAACAAGGAATCGCGGAAGAACGGATTGAGGTCAAGAGTTGTGGCGACAAAGAACCCGCCGTGCCGAACGATTCCGATGCGAACCGTAAGCTTAACCGACCGGTATGGTTCTACACCACTGTTGTGCCGTGATCGTTTCGGCACAAGCGACAGAAATCCGGGACTCAGTCGCCGGAGTCACCAGCCCATTCCGAACGTACCCAGGACTCGATCATTCAGTTCGTCGTCACCGCCCTTTATTTGCCTGGCTTTAGCAGGCTCTTCTTTGCACCCGGTTTCAACCGGGGTGTGATGGACCACACCAGTACATCGAGCGCGCTTCAGCGTGGCTTTTCGAGCCGCTTCAGCACTCCGAATCTCCTCCCGATTCCTCCAAAGTGCCATTCGTCGTCCCCCGCGCATGGTGCTCCCTCTGTTGGGCGACATACCGCAACACACTATCCAAGTGCTTCTTCGAGAAGCTGACCACCCCGTATCCCCTCTGCCATGCGATCGTCCCAGTCCCGCCCTGAGCCAGGACTATTCATGCTGAAGGCCCTCGATAAGCCACGCTGAAGCGCGCTCAAACAAGTATACAGCTTCTCCACACCCCGGTTGAAACCGGGTGCAAAGAGGAGCCTGCTAAAGCCAGGCTAATAAGATCATACTGGCAACTTCCAATGCCTCGCACAAGCCAGGCTAATAAGATCATGCCGGCAACTTCCAATGCCTCGCACAAGCCAGGCTAATAAGATCATACGGGCAACATCAAATGCCTCGCACAAGCCGGGCAACAGCAGGGATCCTGAAGCGAAGCACAAGTCACGAACTTTACGGCAGCCGAGCCGTACCATGCTCCCCCTTTTCTTACCGTGCAACACCTGCCATCGCAGTTCTTACGCAGTTCACGCGCCACGCGACGCAGCGCGGGGTCACAGGGAAGGATCTGGTTTCGTTTCATTGTGAGACCAATTCTACATCCCCTCTTGAATCGCCCCGTCAGTTCCCCCTTTGAGGGGTTAGGGGGATGTTCTTCTAGCACAGGAAGAATCTATACCGCAGGCTCAACATCCCCTAACCCCCTTCAAAGGGGGAAAATGATGTAGCCGCCACTTTGGAATAAGTTAGCAACAGGATGACTCGCTACAGTAGTGTTTAGTGCTGGCCTCATGTAATCTTGTGCGTGGCGCAGACTGTTCAGTCTGCGGTGTTGCGGCTTGGCCGCCTCTGGGAGAAACATCATGAGACAAACCATATTGAGTCTTGTGCTGCTCACGGTCGCGATGTTTCCGACATGGTCATACGGCATCGAGGCGAGCTTTCATGTCGAGGCCCCGGACGCGCCATGCGCGGCGTGGGGAATCGAAAAACTCAAAGCGGCATTTGCCGAAGCCGGAGTCGATATCGTTGCGGAGGGAGGAACGGCCATTCGCATTGCAGCGGACCCCGCGTCGATAACTGCGGAATCATCGCGAAAACCCGAAGGGTTTCAATTGACCGTCAAACCGCCCGTATCTCGGTCCATAATACGGGCGGACGGCGTTTATATCGCTGGATATGATGCGCCGGGTCTCATGTACGGTTGCCTGGAACTTGCGCGGCGGGTTCGTGAGGCGAAGGGGTTGCCGGATCAAGCCGACGTTGCCGAAGCGCCGGCGATGACCCTGCGCGGCACGTGCATCCTGTTGATGAAGCTCGGGCTTTACGACTATCCTGTCACACCGGCCGAGTTCCCGTTCTTCTATGACAAGACCTTGTGGGCCGAGTACCTCGACTTTCTCGCGGAAAACCGCTTCAACTACATCGCTTTCTGGAACGGGCATCCCTTCGACTATTTCGTCAAGCTGGACAAGTACCCGGAAGCGCAGGACGGTCTCGAAGCAGGACTTCTCGAACGCAATCACGAGATGCTGATGTGGCTCGCGCGGGAAGCGGAGAAGCGCAATATCTGGCTGATGTTCGAGTTCTACAACATCCACGTATCCGTCTACTTCGCGAAGGCGCACAACCTGCCCGAACACGGCATCAGCGAACCGACGCCGCTGCTGAGGGATTATACGGGCTACTGCATCGAACGCTTCGTGAGCGAGTTCCCGAGCGTCGGCCTTTACATCTGCCCGGGCGAGTCCCTCAAGCTCGAACACACGCCGGACTGGATCAATGACGTGATCTTCGCGGCGGTCAAACGCTCGGGAAAGACGCCGCCGATCATGGTCCGCTCCTGGGGCATCGACCTCAAGCACATGAAGGAGGTCGTCGGCAACTACCCGCGCCTGTACACGGAGCGGAAGTTCAACGTCGAGATGATCGCGGACACTGAGATCGATCCCGATAATGCGGATTGGGCCAAGCTGTCCGGGAATCACGTGGTCAACATCCATTGCATGGGAAACCTCGAACCGTTCCGCTGGAGTCCGCCTTCATACATACAGAAGTGCGTACAAAGCTCGGTCAATGCGGGCGCCACGGGCATTCATCTATATCCGCGGAAGGCGTGGCGCTGGCCCTATGGCTGCGACAAGACAGACAAACCCGAGCTCCAGTGGAACCGCGACTGGATGTGGTTTGAAGCATGGGGACGGTATGCGTGGAACGCGAACCGCGACGCCAAGACCGAAAAAGCGTATTGGGTCGATCGTTTGGCCAAACGTTTTGGAGCAAACGCGGCCCCGCACGTTCTGAATGCGTACGAGGCCGGTGCGGATGTGCTGCCCGGAATCCAGCGCCTCGTCTGGCTCGGCAATGACAACCACACGATCGTCGGCGCTGGCATCACGCTCGAACAACTTCAAACGGCCAAGGGAATCCCCTTTCTTGATCTTCGAGATACGTCGCGCATTTCCGAGTACATCACAGTTTGTCGCCGTTTGACAAACCGTGACGCCCTGAAATCGGGCGCGAAACCCTCGCCGGGCAATCCCGTCGAGTTCCTCGCTCGGAAAACCATGGAAGCGCAACGCGCCGTCTGGGAAGCCGCCGCTGCCTTCATAGGCGCGGACGAGAGTGACAGAGAATTGCAAAGCCTCGTCTCGGACGTGCAGGCAATCCAGTATGTAGCGAAGTTCTATCATCACAAGCTCCAGGCCGCAGTCTCGAAGGCCCTGGCGGACGCCGACGTTAATGTGTCCAAGAACGCCGCGTCCTGCGTAACTCACCTTGCCTCTTCTCTCAATGACTTCCGCAACCTGGCTTCTCTCACGAAATCAACTTACGAAAGCATGTCTGACGTGCCGGCGTGGAATCCGTCGAAATCGCTGCCGTGCCCATACCATTGGTCGGATATCTTGCCGCTCTTCGAGAAGGAGTTCAAGGACACGACCGACGCCCTGAAAGCAAAAATAGACAAGGCCGCGGACCTCGAGCTGCTGGCCGCCGCGGCAGACTTGGACGGACGCAACTTCTCCGAGTCAACGACGTTCCCTTCGGATGTTACGAGCAACCTCGTGTTGCCGCTCGTTGCGCGTTATCAAAGGAACCTGCCGCACCCCGAGGAGTTCGCGGAACGGAAACAATCGCTGCGCTCAAAGCTGCTGAAGGCCTACGGATTTGATCCGATGCCGGAACGGACCCCGCTAAACGCCCGAACCGTTGGACGCATCGAGTACCCGCAATACGTACTCGAGAAGATCGTCTACGAAGCCTGGCCCGGGATCCCAGTTTCCGCGCACCTCTATCTCCCCAAGGATGCGAGCGCACCTCACAGTTTGTCAAATCACGACAAACTGTTGCCATGCGTCTTGTACACGTGCGGGCATTGGTACCACGGCAAGACGGAACCCGGCCCGCGCTCGTTCTGCGTGGGCATGGCGCATAAAGGGAACGCAGTGCTCATCTACGATCCGATGGGCCAGGGGGAACGCTTTGCTGAAGGCGAACATGGACACCGTTTCCCGATTCTTGCAGGCCTGTCGCAGGAAGGATTCATGGTTTGGGAAAGTATGCGCGCCATCGATTACATCGAGACGCGGCCTGAGATCGACCCGAAGCGGATCGGCATGACGGGCGCGTCGGGGGGCGGTCTCAATACGATATTCACGGCGGCTATCGAGGATCGCCTGGCCGCATCGGCCCCCGTGTGCTATCCCGTCACGTACACCGATTTCCTGTGCGCCATGGCGGGCCGGAATTGGAACGGCGGCCTTGATCTCTGCAATCAGGTTCCGGGCGTAATCACGTTCGCGCGGACTTCGGACCTCATGGCCTGCATAGCCCCGAAGCCCGTGCTCCAAATCTCCGCCGAGGAGGACGTCGACTTCCCCATAGCCGGCGCCCGCCAAACGGCCCACGAGGTTTCCGAGATCTATGGCGACCTGAAAGCTTCGGATGCCTTCAAGTACGTCGAGGCGGAAGCCCCGCACGGATATGACAAGACAATGCGCGAAGCCGCGTATGGATTCTTCCTTAAGGCCCTCGCCAATCAGGGCGACGGCTCGCCAAGCCCGGAACCGCCGATGGAACTCGAGACCTGGGACGATCCGAAACTCCGTTGCTTCGCCGATGGCGGGAACCGCCTTGCCGGTCCACTCCTCGAGACGCTCGTGAAGTCGCGTCTGCCCGAATCGCCAGAGTTCGGCGCGCTGCCAGAGATCGGCAAGCTCGAGGAATGGCAAGACTCGCTACGCGCACGCATTCGCGAGATCTGCAAGGTTCCTTCCTCAAGCACGGCGACAGTCCATCCGTTTCCGGCGTCAACAACGTCGGACGGAATCCGCATCTCAGGCTTCTCGCTCGAAGCTTCGCTAATCACTGCTGTCAAAGAAGGCGTAGACCCAAAGACGGCTTTCATTATCCTCTCGAAACGTAACAGGCTTGAAACCTTCGCGTCGAAGTTGGTCCGCGACCTCATCGACCGCAACGCGCTCGTCGCAGTGGCCGGACTTACCGGCCTCGGAGAAGACGTCCCCAGCGACTTCGAGCTCGCGACGAATCTCTGGATGTTGGATCGGACGCTTCCCGGCGAGTGGATAGCAGAGATCCAAGGTCTCGTCACCCATATGAGGACGGCGAAGCCCGCGATTCCGGTCTGCCTCATAGGGATGGAAGGCATGGCGGAAACGGCCCTGCTCGCCGCGGCCGTCATCGACGACGTCGCCGGCGTGGCGGTGGACAAACCGCTTGGCTCGTACCATGATCTGATCTCCCACAAAGTGCGGTGGGACGCGAGCGAATACCTGCCGGGGGTATTGCGGCACTTCGATCTTCCGCAGTTGCTTGCGGCCATCGCGCCAAGAAAAGCAGTCCTGCTAAACCCCATCAACGGCTTCCGCGAGCCTTACCGCGCTGAAGACATCGAGAAGCTGTACGCGTTCGCGAAGAGCGCTTACAGCATGATGAACACCTCCCCAAACCTCACTATCGGGGTGGATAAGCCCCTGGATGCAGAGTCCGTGTTCGGAGTGGCAGCCTTGCCGTGAGAAAACCCTCAGATGAATTCGCCTGAGGAGAACGGGGCGTGATTGGCGACGGCGCGCCGCACTTCCGGGATGAGTCGCGGGCTGACACTTACGGTATTGATGCCCATCTTCATGAACCGTGCGGCGTACGCGGGATAGCCCGCCATTTCGCCGCAGATGGAAAGCGGACGGTTCGCGTCGGCGGAGGCGCGAATGACGCTTGACAGCAGCGTCCAGAATGCCGGCCTGTCGGGATCATACTCGTTTGCGACAAGTTCGTTGTCGCGATCCACTGCAAAGAGGTACTGCGTGAGATCGTTTGTGCCGACGCTTCCGAAATCGGCCTCGTCAAGTATGTCGCGCGCGCAGATACATGCGGAGGGCACTTCAAACATCACGCCGTGACGAATCGAGCCGGTATCCAATCCCGTCGTTGCCTCGATGAATCGTTCTCGCAGGGCAACGAATTGGTCGAGATCTGCAATCATCGGATATAGAACGTCGACCTGGCCGTATCGAGAGGCGCGTGCAAGCGCTCGTGCCTGCGTGGCGAGGAGATCCGGCCGCGCCAACAGGAGGCGCGCCCCGCGCAACCCCAGTTGCGGGTTATCCTCTCGCGGCAGATCCAGAAACGCCCCGGCCTTGTCACCGCCGATATCCAACAAACGGAACGTCACGGGACGCCCTTTCATCGCGAGCAGCACGGCGGAGTATTGATCAAACTGTTCTTCCTCAGTGAGCGCCCTGCCCGCCGCGAGAAACGCGAACTCCGTACGGTATAGCCCGATCCCCTCGGCCTTCATCGCGATGGCGGTTTCGACTTCCGAAGGGCGGCCTATATTGGCCATCACGCGCAACCCTGGCACCGGCTCCACGGCCTCCGTGCGCGCAGCAACGGAATGCCTCGCGCGCGGGTATTCGTCGATGGTCGATTCACGCGGGCATACGACAAGCACGCCGTTGTCTCCGTCAAGCAGCACCTCTGTCCCGCAGGACATGAGGCTATGGATACCCGGGATTCCGCTCACGGCGGGAACGCCCAGCGCCCGCGCGAGAATCGCCGCGTGCGAAGCCGGGCCTCCATGCTCCGTGACGAACCCAAGCACGTGCTCCGTGTCCATCGTCATCGTCAACGTCGGAGTCAACTCTTCCGCCACGACAATGCGGTTATGTCCGCGCTGGCAGTGCGCGCCGCTCGAACATTGAAGACTGGGCGTCAGTCCGCCGAGGACGTTCAGCAGGCGGCGCTTCACTTCCGCAACGTCCGTCGCGCGCTCGCGGAAATAGTCTTCCCCGACTTGCGCCAACGCGGATTCGTACGCCTCCAGGCTCGTGCTGACGACGGTTTCGGCGTTGAGGCGGCTGGTTTCGATGAGATCGAACATCTGGGCGTGAAGGACCTCATCCTCGATCATCATCTTCTGCGCGACGAATATGGCGGCCTGCGCCGCTCCGATCCGTTCCGTCACCTGGTCAACGAGTCTCCCCACGTGGCCGGACGCCAATTGAATGGCGCGTTCGAGACGTTCCCGCTCGCGGCTCAAGCCGTCCTCAGCAATTTCGTACTCGGGCAGATCATTGTGCCGCCAATCGTTGAAAAGGCACACGCGCCCAAGGGCCGTCCCGCCGCTGACCGGCAATCCTTGAAAACGCGTCTCGCGATACCGAGCCATGTGCCACCGCCACGATTGAATCCAAGAGCAATAGCCTCATTGCTCTAACGATGCGGGATGCCGATTTATTCGCGTCTGCGGCGAATGACGCCTGGATTGGCCTCGTTGTTTCACGCGACGAGCGTCTCGCGGCGGAGGATCTCGCCCTGCAGCGTGATTACGATCTTTTCGATGGGTATGTGCTTTCCGGACGCGCGCATGCCCTCTTGCACGATCATGGGGAGCCCTTGACAGCATGGGACCTGCATCACGACAACCGTCACGCTCCTGATGTCAGAAGCCGTGAACATGTCCGTGAACCGCTGGACATAAAGGTCGACGTCATCGAACTTAGGGCATCCCACGAGGACAACCTTCCCGGCGAGGAAATCGCGGTGGAAGTTCGCGTAGCTCACGGGCACGCAGTCCGCAGAAACCAAGAGGTCAGCCCCTTGAAGGAACGGCGCCGTAGGCGGAACGAGACGAATCTGCACGGGCCAATGGGTCAGCGCGGAAGTGGAATCTTCCTGCGTCGCGACGACGGCCGCGGGCGTAAACCGCCGGACCTGGCTCCCCGGACACGCGTGCTGAGGCTCGGGCGCCTCTGCCTTGATATGTTTTGCCACGGCTTCCTCGTCGAAATCGTCCGCCTCGCGCTGGATGATCTTGAGCGCGCCGGTCGGGCAATCGCCCAGGCACGCACCGAGCCCGTCGCAGTACTTCTCGGACATGAGCCGCGCCTTGCCGTCCACGAGGCGGATGGCGCCCTCGGCACACGAGGACACGCACTCCCCGCAGCCATTGCAGAGGTCCTCGTCTATCTCGATGATGTTTCTCATGCGGCGCATGTTGAATTCCTTTCATTCGCTCGTTGCCATGTTTAGCTCTAGCTCGCGGCGGCCCGTGCGGGCCGCCGCGCGCATCTTGCTTAGCCGAGAATGGCCGCCAGATCCTGATCGGGGGTTGTAATCGGTTTGAGGTCGAAGGTCTTGACAAGAACGTCGAGCACATTCGGCGTGATGAAGGCCGGGAGGCTCGGTCCAAGACGGATGCCTTTGATGCCGAGGTGCAGCAGCGTCAACAGAATGCAAACCGCCTTCTGTTCGTACCAGGAAAGCACCATCGACAGCGGCAGATCGTTCACGCCGCACTTGAACGCGCCCGCGAGCGCCACGGCAATCTGGATGGCGCTGTACGCGTCGTTGCACTGGCCGACGTCAAGCAGACGCGGTATCCCGCCGATGTCGCCCAGGTCCTTGTCGAAGAAACGGAACTTGCCGCAAGCAAGCGTGAGCACGATGCAGTCCTTCGGGACCTTCTCGACGAACTCGGTGTAATAGTCGCGGCCCGGTTTGGCGCCGTCGCACCCGCCAACCAGGAAGAAGTGCCGGATGTGGCCGTTCTTCACAGCGTCTATGACCTGGCCCGCAACGCTCATCACTGCGTTCCGGGCGAAGCCGACCATCACGAAACCTTTGTCGGTGTCCTCCGTGAAACCTGGCAGCGCCAAGGCGCGCTCGATGACCGGAGCGAAGTTGCGGCCGGCAATGTGCGTGACTTCGGGCCAGCCTACCATGCCGGTGGTGAAGATGTTGGCCTTGTAAGTAGAACGGGGATTCTGGATGCAATTCGTGGTCATGAGAATGGCGCCCGGGAACTTCGGAAACTCGATCACTTGATTCTGCCACGCGGTCCCGTAATGTCCGTGGAAGTGCGCGTACTTCTTCAGGCCCGGATAGCCGTGCGTGGGAAGCATCTCGCTGTGTGTGTAAACGTTGATGCCCTTGCCTTCGGTCTGCTTGAGCAAGGCTTCGAGATCCACGAGGTCGTGACCGGAAACCAGGATGGCCTTGCCCTTCTTCGCGCCGAGCGGGACCTTGGTGGGCACTGGATGCCCATACTTTTCCGTGTGTCCCGCATCCAGCAGTTGCATGACGCGCAGGTTAATCTCGCCGCATTTCAGCGCCAGGCCGAGCGCCTCGTCGAGAGCGATATCCTTGCGGTGCGTGGCGACGAGGGCCTCCTGGAGGAACGCATACACGGCGTCATCCTCTTTGCCAAGGATCTGCGCGTGGTCCGCGTACGCGGCGACGCCCCGGATCCCGTACAGCAGGATTTCCTGAATCGAATGAACGTCGGCATCCTGGCTGCCTTCGGACTTAATCCCGTGCCGCTCACCCTGGCTGGCCATCTCCTCCGTCCCGGAAGCCGGCACGAGATCGGACGGTCCAGCGGGAAATTCCACGTTCCCGCCGGCGGCCTTCACTTTCTTCTTGAGGCCGTCGCGCAATGCAACGCACTTGTGAATCAGGGCCGTGATGGGCGCCGGATCGAAGTTCACGTTGGTTACCGTGGCAAACAGCCCCTTCACCGTAAACACGTCTACGTCGCGGTCGATGACCCCGACCTTGCGCCCTTCCACCGCCGCCGCGGCGAGTCCCTTCAGCACGTAGGTCAGCAGATCCTGTAGCGCCGCGACTTCCGGGGGCTTGCCGCACACGCCCTGTACTTCACATCCAATCCCTTTGGCGGCCTGTTCGCATTGATTACAGAACATCTCCGTTCTCCTTATCGTTTTTTTCGTTTCACGGGATGGCGACGCGTCCTGCGCGTTTCCTTCTCCCGTCCACCTGCTTTTCTTCAACTCACAACTTAAATGTACCTCAGTACCGCTGGGATTACCTTGACTTAGGTCAACCCGAAGTGATATTTCCACAAAGGGAGCTAGATATGGACGAAAACCGTGTTCGGCAGATTGCATCCATAGACCTCTTTTCAGGCCTCACAAGGACGCAACATGAGGCGCTCGCGTCGATTGCGACGGAAAAGAGCTACGCCAAAGGGCAGGTGATCTTCCTCGACGGCGCGGAAGCAACGGGTTTCCATGGCATTCTCTCGGGGCGCGTCCGCGTGTTCAAGCTCTCCACGGAAGGGAAAGAGCAGATCCTGCACGTCTTTGGACCCGGCGATACTTTCGGCGAGGCGGCGGTGTTCGCCACGCGCCGTTACCCGGCGCACGCCGATGCGCTGGAGAGCTGCACAACCCTGATGTTTCCAGGGCAGCCTTTCGCCGATCTTGTTGCACGACATCCTTCCCTTGCACTGAACATGCTTGCGGACCTGTCGAAGCGCCTCCAACGTTTCGCCAATCTCATCGAGGATCTCTCTCTCAAGGAAGTGCCTGGACGGCTGGCCGCGCACTTGCTGTACCTCAGTGAGCGGCAAGGTGATTCCGATGATCTGACACTCGAGCTCCCGAAAGTGCAGCTTGCGAGCCTGCTCGGCACCATTCCGGAAACACTGTCCCGCATTCTCGCACGAATGATAAAGGAGGGATTCATCGAATCCGTGGGAACGCGCCACATACGGATACTTGACCGCGCCAGCCTGGAAGAGATCTCCAGAGCCGAGAGACGGCTGAGTTGACCGCGCGCATCTCGGTCTTCGTTTCTTTGACGCGCTCCCTCTTTCCTGTTAGACTTGACTTGAGGGGCTGCTTGGCGCGTCAACGCAGGGAGGCATGCCATGGGTATCAGAAGACCCGCCGTCGCGGGACAGTTCTATCCCGCCGACAAGCTGGAACTTGAACGCCTGGTGCAACGGTATCTCGATGAGACGAGGATCGAACCCGCGCCGGATAATGTCGCAGCAATCGTTGCTCCGCATGCCGGCTATCCTTACTCGGGACGTACCGCCGGCTACGCGTACGCGCGCGCACGCGGCGGAAAGCCCAAACGGGTCATACTGCTCGGTTGCTCCCACCGTTGCCAGATCGACACGGCATCCGTTTTCGACGCTGGCGCTTTCGAGATCCCGTTGGGCGAGTTGCCGGTGGACGAGCCCTTCGCGAAACAGCTAACGCTGGAACTGGAATCCGTGTCCTCTCTTCCCCACGAACATGAGCATTCGTTGGAGGTGCAATTGCCGTTCGTGTGGCTCACGCTCGGCCCGATCCCGATCGTGCCGGTCCTCTTTAGCGGCCCGGCAGGCAAATGGCACGAGGAAGCCGGAAGAAAACTGGCGGAACTCGCTGGTGACAACGACGTCGTTGTCGCTTCGACGGACTTGTCTCATTATCTGCGGGACTCGGTCGCGCATCAGATCGACAAGCGGACGTTGGACACGGTGTTGTCCAAGGATTGCGCCGCCTTGTGCGACGGGCTCGGCCACGGCGCATGCTCGATGTGCGGCGGCGCGGCGGTCGTGGCGGCGATGGCTTTCGCCAATGCGCGGGGCGCCTCCGCGTGGTCGCTCCTCGATTATCAAACCAGCGCCGCGACGTCGGGCGACTACGATCACGTCGTCGGCTATGCGGCGATCTCGATGGAGCGCGAGCCGTGAAGGTGCGCGATATCTGCACCGCGATCGATGAGCTTGCCCCTCCCAGTCTCGCGTTTGAATGGGACCGAATCGGCCTCAGCATCGGAGACCCGGATTGGGAAGTATCGCGCGTGCTTACTGCCCTGACCGTGACGCACGAGGTGGTCCGAGCGGCCGTCCGCGCGAAGGCGGGGATGATCGTTTCGCATCATCCCGTGATTTGGGAGCCGCTCAGCGCGCTTCGAGCAGATGAGCCCCACACGCGGATGTGTCTCGAACTCGCCGCGGCCCGTATCGCGTGTTTCGCGGCGCACACGAACCTCGACGCCGCCCCCGGAGGCGTAAACGATACGCTGGCGAAGCTTCTCGGCCTCGACAAGCGCCGTCCTTTGTTTCCGCTGCCTCACGGCGGCATGGTGAAGCTGGTGACGTTCGTTCCGGAGACGCATCTCGGCGCCGTTCGCGACGCTGTGTGCGACGCGGGCGCGGGCGTGATCGGCGAGTACACCCACTGTTCTTTCAGCGTGGCTGGTACGGGAACCTTCCGGCCCAGTGAGGACGCCCGTCCCTATTCGGGTGCGCGCAACCGCCTCAATGAGGAACCTGAACGCCGCTTCGAGGTCCTCGTGCCTGAGATAAGGATCTCTTCGGTTATCAAGGCCCTGCTGAAGGCGCATCCATACGAAGAAGCCGCGTACGATCTGATCCAACTCGAAAACAAAGACCCCGGTGTCGGGCTCGGCGTTCGCGGCGAGTTGAAGAAGCCGCTGGCTCTGCGCGCCTTCTGCGAACACGTCCGCGCGGCACTCGATGTGTCCGCCGTTCGGTACGTTGGAGAAGCCGGGAAACGCGTCAAGACGGTGGCCGTGTTGGGCGGCAATGGCGGCGGAGAAATCCGCGGGATGCCGTCCGGGATCGACGTCTTCGTAACCGGCGAAGTGGGTTACCACGATGCCCTGGCGGCGCAAGAGCGAGGCCTCGCCGTCATCGAAGCTGGCCACGGAGGAACCGAGAAGTGTATCGTACCCGTTCTTGCGCAATTCCTGAGGAAACGATTCCGCTCCTTGCGCGTATCGACCTATATTGAGGCGGAGATCTTCCGTTCCTACATCAAGTGAAGACTGCATAGCTATGGAATCCCTGACGCTAGAAACCCATTCCCCCGAAGAGACGGAACGACTTGGCGCCGCGCTGTCGGGTCTCCTCCCCTCGGGGTCCGTCGTGGCGCTCCGAGGAGAACTGGCCGCTGGCAAGACCTGCTTCGTTCGCGGAATGGCGTCACGCTTCGCCACAAACGAGATCGTGAGCAGCCCCACGTTCACGATCGTGAACCAATACGGAAACGGACCGCGCCTGTACCATGTCGACCTGTATCGCCTCGACGGAATCGAGGAACTTGCCGACATCGGCTACGAGGATTTCTTCGAACCGGACGGCATCTGCGCCATCGAGTGGGCCGAACGCGCCGAATCGCTCCTGCCCGCCCGGCGGGTCGACGTACTCTTCGAGCACGTTGACGAGTCCACGCGGCGCCTGACGTTCCATGACCTCGGCGCACTGCCGCCCGAATGGTCCGGGCAACTCCGCGGCGGCGCAATGTCCACAGGATTGCCGACTCCGGATCTTTTTTCTTCCTGAGACAATATTACTTGTGTTAGGATATGCTCCGGTTCAGAGCGAGTGGGGTTTTCCGAGTCTAGAGGATACGTACGTGGAAGGACCGACCGTAAGCCGCGCAGGACTGTCCATTTGGCGAATCTTTCATCACGACGCCCGCTTGAAGTATGCAGGGCCGGCGCATGATCGCGCCGCTGCACGACGGCGAAGTTCGTGTCTGCTTCTTGCCGCGCTCATCGCCGTTGCCGGGGCGACTTCATTTGGCGTGATAGGATGCCCGAGCATCGGTCCCGGCTCGCCGATAAAGAACGAGGTATGCCTGGTCTGCCATACCGGCCAGAACGCGGAAGACATAACGCCCTTTCTCGATGGTCCCCACAAGGATCTGCGGTGCGAGCAGTGTCACGGCTCCGGCTACCTCCATGTGCGCAACGGAGGACGCGACGGCGCCTTCATGAGTGACTTGAATGGATTGCGTACGCAGGCGGATCGCGATCTGTGCAAGGGCTGTCACGAGACCGAAGTCAACGCTTTCGAGAGCAGCGAGCACGCCGACGAGGGCGTGCTTTCGTGCGGCGCCTGTCACAACGTTCATGCCGGGCGAAGCGGCGCACCGAGTTCCGAGAACAATGATATGTGCCTGCGCTGCCATGCGTCCATGGGATTCGACAACGACGCGGCGGTCGAGGCCCATACGTTCCATGCCGTGGATCCCGCCAGGACGGGCGCAAGCCGCTGCGTCAAGTGCCATCTCGTTCCGATCGAGCGGGAGTACCCGGGCCACGATTATCTAAGGCTTGACCATTCCCTGCGGCCTGTGCCGCCGAGCCGTTCCATCGAAGCCGCGGACAACGGCGTCGTTCCCGTGCCGGCCAATTCCTGCGCGGGCGTTGCCGGATGCCACGATGGGTCCGTGATAACGTCCCCCGTATTCAATGTGGACGACCGTGCAACGAACGTCCTTTTGCAGATCTTGTACAACGTCCGCTACGGCCCACCGGATGGGAGTTCCCCCTTTGAAGGGGGTTAGGGGGATGTTCTTCTAGCACAGGAGAAATCTATACCGCTAGCTTAACATCCCCCTAACCCCCTTCAAAGGGGGAACTCGGTTCGACTTCTGCGGAGGCGGAGGAAGATCGGTAGGCGCGGTAAGGGAATGGGAAAGCAGCAGTGACGAAGCGGCGCGAGGGAATGGAGGTGTACGCGTGAGACCGTTGTATTCGCCGGAAAAAGTCATCCTCGCGGCGGCGCGATCGTGCGCCCGCGCTGCAATGGTCGCCGTTGTTCTCATGTCGCTCGTTTCGGGCGTGACCGCGCGGGCCGATGACGGTCCAAAGGCCCCCGAACCAGCGGCTTCGCCGTCTTCGACGGACGCCGCACCCGCAAGCTCTCCCGGCGAAGCGCCTGACAAGACGGCCCCGGCCGACGCTAAACGGAAATGGATCCGTGGCGATTTCGACATCGGTTTCAACGCCGCGTGGAGCAATGATGCGTCGGATTTCGATCTCAATCAATATCTGCGCATCAAGGTTGACCCGCCGCAATTCGAGCAGCTTCACATCCGCGGCGCCATCTGGCTCAACGAGAACCTCGGTTCCAACGTTCCCCAATACTCCGCTTTGCGCGACATCAATGACGGGTGGGAGTCCGACTTTCGCGTGCGGCCCTTGTACCTCTATGCCGACATCGATAACGTCTGGTGCGATTCCGTTCTGCGCGTGGGACGGCAGCGGATTATCGAGGGCGCCGCGTTCAACCGCATTGACGGCGTCTACTTCAAACAGCATCTCGGGATCTGGGATTGGTACGTGTTCGCCGGGACGCGCGCGACGCTCTACGACGACGTGTTTCGCGATCCCGTGACCGGCGGCGGCGCTTCGGTGCGGCTGGGCGACAGGACCCGCGTCGCCCTTGACGCCTACTACGGCCAAGAGAACCGCGACAAGGGCGACGAGGCGGCGCGCGGAAGGCTTGCGCGCGCGAATACCGATAGCACCGCCGTGTCCCTCAGTGTGTGGCGGACGGTGACCCCGAATCTGAGCCTGTATGGGCGGCTCGATCTGCGCGAAGGAAACGGGGACGAGATCCTTCTCAACGCGACTGGCGTGATTCCGGCGTGGGATCTCACTTACGAGGTCGCGTACCGCCGGCAGCTCAACACGCTCAGCGATCGTGTCAACGATCTGACGGGGTTTTACGCCATCCTTGGAGAATACAATACTAACGACAATTACTTTGCGGCGCTGCACAAGACCTTGACTAAGCGTTTGGCCCTCTCGTTGGAAGGGGAGATACACCGGGCGAACGGCAGTGATTGGATGACCGGCAATAAGGATTACGAACGTTTCGCGCTGATGCTGGCGGCGGAGAAGATCTGCAAGACCATCGACGCGCAGGCGGCCCTCGAGAGATGGAGCGTGGATGGGGGAGAAGGAACCTGGGCCGTCACGGGCGAGGTCACCAAGCACTGGAACAAGATCGATCTGACGGTCGGCACGAATTATGAACGATACCAAGACCGGATCGTCAACTATACGTCCACCCCCTACATCCTCGATCAGTTGCGCGTGCTGCTCCTTCCGGGGCAGTATCAGACTTACAACCCGTTGGTTTACCTTTTCGATACCTATGCCCTCCAATTACACGAGGACATTTACTCCTTCTACTGCAAGATGAAGTGGTCGTTCGCCGAAAATCAGCAGGTCACGGCGGGCTTGACGTATGAAGAGGACGACAGTCCTGAGTCGCCTTACTGGCGTTTGAAGGCGCAGTATTCAATCCGTTTCTAAGGCAGCCGAAGCTATGAGGAGAGCCGGGTGATGTTGCAGCAAAGCAAGAGGCATTGGTTGGCGGTCCTGATGCTCTGCCTGACGGTCGCGGCCTGCGTGACCTACCGGGCCAAACACGTCGACCGCGGCATCGGCTTCAATCATGAGAAGCACCCGGAGAAAATGGCCTGTACGGACTGTCATGCGACGGACAGCGGCGAACCGGTGATGCCCACTCACGACGTCTGCGGGACGTGCCACGAGCAGGCGGACGTCTCCAAGTCGAAGGAGTGCAATTTCTGCCACACCGATCCGGACCAGGCCGTAAAACCGCGCACGAAGGTGCTCCCGTCCGAGAACAACTTCTCGCACGCCAAACACGCCGAGAAAGGCGTCGAGTGCGAGAAGTGCCATTCCGGCCCCGATCCCGCGGCTTTCCTGTCTAAACCCCTGATGCCCATCTGCACGGACTGCCACGCCAAGACGCGTCCGGAGTTGAACGAATGCTCCGTATGTCACAAGGAGATCAGCGACAAGGTGCGGCCCAAGTACCGCGGTGCCGTCCGTATCCCTCATGATTCCCCGCAGATTTGGGAGACGCTCCACGGCCAGCAATTCAAGACCGATCCAAAGTTCTGCAAATTGTGCCACGAGGAACAAACCTTCTGCGAGGACTGCCATCGCAAGAACCCGCCCAAGAGCCACACGCTCTCGTGGCGTCGCAAGCCGCACGGCATGCGCGCGAGTTGGGATCGCGAAAAGTGTGCCGTCTGCCATGAAGAGGACAGTTGTCTTCGCTGCCACCAGAACAACGAGCCGTCAAGCCACCGCGGAGGCTGGGGGCCTCCCGCCAACCGCCACTGCGTGTCGTGCCACTATCCGGTGCGTGAGAACAACTGCACCGTCTGTCACGAATCGGTCGATCATGAGAAGGCTAATCCTTCGCCGCACGACCTCGGCATATATCCGGCGCGTTGTACGCCGTGCCACCCATTCAGCAACCCGTTCCGCGCCCCGCACGTCCTTAACAGCACGGCCCGTTGTGTCGTCTGTCACTAACGCGGTGTTCAACGCAGGCCGATTGCCTCCGTGGCCGCGGCCACGGAGACGCGCGAATCGTGGGCCGTCTCGATCCTCTGGCAAATCGGCTTTTCGCTGTGCTACACTCGATTTCGGACATATAGCGGGAGGGAAACGCGATGGAGCCCCTCGTTAGTCATTTCAAGGAATTCTACGGCTATTACATAATGGGCGCGATCTGCGTCTTGCCGTTTATTTTCGTGTTCCGGCGAGTCGCGGTCCCCGCGATCATGTACGTCGTCGAATTCTGCATTTACATGGGTCTGGTGCATTGCCTGACCTATGGCGTCGTCGTGACGTCCGCGTGGTTCAAGGACCAGTCGACGATGAAACGGGCCCGAGGGCTTGCCAACCAGGACTACAACCCTGGTTGGTCTACGCCTATTCTCGAGTTCTGGAATCGCGAGGCATATAATCCGCGGTGGCTTTTCTACTTCGAGATTGTGCTGCTCTTCCTGGTCATCTTCATGATGTGGAAGTATCGTCCGCTCCGTGCGCGCCGTCCCAAGCAGAAAGGATCAGCGCCCAAGAAGAAGCCGGGCGGATACGATTATCGAAAGGTGAGATAGGTTGCTCCCGCTGTCGAATCCCCACAGTTTGTCGGAAGGAGTTGAATGATGATCCCAGAGTTTGTTCGCGGTTCGATTGCCCCTGTTTTCACGGCCTTCCATGAGGACGGACGCCTCGATGATGACGGCCAGCGCTCGATACTGAGCTGGCTCGCCGGCACGAAGGCCGTCAGCGCCTTCTTTGTGCGATCCGGCATGGGACAGATGTTCTCGTTCAGCTACGAGGACGTCCGTCAGATCACGAAAAGCGTCTGCGAGCATAACGCGGGAAGCGTGCCCATCCTCATCGGCGCCACGGGCGTCTGGGACCGTAATCGCGAGAAGTATCCCGACCCGCGGGTCTTCATGCGGCAGGCAGTCGAGTTGAGCAAGTACGCCGAGGACATGGGCGCGTCGGGCGTTGTGCATACCATTTCGGAAGCGATCCAGCCCGAGCCGGGGCAGACAACCGACGACGTAACCGTGAAGTACTTTGAGACTATTTGCGACGCGGTCAAGATCCCCGTGTTTATCTATCAGTCGCCGGGCACGGACGAACGTTACATACTATCGACCGATCTCGCGCAGCGCCTCGCCGACATGCCCAACGTCATGGGAATGAAGGCGTCCACGAACGACGCCGAGTACATCTTCAACATCTCGTTCGCCGTCCGCGGCAAAGATTTCGCCTTCATCAGCGGGGCCGAGACGGCCTTCCTGGCGGGTCTGATCTCCGGATCGCGCGCGGTCATCGGCCAGGGCGCCACCGTGAATCCCCAGATCCTCAACGCCATTCAGACACGCTACGAGAAGGGCGACATCGAGGGGGCATGCGAAGCCCAATGGTCCACGAACCTTCTCGTGAAGCGCTCGCGGAACACGACCGAGTTCTTCAAGCGCTACATCACCGAGAAGGGATACAAGATCCAGCCCTACGCCCGTTCCACGGGCAGTCCATATTCCACGACGGCCCCCAGTTTGTCCCAGGAGGATTACGACGCCTTCAAACAGCTCCTGGAATCCGAACTCGAGAAGTTCAAACAGGGCTAATCCTGCCTCACCACATTCGGCTGTCCGATCTTGACCTTCGTAGGGCCGTCAGGCGATACCCGCTTTGCCCGCAACTCGAGCAACTCGCGGATGATCGTGTTTGTGTTCCGCGACGTTATGGCGCAGGGCGCGCAATACTTGCCGGGATCGAACGGCGCCTTTAGGGCGGCGGCGCCGTGCGCGTCCGTCGAGACCGTGAACTGCACGCCGCCCTCCGCGAGGAGCTTGATGTCGGCCATCAGCGCCTCGCGCACGATGGGATCTTCCCAGTATGCGGCTGACGCGCTGCTCATCTCGACGTATATCGATGAGTCGCGGAGTTCCCGTATTACCTTCTCCTGTTCATCGCCCTTGAAGAAGCGGTATTCCTGCACGGAAATGGTCTTCTGGTCCCTGCCGGACTTCTGTGCGTCTCGCTGGACGTGCTCGATGCGCATCGTGAACGGATGGAAGATGATCATGGGAACCGGGAACCGTTTCCGGACCTCTTTGATCTGGGCGATCCGTTTGAGCAGCTTCTTGCCGTCGGGCGGGTCGCCTTTGTGATTGGGCGAGATGTGCCAGCCAATGACCTCGGCGAGGGCCATGGGGGCCTCTTCAAGCCCCTCGTCCAACTCGAACTCGCCTACCTCCCAACCCTTGAATATCAGGACGTCATTCCGCGCCGCGGCCTTGTCGAAGTCCGCCATCAGCGCGCGGTGGCCTTCGGTTTTCATGGGATACCATTGCCGGCCGCCGTGCTCTTTCGCCCAGGCCGTGTACTCCTTGCCGGACATGCGATAAAGCTCGATGTGATCGAGAAGCAGGAGGACTTTGCGCCCGTCCGCGACCGACAAGTCGATCCACGGCTGAAGGTCGAGTTCGCGCTCGAGGCCAGCGTGTATGTGCATATCCATCTCCCGAAGGGCAAACAGTCCACCGGGAGGCGGCTGTGGGACCGTGATGTCAGAAGCGCCGACGGCTGTTGGGAGCAACAAAACAGCGAAAAGGGGCAAACTCTTCATGTCTATTCTCCTGATCTTCTCGAGTGCACGAGCAGCAATAGGGGCATTTCATAGCCGGACGTAATCTAGCAGAGCAGACGCGTCCGTTTCACGTTCCGCAAACAGCGGACAAAAAGCGCTTGCATATTGGGGCATTTTGTGGCAAGCTGGATTCATTGGCATAATGGCGTGCGGTGTGTTGATCTCAGGCGGGTGAACTTCGGTCACATGCCGCAAACAACAAAGGAGGACATAATCATGAAGAAGAAGGGCTTTACACTCATTGAATTGCTGGTAGTGATTGCCATCATAGGCATCCTGGCGGCCATCCTGCTGCCGGCGCTGGCGCGGGCGCGCGAGTCGGCGCGGCGGGCGAGCTGCGCCAACAACCTCAAGCAGTTCGGACTGGTTATGAAGATGTACGCGAACGAGTCCCGGGGGGCAAAGTATCCTTCCATACAGATCGAGGACGGGACACCGAACGATGCCACGACGGGGCTATGTGAGCGAGTGGTCGGGGCATTCTCGCCCAACGGCAAGTCCTTCTACCCTGAGTATCTTTCCGATTACAACGTGCTGTTGTGTCCGTCGATGGGGAATATGCAGGGTTGGAAGGTCGAGGACGGCCGGTGGAGTTGTGACTCGACCGGGGACGGCAACGGCGATAAGGGCCAGCCGATCTGCCCGTGCAGCATCGACGACTATTCTTATTTGTACGTTCCCTGGACAATATCCGACAGGGTGATTTGTATTAACCCCGCGCTTGCGGCCGTAGAGGGGATTCCGAACCTTAACAGCGATTTTGTCCAGGCTGTCGTGAATTACCTGGCTGAAGGGGAACGCGAGTGGGTGGATGAAGGCAAGGTCGATATCATGTTCTCGGATATGTCGTACACGGACACCGCCTCGGGAGAGAACCGGACACTGTACTTTCTGCGGGAAGGCGTCGAACGCTTCCTGATCACTGATATCAACAACCCGGCCGCGTCGGCGATGTCGCAGAGCGAGATCGTGGTCTATTTTGACCAGTTCGGCCCAGGCGACAATATCAGGTGGAGCAACCACGTGCCAGGCGGTTCAAACGTCTTGTACATGGACGGCCATGTGGAATTCCTCAAGTATCCAAGCAAGTACCCGGTCAGCAGGACGTTCATGGCAATCTTCGAGATGGGGCTGTAAGGCGGACCACGCGACTCGTCGCGGCGTTGCGAATGGCTTCGGCTTGGGTTGACGCGACGTTCGCGACGATGTCGTCCTCCTTCTGGCCGACCGTGCATATGCTATACTTGGCGCTCGTGAGCGTGGCATGGAAGGTCTCAGGCAGAAGGAGGAATGACGGTGGATTTTACGATCCCGCATGAGCTTCAGGCGCTTATCGACAAAGCGCGGAAGTTTGTCGAAACCGAAGTGTATCCCATCGAGAAGGATTTCCTCACGGGCGAGTTTCATGAGGTGCTTCCGCGTCTCGAGGAGAAGCGCGAGCACGCCAAGGCCATCGGGCTATGGCTTCCGCAGATTCCTAAGGAGCATGGCGGGCTCGGTCTGGACCTCCTCGGCCACGGGCTTGTGAGCGCGGAACTCGGGCGGAGTTTCCTGGGGCATTTCCTGTGCAATTGCCAGGCGCCCGATGCAGGCAACATGGAGATCCTGCTCCAGTACGGCAACGACGCTCAGAGGGAGCGTTTCCTGAAGCCGTTGCTGGCTGGAAAGATTCGGAGTTGCTTCGGGATGACCGAGCCCGATCATCCCGGCTCGAATCCGACGTGGATGGGCACGCTCGCCGTGAAGGACGGAGACGCGTACGTCATAACCGGCAACAAGTGGTTCGCGACGGGCGCCGACGGCGCAGCCTTCGCGGTGGTGATGGCGATCACGAATCCCGATGCGTCGCGCCATGAACGCGCGAGCATGTTTCTGGTCCCGGCTGACACGCCCGGGTTCACTGTGCTCTGCAACACGCCGGTCATGGGACACCGAGGCGAGGGTTGGATGAGCCACGGCGAGATCCGTCTCGACAACTGCCGGGTCCCAAAGGAGAACCGCCTCGGGCCGGAAGGGACCGGGTTCCGGATCGCGCAGGAGCGCCTCGGGCCGGGCCGCATCCACCATTGCATGCGCTGGCTCGGGATCTGTGAACGGTGTTTCGAGTTGATGTGCGACTACTCGGTCAAGCGCCAGGTCGCGCCCGGACGGCCGCTCGCGTTGCAGCAGTTCGTTCATGGGTGGATCGCCGAGAGCCGGGCCGAAATCGACGCCGCGCGATTGCTGGTGTTGCAGGCGGCGTGGACGATCGACCAGTTGGGCATGAAAGAGGCGAACGACCTCGTGTCGCTCATCAAGTTCAATACCGCGAAGGCGATGTTGAACGTGATCGACCGCGCGATCCAGGCGCATGGAGGACTCGGCGTCACCGACTACACGCCGCTTGCCTTTTTCTATCGTCATGAACGGGCGGGACGCATTTACGACGGTCCCGACGAGGTCCACAAGATCGTCGTGGCGAAACGGATCCTCAAGAGGTATGCCGGCGATCTCCTTTCCGCCACAGTTTGTCAAACGACGACAAACTGTGGGGAACGATAATGACCGCGTCCATGGACAGCGCCGGTGCGCAGCGCGATGGCGAGCAGCTTGATCCGGCGAGGCTCCGCGCGTTCCTGATCGGCGCGTTGGGCTCCTTTGACGGACCCCTCGAGATTGAACAGTTCCGAAAGGGGCACTCGAACCTCACGTACCTTGTCCGTTTCGACGGACGCGAGCTTGTGCTGCGGCGCCCCCCCTTCGCGAGCAAGGTCAGGACCGCACACGACATGACGCGGGAGTACACGATCCTCTCGCGTCTGTGCGGGGCGTATGCCGCTGCGCCGAAGCCGGTGGCGTTCTGCGACGACGAGTCCATCCTCGGCGCGAGGTTCTATCTCATGGAACGCATCCGTGGCGCGATCTTGCGCGGTACGCGGGAGATCGAGATCTCCCCCGAAACCGCGCGCGCATGTTGTCTCTCGTTTGTCCGGAACCTTGCCGCGCTGCACGATCTCGACTACCGCGCCCTCGGCCTGGACCAACTCTACCGGCCCGGGTGGTACGCGCAGCGGCAGGTACTCGGTTGGGCCGAACGATACGTCAACTCGAAAACGGATGAGATCCCCGCCATAGACGCCACCATCGCATGGTTGAAGGAACGCATCCCCGAAGACACCGGCGCCGTACTCATCCACAACGACTACAAGTTCGACAATCTCGTCCTTGATCTACAAGACCTGACGCGCATCATCGGCGTCCTCGATTGGGAGATGTCCACCATCGGCGACCCACTGATGGACCTGGGCTCGACCCTCGGCTACTGGACCGAGGCCGGCGACCCCTCGGGACTTCAGGCAACCCAGTGTTTCCTGACGAGCCTTCCGGGCAGCATAACGCGCATGGAACTGGCGGAGGAATACGCCCGGCTGACCGGACGCGATATCTCCAATATCCTGTTCTACTACGTCTTCAGCCTCGTGAAAATCGCCGGCATCGTGCAGCAAATCTACTACCGCTACGTCAAGGGCAGCACAAAAGACGAACGGTTCGCGGGCCTGATCTTCATGGTCGCCATCCTCGGCAATCTCGCCGCAAACGCCATCGAGAAGGGCAAGCTATAAGCCGAGCGGGCTTGCCCGCGGGCGCATAGGATTGCAACCCCTTGTCCCCGCGATGCCGGTATATCGGAAAATGCCGGGTCCCTAAGGGGCGCTCCGAGGTCCCAGGGATGTACTGCGCCGTGTAACGTTGTAGCCGTTCATCTGTAAAATAATCGTTGGGTGTGTTTTAGAGCGGATATCAACAAGGAGGGTACCAATGAAGCACCTAAGCAGAGTAACTGTGGGTAAGGCGAATACGGACACCGGGCCGGATGTCGCGGCGATTCTTTCGGCGATATTCACCTTTGTTCTCGACGTTCTGGACATCAAGGGCAAGGGAGAGCCTGCGACCACGTAGTCAAGGGCTATCACGATGGGGGGAGAGGCCTCCCGCGCCTCTCCTCTGCTGTTCGGCACGCCTTCATATAGGGCGTGCAGAGGGAGTGTTTTCCATAGTACACGAACAAGGAGGATTACAATGAAGCACCTTAGCAGAGTAACTGTGGCCAAGGCGAATACAGACGGAACGAATTCTGTCGAGCTCCTTGCTGCGATATTCAAGTTTATCCTCGCGCTCGTAGCAGCCAAGTTCTAGGAAACCACAAAGGCTCTTGTAGACAAAGCATGACCAGGACGGCGAGGGAGAGGCATCTTGTGCCTCTCTCCCGCCGTTCGGTATGCTTTCGCCCGGCAGCGCGATCAGATTCCGTAGAGGGGGCGGTATTTCATTTCGAGGTATCGCAGATACGGCTCGCAGGCAGGTCCGGCTCCGGTGACGTCGCGGATGATTTCCGGCGCGGTCTTTCGACGTCCGTACCGGTGTACATGTTCTCGTAGCCACTCGCGCAACGGCAAGAACTGCCCCTGACCTACCTGTTCCCACAGGTCCGGAAGGTCTTTCAGGATGACCTCGAATATCTGCGCCGAATAGAGGTTGCCGAGCGCGTACGTGGGGAAGTAACCGAACGCCCCGTGCGACCAATGCACATCCTGAAGACATCCTCGCGCGTCGTCCGGCGCCTCGACTCCGAGATACGCTCTCATCTTTTCATTCCAAAGCGCCGGCACGTCCGCCGTCTGAATATGGCCCTCCATGAGATCCGCCTCGATCTCGAACCGGACGATGACGTGAAGGTTGTAGGTGCACTCATCGGCTTCGACGCGAATGAGTGAAGGCTCAACGTGGTTGACGGCCCGATAGATCTGCTCCGCGGTAACTCCGTCGAGCCGTCCCGGGAACTGTTCGCGCAAGAAGGGCATATAGTGGCCCCAAAAGGGAAGGCTGCGGCCGATAACGTTCTCCCACAGTCGTGATTGCGATTCATGCATCCCCAGCGAAGGTTCATGGGCCAGTGTGGTCCTCGCGTCCGCGGCAAGGAACCCTTGTTCATAGAGCGCGTGGCCGCCTTCATGCAACGACGCGAGCAATCCGGAGAAAAGCTGGTCCCGATGCATTCGGGTGGTGACGCGGACATCCTGCACGTGCAGGCTCATCGTGAACGGATGCGCCGACCTGTCTTGCCGGCCAGCCTCCAAGTCGTAGCCCATGTCTTTCAACATCCGGATTGAGACCGTCCACTGCGCGTTTTCATCCCAGTCCTGCTTCAACCACCGCAGGTCCGCATCATCCGGCTTATGCGCGATCTGCTTGACAAGTTCGCCTTGGCGCGCGGCAAGAATCCCAAAGATTCCACGCAGGTCCTCCGTCGTCGTCCCGCGCTCGTATTCCTCAAGCAACGCATCGTACGGCGAACCTTCGTAGCCGAGGAGATCCGCTTTCCGGCGGCAGAGTTCGACGATATGTTCAAGGTGCGGCTTGAAGACGCTGAAATCGGATTGTCCGCGCGCCTTGAGCCATGCGTGAAACGCTTTGCTTTGCGCTTCAGCGAACTCCTTAACAAAGGACTCGGGCAGCTTCTGGTCGCGCTCGTAATCGTAGAGCGTCTCATCGATGAGTTTCGCGTCGTCGGGACTGAGCTTTTCGCGGGCGTCATTGAGACGCCTCAACATGGAACCGAACTCCGGCGCGGTAAACACCCGGTGCCGGAGCCCGTTCAACGTGGCGAGTTGAAGTCCTCGCGCCTCCGCGCCCTTCGGCGGCATGTATGTCTCCTGATCCCATTCGAGCAACTCGATGGCCGCCCGGAGATCCGCGACTTGTCCGAGATGGTCTCTCAGTGCGCGCAATTCGACGCCGATATCCACCCTGCTCCTCCTCACACGTGCGCCAGGTAAGCTTTCTTGATCTTTTCGAGGTACTGGGCCTGATCTGAGGCCCAGAATTCGTTCGAGAAGATCTCGACCTCGACATGTCCGTCGAAACCGGCCGCTTCGACCCAACTCCGTATCTCGCGGATGTTGATGCACCCCTCGCCCATCAGACCGCGGTCGTTTAGAATGTCACGGGTCGGCGTGCGCCAATCGCAGACGTGGAACGAAAGGATGTTCCGGCCTGCGCGCGCTATCTCGCGTTCGAGATGCGGGTCCCACCAGAGATGGTACACATCGACGGTCACGCCGGCGTTCGGATGATTCAGTGCATTCACCATGTCGTTCGCCTGTTCGAGCGTGTTCACGGCGGAACGATCATCCGCGTACATGGGGTGAAGAGGCTCGATGGACAGTTTCACTCCCGCCGATGCCGCATAGGGAAGACACTCCGCAATCCCGTCGAGGATCTGCTTGCGCGCTTCGGACAGAGGCATGCCGGGAATCGCGCCGCATACCAGAACGATCAGAGGCGCGCCGATGGCTGCCGCCTCGTCAATAGCGCGCCGGTTGTCATCGATTGCCTTTTCGCGCCCCGCTTTTATCGAGGAAGGGAAAAATCCCCCACGGCACAGACTCACAACATTGACGCCGGAGTCGCGAAGCATCCTGCCCGATTCCGCCGGACCCTGCGGCGCCAGATGCTGCCGCCACACGGTGATGCCCGCCACCCCCGCTTTCGAGTAGCCTGCAATGGCCTCCGCCAGCGACCACGGTCTTGTGGTCATCGTGTGGATGCACAAGCTCGATAAATCATAAAGCGGGGATGTCATGACGATCTCCTGTGCCCCTCACAGCGCCGGCACATCGAGCCACGCCCGTTTCCGCCAGGACTCATACCCGAGCTCGGCCAGTTGGACGCCCTTCGCGCCCGCCTTGAGGTCCCACGGAAAGGGTTCATCGAGAACGACGTGCCGGAGGAACAGTTCCCATTGCGCCTTGAACGCGTTGTCATAGGCCTGGTTGTCGGGAACCGGCATCCATCCGGCGCGAAAATCAATCGGATTGTCGATGTCGGGGTTCCAGACCGGCTTCGGCGTCATCGCGTCGCTCTGCACGTAGCACTTCCGGAGTCCCGCGACGGCCGATCCGTTCGTGCCATCCACCTGTATCGTGAGCAAGTCGTCGCGACGGACGCGCGTGCACCACGACGAGTTGAAATTGCACGTCACGCCTTGATCGGTAATGAACGTCGCATACGCCGCATCCTCGGCATCGGAGTCATATGGCTTTCCGGCCTCGTCCCACCGCTTCGGGAGGTGATGCGCGCCGGCGCACGATACGGCAAGCACGTTTCCAAACAGATTGTCGATGACATACCGCCAGTGACACAGCATGTCGAGGATGATCCCGCCGCCTTCGGCTTTGCGATAGTTCCACGACGGGCGCTGCGCGGCCTGATGCTCCCCAGTGAAGACCCAGTATCCGAACTCGCCACGCACGGCGAGGATCCGCCCGAGAGAATGAGTGTCGATGAGATACTTCAGCTTGCGGAGTCCGGGGAGCCAAAGTTTGTCCTGCACGACTCCGTGCTTGACCCCGGCGCGTTGTGCAAGGACGTGGAGGTCCAACGCTTCTCTGGAATTCATTGCGGTGGGTTTCTCGCAGTAGATGTGCTTTCCGGCCTCGATCGCTTCCTTCACGGCTGCGTAACGCAGCACTGTCGTCTGTGCATCGAAATATACGGAGTATCTTTCATCCCGCAAGAGTTTCTGCATGTCCGTCGAGTAGGGAAGGCCTCCGTGGGCTTCGGAGAGTCTCTGGAGTTTGGTCTCACTGCGTCCGAGCAGGACAGGTTCGGGAATGATCACCTCTCCGTCCCGAATCTTCAGCCCGCCTTGCTCGCGTATGGCGAGGATGGATCGCACCAGGTGCTGATTGGTCCCCATCCGCCCGGTGACGCCGTTCATGATGATCCCAATCTTGTGCGCTTTCATCATAGCTCCTTTTTGGGTCCCCTATATCCTGATACTTCAGATTCTTGCCAATGCCGACGCGATCTCCTGTGCAACCGTGTCCAAGTTCTCCTTGACATCCTTCGCAATCTTCATACTCGCCTCCGATTGCATGGCTTCTGGAGAATGCCCGAACATCAGTTTTCGCAGATCGTCCAAACTTACGTTTGAGAGTGTAGCCTGTACGGCCTTCAGCGAATCGGCTACTTCTCTTCTACCCGCTCCAAGTCTAGTTACGGCATGAACAATCTCCTTTTGAACAGATACAAACATCGAGTTGCCGCAGTGAAGCCTAATGGGCAGGTCTTTGAGCAGGATCAGCAAGGGCGGCACAGCATCGGTATCCTGCAGTTCCACAAGAGCCTTAATTACGGCCTCAAGTAGATCGCTATAGGAGCAGTACCCTACTATATCGAGATGCTTGACGTGCCGGGCAATATCAACTGACAGCCAAGCCCTGATGCTTTGCTTGCTTCGAGGATCTCCGAGTTTTCCCAACTTAGAAATAATCTCGGCAGCGGGTTTGCGGCGCGCACTGGGGTCTCTTCTGCACTCCTCCAGTTTAGCCAACAGTTTATCTGTAGCGGCCGTGTCGAGGGTTTTGCCGCACCTGGAGCATTTACAGCCATCCCACTCGTGCGCTCGTGTAGTACCGCACGTGGAGCACTTGCAGCCATTCCACGTGTGTTCAGCATCACGGGTCTTGCCGCACGTGGAGCACTTGCAACCATTCCACGTGTGTTCAGCGTCTCGGGTCTTGCCGCATCTGGAGCATTTGCAGCCATCCCACTCGTGCTCACGTGAAATGGCGCATTTTGAACACTTGCAGCCATCCCACGCATGTTCAGCATCTCGAGTCCTCAGGCACTTGGGACATGTACAGCCATCCCAAACATGCTCAGCGTCTCGAGTTTTCCCGCACTTCGAGCACCGGCACCCATCCCAAGAATGAATTCCAAGGAAACACAAGGCCATGTCTTCTCCCTCCACTTGCTCAGATCTATTCCAATTGCAACTGCTTTGCCGCTACTTCTCGTTACCAAGTTGCACTTGATAACGCAGTTGCACTTGAAGCTGTGCTTCTCCTTCAGGGCAAGAGCAGTGACTGTAAGTATCTTAGTGACTCCAACAAAGCGCAGCTTTCCATACAAGCCCGTTACCAAGCTCAGCTTGGTAACGGGAGAAAAAGCAGAATTTTGTCTACCTGTCTTGGCGTTAAGATAACCCTGAGCCTCTTGTTCACGTCATCGCGAAGCCACTGACACCGACGGACAAAGTTATAGTACTCGTGGTCAGCTTCATCGGTTTCGAGGCATTCAATGGTCCGCGCCGGAGGAGTAACCTTCCTTATGGCCTTGTTCGCCCTGCTGTCAAAGATAAAGAAAGCGTCGGGACGGTGAAAATGCAGGTATTTGCTCGCAAGAGATCGTTTGTTTAGTTCTGTCATATCATGAAAGAGATCTGTGAGTTGTTTGTGAACAGTGACCACCGCCGAGAGTTGTTGCCATGGCTTGGTGATCTTTGAAGGAATTTCTTTCAGCCACTTATCAATGTCAGACTTCAGTATCGTATCTGCGACCCTGGTCTCGTAGAAGCTGTCAGAAGTGCCTCCTACACGCTTTCCTCGTTCTATTGCTGCGGCGTATGAACGTCCGATCAACCAGATCTTCGCAATGATTACATCTTTTCTTCGATGTTCAGGATGCCTTCTGCAAAGATCATACAAGACTCTATTGCCAAAATCCCACAGCAAGGTCGAGCGAGCGTGGTCGATGTGCTCTTGGGTCAAACGAGTATCCATTTGATCTACTCGAACTCCTTTGCCTTGGCTTTACCCTGCAAGTCTGATCAGCGTGACAACGGCGGCGAGAATCGCTGTGGCCGACGAGACGGCCGCGCACAGAAACATGAACCATGTCCGGCGGCTCGCGGACTGTTTCGCGGCCCAGTACTGGCCCCAGAAGAACGGGCACCATGCCCCCAGAAACAGGACCTTGAACGGCGGCGTCAGTCTTATCCAATCCTGCCCTTGCAGAAAGAAGATGACACCGCACGCCGTAGCGAAAGCAAGGAACCCGACATGCGAGATGCTCTCGATAAGATGCATCGTTCTAGACTTGTCCAGGGGCCGTGTGGTCGAAACATTAGGATTCATCGCGCCTCCTCATCGAAGAACTTCAGATATGGACCGCCTTCCAGTTCCCGCTTGATATACACTGCAAGCTCGACGGCGTGGTAGTCGCCCCACATCGACGATTCGCCCTGCGGGACTCTCTTCCCTTTCGGAACGTAGTCCCATCCATTCGGGCGGTGATACACCGAATGTAGAATAATGCCTTCGTGACGGATGTCTTCAGAAAGATACGGCGGTGCGAATAGCCGTTTCGAGATCGTCAGCCCGGCCTGATAGTACTTGCGGCCCGCGCCCTTTCGCCCGAGGGCGCGGCCTAATCGCAGGAGTCCTTGCGCCGTGATGGCCGCGGCGGAACTATCGACGGGTTCGTGCTCGTTGTCGATGCGCGCGGGTCCGTTCAGGTAATTGCCGAGACGCGCGAGGCCCGGCGCGCCCGTGTCCCAGTATGGGATGCCGTCCGTGGGAGTGTTATCGAGATAGAAATCGGCCGTCGCCCGAGCCGTCTTCAACAAGAGGCCCTCGATGGCGTCGCGCCCTCCCAAAGCCCGCAGTTCCCCGTCGGAAAGCGATCTGAAGCACTCCAGTTCTTCCGCGCAGCCGAGTATGATCCACGCGAGGCCGCGCGTCCACGTCGAGAACGGAGAATACCCTTGTTGCGTGCTCGGGCAGCGGTATCGCCCGTCCGTCATATTGAAGATGCTCTCGTGTGCGACGCGTCCCCGCACGTCATATGCGTCGCGCCCCTCGCCGAAATAGACGTTGTAACGCGAGGTATTCGCTATGTGTTGAATGGTCCGTTCGAGCAGCGAGATGCGGCGATCGTTTTCGCCCATCAGGCAGTGGCCAAGTTGATGCGCCAACATCAGCGACCGGCACGACCGGATCGTGTCGCTGAACAGCGAATGCGGGCCGTTGAATGAATGGATGAACCCGGTTCCGTCGTGCAAGGCCGACCACCGCGCCGCCTGCACGGCGCCCGAGATCTTCAGTGCAAGCTCGTAGAAACGTACGGCGTCGGCGCTTTCGCGCGTGCGTCCTTCCAGTGCAAGACGGCGAAGATTGCCGTACGTCGAGACGTTGTTGAAGCCGTGATCGTGCACGCCCGTGTGGCTGACGTGGCCCGCCATGAAACGGATCGTGTTCTCGCGGCCCAGCGCGAGGAACTCGTCGTCGCCGGTCGCGTCGAACAACAAGATCTGGATTCCGAACTGGAACCCTTGCGTCCATTCCGTCCAGCCGCGCGCCGTGTACTTGCCGCGCCGCGTGAACACCGGCGAACCCTCCGCAGGATTCCAGCGCCGGGCGAGCCGCCGCGTCTTCCGCGACGCGAGGTCAAAGAGGTTGCCCATCGACTTCGCCAGGTCTTGACAGGCGACTTTCTCGTCAACTCTCACGCTGCGTTCTCCGTGGAGACCGTTCTCTTGGTTTCCCGCTCATTTCCCAGACCATACCTTGCGAGCGAGGCCCTTCCAGTAAGATGCGATGCTCTGCAGATAGCCTTCCTCGCTTGGCGGTTGCGGCGTCGTTAATGGTGCGGGACGCCGGGCCGGATTGTGTTGCATAAGCGGCCGCGCGGCGGAAGACGCGGCGGGCGGCGTTGCCGTGAGCGGCGCCGGTTGCGCTGCGTTTGGAGCAGGAGTTGGAGCAGGGACTGGAGTGTGAGAAAGTGGCGCGGGAGCGGTCGGCACGATAGGCCTTGGCGTCTCGGCGCCTACGCCATGCTTGTAGACCATGGCCGCGCCGTAGCAGGAAGCGGCGCCCATCCATATCCCGGTGACCACGCTTGCCAGTATCGCAAGCACCGCCAATGCGCCGCGAAGACGCTCGGATTTCGCGCCGCAAAGAAGTATGAGCATGGCGGTCACAACGGCGGGAATCCATACCCCCTTAGCGAGCATCTCATGCCGCTCGGCCAGCGCCCGCGCTTCCGGCGCGAGGCGGCCCGCCAGGGAGGCCAAGGCGCCTTCACCGGTCATCACCGCTCCCAACGAGACGGCGGCCAGGAGCAGGTATAAGACGCAGGCGGTCCAACGCAACGTCGCGTTCTTGCCGACGATGCTGTTGATGATCACTAATGGGATACCCAGAATGCCCAGCGCCACTGGAAAGTGAACAACTACTCCGTGGACCAGGTGGGGATTGGTGACAAGTTCAAACGGATTCACGGTTGACCCTCCCGTTGCGCCGCTCAAGCGTGCGATCGGCTCATCCGAAGTAATAGCACATGACGCGGGTGATTTCCAATGGGAGTCCGAATCCCACGACGTAAGAACAGAGCGAACGCTTCTTAGCATTCGTGCGGTTCCGTGGCCGCGGCGTCCTCGCCGCGTTTTCGTCAAGAACTGCCTGATCTGGAGTACGTGCGCCGAAACGCGGCGAGGACGCCGCGACCACGGAACCAATCGGCGCGAGTTCTCTGCTGCGGTCTCGAGTCCTACGTGCGGATTTTGAGGATTCTCACTTCTTAGCGGCGGGCTTTTCCTCCTTGGCGCCCTTTCGTCGCGTGGGGACGTTGTTGTCGATTACGACGACGCCCCTGGACTTGTTCTTCACGCGCTTCGTGCCCTGGAACAAGTTATCCGTGATGACGGCGCGCTGGACCTTCTCGCCGAGGAAGACCTGCGGTTTGTCTTCCTTGAACTCGCAGCCGCGCACGAGCACCGAACCGCCCGCCGCCTCGATGGCGTAGCAGTCTTTCTTTTGATGGGACCAGTTCACGAACGTGCAATCGCCAAAACCGACTGTGCCTTTGCCGTCAATGACCGCGTTGCGGTTGCACGGCCCCCAGAACGCGCAATTGCTGAAGCGAACTGTGCCGGTATTGGTTTCGGTCACGCGAACCATGGTCGGATCGGGTCCGTCGATCGAAACGAACTCGCCGTTAGTGATCAGCAGTCCCATTGCGGCGCTCTGTTCGATGAGCACCGACGTCCTGCAATCGTCCGCCCCGATGCCGAGAAAATTGCCGTTCGTTGATCCCTTTTCCGTTTCGATGAACTTGTAGCCAACGTTGTAACCGAAACAGAACGTGTTCAGAACATAGTGCCAGTCGGACTTGCCGAAGATGAACGCGACGCCGTTCGACTTTTGCCACTCGAACAGGTCCTTCTGCATCGACCACCACGGGTTCCAATGCACGTTCTCGATGCGGCCGATATCGTAGATATCATCGACGTAAACGCCGATATGCAGCGGCTGGCCGTGAATGTTGCGGATCATCGCCCGCTGATTGCTGCTGGCGTCGATACCGTTGTAAGGGTTCAGCAACTCGACGTCGATAACCGCCGGGTTGTTCCCGCGCATCGCGACCGCATACGGATACGGCGTCGGTACGGGACCCTCCGGTTTCTGATCGGGATAGAAAATGCAGAACCCTTGCAGCGAGGAATTTGTTTGGAGCAGGATGAACGGCGGCCCATCCTCCTTTCCCGCGTTGTCGCGCGGCAGCAGCACGCTTCCGTACTCGGGCTTCTCCGCCGAGTTGTCGCGTAACCCAGCGTGCGCCGGCGAATACGCATATACCCCACGCAGGACCACTTCATTCGGGACCTTCAGACTGCCCGAGAACGCATAGCGGCCCGTGGGCACGAGAACGATGCCGCCGCCCGCGTGCGACGCTTCGTCCAACGCTTTCTGAAACGCCACGGTATTGTCCGTCGCCCCGTCGGCGACCGCACCGAAATCCATCACGTTCCACGATGATTCCTTCGACATCGTCTCGCCCTCCGCGCACAGTGTCACCGCACACAAAAAGACCACCAATGGACTCGCGAACCTGATCCACATCCTTGTCATATCGGATCTCTCCCTATCTTTCGTGAATATCGCCCGGCGATTGGTTCGAGCGCGCGGCGGCGTTGCCGTTTCCGTTGTGCCGTAGGTCGGCGATCCGCATTAGGACGACGACAATCGTAAGAACTGCGAGGCCTTGAAGGATCCCCAGGACGCTGTCGAGGTAGTTGACGCTGTTCCGGACGAGAATGCCAGTGGCCCCAAGGGCAAAGCAGATCAGGTAGATGAACAGGACTGCCTGCCGCTGCGAGAGTCCGATCCACGTCAGCCGGTGGGAAATGTGGTCCATTCCGCAGTAATTGATCACCTCGGTCAGCGTTCGCGTTTGGCCTTTCGCGATCCTCGCGATGAGAACGTAGGCGAAATCGAACAGCGGGACGCCCAACACGAGCGCGGGAATCGTGCAGGAAATGATACGGTTCTCCGTCCATTCGCCCATGACGCCGAGTGCGGCGAGCAGGAAACCTAGGAAGAAACTGCCCGAATCGCCCATGAAAATGCGCGCAGGTTTGAAGTTGAATATCAGGAATCCGAGGTTCGCGCCGATGAGTCCGGCGGACAACATGCCGAACCATGCAAGGCTGGTTTCCGTTTTCACCACCAGCCACGCCTGCACCGCGATGAAGAGGTACACGGCTGAGACGATTGTCGCGACGCCCGACGCGAGCCCGTCCATGTTGTCGATGCCATTGAACGCGCTCGTGACGCCGACGACCCACAGGATCATGGCCGCTGTATCGAGCCACGGGGTCTTGAACACGTGCAAGTGCACGCCGAACCACTGCATTATGAAGGTCACGGCGACGAGCGTCACCAATTTCCAAAGCCCGGGGATCTTGCCCCCCGTCAGGTCGTCCGCCGCCCCAACCACGAGGCATACGAAGGCGCCCAACATGACGCCGTTGAAGGCATGGCTCCGGTAGCCCGGAAGAATCACCGCCACAGCAAACGCGAAGAACATGACCACGCCGCCGAGGCGCGGAACGGGTCTCGTGTGGATCTTGTCCTTCTTGACGGTATCGAGGAGATTGAGTTTCCGCAGCAGGAATATGGCGATGGGCATGCACACGGCGCTCAACACAAAGGCCGTGATTGCCACGTTGATATACGTATCCGGCCAGTACAGGTTGAACCAGAGCATTGCCTAGCCCTTAGCTAAAGAAACGGAGCAAGCATTCTATCACATGGCGAAGTTCCCCCTCGATCATGGCGGGGTAGATCGGAAGGGAAAGGCATTCCTCGTGCGCCTTTTGCGACTTCGGGCACACGCCGCCCAGGATCTGGTGCATCGGGCGGTACACGGGCCGCTTCGCCTCGATGCCGTGTTTCAAGAGATGGCCCTCGAGATCGCCGCGGCGTTCCGTGCCGATCACAAAGCGGAAGAACACATGGCCTTCCGGGTCCGGCAGCCGGATGGGAAGGAAATTGAAGGCCTCGTGGTAGCGCGAGGCGATCTCGCGCCGGCGTTCAAGGAACTTCGAGAGCCGCCTCAGTTGAACGCGTCCCATCACCGCCTGGAAGTCCGTCATCTTGTACGGATAGCGCACCTGGAAGTCATCGCGGTTGTCGTAGTCGCGGCGGTCGCGCGCGTACTCGGCGATGCCATCGTCGTCGGCGAGGAGCATGCCGCCCTCGCCCGTGGTGATCAGCTTCGTCGCGTAAAACGAAGTCACGGCCACGGGCGTCGCGCGGCCACCGTGCCCGCCCATCGACTGCGCGATGTCTTCCACTACCGTAATGTCTGAAGGAAGCTTCGCCGGAGCGCCGAACAGGTGAGGCACAATGGCGAACTTGCAGTGGCCGGGCACGAGAACGGGATCCAGATTATAGTCGTCGCCGACGTCGCACAAGTCCGGCCTCGCGCGCTGCAAACGAACGGCAGTAGCCAGCGCGGCGCACGCGTACGACGGCACGGCTACCCCTTCTTCCGCCGGGACGCCGAGTGCCCCCAGAGCGAGGTGCAGCGCCGCCGTGCCGCTGCTGACGGCTACCGCATGCTTACGCCCCAACGTAAGGGCGCATTCCTCTTCGAATCGCCTCACTTCCTTGCCTTGGGCAAGCGCGCCCGAACGCAGCACGCCTGAGACTGCCTCAATCTCCTGACGCCCGACATAGGGCTTACTGTGTGGAATCTGGATTTGCATCAATCAATATCCTAAGCGACTCGGGTCCGCAATTCAGAAGGAGATCCAGGATGGAAAGGTCTGGGACGAAGCTGCCGCCCAACTGCGGATACACGGGCGCGCGCCACTCCTGGGACTCGATCCTGATACCGGCCTTCTCGAACAGATCACAGTCCAGGTACGCCTCCAATGCGTGTGTTCCGCTGTAATATCGGTCGCCGCCGGCCGCCCGTATCAGGTTCAACAGGCGTTCCGTAGCCACCCCCGGCGCGTCGAGTTCCGAAGCATAAATGATCCGCGTCCCGATTCCTAGCTTCTCGATGAAATACGCCAGCATATGCCGGTTGAGGTCATTGAGGAATTCCCATTCGCGCGCATACACGCCGTCTAGGAAGGCGGCGTGGGCTTGGAAGAACGGGGCCTTCGCGTAACACTGCTGGATTGTGCGCCAATGTTTTCTCCGCCACGGCGCCGTGTTGTTGATGCGCACCTCGTCGAGATGCTGGCCAAGTCTCTCGAACACTGGCACGGTCAGCAGCAAGGGCCCGTCCGGCGATTTTATCCGGTTTCGGTTTTGCCAGCCGTTCTTGTTGTACTGTATGTTGTCGAGGACGATGAACACGCCGCTCCGCGCGATCTTCTCGAAGTATCGAAGCCAGGGAAGATAGTGAAGCTGATGAATGCCGACGAGCATGCCGCCGCGATTTCCCTCTTGTATTGATTTGCACGCGAGAACCTGCGAACAACTCATGGTTCTTCCATCGCGTGCCGATCTATTTCGTGTTTCTTGAGACGGTATTGAAGGGTCTTGTACGTCAGGCCAAGCAGTTCGGCGGCCTCCTTGATGCGTCCGCCGGACCGTTCGAGCGCCTGCCGGATCAAGTCCTGTTCGAGGTCTTCCAGGACAATGCCGCCCGTCGGCAGGCCGAACACGCCCGGCTCCGATATCCGTTCCCGCAGTTTGTCGGGCAGCTCGTCAACGTGAATCGCGGGCCCGTCGTAAAGTATGAAGAGCTGTTCGAGCGTGTTCTCGAGTTCGCGAACGTTTCCCGGCCAGCGATAGCGCTGCATGTGTTCGATGATCTCCGGGCCGACGGTGGGCGCGGGTTTTCCGAGCCGCTTCGACAGCTTTTCGCGAAAATGGCTTATGAGAAGTGGCAGGTCGTGGATCCGCTCGCGCAGCGGCGGGAGGTCGACGCGGAGAACGTCGAGCCGATAATAAAGATCCTTGCGGAACGCCCCTTCTTCAACGCGTTTCGCCAAGTCCCGATTCGTGGCGACCACCACCCGCACATCTACCTTGCGCGTCTGAGCCGAACCGATCCGCTGCACGATGCCGTCCTGAAGCACGCGGAGAAGCTTCGCCTGGCTCTCGATGTGCATGTCGCCGATCTCGTCGAGAAACAGCGTGCCCTCATTGGCGATCTCGAACTTCCCCTGGCGGCTCGCGTCGGCGCCCGTGAAAGCGCCCTTGTCGTGTCCGAACAACTCGCTCTCGACCAGCGTGTCCGGGATAGCGGCGCAGTTCACCACGATGAAAGGCTTCTTGCCGCGCGGACCGGTGAACTGAAAGCGCCGCCACACCATCTCCTTGCCCGTCCCGCTCCCGCCCTGGATGAGGACAGTGCTCGTCACGGGCACGGCCCGGCGGACGATGTCGAAGACCCGCTGCATGGACGGGCTCTCGCCCACGATGTTCCCCAGAGACACAGCGTCGGCCACGAGTTCGCGTAATTGCCGGTTCTGCACGCGCAGTTCGCCGCGCTCGACCGCCTTGGCCGCCACGACGAGCAGTTCGTCTTTATCGAACGGCTTCGCCAGATAATCGACCGCGCCCTCTTTCATCGCCGACACGGCCGTTTCCACGGTGGCGTACGCGGTCATGACCACAACCTCGATGTCCGGACGGATCCGCTTGGCCTGACGCAAGAGTTCCAGTCCGTCCAGCCCCGGCATGCGCATGTCGGTCAGGAGCAGATCGAACGCGTCTGATCGGAGCGCCTCGACGGCCTCCAGCCCCGACGTGGCCTCGCGCACCTCGTGCCCGGCCTTGATCAGAATGTCCGCTATGATCTCTCGCTGAACAAGATCGTCTTCCGCAATCAGTGTTCTCGGTTTCATCTCATTCTCGCTCTGTACCCATTACGGAACTTCACTCGAACCGGCATTCACTTCCGGAACGCTGCCTTCCTCATCAAAATACCCCTGATGCGCGTCGCGCGCAAGACTAACTCTTCGTCTCCAGCGGAAGCGTTATCAGGACCTGGCACCCCTGCTGTTCAAGGCTAATCAGACTGATCGTTCCTCCGTGCTCCTCGACAATGCCGCGCGTGATCGACAGACCGAGGCCCGTCCCAGTCGTTTTCGTTGTGAAGTAGGGTTCGAACACGCGTTCTGTGGCGTCTTTCGATACGCCCAGGCCGTTGTCGCGGATCTCGATCTCGCACGTCGTGTCCGTCATGCGCGAAAAGACGCGCACCCGTCCGGCGTCGCCCGAGCAAGCCTCCATCGCGTTGATCAACACGTTGAGGACCGCGCGCGTCATCTGCTTCGGGTCGAGCATGAGCGAAAGATTCCCCGCGCGAAGCTCGGTCGACAGCCGGACACCGCGCGCCTCGGCATCCTTGCGAACGAGGCGGACGCATTCCTCGATCAGCGCGTCGACACGGTAAGGCTCCTGCCGCAGTTCGCGCTCCCGCGCAAGACTCAGAAACCCCGACACGATCTCCTCGAGCCGGTTCACTTCGCTACGAATGGTCTGGAGATGCTTGACGGCCGGGGCTGCTTCAGGAGTCTCGCCCAGCGTGTCCAGGGCGTGGCTCGAAAGAAGTTTGATCGCATTCAGGGGGTTCCGCACGTCATGCGCGACGCCCGCCGCGAGGTTCCCAATCGCCGACAACCGTTGCGCCTGCCGCAGATTCGCCTCCACGATCTCTTTCTCCCGCAAAGAGGAGACCATCTTGTTGAAGGTATATTCGAGCGCCAGGATCTCGCCGGCATTACGTCCCGTGGTAACGTCCTTGAGATTCCCCGAGCCTATCTGCGCGCACGATTCGGACAGCTCCGTCAGCGGCCGCAGGAGCTTTGCAATGAAATACACCATCAGCCCGGTAGTGACCAGAAAAACGATCGTGAGCGCCGCCAGAAACTTGTTCTTGAACGCGCGCACGATCTCGGTCTGCGGAACGACGCTCCATCGAAGCGTCAACAGGAACGCCGGTTTGCCCTGGACGATGATCGGGACGCGGGCGACCTTCGTCAACTTTCCCGTCTCGTCCTTTTCGAGCATGAACGGGGCAACTTCCACCGATTCTGAATAGGGCGCAAGCTTGAGCGTTGTGCCGTCGTACTTCCTAGCAATGTCGTCTTCAATGGATCGCGGATCGGTATTCGGGCTTTCTTCCAGGCGAAGCGAGAGTTCCGTGGCGATATCGGCCGTATGGGTCTCCATCTCCTGGACGACCGCGCCGAAGTAGTGGCGCGAGATCTCGAAAACGGATCCCAACAGACACAGTGCGAGCACGACACACAGCACGATGATCCGAAGGATCATCGAATTGTACCATCGTATCCTGGGATATGTTTCCGAAATGCCTGACACGCGATGCCGTTTCCCTCAAGGCCCTGGGCTAGAGTCCGTCTCACCACGCTGATCCGGAGGATCGGCGACAGGAAGAAGCTCCTGTCCGCTTCCCGGTTCCGGGTTGAGCTCGCCATTGTACACTTTCAGGACTTCGATCACGTCCGTCCACGTCTTGCGCTTGTCCGCGGGGCTGCGCAGCAGATATGCGGGATGGTACGTGGCCCGCAAAGGAATGCCATGGTAGAAATGCCACCGGCCGCGCAGGCGGCCAATAGACTCGGTCGTTTTCAGGAGCGTTTGCGCCGCATAGGTCCCCAGCGCGCAGATGACCCTCGGACGGATCAACTCCAACTGCCGGATCAGGTAGGGCTCGCACATCTCGACCTCGAAAGGCAGTGGATTCCGATTCTCCGGGGGACGGCATTTCAAAACGTTGCAGATGTACACGTCGGTCCGTTTCAGCTTCATGCCCTTCTCGATGATGTCCGTGAGAAGCTGGCCGGCGCGCCCGACAAACGGTTTCCCTTGAAGGTCTTCGTCTCGACCCGGCGCCTCGCCCACGAAGACGAGCTTGGCCTGCGGGTTCCCCGCGCCAAACACGGTCTGCGTCCGCGTCTGTGCGAGCGGGCACTTCGGGCAAACGCTTACGACGCGCTCCAACTCATCGAGAGCCCCGATGCCCTGCAATTCAGCTTCAGCCGGGCCGCCGCACGAGCGCGGAGTTGCCGGGGCCGCCCCTTTCCGCGCCAAATCCGCCGCTGCGGGCCGTGGAGGCGTGCGGGCAACGTTGACACGCTCCAGCATCTCCGCCACTTCGGGGGACAGTTGTATCTTTCCATGCGGACCGCGCGCCGCCTCGCGGATCAGTGTGCATGCCTCATCGACGATTTCCCTAAATCTGGTTCCGGTGTCCACAAAGCGTCCTCCATTTCCTTCGGGATAATAGCATGCGGTGGGGTCTTGCAGCATTCCGGCGCGACACTCGCGAGGGGTTGCGCACGCGGTCGCCGCATTCTGGCATTTTGTTGGAGAAAGTATTAGAGTATGCGCCAGCGCCCGATGGGGAGCGTTTCGGGTTAAGAGATCATATTGACACAAGGAGGTCTTGTATATGCCGAAGGTTCTGACCTATACGGTCGTCCCTAAACTGCCGCCGCGTCTCGAAAAACTCCTGATGATATGCAACAACATGTGGTGGTGCTGGGACCCCGAAGCGATCGAACTCTTCATCCGCATGGATCGCGACCTCTGGGTGATAAGCAATCAGAATCCACGGCGCGTTCTCGGCCAGATAAGCCAATCGCGCCTCGAGGCATTGGCCAAGGACGGCAGCTTCCTGGCCCACCTGGATCGCGTGGGCGACCGTCTCAACAAATACTTGACCTCCGCCACGTGGCGGGAGAAGAACCCCGATGCGTCCGAGGATTTCGGTGTCGCCTACCTCTCCGCTGAGTTTGGCGTGCACGAGTCAATCTCGATCTACTCCGGGGGCCTGGGACTCCTCGCGGGAGACCATCTGAAATCGGCAAGCGACTTGGGGCTGCCGCTCGTCGCGGTCGGACTCCTTTATCGGGAAGGATATTTCAAGCAGTACCTCAATGCCGACGGCTGGCAGCAGGAAATGTATCCACGCAACGATTTCTACAACATGGAAATCGGCATCGTACCGGACGAAACGGGGAAACAACTGACCATCGATGTCGAGTACCCCGAGCACGTCGTCAAGGCGCGTATATGGCGGTGCCAGGTCGGGCGCGTGCCCTTGTTCCTGCTGGACAGCGATTTCGAGGCCAACGTAGAGGACGACCGCGAGATCACCGCGCGGTTGTACCAGGGCGACCGCGATATGCGCATCCGCCAGGAGATCATGCTGGGCGTCGGCGCCATAAAAGCACTGCGCGCCATGGGGCTCCGTCCGACCACACACCATATGAACGAGGGCCATTCCGCCTTCATGACATTGCAGCGCATCAAAGACCTCGTCACAAAGGAAGGCGTTACCTTCCGGCAGGCCGCCGACGCGGTCAAGGCGGGCAGCGTGTTCACTACGCACACGCCCGTGCCCGCGGGCAACGACATGTTCTCGCCCGATATGATCGCGCGGTACTTCGGAAAATACTGCGCCGAGGTCGGAACCACCGTGGAGGAATTGCTGGCCCTGGGGCGTCAGAACCCGCAAGACGCGCGGGAACCTTTCTGCATGACCGTGCTCGCCCTCAAGCTCTCGGCGTACTCGAACGGCGTGAGCGCGCTCCACGGCGAGGTGGCCCGGGCCATGTGGCTGAGAACCTGGGAAGGCGTGCCCATTGACGAGGTGCCTGTCACGTCCATCACCAACGGCGTCCACATCCCGTTCTGGATCTCACACGACCTCGCCGGATTGTACGATCGCTATATCGGGCCCGATTGGGTGGCCAACCCCGACGACCAGACCGTCTGGCAACGCATCGATGACGTTCCCGACGCGGAACTGTGGCGCACCCACGAACGGAGGCGCGAGCGCATGGTCAATTTCGCGCGGCGCAGGCTCGAGGCCCAGATGCGGCATCGCGGCGCCCCGAACGCTGAGATCATGGCGGCCAACGAAGCGCTTGACCCGGAAGTCCTCACCATCGGGTTTGCCCGCCGGTTCGCAACCTACAAGCGAGCCAACCTTCTCCTCATGGACGAGGAACGGCTCAAACGCATCCTCGTGCGCGAGGGCATGCACGTGCAGATGATCGTCGCCGGCAAGGCCCACCCCCAGGACAGTCAGGCCAAGGACCTCATACGCAGGATCATCCACTTCGCGCGGCAGCCGGAAGTCCGCAACCGCATCATCTTCATCGAGGACTACGACATCAACGTCGCACGGTACATGGTCCAAGGCGTCGACGTGTGGCTCAACACTCCGCGCCGGCCCATGGAAGCCAGCGGAACCAGCGGTATGAAAGCCGCCGCAAACGGCGCCTTGAACATCAGCGTGCTCGACGGCTGGTGGTGCGAAGCGGAAGGACTCGGCGAGAACGGATGGAGCATCGGACGCGGCGAGTCATACGCGGACCCGAATGAACAGGATCTGGTCGAGAGCGAGACGCTCTACGAGATCCTCGAGAAAGAGGTTGTGCCCATTTTCTATGATCGCGGGCGCGACGGCCTTCCCCGGCGTTGGATCCAACGGATGAAAACAGCCATCCGCACCATTTGCCCCGTCTTCAACACGAACCGGATGGTCCAGGAATACACCGAACGTTTCTATATCCCCTGCACGCTTCGCCGCGCCGCATTGCGCGCCGATAAGCGCAAACGCTCCATCGCGCTCACGGCCTGGAAGGAAAAGGTGCAACGGAGCTGGAGCCAGGTGCGCGTCCTAAGTGTCGCATCGGGCCCTGCGGAAAGCCTCCTCTACGGCGCCAGCCTTCCCGTGACCGCCGACGTCCACCTCGACTCGTTGAACACGAGCGACGTCGTGGTCGAGATCTTCTATGGCGACGTCGATCCATCGGGCAACATCCCGAAAGGCAGCGTCGTCGCCATGCGCCACACGCAGGACCTCGGCAACAACGTGTATCGCTTTGAAGGGGCCATCCCCTGTGAGAAGACGGGGCAGCAGGGCTTCGCCGTGCGCGTCATTCCAAGCCACAAGGACCTCGCTAACAAACACGAGACCGCCCTTATCGCCTGGGCATGACCGCCGCAAATCCGCCGGATCATCGTTCATCGCATCCGGCGAGGAAGTCGTCTGTGTGATTCAAATGCTTGATGCCCTCGCGCGATCCGCCGCGACGGGCAAGGAAATATCTATCCGATAGGCGGCGCGCCCGACGCAAAAAAGGCGCCATAACAGGAGTCATGGCGCACTCAATGGAGGTAAGATCCCTGGAACGCGACACGAAACGCTCAAAGGGGATGTTAGCGCCCATGCCCGCGGGTTTTCCGCTTGATCTCCCGAATCTTACGTGTTTTCTATCGGCAGGATTCCAGCAAACTTGAGCCCGCCCTCCACGCTCGACCGGACAAGAAAAGAGTCTCTTCCGGTTCTTGCGCACTTCCTTCGCGCCCGGATTTGCGCTTTCGTTCGCGGTGGGGCCGCAGGCGTGTCACTTGGTTGACTCACGAAGGCAGGTCTCAATGACGTTCCAGAGCGGCTTGGCGCCTTCTCCCGTGACGGCGGAAAACGGTATGACGAGCGCATCATCCTCAAGATCCAACTCGCTGCGGATCCTCTTGATGTTCCGCACGCGTTCACTGCTCTTGAGTTTGTCGATCTTTGTCGCCGCGAGAAGAGTGGGCGCCATCGCTTCCTCGAGCAGATCGAGCATCTCGTGATCCCTTTCCGTCGGGGTATGGCGGGCATCCAGGAGTTGAACGACTAGTTTCAGCGGCTCGCGTTTGCGCAGGTAGGCGGTCATCACGCGCGACCACTCGGTCTTCACGCCTTGCGGCACTTTGGCGTATCCGTATCCGGGGAGATCGACGAAATAGAATGCCCCATTGACGTCAAAGAAATTGATGGTTTGCGTCTTGCCCGGAGTTGAGCTTGTTTTCGCGAGGCCTTTCCGATTCAGCAGCGCATTGAGCAGGCTCGACTTCCCGACGTTGGACCGCCCCACGAACGCAATCTCGGGCCGCTCGTCGCCGGGGCATTCCTCGACGCGCATCACGCTTTTCACAAACGCGGCGGAGACTATTTTCATGGCTGCTGTTCCGATCGCGGATCCCGCGGCATCAGTCAAAGAGCGTCGCGAAGACCTCGGCAATGTCCTTCACAAGCATGAAGGCGACTTCGTCGCGGACTTCCTTCGGGATTTCGATAAGGTCCTTCTCGTTTTCTTGCGGCATGATGATGGAACGAATGCCGGCGCGGTGCGCCGCGAGGACTTTCTCTTTGATGCCGCCGACTGGCAGGATTCGCCCGCGCAGCGTGATCTCGCCGGTCATGGCGCGGGCATCCTTGGGGGGCACGTTCCTGAGCGCGGAGAGCATCGACACTGCAATGGGCACGCCCGCGGAAGGCCCGTCCTTCGGTATGGCGCCCTCTGGCACGTGCACGTGCAGATCGAGCGCCCGGTAGAATCCGGAAGGTATCTTGAGCTCATCCGCGCGCGCGCGGAGGTAGCTGTAAGCCGCCCGCGCGGATTCCTTCATGACGTCGCCGAGCTGGCCTGTCAGGGTCAGCACGCCTTTGCCCTTCATCACCGACGTCTCGATGCTGAGGGTATCGCCGCCGGCCATGGTCCACGCCATGCCGACGCCCACGCCGATTTGCGGTTCGAGTTCGGCCCGAATCTCGCTGTACTCATGGGGACCAAGCAGATCGGCCGGCTTCTTCTCATCGACACTGATCGGGTTCTCTGGTTTCTCTTCGACGACCTTTCGGGCCACCTTGCGACACACGTTCGCTATCTGGCGTTCGAGTTCACGCACGCCCGCCTCGCGGGTGTACCGCTCTATCAGGACCTTGATCCCGGAATCTTCAAAAC
>CAZPMT010000034.1:0-2669 GCA_964587655.1 uncultured Nitrospiraceae bacterium
CCCAAACGAGGCAACACGACATCGCTTACCGTAGGTGTGAGAAGTCCGGGCTAACAGCGTTGGAGTACTCCATAGACCCCTCATAAGTCCCTGAGATGTCTAGACCGTTGCGGTTTATCGTGAACGGGAGGCAGATGTCGGTCGGGACCACCGTTCCCGGCAGAATCAGGCAGGCCGTGCCTTCAATGGTGACGGGGCCGCTTCCCGTCGCCGTGACCACCGTTGTGTACCTTCCGTCAACGGCAGTGGAGCCGCTGGGGGTGCCAAGCGTCGCGCCGGTGGCGTCGAGAGTTACCTCGAATGGCGCGCCCTGTTCATCAAGATTGCCCTTGAACCGCACCCCAAACCTCAGGTCCAGCGAGTGTGGAAAACCCGCCTGCAGGTTGTCGGGCAGACTGGGCGGGTCCATCACGATCTCAACGCAAAGGTTCAGCAGTACGGTCGCGCGGTCCAGTTGTTCGGCGGGGATATCGACCCCGAAGAGCGCAGCCTGTTTTTGCCAGAACAAGACGTTGGCCAAGGCGCTGAAACTCTCGGAAGATCCGCACAGGGCATTGTTGCCGTCAATCGCGGCGCGGAGTTGGGGGGCGGCGGCTTGGGCCGCCTGCTCGCGTTCGGTTGCGTAAAGAGGACTGGAGGCGGGCGAGTCCGGCAGTACGAGAATCATCGGCACTTCGGTTTGCCAGTACGAGTAGTCGCTGACGGCGACGGCAAGTTCTGCGTCGTTGGCAGCGTTCTGAAGCTGCGGCAGGATCAGGGTGTTGAACCATTGCTTCATGATGGCATTGAGCACGTCGCGTTGCGCTGGGTCGGCGGCCATCAGTTGACTTACGAAGGACATATTGCTGACGCCCGGAGGCACGAGCGCGCTCACGTTCTGCAGGGTCCCGAAGCCAATGCCGGTGCCGCTAAAATGCTGCACAGCAACCGTCAGGACGCCATTCAGTAAACCGCCTGCCGCAAGCAGCAGCGTTTCGGCATCGCCTTCATAGCTGAACCCAATGGGAATCTGGCCACTGGGCGGAGTCGCGGATGTCGCGATGGTCAGCGTGGCGGATTGGGTGAATCGCAACCCCGTCGGCTGCAAGTCGACGCCTCCAGCCAAGCCTCCGGACAACGGCAGGTCGGCGATAGCACTTACGGGCGTCATCTTGATCGTCACGGGTCCGGGCATCGCATCGGCCGGAATCGTCAGCGTGTAGATCGTTCCGTTACCGGCTGTACACGTGATCTCGCCGCCCTCCGGGCCGATTTCGCCTGTGGCCGCTTTGTCGGCCTCGATCGTAAGATTCGGCTTCGTTGGGCAGCCCAGAATCAGCAGCCCGCACATGAGGACAATTGAACTGATCTGCAAGTACGACTTTCTGTGCAGTGGAGTTGTGTGCATCGCTTCTCCTCCTTCTCTCCTCGCTCAGCGGGAATCGGACAATCGCCGGTTTTTCCTAGCAACTACCGTCAGGTTTAGCCACTGGTTCAATTCCGCGTTTTCTGAGGCATAAGCGGTCTATCAATCCGATGAGTTGTTTTGGGGGCGTGAGAGGATTTCTCCGGCGTGAACCTTCCCGAACCTCCTTGTCATCACACATCGGGCAAGCCTTCTATTCCATCACTTCTCCGTTCTTACTGAACTTCCCAAAGTTGGACCTCGCAAACGTAGCGGACTCCGATAGGGCAAATGGCAACCGTCAACTTGGTTAATCCTTCACCCGTGAGAAAAGCGAACGGCGCGGCATCCAGCGCAGGACAAGGCAGAGGCAGGCAAACACCAGGCCGTCCGGCGTCAGCCCGGCTACAGTGGCTCGATAGAACAACTTGTATGCGCTGGCCACCACGAACGGGCTTCGGGCGCTTTCACCACAATCATTAGTTGCTGTGACATGGTATTCTACTTCGGTTCCTGATACGTGTAAGACCTCGTAGCATCCGCCCGAACAATGCGGGTTTATGCACCCGACGGCGTCGGCGAACCACGCGCAGCCGCTCGACGGCGTCTCCGCGTCGTGTCCTGGCGGAGCATTCACGTCGTCGAACCAGGCGGTGGCCGACGTCCCGATGAGGACGAAGGCATCCTGTGAATCTGCCCGCCGGCGGTAGATCCGGTATGAGGACGCCCCCTCCGAGGCGGCCCAAGCGAGGTGAATCAATCCGCTCGTACTTGAGTCCGGCTCGGCGGACAAGTTCTGAGGTGCGGAGGGCGCGTTTTCGCAGTCTACCCCCGTCACCGTGATGGCCACGGTAGCGACGTTGCTGTCCTCTTTGCCGTCGTTGGCCCTGAACGTGAAACTGTCCGCGCCCACAAAATCGGTCGCGGGCGTATAGGATACATTTGGCGTCGCGCCGCCCAGAGAGCCATGCTCGGGTTGTCCGACGATGCTGAACGTTAGGGCGTCATTGTCCGCGTCCGTTGCAGCCAGCGTGATGTGCGCCACGATATTCTTGATCGTGCTTCTGGTTTGGTTCTGGGCCACAGGCGCGTGGTTGGAAGGAGCGGCCTGGGTCACGGTCACCGCTTTCGGACTGCCGTCAGCGCCCGCCGCAGTCACCGTGATGGTCCCGACGCGCTGCGTGGCGGTTGCGTTGGCGTCGAAATGCACGCTGATGGTTCCCGAATCGCCGCCGTCTCCGCCGTTCGTGATGTGCAGGAAGTCGCCGCCCGCCGTTACGGCCGC
>CAZPMT010000034.1:2769-44165 GCA_964587655.1 uncultured Nitrospiraceae bacterium
CGTGTAGGTCATGGCGCCGCCGCCCGTGTTCGATACCGCGAACGACGTGTCGCCCACCCCCGCGCCCACTACACGGTTATCGGGCGTCACGGACAGCACGGGTGTCGTGCTCGGGGCCTGGGTCACGGTCACCGACTTCGGGCTGCCGTCAGCGCCCGACGCGGTCACCGTGATCGTTCCGACGCGTTGCGCGAGCGTGCTGTTGGCGTCGACGTGAACGCCGATGGTTCCCGAATTGCCGCCGTCACCACCGCTCGTGATGTGCAGGAAGTCACCGCCCGCCGTTACGGCCGCCGTGTAGGTCATGGCGCCGCCGCCCGTGTTCGATACCGCGAACGACGTGTCGCCCGCCCCCGCGCCCACTACACGGTTATCGGGCGTCACGGACAGCACGGGTGTCGTGCGCGGGGCCTGGGTCACGGTCACCGACTTCGGGCTGCCGTCAGCGCCCGCCGCGGTCACCGTGATGGTCCCGACGCGCTGCGTGGCGGTTGCGTTGGCGTCGAAATGTACGCTGATGATTCCCGAATTGCCGCCATCTCCACCGCTCGTGATGTGCAGGAAGTCGCCGCCCGCCGTCACGACCGCCGTGTAGGTCATGGCGCCGCCGCCCGTGTTCGCGACGTCGAACGACGTGTCGCCCGCCTCCGTGTCCACCGCACGGTTATCCGGTGTTACAGAAAGGACCGGCGCAGGATTCCCTCCCTGGGTAATGGCCACCTGCTTGGGGCTACCCACCGCGCCGGGCATTGTTACTGTGATCGTCGCGAACCGCTCCGTGGTGAGTGGGTTGGAGTCCGCTTGCGTCGAAACTGTTCCGGAGTTTACGCCGGTCGCGCCACTTGTAATGTGCAGGAAATCAGCGCCCGTTGTCACTTCCGCCGTGTAGCTCAACGAACCCCCGCCGGTGTTGTTTACGCTAAACGAGTTGGACCCGCCGCCAGAGCCTACGGAGAAGCTGTTCGTGTCTACCGAAAGCGTCGCCGGCCCTAACGTCGCCTGGGTTACCGTCACTTGTGCGGGACTGCCCGCCGCGCCGGGCATCGTCACCGTAATCGTCCCCACGCGTTCCGTGGTCAACGGGTTGGCATCCACCGTCAACGAGACCGTACCCGAATTGACGCCGCTGCCTCCGCTCGTAATGTGCACAAAGTCGTCTGCCGTCTCCGCCGTGTAGTCCAGCGTTCCCCCGCCTGTGTTGCTCACTCCGATACTCAGGCCCGCGCTCCCATGGCCTAATGTAAAACTGGGCGGCGTCACCGAAAGCGTCGACGGTCCCAACGTTCCCTGGGTTACCGTCACTTGTGCGGGACTGCCCGCCGCGCCGGGCATCGTCACCGTAATCGTCCCCACGCGTTCCGTGGTCAACGGGTTGGCATCCACCGTCAACCAGACCCTGCCCGAATTGACGCCGCTGCCTCCGCTCGTGATGTGTAGAAAATCATCTGCCGTTTCCGCCGTGTAGTCCAGCGTTCCCCCACCTGTGTTGCTTACAAGGAACGACAGACTCCCCAGGCCGTCGTAACCCCAGTCCCAATTGGCCGGCGTCACCGAAAGCGTCGACGGTCCCAACGTTCCCTGGGTCACCGTCACCTGTGCGGGACTCCCCGGAGCGCCCTCCATCGTCACCGTGATCGTTCCTATTCGCTCGGCTGTGGTAAAGTTGGCATCGACGACCCCTCCGATGGTGCCGGAGTCGCCGCCAGTGGCCCCGTCTGTAATGTGCAAGAAATCGGCTCCGCCGGTAACCGAGGCGGTATAGCTCAGCCCGCCGGCGCCCGTATTGCGTACACTGAAATTCACGCTATAGGGCCCGGGGCCTAATGCCATATTGGGTGGCGTCACCGAAAGTGCGCCGTGAGCCGCGCTGGCGACTCCCACCGCCAACAATCCCGCAAGGATGAGACGCAGCGGGGCTGACCGAATGTCGGACATCTTGATGTACATAAGAATCACCCTCCCAAGGATTTGCCTTCTATCTCGACTCGCTCTCCCGACAATGTGAGTTCTTGATTGAAATTCTGTATCAGTCGTGTGCGTGCGCTTCCGCGACCACTCCATGCGGCATGCACTCTATCCCGGTATCCGCCGCGAGGCGCTTTGCGCGTGGCCAATCTTTCCCTAACCCGGCATAGCCGGAACCAAGAGTTTATCGTTTCAAGCCGCGTTTTCTGAGGCATAGCAAATCTATCATCCGGCAAAAGTTTTTGAGGAGGGGCGTGACATAAATCGCCTGTCATGCCCGGCCTTTACTTATCGTCTGATGAGCCCGCCATCGGCGGATAGGGGCATCCCCTGCCCAGTCTTTCGGCGCCTCGAAAAGCGCTTCTCAGTGCAATGGGTCTCCCTCGCCCGGATTACCAGCCTCCGTTTCGGAACGCGCTGGTATTGTACCATTAGCCCATCGTATTTGCAAGGCTTTTTTTGGTACAGCAATTACGCGAGTTGCTCCCGAAGAGGTTTGTAGCGGGGGCGGATTCGAACCTTCGACCTTTGGGGATGACAGGGCATAACACGGGACATCCGTGATAGGTAGTCGTTAAGACTTGTCCCGGCCCAGTGGGGATTGGAAGATCGCCGAATATCTCAAGCGACAGCGTTGGTCTTGGTCACTCGTTCGATTGTGCGTTCTTGAGGCAGCATAGCAGCAACCGGCGCATGAATGGCACGGCCCCGCCGAGGTTTAGACCTCGGCGGGGCCTGTTTCTTTGCTCGATGATCGACTATCTTTGCCCGAAACGCCTTGAGGCGCGCGCGCCCGTCACGAGTAACGCGCCCGCGGCCAGCATCATCAGGAACGCGTCACCTGAGAACCCGGCGCCGGAAGCGGCGTAGATTGGGCTGCCGTAGCAGCCGCCGGTCTTGCCGTTCTGTGTAACGGTCACGTCGATGGGTCCGCCGTCGGCGTTGCTCGACGTAATCCGAATCGAGCCCGTCCGCGGACTTGCGGAGGGATTGGCGGCGGAGGCCGTTACTATGGTTCCGTCGGAGGTCCCCTGACTGCCGACGGTGATCGTGAGCCAGTCGTTCCCGGAAGTGACTTCCGCGACCCAATACATCGTGCCGCCGCTCGGATTGAAGACGTCGAACGAGGTGCTGGTGCTGTTCGATTCGACGGTCTGATTATCCGGCGAAACAGTCAGATGCGGCTTCACCGGCGCGGACGCCTGTGTGATGAACACGTCCATGAAACCGACGTCCGGGGTTACGCCGCGCACACGCAGGACCGCAGTCCTCGGCGCATTGATCACGTTCTTCGTGTAGGCCAACTCGACCGTGCCGTCGTTCGTGCCGCTGCCGCCGGATGTCACGCTTGCCCATGCGTCGCCTTCACGAATGTAGGCCGTCCACTTGAGTGTTCCCCCGCCTGAGTTCTGGACGTAAACCCTGACCGTGCCGTTCGTGGAATCGATCGGCACTTGCACCGGCGTGACCGACAACTGCGGCGTTGGCGAAATGCCCTTGCCCTGTTGCGTCACCGTGACCGTCGCCGGGCTGTTCTGCGCGTCCGCGGCCTCGACGCTGATGGTCGCGATCCGCGAGCCGGACAAGAAGTTCTCCGTGTACGACAGCAGCAACTCGCCGTCGCCGGTGAATTCGGCGGTCGGCGAAACGCTCAGCCAGTCGCCGCCGGTCAACACGGACGCTTTCCACTTGAGCGCGCCGTTCCCCGCGTTGGTGACGGAGATCGGATAGCCGCTGCCGGCCCACGAGCCGAGCTGGACGGCCGTCGGGTTGACGCTCAGAACGGGCAGATACGCGCTGATCAATTGCGACCGGATCTTCTTACTCGTGCCGCCGAGACCTGACGCCGTCAACGTAACCGTGTAAATGCCCGAGTGGGTGTAGGTGTAGATCGGATCGCGGAGGGCGCTGTCCGGGTTGCCATCGCTGTCGAAGTCCCAACTGAACTTGTCGACGTCGCCGGTGGACAGGTTCGTGAACTGGACGGTAAGCGGCGCGCGACCGCTGGCGGGCGTAGCGGAGAAGTCGGCCACCGAAAGCGCATACACCTTGATGTACTGCTCCTTCGCCACGGCACTCGTTCCGCCGGGACCGGAGACCGTCAGGCATACGTTATAGATGCCCGGGTCCCGATACGTGAAGGACGGGCTGGTTGCGGCGCTGTCCTGGTTGCCTTCGCAGTCGAAGTCCCAACTCGACCGGTTGTAATCACCAGTCGACGTGTTCGTGAACTTCACCGTCAAGGGAGCGACGCCGCTGCGTACGTCGGACGTGAACGCCGCCGTGACGGTGTTCGCCACCGTGACAAGTTCGGTCTTGACTTCTTCATCCGCGCCGCCTTTGCCGGTGATACTCAAGGAAACCGTGAAGCTGCCCTTCTTGGTGTAAGTGTGGGAAATCGTTTTGACGGGCGGTTTTTTCACGACCGGGGCACTGCCGTCACCGAAACTCCAGGTCGCTGTATCGTACTCGCCCGTGGACAGGTCAGTGAACGTCACGTTCAGCGGAAACACGCCCTGGGCCGGCGTCGCCGAGAACTGGGCGTTGACCGGCGTGTACGCCTTGATGACGGCGGTTTTCGCGTGCTCGACGCCATCCTTGTCCAAGATGGTCAATGTGACGGTAAAGGCGCCCGCCTTCTCGAAGGTGTGCGACACGGTCTTCGTCGGGGGAATTGTCTCGACGACGCTTGTATCGTCGCCGAAGTCCCACTTCGCCTTGTCGTAGTCGCCGGTCGATCCGTCGGTAAACGTCACGTCCAGCGGGAACGGGCCCTCCGCTGGCGTGGCGGACAGGTTTGCGTCCACCGGCGCGTAGGCCGAGATGTACTGAGGCTGGGTCAGCTTGTTCGTGCCTCCGTCGCCCTCGAGCGTCAACGAGACCGTGTAGACGCCCCTCGTGGTGTACATGTGCGTGGGATCCGGGGCGCCGCGGTTCAGCCGCACCACGGAGCCATCGCCGAAGTCCCATGTCTGCGTGCTGTAATCGCCGGTCGATTCATTCTTGAACTGGACCTCGAACGGCACGACGCCCTTGCGTTTGTCGGCGGAGAATCCCGCCTGCGCCCGCGCGAACACAGTGATGAAGTCGGGCTTTGTCAAGGACGCCGGCGTGGGCGCGCCGTTGCCCGTCAATGTGATCTTCACACTGAAAACGCCCTTCGCCCTGTACGTGTGGCTTATTTCAGCCCTAGGCGCCGCGGCCTGCGAGGCGCTGCCGTCGCCGAAGTCCCACGTCACAGTGTCGTAATCGCCGGTGGACTGGTCGGTGAACTTCACGACGAGGTCCGCGATGCCGCTGGTCTTGTCGGACTTGAAGGCGGGCCCCGCCGCACGGTACGCCGTAATGTAATCAGTCTCTCTTCGCGACACCGGCCTTGGCGCGCCTTTGCCCGACAGCGTCAGCACTACGGTGAACTTGCCGTCGGTCGTATACTCGTGCGCGATCACTGCGCCCGGCGGGGCCGTTTCGGGGGGCGTACCGTCGCCAAAGTCCCAGACGGCAGTATTGTAGTCGCCCGTCGACTCATCCGTGAATGTCACGATGAACGGAGCCACTCCCGACGTCTTGTCCACTGAGAAGGCGACGTGCGCGGCCTCGTACACTTCGATTTTCTGGCAGTGCTGGTCCGGACCGCCGTTGCCGGACAGTGACAGGCATGCGTTGTACGTGCCGGCCGCGGCGAAAACGTGCGAGATCGTCGCGGACACGGGCTGTTTCGGCGAACCGTCGCCAAAGTCCCACTCGCCGCTGCTGTAGCCCGTCGAGTTGTTGGTGAAGGTGACGGTCAACGGAGTCACGCCGCTGACGGGATCCGGGACGAACGAGGCATCCGTCGCCTGGTACACCGTGACAGACTGAGGCAGTGAGGTCTCGTCGAGCGCGCCAGCCGGACCGACCATCGTCAGCGTGACGTTGTACATGCCCTTCTGCTGGTAGGTGTGGCAGGGATCCGGGTCGCCCTTCGCCTGCGTCACGATCGTCCCATCGCCGAAATTCCACCTCAGGGATTCGTAGTAGCCCCGTGATTCGTTCTTGAAGCAGACGTCCTCGGGAGCAATAACGACCGTTGGCGTTGTGGCGGAAAAGGCCGGGACCGGCGCCGTGATGGTGATGAGGTTCGGTACGGTCTTCGTGTCGGAATCGCCCGTACGTGAAGCCGTCAGCGAAACCGTGAAGTCCCCTTTCTTCTTGTATATGTGTTTCGGATCCGTCTCGGCGGATTTCGGGCTGCCGTCGCCGAAATTCCATTCGAGGGCCGTGAAGTCGCCGACCGAGAGGTTCGTGAAGGAGACTTCCGTACCGGCTATGCCCGTGGTGGGCTCGGCCGTGAAATCGGCGTGAATCTTCTCGTAAACCGTGATGTAATTCGGTATACAGACAATGTCGGTGGAGCCCGGGCCACACACGGTCAGGCAGACCGTGTAGACGCCCGGATTGTCGTAAGTGTGGTGCACGGTGGCCTCCGGCTCCAACGGGGGCACGTGGCCACTGCCGTCGCCAAAGTCCCAACGGAAACAATCACAGTCGCCTGTCGAGGTGTTTGTGAACGTCACTGTCAATGGCGCGATGCCGGACGTCTTGTCCGCGGAGAACGCGGCAGCGCAGGCAACGTACACCGTTATGTAATCGGTCTTCTGTTCGACATCCGTCCCGCCCGGTCCCGAGATCGTAAGTTTAACGGTGTAACGTCCCGGCGCCTTGTACTCATGCTCTTGTTTCTCCCCGGGCTGAGCTTCAACCGGAGGCGTGCCGTCCCCGAAGACCCACACACACTTATTGTAGTCGCCGGTGGACTTGTCCGTGAAGTTGGCGGTAAGCGTTCCGATGCCGCTTGTAACGTCCGCGGAGAATTCCGCGTTAGCCGGTGTATAGACCGTTATCAGGTTGGTCTTGCAGGCCGGATCCGATTCGCCATGGCCGGAAATCATCAGACAAACGCTATATACCCCGGGCCGAGTGTAGGTATGCTTCGGGTCGGGCTGGCCTTTGGAGAGGGTCACCCCTTCACCGTCGCCGAACTGCCAGTCGCTGGACGTGTAGTCGCCCGTCGAGGTGTTGCGGAACTGCACCGCAAGCTGGCCTATGCCGCTGACGGGCGTCGCCGTGAAATCCGCGTTCAACGGCGTGTAAGTGATGATGGAGCGGATCTTCGTGGAAGCTCCTGCAGCCGACGTCACGGTATGCGTCACGACGTACGTGGCGCCAATCGTTGCGTTATAGGTATGCGTCGGATTTTGCAGGGAGCTCGTATTGTCGCTGCTGCCTGCGTCGCCGAAATCCCACGCCCACGACGTGATAGGTTCGTCTTCGCCCGCCGTGGACGTGTCCGTGAATTGCACCGTCACGGGGGCGAAACCGGTGGCCGGGCTTATTTCATACGAGAAGCCGGCATTCGGTCCCAAGCTTTCATACGCGCCCATGTCAATCCTGCCGCCCGCTGGCTGCGGACGCGACTTGCCGCGGATGTCTGTGGCAGGGACTCCAGCGCCGCCGATGCCCGAGTCTTTGCAGGGAGACAGTTCACCTTGCAGACGGAAATCGCCGGTCTCCGGATTGACGAACATCGGATCGGCATCGATATTGCCGCTCTCGCCTTCACCCTCTCCTTCACCCTCTCCTTCACCTTCACCCTCGCCTTCGCCTTCACCCTCGCCTTCGCCTTCGCCTTCGCCTTCGCCTTCACCCTCGCCTGAGATGTTGTATCCGAGATCCTCGAGTACGCCAATCTCCACGGGCGCATATTCGCGAGTCATGTCGCCGTAGTCGCTGAACGGCCCCATTACGATGTTATTGGCGATGCCCGGCATCCAGTGGGACAGGCTGCTGCCGTATTCGAACGGAGAGGGCGCGTAGACGAAGGGCTTGGAGCCAAAAGCCGCGACGCCGTGGGCGCCTTTGTATCGAACGCCGTTGTCGGCTCCGGTCAAGTCCCTGACTGCACCGCGGAACGACGGCGGATTGCCGCCGAAGAGGTCCTTGCCTTTTCCGGTCTCAAGATAATCGTCCCAATAGGTGTAGGTGTCAGTGTAAAACTGACTGTATCCCCTCTCATCGCTCAGGCTTGCAATACCAAGGCCGTGGGTAACCTCGTGAAGCAAGACCGATCTTAGGTCCAGCTTGTCTGGAGGCGATATGCCTGTATCCTGGTACCACCCCCAGCCAAAGTCCACCACTGCGACGATGTCAGGCACGTCTCCAGCGGGGTCATTGCCCGTGGTAATATGATCGAAGGCAAACCCATTCGTGAAACCGGGGTCTGTCCAGTAGTACGAGCCGGACGCGGCCAAGAAGCCCGTCCCGTCTACTTCCGATTCGACGAACAGGATGTCGCAACTGCCGGTATTCTTCAGCACCGTGTTGAGATAGGATAGCACCCCGGCCACACGGGCTCGGCGCGCAACTCCATACGCCGGATCGTCAAACCCGATACCGTTGTGTACGTTCATGTCATCATAGTAGACGTTAAACGTTATTCCGCCCGCCTTCTCGGTGGCTTGCGGCGGATACGTACGCATGGCATGCCGGCCCGGATTGTCGAGGTCCACGAGTTCGGCGCGGCCGGAAGACGGTACGTAGATAACGGATCTGCCCTGGCTTTCAGCCTTGGCGCCTGACTTGGCGCCACTCCCCTTGACATCAGAGTGGCTTACACTCGTCGAACTGGTCGTGTCGGTATAGATTTCCTGTTCGCCACCGTCGTTCCACAGGATGCAGTTCTTGATGTTCGCGGACGAGCTGAACAAATCGGCGAGTGCGCCGCCCCGGTACGAAACGTTTCCGTAGAACGTGCAGTTCGTGATCGTCGGCGAAGCATACGCGTCGTACACGGCCCCTCCGTGGCGGTTCACCGTATTGGACGTTAAGAGGCAGTTCACGATCGTCGGCGACGACTTCATGTTGAAGATAGCGCCACCGTCGGAGGAGGCGGTGGTGGCGATGTTATCGGAGAAGACGCATTTCGAGAAGATGGGGAATGGCGCGCCGCTCAGCGAGTTGTCATTGTAGACCGCTCCGCCTCCCCAGTAGGCGCTGTTGGCCGTGAAAGTGCAGTTGCGGATAGTCGGCGCGCAATCCACGTTGTACATGCCGCCGCCCCAACCGCGTTCGTCGAATCCGTCGGCGCTGCCGCCCGTGATCGTTAGACCATCAAGTACGGCGCCAGTCGCGCCCGTCACCACATGATATGCGGGCCGGCCCCTGTACGCCGTCGATCCGTCAATCGTGGTGACGTTTCCAGCCCAATTACGCTCGGCGCGGCTCGTTTCCGTGCCGACGAAACCGCCGTACACCCTTATATCTTCGGCCAGAACCAACGACCCCGTGCTGTTGGCGCGCTCCTCGCCGTACACTCCCATCTTGACCCAGACTTCTTGGGGCATAGCGGCTTTCGATGCCTGGGCCGCCGCCGCCGCGTCTATGCCTTCCTGGATTGTTCGAAACGCCAGAGCCCAAGAGGTCCCCGTCGGAACAACCGCGACACTGTCGACATCTACGTACCACTCCTGGCCCGGGATCTCACCTTCGCCCTCGCCTTCACCCTCGCCTTCACCCTCGCCTTCACCCTCGCCCTCGCCCTCGCCTTCACCTTCACCTTCGCCCTCACCCTCACCTTCACCTTCACCAACGGTGAGTCTTACCTCGCGATTCTCGGAAAGGGTGGGCACGGCCGTGAGATTACTGAAGGTCACAACGCTCACGTGTTCGTCGATCGGGAGGCCGCCAGCCGCGTCCTGATCGATATATACTCCGACTGCGACATCGCCGCCTGCGCTGAGCGAGCCCCGGAGCGAGCCCCGAATCGCTTGCGTGGGTTCTATCTTGAATCCAACCCAGTTTTCCGTACGCGTCACGGCGTAGGTCAGCGCGGCTTTGCTCGAGTTATGCAGGGTGTAGTTGATGAACGCCGGAATGAACGGCCCTCCAACCGGCCCGGAAGAGGCAAAGTCCGTGGGCGGGGTGATCTGCAGGCTGCCCGCGGCGCTGATGTCGCCATAGAGCACGACCTCGGTGTTGTCACCGACCATCACTGTCTGCCGGAATACCGTTCCGTCGGGCAGTTTCACCTCGACCGTCTGGAGACCTTCGGGCACTCCGATCAAGGTGAACGCGCCGGTGAAGCTGGTGTAGACGGCGCTCTGGTCCTGCATGCCCTTCTCGAGTCTGAACGGCTCGGCCGGAACGACGCTTACACCGGCGCCCTCGATGGGCTCGCCCGAAATATCGAGCACTTTGCCCGCAAGCACGGGCGCGTCCACATAGATCGACTCCGAGTCTCCCGCCTTGGCGGCGTCACGGCGATCAAGATCCAGGCGGAAGTCTACGACGTTGTGCGAGCCGGGGAACAGCCGGATTATTCCGGAGTCCGCCAGCGGCTCCGAAATGTAACGCTTCGTCGGGCTGGTCTTGCGCGCGATGCCGTAGTAGTCTCCCGGCGGGAGATCTCGGATGACGTAGTGGCCATTGAGATCCGTGAAGGCCTTTCCGACGCCGAACCCGAATGTGACTTCCGCGTGCGCAACCGGGAGCCACGTGACAGCGCCGCTCTTCTCGAATGCAACGACGACTGTGCCCTGGACATCTACAAATTCGTTGCCCGCAAGCGGAGTCATCTCGTGGTCCTCGCGCGTATTGCCGGAGATATCCACGAAGAAGGTGTAAGACTCGAAACCGGATCGCATCATCATCACCGGCCAGCCCGTCCCTTCAGGCACCTCCGCCATACGGAAGTAGCCGCTGCGATCGGTGCTTGTGCGGAAGGATTCGGCCATGATGCCCGGCGGCATTATGACGCGCACCGCTTCAAGCGGACCTACGACGCCTGTGTCCGGGTCAGGCCCTGTGACGGTGCCGTCGAAGGTGTACGATCTGGCGGCCATGTTCACGGGCTTGGGCGCCAGCGTGGAATTGCACGTGACGCATACCTTCACGGGGCCGTATTGCAGGAAGCCATCTCTGCGCGCCACAAGCCAGTAACATTGATCGGGCTCGATCGCCTCCAGGACGAAGTCCCCCGGCGGCCAGTCTTCGGTTTGCCTCGAATCCAGATAGGTGGGCGCCCAGTTCAAGGCGCCGACGTAGTCAGTGTCGCCGTAGAGGCGAACGGTGGCAAGGTTCAGCCCCCACACACCGTCGGACGGCGACACGTGAACATTGCCTCGCAACCCGGCGGCGTTGACGGTGAAGGACGCCGGACGCAGACTCGTCTCGAGCGTCACGGCATCCTGGACATCGACCAGGAACACATAGCGGCCCGGCACCGGCAGGAAGACTGTTATGCGGTCCATGCTCGTGGAACCGTGTGGCAGCAGGCCCAAAGCCGGGTTGTCCGGCGATTCGCGCCAGTCGAACCGCAAGCGGTTCAGGCCCGAAGAAGCCTCCGATTCCGAGGCATCCAACAGGACGGCTTCACCCGTAGTCCGGCACATGGGTTCGACAGCCACAGCAATTGCCCGAGGGCGTTCGGACTCGATGCCTGGGTATATGCCACCCGACAACACGATGTCCTGTTCAAGATGCGGCCACGCTTGTTCTACCGATGCCGGCGGCGGAATCTGCACGATGGTTGTGCTCTCGGTATAGCCCCACGCGGGCGGCGCCTCCGCCTGGATAGCCTGCTGTCCTTCGCCAACATCAATCAGTTGGAAGTAACCCGTGGCATCCGTGATGTCCGAAGGCGCGAGCACCGTGCCGTTCACTATGCCCACGGTTATGCCCGGCAGGACCTTTCCGGTGGCCGAGTCGGTGACCACGCCGGTCACGGTCGCCCCGCGGTCAGCGAACATGACCTGGAAGTCGCGGATTGTGTTCGTCCCCGGCGGCGCCCACACGTTCCATTCCCGCACGGGCTCGTAGCCATTCTTCGTCAGCGTCATGTAGTAGTAGCCGGACGCGATATTGGTGAACCTATACTTTCCGTCAGCATCCGTGTTGTTGAAGATGCCGGAGCCCAACGAGACGCGAACGTTCGGCACCGGCGTCCCGAGGCCGGCCAATGTGACCGAGCCGCTGAGAGACGCGACGCCCGCATCCGGCTCGAGCGACAACGAAAGCCAGTCGCTCTGTTGGTCACGCCACACCCGGAGTGTATAGCCCGTGTCCGCGCCGAACGTATTCGTATCGCGATGTTTGACCTGAAGGTAATACAACCCGTCCTGGGGCACGACAAGCGAAAGGAGAGACGACAGGTCGCCCGGACTGCGATTGTCGTTAGCTAGCGGCAGGCCACCAAGTCCCAAAACGGCATTACCCGTCTCATCAAACAGTGCGATCACCGTATCGCACCGAGGGCCGAGCCCGGTCGTTTCCATCGAAATGATGTCGCCGAAATCTGCCGAAAAAACCACCCAATCCTGGTCGCTTCCGTTGAGTGAACTCAAGAAAGTATGGGCCTGCTCCGGGCCGTCCACGCCAATCCACTTGGCCGCGGTCCACACGTTGTCCGACTCGTAGTTGTCGGCTCTGTTGGTCTGCCACACGCGGATCGCATAGGCCGTATTCCTCCCGTCCTGCGACGTATCCATATTCCGCACTTCCACGAAGTATGGCCCGGCGCCTGCCGGCGTGAAGGAGAGATACGAAGAGCGATCGCCGTTGCCGCGGTCGTTGTTGACCATGAGCAAGCGGGCCGTTTGGTCATACAACCAAATGGAAGTGTCGCATCGCGAACCCAGGAACAGGGTCTCGATGGAGACGGGCGCTCCTGCCGTAGCACTAAAGGAAACCCAATCTGTGTCGGAGAGCGGAATGCTGGGATAGAGATTGTGGACCTGCGGCGGGTCGCCGACCCCGATGGTCATGGCAACACCCATGGATGAATCCGGCTCATACGGGTCGCTGATAGCGGCGTTCAAGCGCATCGCTTCCGTGACCGTATTGATGGGCAGCGGGCCCGGAGAGATGTTGATGTCCCGCACCTCCGGCAGGTAGGGAACGCCTATGGGCCCCTGCAACTGCATGATCCATGAGCCAAACGGCACGTCCGAGATCTCGAAGATGCCGTTCTGGTCCGTGCTGTCGGTGTAGACCAGGCCCAACAGGCCCGGAATGATCACGACGTTCGCCCCGGCGATGCCCAGGCCCGTGGTGCGGTTGACAATCTGGCCGCGCAACGTCTCCAAATATCCGCGACCGATCTCCAGATCGTACCGCACATCGTTCGGGCCGGGATCCGGACGCACTACGGCTTGGAGCACCGGCGGGGTCTCAAAACCATCGCGCGTGACCCGTAGGTAGTAGCCGCGCGCCCGAGAAACGCTCTCGGGATACACGCAGTTCAAGACGTAACGGCCCAAAGAGTCGGAAATGGCCGCGCTCTCCGGGGGCGTCGCACTCAGCGGGTACCCTAGGTCCGCGGCAGACTGATCATCATATGCTTCGATATGAGCATCGGGCACGCGGACCACGCCGTCGGATGGAGAAAAACTCACCAACCCATAAAGGCCGGGCACGTAGACGACGATTGTTTCGGTGTTACTGACGTCGATGCCATCGCTTGCCTGGACCTCGAATTCATACCGGCCCGGACGCGGGAAGAAGACCGGCACTTCCTGCATGGACTCGCTGCCCGCAGGGATCACGGGCACGTGGAGAGCGCTGTAATCCTGGATGATACTCGGCACCGGATTGTAGAAGTGCTCCCGCCAACTGAACGAGAACTCGCTGTCGTCTGAATCATAGACTTCGGAGACTTTGAGAACCCGCTCCACATAGACTCCGGAAGCGTTGAGAACCTGCTCCATACAGCCTGTCAGGAAAATCTGGTCATTCTCGACCACGATCCGCGGTGGCGCGTTCTCAGTTACAGTAATGGCCATAGGTTCCGACGTGTCGGACAACCCCAGACTCGTGGTCACGGTTAAGCGTACCTCGTAGGGGGGGCCCGCCTCGATGTAGACGTGGGTTGGCGGATTCTGAACATCGCTTGTTGAGCCATCTCCAAGATCCCATAGCCAATCGGTGATCGGGTCGCCTTCCGGCGACGCGGAATGGTCTGTAAAATCAACGTTTAGCGGCGCCTTCCCAGAGGTCGTACTAGCCTTGAAACCTGCTGTGGGCAACCCGCCCTCTGACACAGTGATGAGATCCGAAGCTGTGCTGGTGCCCACGGCTGTAGTCACTCTAAGAGTGACCGTGTAATTGCCCTTTGAGTTGTAAGGGTGATTCGGATTCTGCAGGATGCTTGTATTCTCGGGGCTGCTGGGGTCGCCGAAATTCCAGGCCCAACTTGTAATCGTAGAAGTGCCGGGATCCGATTTGTCCGTGAACTGAACAGGCAGGGGGGCATTCCCAATAGCCCGATCGGCCACGAACCTTGCCTGCGGCGGAATGTTTACTGTGATGTAATCTGTCTTTGTCTCCGTGTTACTGCCCACGGCGGTCGTCACGGTGAGAGACACGGTGTACACACCCGCAAGCACGTACTTGTGGTCGTCGGGGTTCTGTTCCGTGCTGGTCTTCCCGTCGCCGAAATCCCAGGCCCAATCTGCAGTATCAGGAGAAGTGCCCAGATCCGAAGCGTCCGTGAAATGAACCATAAGCGGCCAATTCCCGGACCTCGGAGAGGCGGCAAAGTCGGCGACAGGCGGAAGTGGAGTAACAGTAATATAGTTTTCTTTAGTCTCACAGTCTGATCTGATCAGACCGTCTGAGGCCACCTCCGAGAAAACACACAACTCGACTGTATATGTGACTGGATTCGCGCCAATAAAATTGTATATATGCCATGGATTCCGATCTTCGCTCGTTCCGCCGTCGCCGAAATTCCATCTGTATCCCTGCGGCGGATCTGCGATCGGAGGAGCGCCTTGAATGGAAGCGTCCAAAAACTGTACCCAAGCGCGAGCCGGAATCGTGCGCGGATACCCGATGAAGTCTGCGACGGGCGAGATGAAGGCCACATGGATGTAGTCTTCTTTGATCCGTGTATCCTTAGCCCCATCCTCTGCCGTGACTGTCAAGGTAACAGTGAAAACGCCTTCGTTTTCATATATATAAGGCTCAGGATTCTGCACGTCGCTCGTCCCGACGCCGTCACCGAAATCCCAGGCCCATTGGATGATCGGCGAACTGCCACGAATAGAAAAGTCTGTGAACTGCACCGTAAGCGGAGGCGTCCCATCTGTCGGATCCCCTGTGAAGTCTGCGACGGGCGGATAGAAGGCCACATGGGTGTAGTCTTCTTTGGTCCGCGAAACCGAAGTCCCATCCTCTGCCGTTACTGTCAAGGTAACATCGAAAACGCCTTCGTTTGTATATATATGCTCAGGATTCTGCACGTCGCTCGTCCCGCCGTCACCGAAATCCCAGGCCCATTGGATGATCGGCGAACTGCCGGGAATAGAAAAGTCTGTGAACCGCACCGTAAGCGGAGGCGGACCATCTGTCGGAGCCCCTGTGAAGTCTGCGACGGGCGGATAGAAGATCACATGGATGTAGTCTGTCTTGATCCGCGTATCCGAACCTACGCTCGTCGTGACTGTCAAGGTAACAGTGAAATCGCCTACAATTGTATATAGATGCTCAGGATTCTGCACGTCGCTCGTCCCGCCGTCACCGAAATCCCACGCCCAAGCCGTGATTGGGGAAGTGCCGGGATTGGAGAAGTCCGTGAACCGCACCGTAAGCGGAGGGCGACCATTTGTCAGATCGGCGCTGAAGTCCGCGGTAGGCCCGGGGTAGGCGGCGGCATCTCGGGACACGCTGTTAATGCTGTCCAAAAGAATGGAGGAAGTCGAGCCGTCGTAGATCTCGAGCCCGCTTGGGGCCGCGTTCTGCGCAAGGATGATGTCCTGATGCTTCGGTGAGCCGGCGTCGCCTGAGACGTCAACGGCTTGGTCCCTATCCACGTGCGAAATGCCCGCTGACGCCGCAGCACAGCACCCCAGCAAAACCGCTACAAGAATCACAGACTGCTTTGACATGCGTCTCACCTCTCCTCTGTAAAACCCAGCGCCATAGCCCCGGGTCCGCTCCCGACACAAAACCCTCCCCGCGAGGTCTCCAATAATGCTAGCGGCCCCTTCCTATAAGTAAGGCTGCTCCTCCGTGGGGACTCCACTCACACGCAGATCCCGTCCCCTTACCTTGTCAACAGAGGTTATCACTAATCTTCTTTTATGTCAAGAAGTTAGATCGCTCGACGCGCTTCTTTTCGGAACGGGCACAGGCCTTCCTCGCCGCCTTCGCCAGCCCCTCTCCACGCGCGGCCCGGACCTGCACCGAATGTCAATAGAATACCGGGGTTAGGGTATCGGGTATCAGTCTAGTCGAGCGTCGTCACGAAACCCGTGGCAGTCAATATTGAAGATGCTTCCCGAAATGGTGGACGACGTGGACTTTGTGGACGGTGTGGATGCCGAAGAGGATCACCTAAGGGTTGCGTCCACTTTGTCCACAACGTCCACTTTGTCCACTACTTGGACAAACCCAACTGTCTCCAATTGCCGCATAAGGCGATACCCGATACCCAAACACACCAAAATGTGATATACTTACTCATGAGCAAAGAGGTGTGTTCTCTAGTCGCTCGATGGAGGGTTGGTTTATGGGACTCAGGATCAACAACAACATTCCCGCGCTGAACGCCGGCCGCCAGGTTGGAACCGCCGCGCAGGGGCTTCAAAAGGCCCTCGAAGGTATGGCGTCCGGCCTCCGGATCAACCGCGCGGCCGATGACGCCGCCGGCCTCGCCATCTCGGAACGGTTCCGTACGCAGGTCCGCCAGAACACGCAGGAGGTCAACAATCTTCAGACCGGCGTGAACGTCATCGAGACCGCCGACCAGGCCATGGGCACCCAACAGGAAGCCGTCGGACGCATCCAAGAACTCGCCACGCAGGCCGCCAACGGCACGTTGAACAACGATCAGCGGGCCGCCATCAATCAGGAAGCCCAGCAACTCATCGAGCAGGTCGGCCAGACCGCCGGAAACACGGAATTCAACGGGGTGAAGTTGTTGAACGGGACGTCCGGCCCGATTCCGGTCGGGACCGAGGCCGGCAATCAAATCAACATCAACCCGACGACGCCGGCCGCCCTCGGAATCACTGGAGTGAATCTCGGTACGCGGGAAGGCGCGACCGCCGCGCTCGAGACGTTGGGCAACGCGGCGGATCAGCTCAACCAGAATCGCGCGGGTCTCGGCGCTCAACAGAGCCGCCTCACAAGCGCCATCGAGACAAGAGAGACCGCCAACGTGAATATTCAGAACAGCGATTCGATGATTCGCGATCAGGACATGGCCCGCGGCGTGATCGACCGCACCCGCAACGATATGATGCTCAAGCGCAGTGTGTCCGCTCTCGTCCAGGGCAATATCATTCCTCAGAGCGCCGCACAGCTATTGGGAACGTGATGTCGCGGCCGTATCCTCGCGATACGGCCGGCATGATACGCTTCATTGGATGCCCTTCCTCGACGGAAGGGCATTCTTGTTCTCGGAGCTTGCGAGAAGAACACCCGAACTCCGCGTCATTCCCGCTTTCGCGGGAATCCAGGACGCACGAGCCGCCCCGGCATGATCAGCGTAATCGGATGCCCCTCCTCGACGGAAGGGCATTCTTGTTCTCGGAGCTTGCGAGAAGAACATCCGAACTCTGCGTCATTCCCGCGAAAGCGGGAATCCAGGACGCACGAGCCGCCCCGTGACCTTTGCGTGTGACTGGATTCCCGCTTTCGCGGGAATGACGCAAAGCTACAGGCTTGTTGAGAGAGCGGGCCTATTGCGACGGCATTTCTTAAGACGCGCTCAGTAGTCCTTGAGATTTCGAGTGTGCTTGGCTAGTATTCGTCGAATTGCATGAAGTCGAAACACAGGAATCTCTGTTTGTGGCCCGCAGGAAAATCCCATCGATTGAAGACAATCTCATCGTGACGCGCGAGAGTCTCTGGAACAAGCGGCTTGCGATGGAAGCGAAATGCTTGCTGAGGCGCCGCCCGGAACTGGAAAGCGAGTCCGATGGAGAGGGTCCCAGCATTGCGGCGGCCCGGGCGCTGCTGAGTCTCACCGGCCTTCTCCCACGCGGCCTGCGGAACGCGAACGAGCCGCTGCTGCGCGAATTTACGTTCTCGTTCAGAACGCTGCCCGAGGCATTCGACGGCTTTCGCATCCTCCAGCTTTCCGATTTCCACTTCAGCGAGCGGCCCGGATTCATTGATGCCGTCTGCGGCATCGTGACAGGCGTGCGGTGCGATCTTTGCCTGCTCACGGGGGATTACCGGTTCAATCGGCAGGCCCCTTGCCGCAGCGTGTATGCAGGAATGCGCCGCCTGATCGAGACGATCTCCCCACAGCTCGGAACGGTGGCGATCCTTGGCAACAACGACATGAGCGATTTCGTTTCAGGCTTCCGCCCGCTCGGAATACGCGTGCTCGTCAACGAGAGCACTGCCGTGAGCCAGGGCGGCGAGGAAATTTGGATCGCGGGTGTCGACGACCCGCACGATTTCTTCTGCGACAGCCTCCCGCTCGCGATCCGGGACGTACCCGCGGGCGCGTTCACCATTCTGTTGGCGCACTCCCCTGAAATCATCCCGGAGGCCGAACAGTTCGGCGTCGACCTCTACCTCTGCGGTCACACGCACGGCGGACAGGTCTGTTTGCCATACTTCGGCCAGGTATTTCTGAACGCCCGGTGCGAGCGCCGGTACAGCGCGGGACGCTGGCGGCACGGAGACATGCAAGGATACACAACGACCGGCATCGGCGCTTCGACGATTCCCCTACGGTTCAACTGCCCTCCGGAAGCAGTCGTCATTGAACTAAGAAGGGAACCGGACGTTACGCGTTGATCCGGCGTGCGAGCTTGCGCCGGGAATCCTTGACCGCTTTGAGGAAGCCCTTGCCGGTCATGCACGACTCGCCGCCAACCTCGAGCATCTCGCACAGCAGACGCGCGCCTTCGCTTCCTGGATACTTGTCCGCCAGCGCGCGGGCCTTGCGCATCACGTCCAACATGCGCGGATACTCCCGGATCAAATTGTCCGCCAACTCGAGCACGCGCGCCGGTTCCATGACCGAATCGGCCACGGCCATCCAGTCGGCATATGCGCGATACACAAGAGCGGCATTGATGAGGTCGTTCATGACTAGGTTGAACTGCCCGATCTCCGTCTTGTCCGCGTTTCTCGGGAAGCAGACGTTCGCGGTATCGATGCGCGGCTGAGCAAAATGGTCGTTCCGGCATGCATCGCGATCCTTCTTCTTCCGGAAATCGGGCACGTCATACGGCCGCCCGCCTTCTCTGCTCGACCGGTAGGCGAGGATGCCTGGAATCGTAACGTCCGCGGCGGCATGAATGTCGAACGGAGCAGGCGTGCCATCGAGAATCTGCCGCGCGAAGTAGTACAACACCCAGAAATCGCCGCCTCCATGCCCGGTCCTAGCGGCCAGATCGGTGAGTTCGCCCCAGTCCGTCCTGACCTCCATCTTCGGTGTCGAGCCGCCGCCACCGAGCCGCAGGAACAACCGGTCCGTCGCTTCCGCGGAACCCTTGGTCCCCCAGTAACGGAACAGATGGACGTCATTCGTGGTGCCGCCCATCAGATTGCGCACCACCGCCCCGTTGTCCATATTGATGAGGCTCGGCGCGATGCCGCCCAGCCCCTGGATCTTCGGTATCGGATACCCCGGAAGACAATGAGCCGACGGCAGCGAGACCACGCGCGTGGGCCGCGTGCCGGTGATAACCATGATCGGCCCGAGCGAATGCGTGCAGTAATAATGAAAGTGGAGCCAACTGCGCCAATTGTGCAACGCATGGCCGGGAATGATCGGGACGCCGTCGATGTACGTGAACGCGAGCGAACGGACCTCGTGGACGTACTCGCCTTCGGCGTACATCAGTTCGCCGAAGAGCCCTTCTTTCCATTTCCTCGCCAGGTACATGTGCGGCGCCGTGAAAGGGTAATTCTCGGCGAGGTTATAGACGAGCCCGGTCTTCCGGACCGTCTCAACGAGTTCGACGCCCTCGGCCATCGTGTGGAACGCCGTGACCTCCGACAGCACGTGTTTACCGGCTCGCAGACAACGGATCGCGTCGCCTGCATGCGCCGGGCAGTAGGTCGCAAGGAGGACCGCGTCGAAATCCGCTCCGAGAAACTCGCCGGCGCTCGCCGTGACAAGCGCTTTCGGCTTGGCCTCCTTGAACCGGCGGCGCATGTGTTCGTTGAAATCGCACCCGGCGACAACGTCGATATTGAGGGCGTCACACATCGAATAGAACGACATCCCCCGCCCGAGGCCCCACAGCCCGAGTCGAATGCGTTTGCCGGTGTTGAAGACTGAACGCGTGTTGGATTTTCCCACCGGATTTCCTCCTGCGAATCGCTGTCGCGTCACGCGTATTGCGCGACTATGGCCAATCCCGTTGCGACGCTCGTAAAGGTATCGCGCTGCATCAGGCGTTCCGCTCCATAGCGGTCCTCGAGCATCTGCCGGAGCGCGGGGATGAGACTCGTGCCACCCGTCGTAAGGACGCAGTCGATCTTTTCCGGCAACACGCCTGCCGCCTGTTCCGCCTCTTCGATGCTCGACATCATGGCCTCGAGCGTATGCTCGATGATGTGCGAGAATTCATGACGCTCCAACTGCTCGATGATTTGAATGTCTTCCTTTTCGATCTCGATCGTGGTCTCGAGATCCGTCGACAAACGCTTCTTCGCGGCCTCGACCTCGCGCGTGACGAGATAGCCGTAGTTACGCTCGATGAGACACCGCAACGCGCGGATCGATTCGGGGCTCGTCGAACTCATTTCCATCGCTATGAGCCAGTTGATCGTTTCTTCCGTGTTGAGTTTATAGATGTTCTGCCAGTCGAGGATGCTGTTGAAGAGGAACTGCGGCACGGGCAACTGAGCGGGTCCGTAGCGCGACCGGCACCCGAACAGTGGGAAGAGTTTCGCGCGGATGATCTCCTTATCGATGGCGTCTCCGGCCACCGGCACGCCAGCCACGCCGAGTATCCGGCTCTCGGCGAGCCGCGCCTTCGCCCCCCTTGCTCCGCCGAATTCCATGACGCAAACGTCGCAGGTGCCGCCGCCGATGTCTACGACTATCAGCCGCTGCTGGGTGTCCCTCGTCACGGCGTACTCGACGCACGCCGCAACCGGCTCGTAGAAAAAGGCGACGTTCTCAAAACCCGCCAGTCCCGCCGCGACGCGCAAACGTCTTTCCGCGACAGAGTCCTCAGCGGAATCGGTCGAGAACCGAACGGGACGCCCCAACACAACCGACGTGACCGGTTCGCCGGCCGCCTCGTCGACGGCCTCTTTGATCCGGCGCAGGATCATCGCGGTGAGTTCTTCGATCTGGTAGGTCTGGCCGAATACCTCCGTCCCGCGGAATCCGCGATGCCGCAAGAGGCTTTTGAGCGACTGAAACAACCGCCCGGGCGAGTTGATCTCGATGGTCGCGGTCGCATGAACGCCTTCGGCTCCCGCGGGCTGGTCAAACAAACCCGGACGGTAGCTCTCGCTCTTGTCCGGCTCAGACCCCACGTACCCTTCTATCGAGACGCCCAACTGGACTTGCTTGAGCAGGACCTCGCGACCGACATTGCGATCAATGAAGGCATTGGCTGCCGCACGACCCACGATCTGTTCCCCGTCGCGCGCGATGTACAACAACGACGGAAGCGACGCAGCCGTATCATTCTCGGCGTCCAACTCGAGGACCCACGTCCGGCTCCCGTCAGACACGGCCGCGCTCGAGTTCGTAGTGCCGAAGTCTAGCCCGCAAAACAACTTACTCAACCTATCGCTCCCGCAAATGCATCCCGTGACAGTCAGGCGCTCCCCGATCAAATGGCCCAACATACGAGAAACAGCGGAGTATACCACGCGGATTCCCGCAACACAAAGCGAGCCAAAACCCGCAGGTAACCATTCACAGTTGGATTGCCGAACGCGCACTTCATCAGCAGGTCCTCTTGGTCCTTTACGTCCTTTCGGTCCTTGCACCCACCCCCGTCCAAGTCCCTCCATGACTGAATGGTTACGCAAAAGGACAAGAGGGCATAACGCAAAGGCGCGAAGTCGCAAAGAAGGGCAGAAAACTCTTGGCGTCTTAGCGTCTTAGCGTTGAGGTCTTAGGAATCTGCGCGTACCACGGGGGACAGGAAGAAATTCCTCCGGGCGATGTCTAAAGTCGCGGATGCCAAGCCGGAAGATCGCGACAGTTTGGATTCGTGTTGACGTGTTGCGCTCCGGTCACCCAAATTTGGCGGTTGGAGCCAATTAGACCTGTCCAAACAATGGACGAAGTGGACGTTATGGACAGAATGGACACAACCGCGCAGGTGAATCCTGCCGGTATCCATGCCGTCCATCACATCGAAAAGCGCCTTCAATCTTGACTGCCGAATCTAGGGTCACCGGCGTTTTCCGCCGATCCAGCGGGAGAGCCGGTGACGAACGGGTAGCACGCCGCCTTCAACGTTGGCGCCTTTGAGTTCGGCGTCGTCGAGGTTGGCGCCTTTGAGATTTGCTCCGCTCAAATCGGCATCGCTGAGGTCGGCGCGCTGCATGTTGGCGCCGGTCAGATCGGCGCCGGTCAAGTCCGCCTCGGCAAAGTTCATGCCGCTCAGATCCAAACCCGCCAGGCACGCGTTACGCAAGATCGCGCCGCGGAAGATCGCCCCGGTAACCTTTGCATCGCGCAGGTCCGCCTCGGTGAGGTCGGCCTCCTGGAAGTCAGCGCCCGACACGTCCAAACCGCAGAGAACGACCCGCGCAAGAAGGGCGTTGCAGAAACGCGCACCTTGAAGGCGAACCGTCCGCAGGTCCGTTCCTCGCAGGTCGGCCTTGCGGAAATCCGCCTCGCGCAGGTCCGCGTTGGCGAGGCGCGCCCCTGACAGTTTGGAGTCTTGGAGGTTTGCTCGTTGCAGGTTCGCCCCTTCGAAGTTGACTCCGTGGAGATTCGTTCCAGAGAGATCGCCGTTGCTGAGGTCAACCCTGCTGAAATCGGCGTTGAGCAGGTCGGCCCAGGACAGATCCGCGCCCTGAAGATTCAGCACGGCCACGGCGTTTTCCTGACGCCATGCGTTCCAAACCCCCACGCCCTGCTGCAATACGGCCACGGGGCCTTCCAAGACGGCTCCCAGTTGCCGTGCCCGGTCGCGCAGGCCGCGCGGAGGACGCAGCGCGCCCGTCAGATTGGCCTCGCGCAACGTGGCGGATTCCCAGTTCTGAATCCCATGCAATACCGCCGCGACCAAGTTTGCCCCGGTTAGATTGGCGCCATCGAGGTCGGCCCCCGTGAGATTCGCGGCGGCCAGGCAGGCCCTCTCGAGGTTTGCGCGAGTCAGGACTGCGTTTTGGAGGTTCGCGCGCGGCAATCTTGCCGCGATCAAGATCGTTCCCGCGAGGGTGGCCCCGGCAAAATTCGCCTCGGTCAGGTCCGCGGCATTCAAGGCGGTTCCGGTTAGGTCCGCTTCCTCGAAGCAGCAGCCCGTAAGGCTCGCGCCGTCAAGCAGAGCCCCTCTCAGGTTGGCCTTCCGGAAGTTTGCCTGTTCCAGACGAGTTTTCCGGAGATCGACTTCCAGCAACACGGCCCGCTCAAGACAGGCCCCCGAAAGGTCGGCGTCCATCATGTTCGCCCCTTCGAGATTGCTCCCCGTGAAATCGCCCCGCTCGATCTTGGCCCCGACGAATATCGCCCCTCGCAGGTCGGCGTCACGAAGATCGGCGCCGAACAGGTTTGCCCGGCGCACTTCGGCGTGGCGCATGTCGGCCCCGCGAAAGTTCATGTTGCTGATCAGAGTGCCGTTGAGGTTGGCCGCGCGCAGGTCCGTACCGGCGAAAGAAACGCCGCCTATCCGCGCTTCCCTAAAATCCGCTTCATCAAACTTCGCGCCGGTCACTGTGACCTTCCGCAGGTCGGCATACCCCAACTGCGCGCGGCTCAGAACAGCTTCGGTCAAGTCGACGCCGCCCAAATCCGCCTCACGCAGGTCCGCGCCCGCTAACGAGGCCTTCCTAAGAACCGCGCCAGCAAGCCGGGCCCCTTTCAGGTTCGCTCCCTCGAGGTTGGCCCCCTGAAGGATCATCCGCTCGAGGTTCGCTCCGGAGAGATCCACCTTCACGTAGCCGCTCGGCCCTCGCCACGCGTTCCACGCATGCGGCCCTTGCCGCAGCACAGTAAGGCAATCCGGGTCAGCCATAGCACGTTCCCCTGCAACTATGGCTGATTATACAAATCCTTTCGCAACGCGACAAGAAAGGAACCGTTTCCGGGGAAGCCCATCCGAGAGAGCGGCGCCGCCCGGGGATTCTTCCGGCTCTTCCGTGCTCGTGCTCGTAGTCGTAATCGTAATCGAAGAAATCGGGTAGGACTATGCGATTCGTATGGTGCTGGCCGATGTCTCCGGCCCCAGGACCTCAATGATATGGCCCTGTCTTTCCATTTGCAGCATTCCCGGCGTAAGGAAGAACAGAACAAGCAACCTCTCCGCCATAGTTTCTCTCGATTACGATGACCATGACGAGCGCGGGCATGAGCACGACACGCGCGGGAAGCGTATGACATCAGACAAGCCGGATTTGCTTGATGTTCAGATGCGTTTGCCCTGGCGCCCCCGTTCACAGCGCCCAGTCCTTATCCTCCTCCTCGACGGTCTTTTCCTGATCGCGGATGTAGAAGAGGGGATCATCCGTTGCGGGGACGTTCGTGATGGGGATGGCTTCGCTTGTACCGAACATCTCGGCGTAGTCACCGTGGAATCCGTCACAAATCCCCTTCGCGGAGCATCTGGAACACGCTTCGTGGTAGCGGTAGTGGCAGTCGAGATCGGCCCGGACTTTGGCCTCTTCGCCGCACAAGACCTTCTTGCCGCGTATGGCTTTCTCGATCCGGGCCAGAACGCGCTGCGCCACAAATTTCAACCGAATCTTCAGCTCTCCCTTCGCCAGCCTGTCCAGCATGGCTATGCCGCGGGACGAATAGATCCTGTGCGCGCCGACGCCGAGCGGAAACGGGGGAAACGTGTCGCCCGACTTCATCATCTGCGACGGCAGCATGGTCCAAAGCCAGCTCTCATAGTCCCATTCATGCGTATCGTAGGGAAGCTGTTGGTAGTTGTAGAAGTTCTTGCGGTGCCGTTCCGCCGCCATGCACAATGGCAGGTACCGGACGTTCGCCTCGATGCCGGCGGCCTCCAGCGTGTCGATGGCTTCCGTCAGCTTGGGCATGATCTCTGAGTAGGGCGCGACGTTCTCGCGCGTTCGGAGGCCCTGTTCCTGGTCGCCGAAGGGGTTGAACGCGATGTAGTTGACGGCGTACGCGCCGTACTCGATTGCCTTCCGGGCGACAATCGGGATGACGGGCACGACCGGTTTGGACATGGTGCAGTTGAACCGGAAAGGAATCCCGATCTCGCACATGCCTTCGATCGCGCGCACGATTTTCTCGTAGGCGCCCGGGACCCCGACGACCTCATCGTGGATCGGGCCGATGCCGTGCAGGCTCACCAGAAAGTCGCGGATGCCCGCGTCGCGATACTTCTCCAGCATTCCGGGGCGGCCCAGCACAAGCCCGTTCGTGATAAGCGTGGGATACAGCCCGATGTCGCGGCAATAGCGGATCAGTTCGAAGATTTCTGCGTAGATTGTCGGTTCGCCGCCCTGGATGTCGATGGCCGTGTTGCCGTAATACTCGCGAAGCGTCTTGCAGATTCGTTTGGCCTTGTCGATATCCATGAAATCGTGTTCAGGATGATCGCCGTCCATAATCCGGCTGTAGAAATAGCAGAAGTAACAGCGCTGGTTACACGTCTGCCCGAGCCACATCACGCCGCGGCGCGTCAGCACTCGATTCTTCGTTTTCTTTAGCGTCGGCGTCATGTGTCGTTGCCCGCTCGAACCTCGGAAGGATTGACCGAAATCGCGCCACTGAAGTATGGGTATGAACCCTTGTCGAAGTGGATAGGGCCTGCCTCGGACGTCCGCAGCGCCTGCAGTACGCGAGCATTTTCATGATAGCCCGTATTGATGGCGGTCATGCGGAAAGGCGCTTCATCCGTCGTCACCTTCAGCATAACCGACGGAAGAGAGGAACTCAAGGCTTTGGCGTACGTCCCGACCGCGTAGACTCGGTTGGCGTGGCGCCAATCCTCCTGGCTTCGTTCGAACTCCGGATACGGTCCCGCCTCATGCTGTGTCTCCCAGTGGGAGTACTCCGGCTTCAGTACGACGCTGGCATGATACTCGCTAATGTCGATTGGCTCTCGCACCTCGAGCATGATCCGGATGCAGATACACTCCTCCAGCGGTCTCACCTCCCAATGCTGCGTGTAGGGAAACCGCCGCGACTCTCCGCTGATCAGGAGGAGATCCCCTTCACGCTTGAAGGAATGCCACTGCAAGTGGGTGCTGTCATTCCACAGATTGCCTATCAAGACCGACGCATAGAAATGCAGGAAAGCAGTCAGCTCCTTTCCGTCAAACGTCAAACGCACCTTCCCGGATTCAAATCGGGCGCGGAGGAGTCCCGCGGTAACCGTTCTCTCGTTTTCCTGCGCCTCTATGTGCTCTGCTGTTTGCTCGCGGGTCATGCCCAGATCGACCCGGAGAGTCATTAGATCGTGCCGGCCTGCCCGGAACGAGGCGGCGGTCTCCGGCGCATGGCTTGCCACTCGAAGTACGCGCGATCCTGTCACGTAATCCGAGTTGCTCCAAGACAGCGCGACATAGGGATTCTCGGTTTCAATGGATGCGAGCACCGGCGGCAACAAAGAACCTTCATGCGGCAGCGCGACGGTTTCCTTGCACTGCAGGTCCTGGGGCACGACGGTAATCCAATTCAGGTCCCCGGGCAGAATGTTAGGAAAGATGCCCGACTGTTCGCCATAATGCCAATGCGTGAAGGAGGGCGGCAAGAACAGGTTCGTGGAAATGACTTTCAGTTCCACGTCGTGTTCGCATTCGACGGCCACGTTCCAGATTAGCCGGTCGCCGTCGATGCGCATATCCCAGTGCAGAATCACGGGCAAGCGCGACATCCTTCCCCGCGCCCGGCAAGAGTTCGGACCGCGTTCCTCGACTACCCACTCGGCGGTAACGGACTCATGCCATTGTTCCATGCACTGGAGACTCATCCGGAAACCGCTGGGCGCGCTGACCTCGACCTTGTTGTGAAACACTGAGATCCGTCCGTGGCAAAAGATCGCTTCGACGCCGCCTTGCGCAAACGTGTGTATACCGATGTTGCGCCCGATCTGCCTGAGATAGAAGTCGATCGTGTCGCGCGGCGTTCCCCGAGAGACCATCCTGCCGCGGCTGAGCAGGATCACCCGGTTGCAGAGCGTATTGGCGATACTGAGGTCGTGAGAGACGAAGACAATCGTCTTGCCCTGCTCTCGCAGCTCTCCGATCCGCGTGCGGCACTTCCGCTGGAACTCTTCATCGCCGACCGAAAGGACCTCGTCGACGAGAAAGAGATCCGGATCGGTATGGACTGCGACGGCGAACCCCAGGCGCACGAACATGCCGCTCGAATACGTATTGACAGGGTTGTCGAGAGACTCCGCAATACCGGAGAAGTCGACAATTTGATCGAAAACGCGGTCGATCTGCGCGCGACCGACACCGAGGATCCGCGCATTGAGATAAATGTTCTCGCGACCCGTCAATAGCGGATGAAACCCCGCGCCCAGTTCGAGCAGCGAAGCGACCCGGCCCAGAACTTGGACGCGGCCCGTCGAAGGAATCGTCACGCCCGCCAGGAGCTTCAGCAGCGTGCTCTTTCCGGATCCGTTCGCCCCTATAATGCCTATCGCTTCGCCGGGCTCGACGGTGAACGAAATGTCGCGAAGAGCGGCGACAGGTTCCGCGCGGCGGTGAAACAGGTTCACGAAGCCGCCGCCCCTCAAGAGTGTTCGAGGTCCGCCGCGCGACTTGTATATCTTGCTTACGTTGTCGACTTCTATCAGCGGCATCAGAGGTAATCCGCAAACGTCGGGGCGTTCCGCCGGAACACGTACGCGCCCAGCAACACGGCCACCGCCGCGAATGCGAGCGGACGCAGGAACAACATCGCCTCGGGAAGTTGATTGTCGAGAAGCGCTTCACGATAGGCCGTGATGAGATTGGCCATCGGATTGAGCATGTAGATCTGTAGAGCGAGCTCCCCAAAGCGATTGGCCACCATGCTCGGCGGGTAGAAGATCGGCGTCGCATAGAAGCCGAAAGCCAGCGCCACGTCGATCATGTATCCCACGTCGCGGTAGTAGACGTTCAGCGACGAGAGTAGCAGCGCCAACCCGGCGACCAACGCGAACTGGATCGCGAAGAGGAAGGGGAGGTACAGCAGGCCGGCGCCCAGCGCCGAAACGCCGCGCAGAACGGCGAGGAGCACAAGGAGCGTCGCGAAACCGATCGCAAGGTTCACGAGGTAGTTGATCACCGCCGCCATCGGGATGATCTCGCGCGGGAAGTGCACCTTCTTGATGAGTTCGCCGCTTTCGATCAGCGAGTGCGTGGCGCTTGTCAATGCGGCCGAAAGGAACTGCCACGCCACAATCCCGCAGAGCAGGAACTCGGGCGTCATGTTCTCGCTCGGCAGACCCTTCGCCGAGAGCCGTTCGCCGAGTAGATACTTGAAGACAAACGTGAGGATGAGCATCATCAATACCGGATGGAGAACCGCCCAAAGAAACCCCATCATAGCGTTGCGGTACCGCGCGCGAAGATCCTTCCAGACGACGTCGCGAAGCAATCCGCGATTCGAGATCAGGTCGGGAAGGATCCGTGCGAAGCTCTGCTGCTGCGTGCTTGTATAGAAAGCGCGGCTCATGAAGAGGGATCGTAACACCCGATATGGGGGATTTCAAACCTCCGAATAGCTCCAAGATTCCTCTTGATTCTTACTTGAGGCAACAGGGAGCCCGCACTCATCAAGACAAGCGCCGGTGAAGAGCGCGCCTATTGCTGAAGGGAAAGGCGATTGTCTCGGGGGAGGCGGAGGATGAAGCCGCGATGGGCGTCGTAGGTGAGGTCGCCGCCGTGGTAGCGGGCGATGTCGCGGGTGAGGGTGAGGCCGAGGCCGAGGTGGGGAGAGGGTTTGGTGGTGAAAAACGGGTCGAACATGCGTTCGCGTTCGGCTTCTGGGACGGGTGGGCCGGAATTCCAGACAATGATGTCGATGGAGTCTTCCGTCTTGGCCACTTGGAGACGCGTCTGTTTCTTTTGAGTTTTGGGCGTGCTTTCGGGCTCTTCCTGGACCGCATCGAAGGCGTTGGCGAGTAAGTAGATCAGTGCCATTTTCAGTTTGGGAAGGTCGACGATGACCGAGGGTATGCCGTCTTCGTAAGTGGCTTGCAGGTCGACCTGGCCGACCTTGAAGTCGTAGTTTCGGATCTCGACGACCTGTGCGCACACGCGGGGGACGTCGATCACGCTGGCATCGGGCTTTTCCTTGCGGGCGATCGAGGTCAGGGATGTCACGAGGGAGCTGCACTTCTGGACGGCGTCGGAAATCTGGCCGAGCATCCGTTGAGATCCGGGGGCAAGGTTTTCGCTCATCCCCAGCAGATCGGCGTAAGCCATTATCGCGCCAAGATAGTTATTGATATCGTGCGTCACGCTGCTCACGCACAAGCCGACCTGGCCCGCGCGGAAGACGCGCATGACGCGTTCTCTGACTTCTTCCGATTGAAAATCCATGCCGATTTCCCTTGTTCCCGGCTCGTTCACAAGCCGCGGGCCTTGCGTGCTTGCGCTATAGATTGTCGACGACAGCCTTGCCAAACTCGCTGCACTTCACTTCTTTCGCGCCCTCGGTCAAGCGTGCGAAGTCGTAGGTTACGGTCTTCGATTTGAAGGTCTTGATCAGCGCGGACGTGATGGCGTCTGAGACCTCGTTCCATCCGAGGTGTTCGAACATCATGACCCCGGACAGTATAAGGCTGCTGGGGTTGACCTTGTCGAGATTGGCGTATTTCGGGGCGGTGCCGTGGGTGGCTTCGAAAATGGCCGCGCCTGTTTCGTAGTTGATGTTTGCGCCCGGGGCGATGCCAATGCCGCCGACTTGCGCCGCGAGCGCGTCGCTCATGTAGTCGCCGTTAAGGTTCATGGTGGCAACGACGTCGAATTCGAGAGGGCGCGTGAGGATCTGCTGGAGGAAAATGTCGGCGATGGTGTCCTTCACGAGAATCTTGTCGCCGGCCTTGCCGCCGCAATCGTCCCAACCCACGGCGGCGCCGGAGAATTCCTCGCGCACGAGGTCGTAGCCCCAGCGCCGGAACGCGCCTTCGGTGTACTTCATGATGTTGCCCTTGTGGACTAGCGTGACGGACTTGCGATTGTGTTTGATGGCGTGTTTCAGGGCGGCGCGCACGATGCGTTTCGTGCCGCTGACGCTGATAGGCTTGAATCCGATGCCGGAGTCGGAGCGGATATTCCATCCAAATTCGCGCTTCGCGAAGTCGAGGAACTTCCTCGCGTTTTCGGACCCTTCCTCGACTTCGAATCCCGCGTATACGTCTTCGGTGTTCTCGCGGAAGATGATCATGTTGACGTTCTGGGGGGCCAAGACAGGGCTCGGCACGCCTTCGAAGTGCTGGACGGGCCGGACGCACGCGAACAAGTCGAGGCGCTGCCGGAGGGTGACGTTGAGGCTGCGGAATCCCCCGCCAACGGGCGTCGTAAGGGGGCCTTTGATCGCTACGCGGAAGTCGCGGATGACGTCGAGTGTCTCTTCCGGGAGATACGTGCCGCAAACGCTGTTGGCTTTCTCCCCCGCGAAGACCTCCATCCACGCGATGGACCGCTTGTCTCCATAGCAGTGCTTGACGGCCTCGTCAAACACCAGGCGCGAGGCGCGCCAGATGTCGGGGCCGGTTCCATCGCCCTCGATGAAAGCGATAATCGGCCGGTCTGGTGTTTGAAGTGTCCCGTCCGGCGCGGCTTCGATTCTCGCGCCGTCAGGTATCTGAACATGCCTATATTCGTTCATTCTTCCTCGCCTGAGACAAGGTCACACATTACAGGGCGACGAGTCGTGCGTCGGTTACGTGTGGCACCTTACGGATCTTGTCCATGATGCTGTCATCGAGGGGCGCATCGAGATTCAGGACCGTGAGTGCGCGTCCGCCCTGCGCATCGCGGCCCAGCATCAGGTTGGCGATATTGACGCCGGCTTCGCCGATGATTGTGCCTACCCGTCCGATAATCAGCGGCTTATCCTCGTTCATGCAGACCACCATCCAGCCCTCAGGCTTGGCATCCACGCGCATGCCGTCGATGCTGCAAATGCGCGGGTCGTTCTTTCCGAAGAGTGTCCCGGCGACGCGATGCGATTCCTTGTCCGTGGTGACCGTGACGGCGATCTCGAATACGTAGTCCGGGGCGCGCACGGAACGCGTCTCGGTGCAGGTTATCCCGTAGCTTTCGAGCACCGACGGGGCGCTGACCATGTTCACGGTTTCGACGAGCGGCGACAGGAAGCCGGCCATGATGGAGGTCGTGATTGGATAGGTGTCGGCGACGCCCAAGTCGCCGCAGTAATCGATCTCCATCTTTATGGGATGGCCTTTGGAGAAGGACGACTGAAAGCGGCCCAAGCGTTCCGCGAGGTAGAGTACCGGGGCGAGGGTCTTGCGCGTCTCGCCGTCCAGGCTCGGGACGTTTACCGCGTTGACGATGGCGCCCGAGGTCAGATAGTCCACGATCTGATGCGCCACGTCGATGCCGACGTTGATTTGGGCTTCGTCCGTCGATGCGGCGAGGTGCGGCGTCATGACGATGTTGTCCAAACCGAGAAACGGATTGTTCTCGAACGGTTCCGACGTGTACACGTCGAGTGCGGCGCCCGCGATGACCTTGTTCCGCAGGGCCTCGGCGAGGTCCTGCTCGTTCACGATGCCGCCGCGCGCGCAATTGATGATGCGGCACGTGGGTTTCATGCGTTTGAAATGTTCGGCGCGGATCATGTTGCTGGTCTTGTCGCTCTTGGGCGCGTGGATGGTGATGAAGTCAGATCGCTCGATGAGATCATCCACGGAGACAAGCTCGACGCCTAGCGCTTCCGCTTTCATCTTAGTCATGATCGGGTCGTAAGCGATGACCTTTGCCTCGAATGCGTGTGCGCGCTTTGCCACTTCCGCGCCGATGCGTCCGAGCCCGATGATCCCGAGGGTCTTGCCGCGAATTTCCGCGCCCATGAACTTCTTGCGGTCCCAGCGCCCGGCCTTCATGGAAGCGTCGGCATCCGGAACGTTCCTGCACAAGGCGAACAGCAAAGCGAAGGCGTGTTCGCACGTCGAGATCGTATTGCCGCCGGGAGTGTTCATCACGACCACGCCGGACTTGGTCGCGGCGTTTCCGTCGATATTGTCGGTGCCTACGCCCGCGCGGCCGATCACCTTCAACCTGCCGACGTTCTTGAGGGCTTCCGCCGTGACCTTTGTCGCGCTGCGGATGATCAGGCCGTCGTACTGGCCGATGACGGCGGCGAGTTCGTCGGGCTTCATCGGCGGCTTCTCATCAACCTCGAAACCGGCCTGGCGGAGTATGGCGATTCCCTCCTCGCTCAGACCGTCCAGTGCGAGAACCTTTGGCATAGTTCAGACTCCTGCGAAGCAGCGTTGTGCGGCTGCGACGCCTTCGCCCACTTTCACGCCGGCCCCGAGTTCCTTCAGCGCGAGTTCGAGGGCGCCGAGGACGACAAGCACGTCGAACTGGTCACAGTATCCCATGTGCGCGATTCGCTCGATCTTTCCTTTCAGATGATCCTGTCCGCCGGCGCAAGTCACCTTGTACTCGTCGCGCAGTTTCTTGTGCAGCTTACTTCCGTCGACGCCTTCCGGCAGCTTGACGGAAGTCGCGGCGTTGGACGGGCGCTTCGCGAAGGTTTCCATGCCCATTCCGACGATTCCGGCGCGCGTGGCGGCGGCGAGCCGTGCATGGCGTTCCCACACGGCCTCCATGCCTTCAGCAAGGATCTGGTCCAGGGCCGTGTTGAGTCCCATTACGGTGAGCACGGCCGGCGTGTACGGCGTCGTGTTCTGCGCGAGGTTCTTGATCGCCTTCTCGAAGGACAGGTAGTACTTGGGAAGGGTCGAATTCTTCATCATCGCCTGCGCCTTCGGTCCGATACCCGCGAAGGCGAGACCCGGCGGAAGCATCAATGCCTTCTGAGAACCAGCGACCACAACGTCGACGCCCCACGCATCCATACGGAGTTCGTCCGCGGCCAGCGCGCTGATGGCGTCGACCACCAGTATGGCGTCAGTCTTTGCGGTGATGCCTGCGATGGCTTTGATGTCCGTCAGGACGGTAGTGCTCGATTCATTGAGCGTCGTGAAGACGGCTTTTGCCTCGGGATGTGCCTTCAGGGCCTCCTCGATCCGCACAGGGTCCACGGCGGCGCCCCACTCGACGTCGATCGCGACCATCTTGACGCCATACGCTTTGCCGATCTGTCCCCAGCGTTCGCCGAACTTTCCGCCGCTGACGCAAACTGCGGTGTCTCCGGCGGAGAGAGTGTTGACGATGGAACCTTCCATCGCACAGGTGCCCGAACCCGCCAGGATGATCACGGGACTCGATGTCTGAAACACGGTCTTCAGCTTCTCGGATACATCACCGAAGATCTTTTCGAAGGCTGCTTGACGGTGGTGTGTCATGGGCGAGGCCATGGCCAACAGCACTTCAGGCGGAACCGGGGTCGGGCCCGGGGCGAACAGCCTCTCTTTACGTTTCATATGCGAACTACCTCCCGTTGCCGCGCGCGGGAGAATGAAACACTCCACTCACGCGTTTTCCTGCGAATTGCCGGCAGATCCCAATGTTGTGGAAACACGGAGATGTGAAGCGTAAAGGCTACCAAACATCCGCAATTCCTGTCAAACCGCTGATCACCCCCTGTCAGATCTACCATGCGGCGACCAAAATGCGCGCGTAAGATTCGAGACCGCACCGGGGAACTCGCGCCGATTGGCTTCGTGGCCGCGGCGTCCTCGCCGCGTTTTCGTAAATAACCGCTTGATGCAAGATGTGTCCGCCGAAACGCGGCGAGGACGCCGCGTCCACGAAGCCGCACGAATGCCGAATGCTGTTCGGTTTTCTCTCACATGCGAATCATGGCGGCGATTGCACGGCTTGAATCGCGGGGGGCAAGTGCACACAATGTCCGCGTATGCTCGATGATAACATTCGTTACATGCAGTGTGCGATTCGCGAGGCCGAGCGAGCCCTCGATATCAAAGAGGTCCCTGTCGGTTGCGTCATCGTTTATGACGGCGAGATCATCGGCAAGGCCCACAACCAGCGCGAGGTACTGCTGGATCCAACGGCCCACGCCGAAATCCTCGCCATAACACAAGCCGCCGCGCATCTCGGAAGCTGGCGGCTCGAAAACACGAAGCTGTTTGTTACCCTCGAGCCCTGTCCCATGTGCGCGGGGGCCATCATCCTTGCCCGCGTCGCCGAGGTGTACTTTGGCGCGTACGACCCCAAGGCCGGCGCCTGCGGCACCCTGATGAACCTCCTCGAAGACACCCGGTTCAACCATCAGCCCGCCGTGTTCCCCGGGTTGCTAGCCGAAGAATGCGGTGCGCTTCTCACCAACTTCTTCCGCCAAATCCGCGAAACCGGCAGAACACCCCGCCCTGAATCGAACTAGTGTTGCGCCCCACGCTGTTCGCAGTTCCCGGGCAAGCCTTTGCGCGCGCCGCGAACGTCCCATGCGTCCAATCCGTCCGATCCGTCCACGCGAAACCCTAAGCCGCGCGGCCACCCACCCTCACACGCGACCCGCACCACGGTCCACAGGAATGCTTGAGCGGGGCCAAACTGTTAGAATGAGAGGGTCCAGTATAGGTGGCCGGGCAGCGGTGAGATCGTGCATGGGCCTTGTGGTGGTGGGGCCGGACCGAAAGGGTCAGACGATGACAAGCGGCGATTCGGGACAGGCCGGCAGGGCAAACCGGCTAATCGATGAGATCAGTCCCTACCTGCTTCAACATGCGCACAATCCCGTGGACTGGTACCCCTGGGGAGACGAGGCCTTCACGCGCGCCGAGCGGGAGAGCAAACCGATCTTTCTGTCGATAGGCTACTCGGCGTGTCACTGGTGCCACGTTATGGAGCGGGAGTCGTTTGAAGATGCGTCTATCGCGGCACTACTGAATGAGAACTTCGTCAGCATCAAAGTGGACCGCGAGGAACGCCCCGACCTTGACGAGATCTACATGATGGCGGTGCAGATCCTGAACGGTTCGGGGGGCTGGCCCATGAGCGTGTTCCTTACGCCGGATCTGAAACCTTTCTATGGCGGGACGTATTTCCCGCCAACCGACGTGCAGGGACGCCCGGGGTTCTCGACCGTGCTGAATAGCGTCATCGACGCGTGGCGAGATCGAAGGGGCGATCTCCTAAGCAGCGCAACGAAGCTCACCAACGCCGTCAAAGAGCACATGGCGGCCGCCGACAAGAGTGGAGGCTCCGCGAAGGCTGAGCTGATCGCTCATGCGACCGAGGACTTGAAATCGAGTTTCGACCGGACTCACGGCGGGTTCGGCGGCGCGCCGAAGTACCCGCCTACGGGCGCCATCGCCTTGTTGTTGCGACAGTACGCGCGGACGCAAGAGAAACTGCTTCTCGATATGGCCTCGTTCACGCTCAGCAAGATGGCCCACGGCGGGATTTACGATCAACTGGGAGGGGGATTCCACCGCTATTCCGTGGACGCCCGCTGGCTTGTGCCGCATTTCGAAAAGATGCTCTACGACAACGCCCTCATGGCGCAAGTCTATCTCGAGGGATACCAGGCAACGCGCAACCCGTTGTACCAAAGCATTGCCGCGAGAACGCTCGACTATGTGCTGCGGGAAATGACTGACCCGGAAGGCGGTTTCCACTCATCCGAGGACGCGGACAGCGAAGGACAGGAAGGCCGGTTCTATCTGTGGACGCGAAGAGAGATCCTCGATGCGCTCGGAGCGGAAGACGGACGCCTGTTTTGCGCTTTCTGCGGTGTGAAGGACGAGGGCAATTTCCAATCGAATGAGCCGTATCACGCCGCTCAGAACGTTCTTTACGTCGCACGCTCCAAAGAATCGATCGCCGATGAATCCAACATTAAACCGGAAGAGCTTAGCGGCAAATTGCGCGAACTCCGCGCAAAGCTCCTGTCCGTCCGAAGCAAGCGCGTGCGCCCCGGACGCGACGACAAGATCCTGACTTCATGGAACGCCCTGATGATCTCCGCGCTGGCCCAGGGATATCAGGTCATACAGGACCCCAGGTACCGAGAGGCCGCCGTGCGGGCCGGGGATTTCCTGCTGCACAACATGGCCCTCGACGGCGAACTCCTGCGGACGTACCGGAACGGCGAGAGCCGCATTTCAGGCTTTCTCGACGACTACGCCTTCACCGTCCTCGCGTTCATCGACCTCTATGAGACCACATTCGACCTGCGCTGGATCTCGCTCGCGGACGTCTTCGCGCGCAAGATGATCTCGCTGTTTTGGGACGACACCGGCAAGCGGTTCTTTCTCGCATCGGGATCGCAGACGCATCTCATCGCACGGTCGCATCCCAGCACCGACGGCGCGGAGCCTTCGGGCAACAGCGCGGCCGCAGTCGCGTATCTGCGTCTGGCCCGCTTCGTCGACGACTGGAGCTACGAGAAGCGGGCGCGGCAGATCCTCGATGGCAATGCGGACGCCATGATGCGTTATCCGCAAGCCTTTACGAGGATGCTGTGCGCGGTTGATCTCCTCTTGTATCCGCCGCGGGAAATCGTTATCGTCGGCAAGCCGCAAAGCGCCGACACGCAGGCCCTGCTGCGCGAGTTGCACGCCCGTTTCGTGCCGAACAAAATGGTCATGCTGGCCGACCCCACCAGAGATGACTTCACTGACGTGGAGGAGCGCATTCCGTTGTTCAGAGGAAAGAAGATGATTTCCGGCAAGGCCACCGCATACGTGTGCAAGAATTTCGCCTGCGGATCCCCCGCCGTGACGCCCGGGGACTTCGTCAAGGAGCTTGGTTTCGGACCCGCTGGAAGTGGATCATGAGGATGAACATGGCGCGCATTTCGCTCACGTGGATCCTCTGTATCGTTGCGACCGCGGCCCTTGCCCAGCCCGCGGCGCAGGGACCCAACATAACCGCGACAAGCCTGACGGCAACGGACGGTTTCCATTCCGGCGGCACGGGCCGCATCGCCGTTCAGGTCAAGCTCGACGCCGGATGGCACGTCAACGCGCATACGCCGAAGGACGAGTTCCTGATCCCCACGGTGCTCACGCTCGAAGCGCCGGAGGGCGTGACCGTGACGCAGACAGTGTATCCGGAACCCGTCTCCATCAAGCTGGAGGGAACGGATGAGCCACTCGCGGTCTACGGCGGGCAATTCGTTATCGGGATCGAGATCGTCCTGGCGGATGGCGTTCAACCCGGGCCGCTGAACATCGAAGGAAAGCTCCAGTATCAAGCGTGCGACAGCAAGCAGTGTTACGCGCCGAAGACGATTCCCATAAGCATTTCGCTCAAGGTGGTTCCGAATACGCAAGCGTTGGCGCCTCAAAACGAGGACGTGTTCAAGGGCATCAGTTTCGGCGGAGCCGCCGAAACTAGGCCTGAACCGCAAGTCGTGACTCCCGCAGGCGGTATCGATCGTGGCGCCGCCGATTGGAAGGATCTCGTCAAAGGGTTCGACGTTAAGGGCGAGGCTTCTGGCTATCTCAGCGTCAAGGAGTTCACGGCCTTTCTGGACAGTGTCGAGAGCGGGACGGCCCCGGCGTCCAAGAACCCGCTCGCGGGCAGCGCGGTGTGGTTTGTGATCGCCTCCGTGTTGGTGGGAGGACTCCTGCTCAACCTGACGCCCTGCGTCCTGCCTCTCATCCCCATCAATCTTGGCATCATTGGCGCGGGCGCCAAAGCGGGTTCTCGCTCGCGCGGCTTTATGCTGGGCGGCGCCTACGGCCTCGGTATCGCGCTGACCTACGGCATACTCGGCCTCGTGGTCATCCTGGGCGTATCCACGACCTTCGGCGCCATCAACTCGAGCCCGTGGTTCAACGCGGCCATCGCGATCATCTTTGTGGCCCTTGCCCTGGCGATGTTCGATGTGTACCTCATCGACTTCACCCGCTTTCAAACCAAGGTCGGGGTCAAGCGGAAAGAAGGCGGGAGTTTCGCCGTTGCTTTTCTGATGGGCGCGATCTCCGCCCTGCTCGCGGGCGCTTGCGTCGCGCCGGTCATCATCTCCACCATCGTCTACGCGCAGGACCAGTACGCCAAAGGCGCGTCAGTGGCGCTCTTCCTGCCCTTTCTCGTCGGCGTCGGGATGGCGCTTCCATGGCCGTTCGCGGGCGCGGGACTTTCCTTTTTGCCGAAACCCGGCAAATGGATGCAACGCGTGAAGTATGCCTTCGGCGTGCTGATTCTCCTGTTTGCCGTCTACTACGGCCATCTCGCCTATTCCCTGAGCACCACGGCGCAAGAGACGGACAAAGAAGGCTGGAAGGCTTCGCTTGCGGAGGGCCTCGCTCAGTCAAAACTCGAGAACAAGCCGGTCATTATTGATTTCTGGGCGACTTGGTGTAAGAACTGCCTGACGATGAACGCGACCACGTTCAAGGACGCCGCCGTGATCTCGCGGCTCGACAAGTATGTGAAGGTCAAGTATCAGGCGGAGGATCCCGGCGATCCCGCGACCAAGGAGGCAATGGACCACTTCGGCGTCATCGGTCTGCCCACCTACGTCGTCCTCGCCCCGAAACCGTAACGCGGCCGTATCGTCGCGATACGACCGGACTACGACGAAGCATGGTCCTTTTTCCGACGCTCGGTTTCCCGCTTTGAGGTCTTGCCGTGCTCGATCTGCTGGTCCATCTCGAGGGCCGGCAATGCGTACGCCGGATAACCGACCTGCTTGGCCGGAACGCCGGCGACCGTGCAGTGGGGCGGCACGTCCTCGAGGACGACGCTGCCGGCGCCGATCTTGGCGCCTTCCCCGATAATGATATTGCCGAGCACCTTTGCGCCGGCGCCGATGAGGACGCCTCGCCCGATCTTCGGGTGGCGGTCGCCGCCCGCCTTGCCGGTGCCGCCGAGGGTGACTTCGTGCAGCATCGAGAAGTCGTCGCCCACGACGGCCGTCTCGCCGATCACGATGCTGGTGGCATGGTCGAAGAACAGCGCTTTTCCGAGACGCGCCCCGGGGTGTATGTCCACCGCGAAAGCCTCGGACATGCGGCTCTGCATATAGAGGGCCAGCGGCTTGCGGTCCCGACGCCAATAATAGTGAGCCACGCGGTACACCTGAATAGAGTGAAAGCCCTTGAAGTACAGCAGCGGCAACGAATACCCGCTGCAGGCCGGGTCCCGGCTCACGACGGCCTCGATATCCGCGCGGATCGCCACGCCGATTGAAGGGTCGCTCGCGAACGCCTCGTCGATCAGGTCGCGCAACGTCACAGCCGGCACCATCGAACTCCCCAGCTTGCTGGCCAGAATGAAGCTCAGTGCATCCTCGAGGCGCTTGTGGTTGAGCACTACCGAGTAGAGAAAGCTCGCAAGCATGGGTTCGCGTTCCGCGTCCTCTTCGGCTTCCGCGCGTATCTTCACCCAAATCGGATCATGTTCCACATTCATCGTTCCGTCTCCCGGAAAAAAGTGCAACCAAGAAGTCTTGTACCCGATAGCATATCATGTCGGACGGATATTCTCGAAGTCCCCAAATGCCTTGACAAATCCTGGAGAATTTGTTATAAACGTAGATGGTAAGCTGGCGCTGTGGGAAGGGTCTGATCTAAACGGCACACAAAGCCACGGTTTCATAGGGCGTCCTATTCTGCCGGAGCTGTGTGAGCCAGGAGAGCGAAATCATGAGAAAGACGGTAGCAATCACGATAGGTATGTTGATATGCGTATTGGCCGGCGGGGTTTGGGCGCAACTGCCCACACCGGTTGGGCTGTGGGAGTTCAACAATTCCGCCAACCTGAACGAGGCCACCATCGGCAACAACCTGCAACGGACGGGTACGGACGCGGCCGTGGCAGGCGTCAGCGGCGGCGACGGCGCCACCAAGATCGGCGTGGGCAGCCACTATAGCGTGATGCCCGGCCTTGCGCCAAATGGCGGCGGCCCGGGGGTCAGCGAGTGGACGATGGTCTTCGACTTCAAAGTGCCCTTGATCGGGCCCTGGTATGCATTTTTCCAGACCGACATCACGAACACCAGCGACGCCGACTGTTTTGTCCGAAACCCGAGCGGCGCCATTGGCGTCAGCGCTACTACCTATTCCACTACCACGATAACCGCCAATACCTGGTATCGGCTGGTGATCGCCGCCGATCTGGGCACCAGCTACAAGCTCTATCTCGACGGCACTCAGATTGCGTCCGCCACCAACATGGGGAATATTGGGCCTCTTACCCGGTTCGCCATTATCCCGGCGGGCGGCGCCATGGGCTACCCCGAGGGATTGATCTTCTTTGGTGACGATGACGCCGAGGACAACGAGATCACGTCGAGCCTGGTCGCGCTATACAATGTCACCTTCAATGCGGACCAGGCCGCCGCTCTCGGCGTGGCGGGCGCGCCTCTCGGCGGTGAAGGCGAGGGAGAAGGCGAAGGCGAGGGTGAAGGCGAGGGCGAAGGAGAAGGTGAAGGCGAGGGAGAGGCCTTCCACGCGGATGTCTCCGGCGGCGCGGGCCCATGGTATGTAGAGGACACGACGGTTGAATTGACGGCATCCGTCACCGGCGCGACCTGTGTGCCCCCCGGCAGCGACTGCGTCACGTATCAGTGGTACAAGGACGGACAAGAGGACGCGGACAGGATTGACGGCGCCACTGGTGCGGTGTTAACCTTGGAACATGTTACGGATGCGAATAGTGGCATGTATTATTGCCAGGTGACCGATGATAGCACTGGCAAGGGCACGACATGGACGGCTCCGATCACCGTCATCGTGGTCGCTGCGGACGACTTGCCGGTTGCAGGTCTGCTAGGTCTCGGCTTGCTCGTGGGCGCGTTCGCCGTAGGTGGTCGTTTCGTCATCCGCAAGAGGAAGTAGGTTTCCCTCGACACGGATGATTGCGTTTTGCGGGCCGCTGAGCGTCATGCTCAGCGGCCCGCGCGTTTTTCTCCGCCAAGGATAACAGGGAAGAAGCGCCGGGATAAGCCGGCTCAGAATTGTGGTATCTAAATCAAAGCTAATCCACCGGCTTTGCCGGTGGATTAGCTTTGATTTACCGTGCCAGTTCACCCGCCCTGCGGTCGATGGCCCCGTTGCGTCAAGCAAGAATCTACTCGAAGTGGCTTGACAAACCCGCCATTAGGGATATAATGGAGTTGAGAGCTGGGCTAGAGTTCTTGTCAAACGTCTACTCAGGCATAGTGCAACAGAGGCAGTGTTAACCCAAGAAGTGCACGCATGCAGCGTGCGAGGGAGGAGTGAATCATGAAGAAGATCTGTTTG
>CAZPMT010000035.1:0-31344 GCA_964587655.1 uncultured Nitrospiraceae bacterium
CGGGACCTGCTTCAAGCCCACCTTGCCCACAAGGCACAAGTAGATCAGCGCGCGCAGGGCGAACTGGTCCTGGGTCGAGCAGAAGTTCGACATGGCCGTCTCGCGCCGGATGTGCTGTTCGCGCGCTTGCAGCGTCAACACGAAGCCGCGCCGTCCCCGCGCGTCATGCGTCGCCCCGGCGATGCGGCCAGGCATCTTGCGGATGTGCGCCTTGCGCGCGGCCATGATCCCCAGATAAGGACCGCCGAAGCCCAGCGGCAACCCGAGTGACTGGCCTTCCGCCACGGCGATATCGGCCCCCATCTCGCCAGGCGGCTTGAGCAGCCCGAGCGAGATCGGATAGAAGGAAACCACAAGCAACGCCCCGGCCGCGTGACACTCCACCGCCAACGAAGTGAAGTCCTCCACGTCTCCGAGAAATCCCGGGTTCTGCACGATGACGCAGGCCGCGTCTTGCGGGCTGCAACCATCGACGATCTCGATGGGAAGCCGCGCCGCATGCGTGTCCAGCATCTTTCGGTACGTTGGGTTCAGGGACGAGTGGCAGACGACGCGGCCGCGATTCGTCAGCCGCACCGACATCGTGGCCGCCTCGAATACGGCCGTGCCTCCGTCGTACAGCGACGCATTGGCACACTCGAGCCCGGTCAGCCGGCAGATGGCCGATTGATACTCGTAGATGCTCTGCAGCGTGCCTTGCGCGCACTCGGGCTGATACGGCGTGTAGGCCGTCGAGAATTCGCTGCGCGACGACAACGCATCGACGGCCGCGGGAATGAAATGATCATAGTAGCCGCCGCCCAGGAAGCAGGTGTGCGAGGCGGCATTCCGCGAGGCCAGGCGGCGCATCAGATCGCGGACGGCCATCTCCGAAAGGCCGGGCGGCACGTCCCACGACCCCATGCGTAGTTCAGCGGGGATCGAGTCGAACAATTCCTCGACAGATCGGGCGCCTATCGCGGCAAGCATCTCCGCCTGTTCGCTTGCCGTGGTGGGAATCCAGCTCATCCTACAGTTCTTTCAGGTACTTGTCGTATGCGCGCGAATCCAGCAGGGAGTCAAACTCGGCGACATCCACGCCCTCGATCTTGAACATCCAACCCTGATCGTATGGGCCCTTGTTGATCAGTTCAGGCTTGTCCGCGAGCGCCTCGTTGACCTCGACGATGGTCCCGCCGACGGGGCAGTATATTTCACTCGCCGCTTTGACCGATTCGACGGTCGCCACCTCATCATCCTGGCCGAACTCCTCGCCGGCCAGCGGCAGTTCCACGTACGTGATGTCCCCCAATTGCTCCGCGGCGTACGCCGTGATGCCGACGACATATACCCCGCCGTCGTCGCGCACCCACTCGTGGTTCTCGGTGTACCTGAGATGCTTCGGGTTTATCTCTGATGCTCCTATGCTCACGGAAGGCGCCCTCACTCTGTTGTGAACCAACCTACATCCTGTAGGTCCGAATCTATTTCGGACCGAAACGTTCCGTTCTTATAGAACGGGAACTCCGCGGTTTCAACTTCCAGATCCTTCGGCCCGATCGTCAACCTCGTGCCCGGCGCCGAAATCTCAAGAGGAACGTACGCCATGCCTATTCCGCATCCGACGCTGGGGCCATAGCTGCCGCTCGTCACGAGGCCCACCGGCTTCTCTTCGCGGAAGACCTCATGCCCGGCGCGCGGCGTCCGACGGTTAAACGAGCGTATACCCGTACGGATCTTATACCGCCCCATCTGGCGTTGCATCAAGAGGAATTCTTTCGCCTCGAACTCGCTGTCCCAGTCGATAAACCGCCCCATGCCCGCCTCGAGGGTAGTGTGAGATTCGTCCACGTCCTGGCCATACTGCGTGTAGCCCATCTCGAGTCTCAACGTATCGCGCGCGCCCAACCCCGCCGGGGCGGCGTCTTCATGCGTCAGAAGTTCGCGCCACAAAGGGACCGCCAGCTCATTCGGTGCGAACAGCTCATATCCCAACTCCCCGGTATATCCTCCGCGAGATACAATGATCTCCGTGCCGCGCCACTGTGTGCGGCATACCGTGAAGTATTTCAACGGCGCAATGTCCGCGAGACCGGCCTTCAGCAAGACATCCCGCGACAACGGCCCCTGCACGTCGATCTTCGCAAGGGACGGCGAAAGGTCGTGCGCCATGCACACGTCATGAAGCGTCCGGGCGACCCGCTCGTAAGGGCCCGCGTTCGTCACCACGAACAGCTCCTCCTCCGAAAGCCGCATCGCGATCACGTCGTCGATGATGGCCCCGCACGTATCGAGTATGCTCGTGTAACGGCTGCGGCCGATCCGCAGACGGATCATGTCGTTGAACACCATGCTCTCCAGCGCGCGGATCGCCTTGAGACCTCGAAGAAGGAACTCGCCCATATGTGAGCAGTCAAAGACCGAGACCTTGCTCCTCGTGTGAAGGTGTTCATCGATTATCCCCGAGAACTGCAGCGGCAAGGACCAGCCATGGAACGTCATCATCTTCGCATTGCAGGTTACATGTTCTTCATAGAGAGGCGTGCGCCGCACAATTCACCTCCGGCTGACCCGCGGTAATCTGCCACAACGATTCATCGAGATCAAACCGAATCAACCTCCGGGTTCAGGCAGTCATCGGGGGTTCCGCCCTGCAACATCACGACCATGTTATCCGCCGCACGCCGTTGGAGCTCGCGATGCGCCGCATTCGAGTACCACGCATAATGGCCCGTTGCCACGACGTGCGGATGCGTAATGAGCGGTTCGCGATTTGACAGGGGCGGCTCATCCTGGAAAACGTCGAGGCCGGCCGCGAACAGTCTCTCTTCATCGAGGGCCCACAGCAACGCATCTTCATCCACTACGGGCCCGCGTGCGGTATTCACGAGGATGGCGGTCGGCCGCATTTTCTCGATCGCGTTCTTGTCGAAGAGGCGCCGCGTTTCGTCCGTCAGATTGCAGTGAATGCTCACCACGTCGCTTTCCGACAGCACGGTATCGAGCGTGCTCTCCACAGCGCCGAGCGCGGTGAAACGCTGATCGGCAATATAGGGATCACACGCCAGCACGCGCTTGAAAAGCGGCTTTGCCTTCGCGCACAGGGCGCCGCCGATGCGGCCTAGACCCACAATCCCGAGCGTCATGTCCTTTAGCTCTGGCATGTACCGGCGCGGCGGCGCCGCATAGTTGCCTCGAAGTGCGTCGAGGGCCATGGGCAGGCCCCTGACGCATGCCAGGATGAGGGCCAGCGCGTGGTCCGACACCGCCTGGTTGGCGTATCCCTGAACGTTGCAGACCTTGACGCCGCGCGCGCGCGCGGCCGCGACGTCGATATTGTCATACCCGATTCCATACCGCACGACGCATTTCACGGAAGGTATCTTGTCAAACGCGGCGCCGTCCAGTTCGCTCCAGCGCACGAACATGCCCGCAGCGTCCCGCGCGAACGCAAGCTTGCCTTCGATATCGTGCCGATCCCCCGGAAACAGATCAAGCGTGTATCCCGCGCTGTTGAGCAGTTCGTTCTCAACGGCGTAGGACTCATACCCTCCGTCTATCACAACGACTCGTCCGGCGCCCATACGCATCAGCCTCGGTTGGATCTCCTCGCGTTATTTTCCGCCCGTAATGGCGCTCTCGTCAAAGACCGCGTGGTTCACCTGCGCCCGCTCATGCGACGTGAAAATGAGATGGATCTTCCCGTCCTGCGTCTGGATCGCGTATGGGTAAGCGAAATCATCGTTCCCTTCCATGATGTTCCGCTTGTACGGATACGTCTTGTCTCCGTCCGTCGATACCGCCGCCGTCAACGGAAAGCGATCATTCATGCTGTTGTTGTAGATGAGCATCAAGTGACCGTTCTTCAACTTGAGGAAGTCCACGGCCGCGTTCGGATTCGGGAACGGCGAGTCTTTTCCCTCGCTCCACGTCAATCCACCGTCATGCGATTCGGAGCGCACGATGTAACCGTCATTGCGCGGCTCGTATCCGCCGCCGCGCCGCATGTAGGCGATCAGATCATTGTCGGTCATCTGGACGGCGGCGGGTTGAAGGCAGCCGAGCCGCGACGTGATGCGATTGGTCTCCGTCCATTTCATGGTTTTCGGGTCGCAGCGCAGGAACAAAGACGTCGTGTCCGCGCCGACGACCTCCCGGTCATGGCCGGTTTCGTGGTAGATGGGCAGCAGGTAATCGCCGTTGTTCAGCACGATGGGTTTAGATCGGACCATCATGCCGCGCTCATCGGCGAGTATAAACGCGTCCGACCAAGTTTTCGCGCCGTCTTTCGATATCTTCGCGTGGATCCGCGAATCGGACCACGTGTCGCCATATCGCACCACATGAAACAACCACACAATTCCGTCGGGCGCCTGCCAGATGACCGGGTTCCCGTCCGAGTGGAACGGCGTGTCGGCGATCACAACGGGCCGCGTCCATTTCTTCGACCCCTTTGCCAGTCGCCCGCCCCATACTGCCGTGTCCAGTTCATACTCACCGCCGCCTCCGTAGTAGGCGACGTACAGGTCGCCGTTGTCGAACTCTGCAATCGACGCCGGATGCTTATACTTCCCCGGCAACTCCGGCCCGTAGACCTTCTCGACCTTGATATCCGCCGCCATAGCCATTCCGCTTCCAAGCAAGAGCACCGTCAATACGCCGATTTGTTTCAACATTACACCCTCCCGTTTCGTTAAAGCCGCTTTCGCGCCGCAGGGCCAAGAGCCACAGCGACGTGTGGTTCACTTCGGCCACTGGAACGTTCTTCCCGTGACCCCATCAGCCGTCTTGGCCAGTTCCGGCGGCAACGCGGACAGATCGCCACTGGGCAGCCAGGAGCGGTAATGGTTGCCCGTTTGGCCTGCGCTCGATAGATCGCATACGGGAAACGAAACGCCGTTCTTGTCCTTAATCGTCGCCAGGATCCACGGTTCAATTGCGCCGTTCCAGGTCGAGTTCTCCAACCGTGCGCTTGCCCAATCCAGCACTGGCAAGCAATTCGGATCGACATCGGCATAACGATCGTCGTACGCGTAGAGAATGGGGCCGCGATATACGGACATCCTGTTTGCGCATTCTTTCTCGCCCGCCCAGAAATGCAGAGAGAAATCGAGCGCGATTTCGACGACATCACCGGACTTCCAGTTTGTTCCGATCGAGAAATACGTTCCAGGAACAGACCCTTCGAGCGTGTGACCGTTGACGCTAACCTTCGTGTCCTTCGACCAGCGCGGAATGCGGATCTTCAATGCAAAGGTCTCCGGTTTTTCAGGAGAGACGGTTAGCCTGATGCGTCCGTCTGCGGGATAGTCCGTTTCTTGCTTCAACTTCACACGCACCCCGGAGGCGAGCCGCGCGCTAAGCGTTGCCGGCCCGTAGAAGTTGAGAACGAGTCCCTCCAAATCCGCCATGAGCGCCCATTGCGAGATCATCCCAAGCGGACGGTAGGCGTTCACCGCGCAGCAATTGAGATCGGGACCCGCCTTTGGAGACTGCCACGGAAGCTCGACGCCGAACGTCCGCGTGCCGTCCATGGGCACGTTGTACGCGCACGCCCGGCCGCTGTATGGAATGGCTCCCAACGCGCTGTTAAGCGTGCTCCACTCGATCTCGTCCGCGACGCGGCTGTCACCGGTGAGCCGCAGCATGTCCAGCGAGAACGCAATCCACGCCACGGTGCAGCACGTCTCGATGGCGCCCTGATTATACGGCGAGCCGCAGAAACCTTCGCCGGACGTGACGCCGCCGGTGTTGTGCCGATCGCCCGCCACGCCGCTCCGCCAGATCTGCTCGAAGGCCCGGCGGTACGAGTCGTCGCCCGTCAGCCAGTACATCTCCGGAAGCGCCTGATAATCATGCAATGCCTCCCAGCGATGCTGCGGAAACTCGTACACGGGCTTTCCGGCAAGCGCCGATTCGAGGTATTTCCCGGCGCCCTCTTCGTTCCACGCGTCATGAATCACGTACTTCGCCAGGTCAAGGTATCGCTGCACGCCCGTCTTCTTGTACAGCAGCGCCAGAGAGTGGCAGATCGCCATGTTCATCTGACCGCCGGAGCCGTCGCAGGTCAACGAAGGTCCTCCGGGACCAAACGTCTCAAACAGGAGATCGCCGATCTTCCTGCATGCCTCCAACGCAGGTTCATGCCCCGTGTCCTCGTAGTACAGAAGCAACCCCAGCATGCAGTGATAGTGCCCCCACACGTCCCAGTTGCCGCCGGTCAATCGCGACGATTCAGGAAACGGTCCGAGGTATCCATTCGGGGCTTGGCATGCCAGGAGGTCCTGCGCGAACGCGTCGGCGGCCTTCCTCAGCGCTTCATCGCGCGTGAGCCGCCACGTCAGTTCCGCTCCGGTCAGAAACTTTCCCGCGAACTCGCCGGCCCACGGAACCAGAGGATCTCGGACCGGTGTCTTGTCCCGATCGCGAAGCACCTGCAGTATAGCGGGACTCGACTCGGGCGTCTCGAGGAAATACCGCTGTATGCACTTGTCGATACGCTTCCGCAAGTAGCCGCCGAGTTCGAATGCCGCTTCGCGAGCCGGCGCTAACGCGGGCCGCGCTTTCTCTTCCGGTTGTGTCTTCATCGTGTTATTCCAATCGTAAAACGAGAGCTTCCGCTTGCCCGTGGCGGGCGTCTCGCCGTTGCTTGACCTTGCCGAAACGGTCCAGTAGATCGTCCTGCCGTTCGCGGCTTCCGCGGGGATCTTGTAGCGCGTCGCTTCGCCAGCGTCAAACGTCAACGCAGGGGTGTTCGCGTTTTCGTCAGCGAAAATCCGCACAACGTACGATTCCGCTCCCGCCGAAGGACGCCATTGAAGCACTTCCCCACAGTTTGTCAAACCCCGACAAACTGTGTTCCGTTTCCGCGATTCCGCGCCGTCTCGCGGCGCGAGCAACTCGAACGGCGCGGGCGGCGGCGCGGGCTTGCCGTACTCCTGCGGCGGACCGATTGCACAAAATGGGTTCTTCTCGGAAAGACACGCCGCTTCCGCCCGAATCCATGAGTCCGAACGCGCGACATCGGACAGCCGCACCTCGTCCATTTCGCCGTGGAATTGCCACGGGTCAAAGTGGAGAACGCCTCGTCCGATCCGCATTTCCTGGACCTCGAGCGGCCCGGGCAACGCGCTGTCCCGTTGCAGGACCACGCCGTCGATGCAGATTGTGCGGGTATGATTGCGCGCGTCGTACACGACAATCGCGGAGTGCCATTCGTTCTGCGAGATGCCTTCCGGGTTCAACTCCGGCGCGCGCTGTCCATGACTCGCCGCGTTCGCGTGCACGACGTTCGGAAGCTTCAGCCCGAAGTTGAACCACTCCTCGCGCTCATCCGTTCTTCGCCCGGACGTGAGCGTCTGCACTCCCGGACCTCCGGTGATCTTGAATCGCACGGCAATGCTAATCTGTTCGCCGATCCCTTGCAGCACGCCGCTGTTGACGTTCAGAAAACAAGGGTCCGCTCCGAAGACGGCGGACTTGTCCCACGTCACAGCCCCCTGCGGCGCGACAACGTCCTGCTTGCCGGTCGCGTCGGCTAGATTCCCAGCCAGGTGAAGGACGAAACGGTAATGCCCGTCCCATGCGGGCGCTCGCGCCGCCACGCCGGCGGAGGGGTTCCCGTAGTAGAGATCGATGTGCTGTCCCGGGACCTTCGCGGAAACCCTGGGCAGTTTCACGTGCAGTTCGACGGCCTCCGCATCGAAGCGGACCAATTCATAAGGGATATCGATCCCTTCCTTGTTGATCACGCGAAGGTCGCTTCCGTCGGGCTTCGCCAGCGTACGCGCGAACTCGGCATCCTTCAGCCGCAGCGTGAGCGGAAAATCGACTAGATCCTCATCGATCTCCGAGGCGCTGATACTGATGCGCTGTCGATACCGCCACGCGGAATCCCTCCAGTCATCGGCGAACGCCGAACCAGCCGCCAGGAGAACAAGCCCCAATATAATGATCAGTTTCACTCGCATACCCTCCACGCATTGGCACAAGAAACGCAAGGAATCTCGTTGCAGAGCATAGCGCAGGCAGGCAACGCCGTCCAAGCGGCGAGCACGAGTGGGGGGGAGGGGAAACTAATCCACTACGAAGCCGTCTTTCTCGAGCTCCTTCAGGAGTTCCGCGCGCGAGATCTTCGAATACGTTGCCACCAGGTGTGCGTCGACCGGCAAGAGGAACTTCTTGATCCGCCGCCGATGGAGCAGATCGGCGAGGACGAGCGGATCATCCGTCTCGAGTATCTGCAAGGTTTTCAGACGCACGCGCTTCACGCCGCCGCGCCAGTCGTCCAACGTGGTCATGACGTTCGCCGGCAGACTCCCTCCGCGATTGTGCGCCATAAGGAACTCGACAAACGCGTGACCGTCGTCCCCCTCCTGTAGCGCCCTCGTGAACGACTCCTTGCTCAGGCGATACACGGTTGCCTTTCCCGTACTCGAGCGTTCGGCGAACTGATCGAGGGGTACGGTCAGCAAGGGGTCCATGTCCTGCGTCGGCACCACGATGTCGAAGTTGGGCTGGACAATGACCTCCGCTTTTCTGCGCGGAAACTTCGACGCGAGTCCCGCGGGGATTGGCGTATCCGTTCCCTTGCTCGACAGCAGGAACAGGCCCAGTTCCGTCACGCGGAACAGGCTCTCGTTGTCCTCTTCCGCCCGGTCCACCAGCCCAAGCCAAAGCAACGTCTCCTCGATGGACCGAACCAGCGCGCGCTCGGAATGGGCCGAAGCGCTTGGGCTCACGTAGTGCCAGTGTCCGCCCGAGCATCGCAGAACGGCCTGCTCGTCTTCCGATTGCAGCGCCATGGCGTACCGTACGCCTTCGACGCTGCGATACCATACGCCGGGCTTCAACTCTTCCAACAGCCGCGTCAGGAGATGCCTCGAGTAGGCCTCCTTCTCGGTCGACAACAGCCAATCGCACAGAAGGCGGTGCCTCGATATCGGATCGAGTTTCAGCAACGGTTCGAGTTCGCCCGCGCTGAGACCGTTATCCACGCGGGCAAGCCATCCAACGCCCTGCGCCGCCCAAAGCCCCGTGTTCAACGAAGGCTCCACGTCTTCGGGACAGATCTCGCTGAGCCGCCGCCGATCTTCGCGGAACAGATCGCCGTCGCCGCGCAGACGGACCGGTTTCGCCGCCACGGCTGCCACGACGCGACAGATCTGATCTGAAAAACCGATCCCATGTGATTCGACGCGGGTCGGCGTGCCCCGGTGAGGTCTGAGATGCGGCTTCCTGTCCCCGTGATTCATCGAGGACTCGCGCCATTGGCGGATCTCGGAAAGAAGACCCACCGCGCGCACAAGCCGCTCCTCCGCATCGAATCGGAACATCTCGAAGAGCGCCAATCCCCGGAACAACTCCCAAAGGCCCTGTTCCACCTCGTACTCGGAACCGCCGTGCGCGGTCCTGATGGCCGAGACCGACATCACCCCTTCCTTCGACTGCAACACGACGTCGAACAGCTCGCGCGACGTGGGGGAGAACCCGCGCGTCGCCACGTAGGTCACGATGGAATCGGGATGGATGTACCAGCGTTCAATAAGCTCCTCCACCACGAGCTTCTTGGTCGAAGGCCCATCCAGATCCACCATCTCCTCGAGTTGCCGGAACTCATGCGGACTGAGCGATTTCACGTGCCGGAACAGCGACGGCACATCTCCCCGATTCTCCAACCCGTTCGTGATCCGGTTGATCGCGTTGATCCCCTCCGCCGCGATCTTAATCTTCGTGAGATCGGTAAAAAGAAACCGGTGGTTGATGTCCACCAGATACTCGACTTCCTCTTCCGTAATGTCGAGTTTCTTGGACAAGAACCTGACCGTCAAACCGGATCGGCTGTTGTTGGCCAACTCCCGCGCGATACGAAACGCGGGCCGGCTGATGCCCTCCATCGCGGCAACAACACTGGCCGCATGCCTCATACGCGAACCCTCGACAAGAAAGCCGCCCCAAATTCACAACCTCGCATTATAGACCACATCGGCCCGCTTGACAAGCATCTTGACGGCTTTTTCACGCGGAAGGATTTGACCCGCTGCTTGACAAAATGCTAGAAAACCTTGCTACGTGGGCGATCATTCTTCTCTTGGGAGCCGTTAGCGGTGGGCGTCACCTTTCGCAGCATAGTCATCGGGCTCATTCTGATCCCGCTGAACTGTTTCTGGGTCGTGATCTCCGAGATCATGTGGTACTCCGGCGAACCTACCACCATCAGCCTCTTCTACAATGTCGTTTTCATCCTGACCCTCCTCATTCTCGGCAACCTTGTCGTGCGGAGGTTCAAGCCCGATTGGGCCCTGGCGCCCCCGGAGATCCTGGTCGTCTATACTATGCTCGCGATCGCCAGCGCCCTATGCGGGCACGACATGCTCCAGATCCTCGTCCCCATTCTCTCTCACCTCGACCGTTACGCTCCCCTCGAGGGCCGTTATCAGGAGATCCTCCCTTACGTCCCGGATTGGCTCGTGGTGAAGGATCAGACGTCTCTGCAAAGTGCCTACATCGGCCAGGAGTCGATATACCGCCCGGAGAACTTTCTCCCCTGGCTCAAGCCCCTTGCGTGGTGGGGCGCCTTCGTGATCGCCCTTTGCGCCGTGCTCTGGGGGATGAACCTGATCTTCCGCAAGCAGTGGACCGAGAACGAGAAGCTTTCATATCCCGTGATCCAAGTGCCGATGCTTTTAGCCACGGAACCGGGCATGCTCCTGCGCAACAAGCTTTTCTGGGGCGGGTTCGCCATCGCAGGGACGATTGACCTCGTGAACGGCCTCAACGTCCTGTATCCGCTCCTCCCGAAGATCCCCATCGTCCACATCTACAACATCCAGCAGTTCTTCCCGGAGCGGCCCTGGTCCGACATGGGCGGAGGATGGATCTCGTTCTACCCGTTCGCCATCGGCATGTGTTTCTTTATGCCGACCGACCTGGCGTTCTCGTGCTGGTTCTTCTTCATCTTCTGGAAACTCGAGCGCGTGCTCGCGAGTTACATCGGCATTCACGGCATGCCCGGGTTTCCTTTTGTCGAGGAGCAGACCGCCGGCGGATACTACGCGATCGCGTTGATGGCGCTATGGGTTACCCGGCATCACTTCAAGCGATGTTTCTTCATACTCATCGGGAAACGGGTCGACCGCGAAACGCCGTGGGAACGCGAAGAGGTCCGCATTGCCGCCGTACTGCTCGCCGCCGGCTCCGCGTTCCTCATCTGGTTCTGTCTCCGCGCCGGCATGAATATCTGGATCATCCTCGTCTTCTTCGGTTTGTACCTGTTGATCTCGATCTCCGTCTCGCGCATGCGCGCCGAGCTCGGCCCACCCGCGCACGACTTGCACCAGATGGGGCCTCACATCCAGATCCTAAAGTTCCTGGGCATGTCGAATATGCGCCAGGACTACCCGAACGACCTCGCCATGTTCGGTTTCATGCAGTTCTTCAACCGGGCCTACCGAAGCCATCCCATGCCGCACGGCCTCGAAGCTTTTCGCATCGCGGAGCGCCTGAAAATGGACAACCGCCGCTACCTCATCGCGATGTTCGTGGCCATCATCGCGGGTATCGTCTGCGGTTTCTGGGCCATGCTCTGGGTGTTCAACAAGTACGGCGCCGCCGCCCAAGTCATCGGCCCGGGCGAACACTTCGGGCGCGAGACATGGGAAGTCCTCGTGAACCGATGGTTCACCGCCCCGGAGATATGGCAATGGGAGCCGTTCTACGCCATCGTGGCCGGGTGCGGGTTCTCGGTGGTTCTCGCGATCCTGCGGCTCAATTTCCACTGGTGGCCGTTCCATCCTGTGGGATTCGCCGTGAGCGGTTCGTGGTCGATGGAACAACTCTGGCTTTGCGTCCTTGTCGCCTGGGTCGTTAAAGTGCTCTTGCTCAAATACGGCGGAGCGAAGGCATACAAGCCCGTCGTCCCGTTTTTCGTTGGGCTGATCATGGGCGACTTCATGATCGGCAGCCTATGGAACATTTACGGAATAGTAATGGAGCGTCAGGTATACCATTTCTGGCCATATTGAGACCGAGATGTCGACATACACGCAAATCATGTATCACATTATTTTCGGCACCAAAGCTCGTAAGCCGGTGCTGGGCCCAGGCAAGCGTGAGGAGTTTTTTCGTTACGTCTGGGGCATTTTGAAGAACAAGGGTTGCCATCTCTATCGCGTTGGCGGTGCTGATGACCACATTCATATCCTTACAAGTGTGCATCCCACATTGGCTCTGTCCGATCTAGTGAAGGACGTGAAGGTCAGCTCTTCCAAGTGGATCAGGGAGAACGATGTGTTCCCAGGGTTCACGCATTGGCAGGACGGTTACGGCGGTTTCACGATTTCGATAAAAGAAAAGGATGCGTTGATCGATTATATTAAGGGCCAGCCCGAACATCACAAGAAGGTCTCGTTCAAGGACGAGATAAGACAGTTGTTGCGGGATGCAGGAGTCGAGTTCGATGAACGTTTTCTTGAATAGGACGGCGGAATCGGTTCGACCCCTTCAGGGTCGTGACACGGTGCAGCCTGTTACCGTGGGTTTCACCCACGGAAACGGACGCGCAAGAAACAACCCTGAAGGGGTTGAACAGACTGTAAGTACAAACTCTTGAAACGAATTACCCACATAGTTATCTGGACATTGTTTGGCGTGGCCGCTTTGCTGGTCGAGTTCTACGTCTCGAAGTGGGCGACGGAGACGGATAAGGACCCGGATTTGGCGGAGACCGTCTTGATTACGCCCGACCGGTATCAAGAGGTTGCCGCACGCATCACGCCGGACGGGTTGAAGCGCCACATCGACGCGCTGTCGGCGATTCCTTCCCGGCTGACGGGTACGGAAGGTTGTGAGCGTGCAGCCGCGTACGTCATTGAGCAGTTCCGGGCGCTCGGAGTGGGGGAGCCGCAGGTCGAGGAATTCCCGGTCGTCGTGCCCGTTTCGGGCCGGGCGGAACTTGTGACGCCCCGTGGCAAATTCCCGATTCATCCTATTTACCCCAACGGCGTCTGTCCCTCGGCGGTGTCAAAGGACGGTCTCAACACGAAACTCATTTACGCGGGCGGCGGTGGGTTGGCGGCGGTCGCGGGCAAGAAGCTTGACGGGGCCACCGTCGTAGTTGAGACCGGCGCCCGCGAACAGTGGCTCTACCTGATCGATCTCGGCGCGCACGCGATCATCTTCGTCGAGAAGGAACGCCCGCCGCGCTACATGGCCAACATGACCCAAACCATGTCGCACCAGGACCTGCCTCGTTTCTGGATGACGCGCGACGAAGCCGCCCCGCTGTTGGCTCTGATCAAGTCCGAGGACCTCGATGCCACGCTCTTTTCCGACGCGCGATGGGAACAGCGCACCGGGAAGAACATCTGGGTCGAGATCCCCGGCGTCAGCACGGCCCCGCACAATAAGGAGGATTTCGTAATCCTCGAGTCGTACTACGACAGCAGTTCTTTCGTCCCGGACCTCGCGCCCGGCGCCGAGCAGGCCTGCGGCGTGGCCACTCTTATCGAGCTGGGCAAGTTGATCAAGGATCTGCGTTTCCAGAAACGGGTCCGGCTGCTGGCAACGGCGGGACATTTCCAGGCGCTCGAAGGAATCCGTCGCTACGCCTGGGAGCACGTCGGCCAATACGACGTTCCGCTTCGCGATGTCTCTCCGCGTGGCCACGCGGCGATGTTCGCACTCGACCTCTCCTCCGGCTCGCAGCGCGTCGGCCTTTTCTTCACCGGCAACTATTTCCAGCAGATGGTGAACAACCTCAAACCCCGCATGTCCGACCTCGGCCGTCGCGCCACGCAGTATGTCAACGAAATCGGCAAGGCCCTCGGCCGTCCCCCCGACTGGATGTTCGTGGACACGATCAATCCCGCCGTCGGAAAGGAATGGACCACCTATGTGCCATCGGGACTCGCGCTCGACCACGAAGCGGCCCTGCTTGCAGGCATTCCCGCACTCGCATTCGTAACAACCAATGACACCCGTTTTTTCGCGGCCACGCCGAGCGACACAGAGGTCAACATCGACAACCTCGTGTCTCAAACACAGTTGCTCGCGTGTCTGCTTCCCAATGCGTTCAACGTCGAGGGGCGCTATCTGAAACGCTCGCTGCCACAGACGATCTGCGAGATCAAAGGCCGCTCCGTCTCCTTTGATCCGCGCGAGGGTTACCTGCCCTCGAAGCCCGTCAAGAACGCGATCGTCACAGCCCGGACACAGTTTGACTACCAGTGGTACACGGGCGTGGCGAGCCGTCCAATGGCTATGGCCGACGACAAAGGCGAGTTCAAGTTTGTCGGTTTGGGGACCAGCAACGAAGTGCCCGCGCACACCAGCACGTTTGCCTTCGAGACGTTCCTTGTTGAAGACGGACACATCACATGGGCGCCCGATTTCGGACAGATGGGCCGCGAGAGCTACCCGACGACCCTGTCGCTCGTTCAGAAAGAAATGGAGCTGATGTGCGTCGCGTTTCCGTGCAAGACGCTCGACCTCTACAACCTGATCGATCCGCGGAGCTACAACCTACTCAACTCGCTGGACGTTCTCGAAGCCGAGAGCAACAGCCACCCCGCCGTGTTTGGCAGCACGCTGGTCGAGACGGCCTGGCCGTGGCGGAGTTTCTTCTCGCCGACGGCTTCGCTCTTCGTTCAAGCCGACAAGCGGCTGAAGATCACCGCCGGGGCCGGCGCCGCGCAAAAGCGCATGCTGCTGCTGAACGTCCCCGAACGCAAGCCCGAAGGCCGGCTTTTCAACACGGGCTCCGGCTTCGACGTCGGCACGACGCCCGCGATTCACCACACGTATATCCAGAGCGCGAGCGACATGTGGCGGTTGAACGAGTCTCGCATCGCCTTCTTCGGCGGCCACGGGATCGAGAACGCGCGAGTGAACACCCTGCACAAACTCGCCGGCGAGGCCCTCGAACTGGCCAAGGAAGCGCTGAACAAGCTGGACTACCAAGAATACATGATACAGGCTCGACGCGCCCTCGGCCTCGAATCGCGCGCCTACCCCGACGTGCTAGGCATGGCGAACGACGTCGTCCGCGGACTTGTCTTTTACCTCGTCTTGCTTCTTCCCTTTGCGTTCGCGATGGAGCGGCTGTTCCTCGCCGGAAGACGCATCGAGACTCGCATCCTCGGCATCGTGGGGGTCTTCGTCGCCATGTTCCTGGTGCTTCGCTTTACCCACCCGGCGTTTCAGATCGTGCTGAGCCCGATGGTTGTCTTGCTCGGTTTTTCCGTGGCGACGTTGTCCACGGTGATCATCTCGATCGTGATGTCGAAGCTCGAGGCCCTCGTGTCGAAACGGAAACTCGAGGAACAGGGCGAGCACGAATCCGGCGTTCAGGCCATCAGCGGCTTCACGCTGGCCCTCGAACTCGGCATCGCGAACATGCGCCGCCGCCGGGCCCGCACGATCCTCACCAGCATTACACTTATCGTGCTGACGTTCTCGGTGTTGTCATTCGTGTCCGTCACGGCGCAACTTCGGACCCAGCGCTACGTCTACAAGGAAGGGGCCACTCCATATCAGGGCATCCTCCTCCGCACGAAGAACTGGGCGCCGTTCCCCTTTGAAACATATGCCTCGCTGCGCAACGAATTCGGCGCCGATTGCACGATTGCTCCCCGGCGCTGGTACTACGGCGCGCTTATACTGAATCGTTCCTTTATCGACATCCAGAAAGGCGACGTTATCCGAGCCGTGAATTCGCTGCTTGGACTGACCGCCCAGGAAACCGAGTTCTTCAATATCAAGCCCGCACTAATCGGCAACAGCCGCTGGCTCGAACCTCACGTCGAGGGTGTTGAACCCCGCGAGGAAATCCTGTTGCCCATCAATCTCGTGATGGAATTCTCGGGGATAAGCTCCGAACAGCAAACAGGCGATCTTTCCGAAATCGAAAAGGTTCGCCTCGCCAATGCGTTCATCGGCCGGAAGGTCAATATGCTCGGCCGGGAGTTCGAGGTCATAGGCGTGTTCGACTGGGAGAAGATGAACGATCTCGTCGACATCGACGGCGAGCGTCTGACGCCCTATGACCCCGTCGAGATGGAGAAGAAGTTCATGGAGGAAGGCACGCCCGATCCCGAAGACGTCCAGCGTTACATCCACCACTCGTTCAAGGACGTGGCCATTACCAACGAGCGCGTTCTCGGCAATCTCGGTGGGGACCTTCGTTCCGTGGCCATCCTGCCTCACGATCCCAGCGAGATGGAACCCCTGATCGAAAGCCTCGTGCGCCGTCTCGACTATATCCTCTTCGCGAATATGGGCGGCGTCCCGACGCTGCTGAGCAGCCGCAACGCCACGCGGATCTCGGAACTGTGGAACCTGCTTATCCTCATGGTGATTGCGGGCCTGATCGTCTTCAACACCATGCTCGGCTCCGTGTTCGAGCGCACGAAGGAGATCGGAACGTACACCGCCCTCGGTATCGCGCCCTCGCACATCGGACGCCTGTTTCTGGTGGAAGCGGGCGTGTTCGCGATCCTCGGAGTCATGGCGGGCTACGTCTTCGGACAGACGGTCTCGCGCGCCGTCGCCATGGTGAACGTGCCCATCCTCAGCGACCTCGAACTAAACTACAGCTCGCTCGCGGGCGTCGGCGCGTGCGTATTGGTGATGGGCATGGTCATCCTCTCGTCCATCTATCCCGCACGCAAGGCAAGCGAACTCGGCGTCCCCGATATCGAGCGGCGCTGGAAACTGCCGCCCACGAAAGAAGCCCGGCTCACGCTCCAGTTGCCCTTCACCGTGTCGCTCAAAGAAGCCCCCGGTCTCGTCGCCTTTCTCAAGGAATATCTCGATTCGCACGTCGACGTCTCGGTGGGCAACTTCTACGTGGAGAACGTCAAGGCAGGACCGTCCCTTGTGGAAGGCAGGGGAACCGGCGTCACCGCCCAGTTCTGGCTGACGCCCTTCGACCTCGGTGTAAGCCAGTACACAACCTTCGCCATAATGCTCATGGAGGATATGCACGTCTGCGGCGTACAGGTGCACATCGAACGGCTGAGCGGCGATGCAAGTTCCTGGCGCCGCGCGAACAGCCACTTCATGACAAATATGCGCGGCCAGTTTCTGATCTGGCGCAACCTCACGCCCCAAGCGCGCGCCGAATACGTTGAACGAGGAAAGGACTACGCATTCGCATGAGCGAAGAGCGCCAACACGAGATGGAGTACCAGGACGGATTCTCGATCCGAACGATGATCGGCGCGGTCTTCGTCGGGTTCGTCATGATGCCTGGGACCATCTACCTCGGTCTCGTCGCGGGTTCGGGCCTCGGTCCCGCCTCCCAATGGGTAACCATCATCCTCTTCACCGAAATGGCGCGGCGCTCCTTCACGACCCTCAAGCGGCAGGAAGTCTACATCCTGTACTACATGGCGGCCGCGCTCGCGATGACCGGCGGGCCGTTCGGCGGCATGATCTGGAACCAGTACCTCGTCCAGAGTCCGCAGGCCATCGGGTTCGGCGTTGCCGACCAAATCCCCGAATGGATCGTACCCGCGCGCACCTCCGAAGCGATTACCGGACGAAACCTCTTGCACCCGGCATGGTACATCCCCATCCTGTTGACCACGTTTCTCTGGATCATGGGCCGCGCAACCGCGCTCTCAACCGGCTACATGCTGTTCCGCATTACCTCCGACGTCGAGAAACTTGCATTCCCGCTCGCGCCCATCGCCGCCGAAGGCGCCACGGCCCTCGCGGAAACCACTTCAAAGACAGAGGGCTGGCGCTGGAACGTCTTCAGCGTAGGCGCCGCCGTCGGACTCGTCTTTGGCGCAATCTACATCGGCGTGCCGGGCTTTACGGGCGTGCTCTTCTCAAAACCCCTCCAGATTATTCCGATTCCATTCGTTGACCTAACCGAAAGCACCCATCGCGTCCTGCCAGCCGCACTCGCCGGCGTGAGTTTCGATCTCGGCGCCGTCATCTTCGGAATGGTCCTTCCCTTCTCAATGGTCACGGGCACTTTCGTGGCGGCGGTTGCGTCCGCATTCGTGGCCAACCCGTTGCTGCAACGCTTCGGCATGCTGCCCCATTGGAAACCCGGCATGTCGCTCATTCCCACAAAGCTGGCAGTCGACTTCGACTTCTGGATGAGCATCGGCATCGGCGCTTCGCTCTGCGTGGCGCTTATCGGCGTGTACAAGGTCGTTCAGGCCTTCTTTACACGCCAAGACCGCGGTGAAAAGAGCCTCTTCGAACCCCCCAAGGGACGCGGGGACATCCGTCTCCGCTGGTGCATCCTTGTCTACGTCATCGCAAGCGTCAGCAGCATCCTCCTCTGCAAAGTCCTGCTCAAACAGGACAACTTCCCCATTTTCATGCTCCTCGCGTATACGCTTTTTGTCACGCCAGCCATATCATACGTCTCCGCCCGCATGATCGGCCTCACCGGCAGTCCCGTGGCGTTTCCGTTCCTGCGAGAAGGCAGCATCATCCTGTCCGGATATCGCGGCGTCGACATCTGGTTCGCGCCCCTCCCGCTGGCCGACTACGGCCCCACGACGCAGATGTTCCGCGAGCTCACCCTCACGCGCACAAAGTTCACCAGCCTCGTGAAAGTCGAACTCTTCATGCTGCCCATCTGCCTTATTTGCAGCCTCCTGTTCTGGGCCTTCTTCTGGCACATCGAGTCCGTGCCTTCGTCCACGTATCCCTTTACCGCGAAAATGTGGCCCCTCCAGGCAACCTACCAATGCCTGTTCATGACCGCAACCACCGGCGAGAACAGTTGGCTCATTCAATCCATCCGGCCTTCCTACATTCTCGGAGGCATGGGCTTCGGTTTTCTCCTCTTGACGATCACTACCTTGGCCGGGTTGCCCGCCCTTTTCTTCTACGGCATGATCGGCGGCCTCGGCGCGATCCCCAACGCCGCCATACCCATGTTCATCGGCGCCGTCCTCGGCCGCCGCATCTTCGAGGTCCGCTACGGAAGAGAAACATGGCGGCGGTATACCCCCGTCCTCGCCGCCGGGTACGCCTGCGGCGTCGGCCTCATCGGCATGCTGAGCGTTGCCTTCGCGATGGTGGCGAAATCCGTATCGTCGCTGCCGTTCTGATTCGGCAGTCAAGATTGAAGGTGCTTCCTGAAATGGTGGACGGCGTGGACGCCGAAGAGGATCACCTGGGTTGCGTCCACTTCGTCCACTGCTTGGACGAACCCAACTGGCTTCAATTGCCGAAGGCTGAAGCAACCCAACGCGAACACTACCGTTGTCGTCGTAACATTTCATCGCTGCCGCGGCTACACCGAGACGGCGCAGGGCGTCTGCCACGGGATATGAAGGTGGCGATGACAATCGCGAAGATCAAGGGATTGCCTGCGGACCCGCCTGGGAACCCGGGCGAAGACGATCCACCGAGGGCCACACCGGTGCAGTCAGGCACAGGTTCGCCTTCCCCTTCGCCCTCGCCTTCCCCCTCACCTTCTCCTTCGCCGGGATCGATATTACCCGGGCCCGCGTTGCCGCGCAGATAGGCCGGCGAAATGTCCTTATAGAATTCCGTGAAAGAGGAGAAGTAGTCCCAGTTCTCCTGCGGGTCGAAGTTGCACGTCTGGTTTGACCCGCCCGTAAGCGTTCCTGCGATCCGGTAGGTTCCGTCCGCGTACAACAGACACGCCCCGGAAGACCCCGCTTCGGTCACCCCGTCGTACCATCCAACGCGCGTCTCGTGCAAGAACGACGACACCGTTTGGTCGACCGCCTGCACCCGGCCGTAGGTGATCCGCATGTGCTTCGCCGACGGATGGTGAATGACGATTACGTCCTCCCCAAGCTTCGGCTTCCGCGTGTCCCATCCCAGATACATGCGCCCGTGACGGCCCGGCGCGACGGAATCCAATTCGAGCAACGTCGCGTCCAGCGTTGCACTTGTCGCCAGCATGGCCTTCGTATTGCTGTGCGGAAGCGTGGCCGGCGACGGTGCATCGTTGGTCGTGCACCGGCTCGACCGAAAGTCCCAGATCACGTCCGTGTTCAACGCGGTCACCCGGTCCGGAACAACGTGATGCGCGGTGACGAAATACGGTTCGAATCCGGGTGTCGCCGGCGTGTTCAGCAACGCTCCGGATCCCGCAAAGGCCTCAAGTCCCCTCTGGACCAGCACCAGGCCAATCCCCGTGGAAACCTGCTGGACAATCGGATCCTCGGCGCAGGCGATATTGATGTTGCAGGACAATTCCTTGGCTTCCGCCAATTCCCAGAAGAAGTGCGACACGCCAAGGAGCCTGAAGGCTGGCAAGCCCTGATCCCGGACATGTATCGACAGCACCGCCGTATCGCCGAAAATCGTCGGAAGCCACCGTCCCCCCTCGACATCGTCCTGGCGGGTGTACGGTCCGAAACTGCGGGGCGCGGTTGGGTCCATCACCCGCAACTCCTCACCGGGCCGCAGCCCGGAGAGATCAACGAGCAGCCGAAGCGCGCGGGCATCCACCGAACGCACGGCGGCAAGATATACGCGATACTCACCATCGTCGAGCGGCGCGGGGAATAGAGATGCTGAGTCCATTTCAACGGCATAGCCCTGTCCCACTTGGAACAAGTCCGCATCCCGCGCGTACGATTTCAGCGCATCGTTAAGGCCGGCCATGTTGTCAAATGTGTGGGTGGCCGTCACGCTCGACAGGTAGTAAGCAGCGTCCGACTTGGCCAAAGAGTCCAGCGAAGCATCGCCGGAAGGGTCAGGGAGACGGAATGCACTGCCGGAATACCATTCCTCTCCGGTTGCGGAGGCAACACACACCATAACCGCGAAGGTCAGCAAACAACGCCTCATACGGAATCCTCCACAAGCGGATAAAGCTTTTCAGGCAAAGAAAGGGGCTTGCAGCCGCAAGGAACATACGACCGAGACCCTCCTGCGCCAACTAGAGAATGCGCAATGCCACCAAGAGCGAAACCATCGGCCGTGTTACCTTGTAAACCAATTATACCCCGCGTACTACCGAGTCCGCAACCCATAAAACCGTCAATGTCCTCTATGTTGGTATTGGCAAAGCCTTTACAACGCTGGCCAATAAGACAATCATAGCCCATCGCGGCCTTCCGTGAGCCACTCAAGCGTAAAAAGCGCGAAAGTCACGGTCTCATAGGGATAGTTTCTTCCCCGCTCATACAGGCACCCAATTCTCTTGTCGGTCGCAAGCACGAGATCTGAATAGGCCGACGGCCCGGGCCACAATGTCTTTGCAACGGGCCAAGTCTTGCATTCATCATAGCTCAGCCGCACCGTCATGTTCTCGCGGCGTTCGCTCGCGGGATTCGAGAAGACGATGCGGTTCTTGACCCCATCTTTCTCGGTGGAGAGCCTCAAGATACTCGCCTGGCAGACGGGCTCCGCGAGGGCCGGGTCTTCGCCGACGGGCGACCACGTCAACCCTTTGTCGGTGCTTGTCGCGAACGCGCGCCGGTGCGTGCCCCGATTATTCCGCATGTTCAAATATAGCGTGCCGTCGGAAAGCTCCATCACGGTACTCTCATCCGTCTTCCCCTCGGCGACGCCTCCAATGCGCCACGACGCGCCCGCGTCATCACTGTAGATCACGTGCGAGTACACGTCCAGTCCCAGCGAGTGATCGCACGGCGCCACGAGACGCCCGTTCGCGAGTTGGATGCCATGGCAGGGTCCCGTGGCATACCACCGCCATTCGGGCTCGCGCGCCTGCTCCGAAATATCATCGGGCGCCGGCCAAGTGACTCCATCGTCCATGCTCCGCGAAATCCAAACGGTCCTCGGCGGCGCCTCACCGCGCAAGATCATGCTTTCATTTACAGCGCCCTTGTTCTTCGTGAGCAGCAGCAGGACCGCGCCCGTGCTACGATCCGCGATGGGACACGGGTTCCCGCACGTATCCTCGCCGCCGGCGGCGACAACCTGCAACGGTCCCCACGAACGACCGTTGTCCGTGCTGCGCCGGAGCACCGTGTCTATCGCGCCGGAGTCGCCGCGCCCCTGTTTCCGCCCTTCGCAGAAAGCCAGCAACGTCCCATTCCTCGTGACGGCCAGCGCCGGGATCCTGAACGTGTGATAGCCTTCCGTGCCCGAGACAAACAGGTCCGTCTGCTCGAGACCGGCAAGGGGTTGGGCAAGGGGTTGCAACCCCTTGTCCTCTTTACCAGTCATCTCAGCATTCCGCGTGGCACACCCGGAAATGCAGATCGTTATGACAAGGAAAGCGCCTAGTACGGTTTTCATCAGGCTCTCATCTCAGACACCGCGCCAGGGATTCCGCCCACCGCGCATTTCGCACCGAGCGGGTAGGGTCGCGGTCCATAGGCGCTAACTTACGCTGCACAACTTACACAATCCCAGCACTACTCGCGGAATGCGCGTCAAATCCTTGCTCTTGCTCGGTGTCCGATCCGTCTGATCCGTCCGATCCGTCCGACAAGCTGGTTCAAGTTCGAATCCCCAACTTCGCACTCCACAGTTTGTCGTGGCTTGACAAACTGCGCACTTGCCGCCGAGTATGATAGAAGCATGCCTCGAATTCAAGAAAACACGCTCGTGGTCTTAGGTCCGACGGCTTCCCGAAAAACCCGTCTCGGCGTCGAACTGGCCCGCGAGTTGCGAGGTGAGATCATTTCCGCGGATTCCCGGCAGGTATATCGCGGACTCGACATCGGGGCGGGCAAGGACCTGGCCGAGTACAGGATCGACGGCGTCGCAATTCCGTATCACCTCATCGACATCGCCGATCTCAGCCAGGAGTTCAGTGTTTTCGACTACCAACAGCGATTCTACGAAGCCTTCACGTCACTGGAGCGTCGCGGCGTGCTTCCCGTGGTCGTCGGCGGGACCGGACTCTACCTCGAGGCCGCGCTCAAAGGATACCGCATGGTGGCCGTTCCGGAGAACGTGGAACTCCGGGCCGAGTTGAACCTGCTGTCGCACGATCAACTGGTCGATCTCCTGAAGTCATTGAAAGAGAAGCTTCACAACATCACCGACCTTGAAAACCGCGACCGCATGGTCCGCGCCATCGAGATCGCGGTCTACTCGCGCGATCGCGACCCGGAACCCGCCCTCGACATCCGCCCTCTCATCATCGGGACCCAATGGGACCGCGAAGACCTCCGCGTGCGAATCCGCGTTCGCTTGCTGGAACGCCTCGAAGCCGGGATGATCGAGGAAGTCATCGGCCTCCACGATGCGGGCGTCCCCTGCGACCGCCTCGAACGCCTGGGCCTCGAGTACCGTTTCATAGCGGACCACCTCCAGGGGCGAATCCGCAGCAAGAACGACCTCGCGCAGAAACTCTGCATCGCCATCTGTCAGTTCGCCAAGCGACAGGAAACGTGGTTCCGAAGGATGGAACGCAACGGCTTCACAATCCACTGGATTCCCAGGGCCGATTTCAGCATTGCCAAACAACTCATCGAAAAGCATTTCCTAAGAGACAAGGGGTTGCAACCCCTTGTCCCCACAGTTTGTCGTGGCCACAGTTTGTCAAACGGCGACAAACTGTTGACAAACTGTGGGCACAGCTCGCGGGAAAAAGCGCCGTGGCCAAGTCGATCAAAACGCATTCAAGAGTATCTGCTGAAGCGCGCCGGCCTCGAAACTCGTCCGCTCGTTTCCAGATCGCGCGAAAACGTCCACCAGGTCGTTGTCATCCCCGCCCTTGCCGAGAAGGAGAACCTCTTCAAGACCCTCGACTCGCTGGCGCGGAACCCCGTCGCGGATCTGCAAAGGACGCTCGTCATCTGCGTCGTCAACAACCGCGTCCTACACCCCTCCGCCGATATCAAGAACAACAGCGAGACCCTTTCCATCCTCGATGCCGCACACCGCACAGTTTGTCGTGGCTTGACAAACTGTGGACAGAACCCGCCCGAGCTTGTCGATGCGCTGGAAAGAGGCTTGCGTCTGGCGTACATCGATGCCTCATCCCCGGGCCGCGAGTTGTCCGACAAAAGCGGCGTCGGAGCGGCCCGCAAGATCGGACTTGATTGGGGACTCTCGATACTCGACGCCTCACATGCGGATCCCGGCGTCCTTCTTTCGCTCGATGCCGATACCTGGGTCGATCCCAACTATCTCGAAGCGGCGCGCGCGTGCTTTAGCCGCCCGAACGCATGGGCCGCGGCATTTCCATTTGCACATCGCTTGGAAGGAAGCCCGGCCGAAATCGCGGCCATAGTCTGCTACGAGATCTTCCTCAGGTATCACGTCATGGGTCTTGCCTATGCGTGTTCACCCTATGCGTTTCATTCCATCGGCTCAGCCATGGCCTGCACCGCCGACGCGTACGTCGCCGTATCCGGCATGAACCAGCGTCAGGCGGGAGAGGACTTCTACTTTCTGCAACAGCTTGCAAAGACCGGCCGCGTCGACGCGATCCGCGGCACAACCGTGTATCCGTCCCCGCGTCCTTCGCACCGCGTGCCGTTTGGGACCGGCCAGCGCGTCCGCCGCTTCATCGATGCCTCCCAGGAGGAGTACCTGCTTTACGATCCCCGCTGCTACGCAGTGCTCAAGGCGTGGCTCTCGCATGTTTCTCAGCATCTCCACGACACAGTTTGTCTCCGTTCGACAAACTGTGGCGCCGATTCGCTGCGATCCCATGCGGCGGACATTTCGCCCGCGCTTGCGCGCTTCCTCGACGAGCAGGAATTCATGGCCGTCTGGCCGCGCTTGCAGCACAACGCGCGCGATTCATCGCGGCTTCACGATCAGTTTCATCGCTGGTTTGACGGGTTCAAGACGCTTAAGCTGATCCACTATCTGCGCGAACGCGAGTTGCCAATGTGCGACATGTTCGAAGCGGTAACTGCATTGTTGAAGTGGACAAGCCGGTCCGTTCCCGATGTCCCGCAGTCCAACATGAGAGAAAACACAACACTGCAGATCGCTTTGCTGAATTATCTACGCGCCTGCGAGAGCCAGCCCAATCCCCTGTGATGTTCTCAGAGCTTGTGAAGAACACCAGAATGGCGTCATTCCCGCGAAGGCGGGAATCCAGAACACACACGCCGCCCCGCAACCTCCGCACACGCGCGGACGCCTTCCGCGTCCACAACGTCCACTCAGTCCACTACGTCCACTGTCATTTCCGCACCTGCCGCGCATCGAGATCCTCCCAACGCGCGTACAGGGTTTCGACGCGCCTCTTCGCCTCGGCCAAATCGCTCAGCGTCGCCCGCACGGTCGTGTACTCCTGCTCGTAGAATCCCCTTTCATGGATGACGGCTTCGATGCGTGACACCTCCGCTTCGGCCGCCACGATGGCGTCGTGCATTCCCGCCAATTCATGCTGCTCTTTGTAGGTCAACCCCTGCGCACGCGGCCGAACTCTCGTCGCGGAAGGTTTAGGCTTCATCTGCTTCGGGACCGCCGTATCTTGCGCGGCCTCTTTTCTCTGCTTATAGATCACGTAGTCATCGTAGTTGCCGGCGAGAAGGATGAGCCGCCCATCCTCCTCAAAGACAATTGTGTGCGTACATACTCGATTCAGAAAGTACCGATCATGACTGACCATCAGCGCGCATCCGTCAAACGCTAGGACGGCCTCCTCGATCACACGCAGCGTCGGCAGATCCAGGTCGTTCGTCGGTTCATCGAGCACGATCACGTTGCCCCCTTGCAGCAGTTTCTTGGCAAGTTCGACCCGGTTGCGTTCACCGCCCGACAGGTTCTTCATCGGCATGTGCACGGCTTCCATGTCGAAGAGAAAACGTTCGAGGTAGCTGGGCACGTATAGCCGCCGCCCATTGACTTCCCAGTATTGCGCGCCGTTCGACACAAAATCGAGTATGGTCTGGTCGCTGTTTATGTCGCTGTGTTGCTGATCCACATACAGGAACTGCGTCGAGTCGCCGATGAGCACTCGCCCCTTCTTGAGTTCCTGCTGTCCCATGAACGCGCGCAGAAGCGTCGTCTTCCCGCAACCGTTCGGGCCGAGGATGCCGACGCGCATCCCCTTTTGAAGGATGAAGGAAAAATCCTTGAACAGCACGCGCTTGCCGAATGCGCAGGAAATCTCTTCAGCTTCCATGACGCGCTTGCCGAGCCGGGGCGGCTCGGGGATCTCGAACGCGATGTCCGCGTACGCTTCAAGCGGCCCTTGCCCGCCGATTTCGTCGATGCGCTGTATGCGCGCCTTCTGCTTTGTGCCTCTCGCCTTCGGCCCTCGCCGGAGCCAGGCCAATTCCCGGCGCAGCGTGCCCTGACGCGACTGTTCCGTCCGCGCGTCCACGGCCTTGATCCTGGCCTTGTAGTCGAGGAAACGTTCGTAGTTGCCCGGAAGGCTGAACAACCGGCTGAACTCGATCTCGACGATGCGCGACACGATCTGTTCGAGGAAATACCGGTCATGCGTGACCAGCACGCAGCTCCCTTGATAACCCGCCAGAAAGGTCTCGATCCATTCCACGCTCTTCGTATCAATGTGATTCGTCGGCTCGTCCAACAGCAGCACGTCCGGATGGGCCAGCAGCGTCGCAGCCAGATCGAGACGCCGCAGTTCGCCTCCGGAGAGCGTCGCAAGCCTTCGATCCGCCTCCGGAAGATCCAGCGCCGTTGAGATGCGCTTGACCTCCGTGGCGAGGTCCCAGGCGTCCGTCAGTTCGAGCGTGTGACGCAGTACGGCATGCCGCGAAGCGGCCTGTCGATGTTCAGCGGTTCCCGCGGACGGATCTCCGAGCCGCGCCGTGAGTTCCTCATACTCCTGCAATAGCAGCCGGATCTCGCGGCTCACGTCATCGAGCACCTCGCCGACCGTCTTCGCCATATCCAGGCGGCAGTCCTGGTTCATCAACCCCACTCGAAGTCCCTGCCGCCGCGTGACGAGACCCTCTTCCGGCGTCTCACTTCCGGCAAGGACCTTCAGCAAGGTTGACTTTCCGGATCCGTTGCGTCCGATCAGGCCTATGCGTTCTCCCTCGTGCACCGTGAGCGAGATCCCCCGCAACACGGGTTGCGCGCCATAGCCCTTCACGATGGATTGCGCGCTGAGGACGGGTTCACCCAATGAGCCGTTACTCATGGAAGGTTCCTCGAAGAGAGATCGCGATCACAACCACTGCACGAATTCGAGGACGTTGTTGTCGGGATCGGCGACATACAGCCAACGCACGCCACCGGGGATTTCGAGCGGCCCGTTCAGAATCGGGATCCGACGTTCACCCAACATCCGGACGACCCCGTCCAGATCGTCCGTTTTGAGCGCGAGGTGCGGGCAATAGGGCGGAGCGGCCGGTGCCCGATCATATGCGACGGAACGGTTCCGTTCGTCCAGTAATTGCAGAAGTTCCAGGTTTCCGCCATCGAGTTCGAGGAACGCGAATTCCTCGTGATGCTCTTCGTCGGTCTTTCTGAACATGAGTTTCATCCCGAGACCGCTCACATAAAACTCAATGGCCGCGTCCATATCCGAAACCCGAAACGCCATGTGATCCACAGTCTGTCGTTGTTTGACAAACTGTTGAGTCCACATATTCCCTCTCACGTCGCCAGCTTTCGCGCCACGTCTAGAAACGACGGGTCGAAACGAGTCCTCTTTTCCCATGCATCCGACAGGGGACACAATACCACATCATTGCCGCTGATCCCGGTCATTTTCCCAGTTTCTCCCCCGATCAACGCCTCCACGGCCAGCACCCCGAGTCGGCTCGCAAGGATCCGGTCATACGCCGTCGGCGTGCCGCCGCGCTGCAAATGGCCGATGACCGTGACGCGCGTGTCCTTGAACTCGGAGATCTCGGCGACCTTGGCGGCAATCTGGATGGCGTGTCCCGCTTCATCGCCCTCAGCCACAACGATGATACTGCTCATTTTTCCCTTTGCGCGACCGTTTCGGAGATTCTCCACCAACTGTGGAATGTCCGTGGGCGCCTCCGGCGTCAAAATCTCCTCCGCGCCCCCCGCGATCCCGCTCATCATGGCGATGTACCCGCTGTGCCGCCCCATGACCTCGACAAAAAAGATGCGTTCGTGCGAGGCGGCCGTGTCTCGGATACGGTCTATCGCCTCGACGGCGATATTCAGGGCGGTATCGTATCCGATCGTGAAATCCGTGCCGCCGATGTCGTTGTCAATGGTGCCCGGCATTCCGATGCACTTGATCCCGTGCTCGTCGTGAAGCTTCTGTGCGCCCTGATAAGATCCGTCGCCGCCAATCACTACGAGTCCTTCGATTCCGTGCACCGCCAACTGCCGCGCGGCCGTGGCGCGTCCGGCGGCATCGAAAAACGCCTGGCATCGCGCCGTCTTGAGGATTGTGCCGCCGCGCGCAATAATCCCGCTGACCGCGCGCGCGTCCATCTTCTTGATCAGGCCGTCAATCAGGCCCTGATATCCGCGCTCGATCCCAAAAATATCGAGCCCGTGATATGCCGCAGTGCGGACCACGGCCCGGATCGCCGCGTTCATCCCCGGCGAATCGCCTCCGCTTGAAAGAACCCCAATACGCTTCATGGTTACCTCTTCGGAATAGTACGAGTCCCTTACTTCTTCTTTCCCTGCTTCTTCGATGCGGTCGGCTTCTGTTTGCCTGACGCTACAGGCTTCGCCGCCTTCGGCTTCTGTTTGCCTGACGCTACAGGCTTCGCCGCCTTCGGTTTTTCCTTCTTCTCCTCTTTCGGCTTCGCCGCCTCCGGCGGCTGAACTTCTTTTTCCGGCCGGCTCAACGGTTGCGCCTTGGCCGCAATCTCGAGAGCGCGCGCCCGCCATTCGGCCAGCGTCGCCACCGAACACGCCTCGATCGCCCGCCCCTCTTCGTTCAGATACTCCGCTTCCGCCATCAGCCGGCCGACCATGTCCAAGAGCTGGTCCGGACGTTCGCGGCTCTCGGGTGTCGCCGCCGAACTCGTGAGGTACAGCGACTGAAACTGTCCGCAGTTGCCAAGCGTCTTTTGCAGAGGCTCGACGAAGGCCTCGCCGCGTTCCTGCTCGATGATGCACAAGGCGCGGGCAACACGATGCAACGCCGCAAGCGTGGGCGCAGCCACCGAACGCGACATGGCGCCCGTATGCCACATCTCCTCGATGCGGGGAAAGCTCTTCAGCAGGTTGAAGAACTCCAGACGATTGTAGCCGCCCGGTTCCAGCGTCGAGAACTTCTTCACGAAGTCCACGACATCGGAAGGAAGGCTGCCGCGCAGACCCTCTGATTCCAGGAGCCCCGAGGCGCTCTTTCGCACGGCATTAAGCGCCGTCTGGGTCAGCACGGAACCCGCCTTGCCGACGAGGAACCGAGGTTCTTGCACAAGGGTGATCGTAATCGAGCCGTTCTTGAGTTCGGGCGCGGGAAGCGGGTTGTTCCGCGCGTCGTAGAGCGCCAGTTCGGCGGCGTTCTCAACGCGCAGCGACACATCCTTGGATGCCTCGCTGGTCCACATCGCCAGCATCCACTCCGGACCCCGCCGGAAACCCAGCGCGCTGACATCGTTCCCCAGATCCATTTCCCCAACGTGGGTCGTCCCCCTCAACTGATGGGCAAGCGCGGCGAGGTATACATAGCCCGGACCAAAACCGTCATCGAAAATCAGGCCGCTATCGATCTCCGTTTGAACCACCTCGCCGGCAAGGTTCGACAAGATCTGCCGGCACAAGCGCGGTCCCTGCGACGCGTCCCGTCCTTCGACCTTCGGGATAGACGCGTGAAGCGTCATGCCTTCATAGCCCGCGCGCTGGGCCGCGTTCCGGATCTCCTCGAGACGGGACGCTTGCGGTTCCGCGCGGCAGACCAGCGCATTGATCGCCTGCCCAACACCCGCGGCAAGCATCGCGCTTACCGCGTGCGCGTTTTTCACGACCAGCGCCACCGGCGCCTTCGTCCCTTCCTTGCGAAGCGCTTTCGAAATCGTCAACAGACTCTCCGGAGACGCCGCGTCGACGTCCCATCGCGCCACCCGGTCGCCGAGGCCCTTGGCCAGCGCCCCGGCCGAGTCGGCGCTCGAAGCATCCAGAAGAACCACCACCTGAAAGCCAGCCAAGGTGACTTCATCCATCCGTTGCGCGAAATCCGAAAGCGCGGTCGAGAGACGAACGCACGGAGCGGAGATGCCTTTCGCGGCCAAGAGCAGCAGCCCGTCAGGCCTGTCAGTAGCAGCGCATACCGGCAATACGTAACCCGTCACCGGACGGTCCACGCGGCAGAAAGCGGCTTCCGTTTCGCTGACCGCCCCCTCCGCCTCGACGCGCGCATGAATCCGGTACAAGCCCCGTTCCGGCGGGATCCCCTCGACGGCCCGCCACTGCGTCCCGCGCGCGCGAACGACAATCGGATCGAGCGTCAGGTTCACGGGCTGGGCGCCGTAGTCCGAGGTCACTTCGAGAGAAATGTTCGCGGTCGTGTCCTTGTCGGATAGAATCTCGAGAATCAGCGGGTCATCCACATACACATAAGGAACAGGTTGGTCAGGGGCCACGCTCAGGCGGATCTCGTTTCCCGCGCAAAGAAGTCCCATCAATAAGGCCGTGAACGTGATCATAAGTCGACCAAGAAAGGATTCGTCCGCCGTTCGTCGCCGATGGTGGTCGAGGGACCATGCCCCGGATACACCACCGTTTCGTCCGGCAGGACAAGAAGCTTGTCGCGGATCGACGCCAACAGTTGGTTGTAATCCCCTCCGGGAAGGTCCGTCCGGCCAATCGACCCTTGAAACAACACGTCGCCGCAGAATACAACCCCATCACCCACAAGCACGATGTGACCGGGACTATGGCCCGGAGCGTGGACCACCCTGAACGAAGCGCCGCCGACTTCGATCCGGTCACCCTCGCTCAGGAACCGATTCGGGTCAGGCGACGGCTCCACGTCCACGCCGAACATCTGCGCCTGTATATCCAAGGATCGCAAGAGCGGCAGTTCTTCCCGATGAATGGCCAGCTCCGCGCCCGTCTTCTTCAACAAGGGCGCGTTTCCCCCGCAATGGTCGCAATGACAGTGCGTGTTCACAACCAACCGCACGGTGCAGCCCGCGATATACTTGAACAACGAAGCCGGCGCATCGCCCGGATCGATAATCAGGACCTCATTGCCGTCCTTTACGACATAGCAATTGACGATAAACGGAGTAACCGGGAACGTGCGGATTTCCATGATGATCTCCTGCTGGTCCGAATGCTACCGCGTCAAGAAGACCGAGTCAAGCGCCCCACACCGTCATTCCCGCACTTCCCCGTCATTCCCGCGCAAGCGGGAATCCAGAGGAAGACAACGCGAAGCCCTCATGATCACCGCCACACATCGTCATTCCCGCCTTCCCCGTCATTCCCGCGAAAGCGGGAATCCAGAGGAGCACGACACGAAGACCTCATGATCAACGCCCCACATCGCCATTCCCGCCTTCCCCGTCATTCCCGCGAAAGCGGGAATCCAGGGGAGGGCCACGCGAA
>CAZPMT010000035.1:31444-42530 GCA_964587655.1 uncultured Nitrospiraceae bacterium
GACCTCATGATCAACGCCCCACATCGTCATTCCCGCCTTCCCCGTCATTCCCGCGAAAGCGGGAATCCAGGGGAAGACGACGCGAAGACCTCATGATCAACGCCCCACATCGTCATTCCCGCCTTCCCCGTCATTCCCGCGCAAGCGGGAATCCAGAGGAAGACGACGCGAAGACCTCATGATGAACGCCCCACACCGTCATTCCCGCCTTCCCCGTCATTCCCGCGAAAGCGGGAATCCAGAGGAGAAGGCGCAAAGGCCCACCCCCATCGTCATTCCCGCGAAAGCGGGAATCCAGAAACACCGTACATGACTTCAATCCGATGCCCTGGATTCCCGCCTGCGCGGGAATGACGATGTACGCCGTCGCAACTCCTTGGTATTCTGAATTCTGTATTCTGAATTCTGTATTCCCATTGCCTATTCCCTTTGTCCGGCCCGTTCATCTAGCGGTCTACTATGCGAGATTCTCAGTCTTGTCACAGCGGTTCGACTCTCCTACGGGCTGCCAATTCCTTCTCCTCTTGCCCCTTAGTTGCGATTCCGTAGTCTGACCCTGAGTTTCTGAGTGTCCCAGTGAGTAGTGAGTAGGGTGGGTTCCGCTTGGCTTCACTCATCCTACTGGCTTGATACGATTGGGTAACGGCACTACACTTGGGAGTACCATGTGGCAGAAGGTAAGTAAGCTATACCTCTCGGTTGGCAAACATACTAGGGGAAATTGGCGATGATTCATCCCTTTGCTCAAGCTTTGCGTGAGGTTCTCGGACGAATACTGCCTGAACTGCACGAGGTAAGCGGACGGCATCAACAGTCGTGGATGGTATACAAGCGCCAGGGGCCCACTTCCTGGACTGGCAAGGGGTTGCCGCGCCCTGACGTCAGCAAGATTATTCGATCTGTCCGTGATCAAATTGTGGAAGAGGCCATGGGTTTGCGGTCAATGATGCAGTCGATGTACCCACTCTTCATGGGCGAGATCGGCCTTCGGAGCTACGGATCGAGTCGACCAGCCAATGACCCGAAGTACCCGCTGGCGTCAGTGTTATTCATGGTCTGGAGCAAACAGGGCTCCTTCAGGCCCGAGTTATCTGTAATCGAGTCAGTGGCGCAATCGGTTGTCGAACTTCTCGAAAGTGCACGCATCAGATTCCGTTTCTCCGCTCCAGTCATAAACCTTCGTTCGGAAGTGGACAGCCTTCAACTGGCATCTGGACTGCTGCTACGCAGGCTGAGTGACGCAGAAGTGACGGAGATCTACGGCGACCCGTACTGGCATATGCTCTCCGGTAGGCCGTGGAGCTTCGGCATTGACGAGTTTGTCTTTGAAGGAGAACGCGAGGAGCCGCTTGTTCTGGGCGACCGGAATGTGCCTCCAGGGCCTTCGTACAATGAGGCCGTGTTGGCGCTCTTGGATCAGGCGACTCTGGCGCTTCGTGCTTTCAAGCAGGGCCCCGTAGGCTACACCCGTGTCTTTTATCGCCCAATTGGCTTTTGTCCGACTAGCCTTGGTGATTCAGGCAGATCGAATGTGCTGATCCCATTAGGAGGATACCATCTGGCGGCAGATGAAGCCGAACGTCTCAGAGCTTTCGCCGATCTGGTAGTGGAGAACGAGGATCCAGCTCTTAAAATGGGCTGCCGTCGGTTGAGCGACGCGCAGGTGCGGACGTGCCCGGAAGATCAGGTTATCGATGCCGTCATTGGCATGGAGGCAGTCCTTCTGGCCGCGATGGGGGTCAAGGACCGAGGCGAGTTGAAGTACAGGTTCTCGATGAACTATGCGGTATTGGATTCCGATCCGGCGGAGCGGCACCGGCGGTTCAAGCTGGCCAAAGACCTGTACGACCTCCGCAGCGGGCTTGCTCACGGTGGCACGTTGGAAAAGGCCGTGCATGTCGGGCAGGAGAAGGGCCTGATGGGAGAGCAAGCCGCAACGCGTGCGTGCGAAGCCCTGCGGGACGTTCTGACACGTCTGCTTCCTCGGTCTCGACAAGCGCCTCACAGGAAAGCCGAATTCTGGGAGAAGGCGTACTTTGATCCAAATCCATCCGGTGACGAGACTTGATCACTCCCAGTGAGTGGGGTGGGCGAAGCAGAACCCACCGACTCGAGAACTCGTGCTGCGCCAGATTTGGGGCGGTGGGTTTCGCTTCGCTTCCCTCACCCTACTGACTATTCGACATTCCGCAAACTACCTACGGCGTTTAGCATGAGGCTCCGTGGGTGAGAGGGGCGAGGCGGTGTATTTTTCGTAGAGGTCGAACAGGAATGCCACCCGGTCCAGGTCGCCTTTGAAGGGCTTCGCGCGGTAGCATCGATCAACCGCGCGATTCAGCGCGGCGTGAGCCGCGACCAAGTCTTTCGGCATCGCCAAGGGGTCGTACAGATCCGCCAAAGATGCATCCGGATACTTTGCACGCACTTCGAGCACCTTCTGCGCGACCGCCTCCACTGCCGCTTTCTGCTTGTCCGTCGGATTCTCCGGCCATGGATAATTGTTGTAAACGAGCTTGGCGGAGTAGCGGTAGTCAGATTTCAACCGTCCGCACACCATGCGCACCCAGGCCATGTGTATAGCCGACGTGAGTACGCCAAAATGGTACCGGTTGGCCGAGGGCACAACGAAGCACAGATCACTGACCAAGGTGTCCGGCTGGATGTGTCCGATGGGGATATAGGCGCGCTTCTCGGACGAAACCTTGGGAACAATAAGAAACGCGGTTCTTGGCATGTTCTCGACATGGAACCGTGTAGGGGTCTGTGCGAGTTTCTGCGTGGGGCCGCTCTTGCTCATTAGCCTGCAGGCCTTGACCGCCTCGACTCGCTTGAGGGCTTCGGGCATTCTCCGCAATCGGGCGGGAGGACAATCGCCCAACCACAGACACCAGCGCGTGTATCCGTTGATGAACTCATCGGATCCAACCCAGGGACGGAAGAAAGGGGCAGCTTCAGGTTCTAGGAGTAGGAACTCGTCTTTCTGTTCCGTGCAGAACAGGTAGTTTCCGCCGTCGATGGGTTTGTTCCCTATGCCGATTTCCGGGGCTTCACATAAAGGCCGTTGCCTGTTGATGATGGCCATATTGGGCCCCTCGACCAGGTAGGGGCTGATGTTTCGAGGGTGGGAGACGGTCACGCTTCCGTTTTCGTATTCGTATATGCGTTTGTCTTGGCACTCGCCATGGCCGAATCCGATAATGACGACATGGACGTGCGCCTTACCACGTGCTTCGCTTTCCCACGAAAAGGTACGGTGGGCGAAATGGATACGGATGCCGCGTCGGAATAGCTCGTTCCAGAGTACACCAACCTGCTCGCCCTGAGTGATAGAGTTGGTTGAGACGAAGGCGACACGAGTGGAGGTCTTCCTTATATAGGCGGCGGCCTTGAAGTACCATCCCGTGACATAGTCGAGCAGACCTCTGTTCGCCAAGCCCTGGGTCACGACCTCCATGTCCTGACGCTGTTCCTGGTTCTGATACTTCGCGCCGACAAAGGGGGGATTGCCCAACACGAAGCTACAGTCTGAGGGCGACACAACGGCGGACCAATCGAGCCGTAACGCGTTGCCGGGGACGATATGGGCGCTCTTGCGCAGCGGTAACCGAACAAAGTACTGCCCGAATGCTTCCGAAAGGCGGAGGTTCATCTGATGATCCATCAGCCACATGGCGACTTCCGCGATGCGCGCGGGCCACTCCTGGATTTCAATGCCGTAGAACGCATCCACGTCCACGACGGAAAGCTGATGGATATCCATTTCCGTCTGGCGTCCATGAACAGCCTTGAGAACTTCGATCTCGAGGTGGCGCAGTTCGCGGTAGGTGATCACAAGGAAGTTGCCGCATCCGCACGCGGGGTCGAAGAAGCGCAATTGCCCGAGCTTCTTGTGAAAGCCCTTGAGTTGCGCCTTGTTCTTTCGAACGCGCTCAAATTCTGTCCGGAGATCATCCAGAAAGAGTGATCGAACAATTTTCAGGATGTCCCGTTCGCTGGTGTAGTGGCCGCCCATCTGCCGCCGTTCTTTTGGCTCCATGACCGCCTGGAAGAGTGATCCGAAAACGGCCGGAGAAATGCGAGACCAGTCAAAGCGTGTACAGGCGAGCAGAGCGTTGCGCATGTCGCGGTTGAAATCGGCAAAGCCCAGCCGCTCAGCGAACAGATCGCCGTTCACATAGGGAAAAGCGGCCAGCGTTTCTTCCAGATTGGCCTGCCTCTGTTCGGGGGGGGTGTTGAGCACATCGAAAAGCCGCGCCAGATGCAGGCCCAAATCGGAACCGTCCGCAGCGGTCCGATTCTCGATATAGAGGCGGAACGCCTCCCGTTCAAAGAGGCCCGTGTCCTCAGAGAAAAGGCAAAACAGCACTCGGACCAGAAATCGCTCGAGTGCGTGACCGCGATAGCCCCCCGCCTCGAGCGCATCGTGCAATTCTCCAAGAATCTGCACCGCTTCGATGTTAATCGGATCTTGATCGGCGAAGCGATGCTGCCTGTATCCAGGGATAAACGCAAACTCATGGATATTCCTGTGGAACTCTGAAAGCGGGAAGTCCACCTGCCTGTAGCGGGACTGATCAGACAAGGGCGGGTCGAGCTGCTCTTCCGGCTCCAAATCGTAAAGTGCTATGCGTGCGAAGTCCGAGAGAAGCACATATCGCGGCGATTCGTCTTGTCGCCCGGCACGGGCAAGGTCCTGAACGTACCGGAAGGCTTGGGATTCGGCCTTGTCCAGGGATTGTCCCCGGCTCTTATGTTCGACAAGTACCACGCCCCGCCAGAAGAGGTCTATGAAGCCGTAGGTTCCCGCTATGCTCTGGACGGGCTCCTCGAAGCTGGCGACTGTACGACGCCGCACGCCGAACACCGCGAAGAACTCGTCCCAGAACGTCTTCGCCTCCGCATGCTCGCGACGTTCCTCGGACCACTCGCGGGAAAACCCAATGGCGTTGTGTCGAATCTCATTCCAGCTTATCGGCATTACACTGGTTTCCCCGATCTATGAAGGCCATATTAGCACGCATCGAAGCGACAGCAAAACAACGGCTAAGTCGGCGCCGTCCTTGAGGCAGTATGACAGCAACGCCATCGGCGGGCCGTTTGTCTTGTCTCGGCCTTGCATATTCAGGCTCGCGCGGATGCCCGAGATCGGAACGATGGCCTGCCTCCGATCAGAATCGCCAAACGAGGTTGATATTACGCCCGACGCCTCTTTGTGTGCAACCGGAAAGTTTCACCCGAATCGCCGGATAGGCCGGTAGGTATAAGGTGACAGGGAACGTAGCGCAGGCGTCCCGCCTGCTCCAGATGCAGGCAAGATGCCGGCGTTACGACACACCATCGAGGTGACTCAGCAAGAAGCTGCTGAGTCGCAGAAGCTTGGCTGCGCAGAGAACCTGACCTGCGTACTCGCCATCTTATCCGGCGACTAGAGTTTCAACCCGGTGCCATTCGCACCACGCGATATGTACCTCGAAGCCCCAGAACGCCGCACTATCGAGTAGCGGCAACGCGGACTTAGCCTCGAGCAGCGGCGAACCGCATTTGTCGCATGAGTTGCGCAGGGGCGGCACTCAAAGGGCACGACAAGGGCGTACGAGATAAGGAAATTCGGCTTGACATACGTTGTATTGTTTTGTATTCTATCCGTAGGTAAGCGCTGTTAACCACGTGAGACAAGAGATGTCCAGAATAGTCACGCTACGGCTTCCTGACGAGACGTATGAGCAGTTCCGAACGCTCGCGGAACGGGAGAATCGGCCGCTGTCGAATTTCATCGAGACCGCCGCACTGCGGTATGTCGAAACGGAGCAGTTCGTCGACGAATTCGAGATGGAAGAGATCCGGGGCAACGCGGAGTTGAATCGCAGTCTCAAGCGGGGGACGAAGGATGCCAAAACAGGACACGGGCGCTTCGTCTGAGTTCCGAATATTCGAGACGGACGAATTCCTGAAGAGATTCAAGAGATTCCCTCGGAAAGAGTCCCACTTCCTGCAACGCAAGCTTCACGAGTACATCTACCCCCAACTGCGCGAGAACCCGTTCCTCGGACCGAACATCAGGAAACTCAAATACGGGGCGGCTCCGACAGGAACGCCCCTGCGGTACTCGCCAGACACATGGCGGTATCGCATCGGCGACTTCCGAGTGTTCTACCTGGTTGATCAGCCCAAGCGGACGGTCTTTGTGCTGTCGATTGACGACCGCCGGGACGCATACCGATAGAGGCAAGGAGAACTGGGACAGACCCCGAACCTAAATCAACAGCGCGGAATCCCCCGCCATAAACACGTTTAATACTAATATCTTGCGATTTTGTCAATCAAATCACCCTTGTTTCGCGGAATCGCGCCTTGTCTGAAGCCCGAAACACAAGACCCGAAACGCGAGCCTTTCCCCGTTTCCCCTCTTGCCCTTTTCGCCCTCTGTCCTTTGTCCTTTGTCCTTTGCCCGTTCCCCCACCGACCACCATCCACAACGCCGTGTCCGCAATCCACTTACCTACGGCCTCCAGCCTACAGTCTACAGCCTGACAGTGGAATGCCGCGGGCTAATATATAGAGGGTGTTGATGACGCAGGGCGAAATGTACGCCGCGACCGGTAACGCTTGCCCGCGAGATCTGATAGAATGGGGGAGAGGATCACTATGCCGAAACGCTGGCGGACCTCAAACGTGGACCCAGGAAAACAACATGACCATGAAAAAGCCAATTGCCCCTCTTGTCATATCAGGCTTTCTCTATGCGTGGCTCTTCTTCTTTGTCGCATCCGAGACGGGCGCCGACGAACTCTATGTCCTGACCGGCGGCGCCACGGTCGGACGATTTGAGGCAGCGCAAAACTTCCCCCCGCTATGGCCCACCCTGCGCGATGCCCCCAGCTACGCCCAGTCCAATGTCACGTACTATCCCCAGACCATAGCCGTTAGCAGCACTACGATGTACGGTTTGTACGACATTGGGCGAGCGCTGGGCGTCATTCGCGTCTCCGACCTGTTTCTCGTTGCCGTCGCCGACTCGCCCAGCTATCAGGTCGGAACGGATACCCATTACCCCGTCGCTACCACCGCTTCCGCCGGGTCCTTGTACTGCCTCTTCGCTGGAAAACAGCGCATCGGAATGTACGCCATGTCAAGCCTCGCCGAAGTCTGGCAGAGGAACGCGCCGCAATACGGGGCCTACCAGCCTGATGAGATCGGCGTTTCCAACGGCTTCCTTTACTGCCTCTTTAACAACGGACGGAAGATCGGCAAGTACAGGGTCTCCGACTTCTCACAACAATGGGTGAAGGACTGCCCCTATGTTGCCGGCTTTTCAAACTTGTACCCGTATCAGGTCTCAGTGGCGAGCGGAGTGATCTACTTCCTCTTCAACGGACATCAAAAGGTCGGCGCGTATCAGGAGTCGGCCGCGGCCGCGTTGACGGAACTGTGGGTGGGCGACCTCCCGCTCAATCCACTGTACCTGTCGGAGTATCCCATCGGCTTCGCCGCGGTGGATACGACGCCGCCCACGGGTTCCGTGGTCATCAACAGCGGCGATCCATATGTCAACAAGTCCCCGGCGACGGTGACCCTCACTCTCGCCGCCGGCGACACCGGCGGTTCCGTGGCCTCCATGCGTTTCGGCAACGCCAGCAGCAGTTGGAGCGCCTGGGAGAACTTCGCAACGACGAAAGCGTGGACTCTGAGCGCGGGCAACGGCGAAAAGAGGGCGTACGTCCAGTTCCGAGACGCCGATGGCAACGTCTCCGACGCTTTCAGTGACACGATCATTCAGGACACGCTTGCGCCCACTGGCACAATCACCATCAACTACGGAGCGAAATACACGACGTCCACTACGGTTACCCTCTCGCTGAGCGCCACCGACAGCGGGAGCGGCCTCGCGCAAATGAGGCTCGGAAATGGGGGAGAGACCTTTGGCCCGTGGGAAGACTACGTCACACGGCGGTCCTGGACATTGCCCGCAGGCGACGGCCTGAAGTACGTCTACGTCGAATGGAAAGACAATGCCGGCAACGCCTCTTCCGCCCAGTTGAGATCCTCAATCACCCTGGATACCACGCCGCCCATCTCGCCCGTGATCGTCACCGACGGCGGGAACGGTCCTGGGGAGAGCTTCAACACCTCGGACCCGGCGCTCACACTCGAGGGCGCGTGTGGGGCCGATACCGCGCAAATCCGCGTGAACAATTCCGCCACGAACGTCCAATATACGGCAGGCGCCACGGCATGGTCCTATCAGACCACCCTCGGTCCCGGGTACAACATCTTTTCCGTTACCGCCGCCGACGAAGCTGGAAACGTATCCCAGCCCGATTCGCTCATGGTGACACTAGTCGGCGGCGAGGGAGAAGGAGAGGGGGAGGGCGAGGGTGAAGGCGAGGGCGAAGGCGAACTCCTCGTCGTCTCGCCCCCGGACGGTGCTGTCGTGTTCGCACCTCCCGATGCGGAGCGTGTGCCCATCGTGCTTACCGCGACCGCGCCCGAGGGGACAACCGTCGTGGTCTATAACATCGATGGTGAGCCCGTCGGGCTGGCGAACCTCGCTCCCTACACCGTCACCGCCGTGCTCAGTCCCGCGAAATCGCTTTTTGGCGATCACCAGATTACCGCCGTCGCCAGTGTAGGCGGCTCGAAGGCGAAGATGATCACTGCGGACTCCGCGTTCACGGTCGAGGAAATACCGAGTAACTCCGACGCAAACGGCAACGGCATTCCCGACAACCCCTTCACGCTGCTCCAAGCCTCCGGGGACCTGTGGGTGACATCCGTTGATGTCGACGGCCTTGGCGAACGTTCCGTCGCGGCGTTGCGCTTTGATCCTGCCGACACGCCCGCGTTGGCAGACATCCCGGTCATGCTGACCATCGAGAATCCCGGTGATCCTTCCCAGAAGGTTTCCGTCACCGCGCCGCGCGCGCTGGTCGATGGAAGCGAAACCGCCATCCTGATTGCGGAGACAGGGAGCACGCTCGAATCCGTCTTCGGGCAGGCGGACGCCGATTCTATGCGGCCGGAACCTCCCTATCGTGCTTTGGTTTCCGGCGGCCAGTACGCCGAGATCAGCATTATCACGAGCACTGACGACGGCGCAACCTTCAGCGAAGCCGCAAGCACTCGCCTCGAAGCCAATCCCGTCCGTCTCGTAATGGATGGCCTCGAATTCACCCACGGGGCCTTTGCCCGCTTCTTCTCCCATCCCACGCTGGTGACGAAAGATGACGTTGACGGATTCCTGATCGTCGCCGATTCCGGCGAATGGAGCACAACCTACGTCAAGAATCTCGTTGTTCGCACAACGTCGATTCAAGCCGACCTCACGGCCCTATCGGTGGTTGCGCCTTACGAAAGCATCGGCGAAGGTGAAGGCGAAGGCGAAGGAGAGGGCGAAGGTGAAGGTGAAGGCGAAGGCGAAGGAGAGGGCGAAGGTGAAGGAGAGGGCGAAGGCGAAGGCTGCTTTGGGTTGCAGGCCGCCACCTTCTCATCGCACGAGCCATTCAACGGTATCGGCGGTGACTCCCTGACCACCTTTGCAGCCGGGCTGTTCCTCCTCCTTGCCGGCAGGAGATGGTCTCTGCGACAAACGACTTTGCCAAATCCCGTGCGGCCCGGCTGGAATTAGCCCGCATTGTTCCCAGCCCGGCGTAGCCGGGCTGGGAACAATGCGGGCTAGTTGTCGGCGATCGATGGTGATGGGCCTGGACGGTCGCCGGCACGAGAAAGGAGACCTCCATGAAATTGTCCGGTTCCGTGATTGTGCTGTTTGTTCTGCTTTTTGCGGCCCCTTTCGCCCTCGCTGAGACCGGTCCGTGGCTCGATTCGGGGTCGTTGTGCCGCTTGCTCGATGGTGAGACGAAGATGGTCAATGGTCTGTGGATCGAAAACCCGCCTGAAATGCGCATGGGCGAAGGGCGTTCGTCGGTGACCATCGCGGATGTCAAAGGCCCCGGCGTCATCACGATGATGCATTTCGCGCTGCCGGCAACGATGAAGCTCGACCGGGGCATCGTCCTGAGGATCTACTGGGACGGCGAAGAACATCCGAGCGTCGAGGTCCCGTTGACGGACTTTTTCTGCGATCCCAACGGGGCGTTGCAGCGGGTCGACTCGGCGCTTGTCAACAAGAACCGGGGGTGGAACGCGTACTTCCTGATGCCGTTCGCGAAGTCGGCGCGGATCGAAATGTCTTCCGACAACGCGCGGTATCCCGCCATCTGGGAAACTAGCCCCTGCTACAGCTACGTGATGTATCGTGAAACGAGAAAACTTCCCAAGGGCCTTGGTTACTTCCACTCGAATTGGCGTCAAGAGACGCTCCTGCTGGGCGCGCGCGAGTATGATGCCGAAAGATCATAACGATGGGCCATTACTGTGCAGAATATATCCAACGCAAAGTACGCAGAGAAACGCGGAGAGGTCCATCCGACGGGTCGCTATCTGGCGAGACTTGCCCTTGAGACCAAGAACCCACGGGCTTTGGTTTTGAGGTCTCTGAATCGAACAGCAGAGGCCGAAGACGTTTTTCTCTGCGGCGCTCCGCGCCCTCCGCGGCCTCTGCGTTAATCTTTAGGCTACTGATTTGGACAAGACTGACTATGGACAGCAACCCACGAAATCCCTCGCGAAGAGCCTTTCTTCGTCTGGGCTGCGCCGCGCTGGGAGCGTTAGCAGGTCTGAAAGGAATGAAAGCAATGGGTGTTGAAGTACCGGGCATCGCCGGCAACGAAGAGTTGATGCGGAAGCTGCGCACGCCGCACAAGTTCCCGGAACTTGTCTTGAAGGCTTCTTACGAGAAGGGCGAGTTCGACGCGCTTGCGGTGGACTGCCCTTTCGTGTTTCGTCACAAGCGGCGCTTCTACATGACCTATGTCGGATTCGACGGAACCGGGTATCGAACCGGGCTCGCCTCTTCCGGCGATCTCTTGAAGTGGGAGAAAGAGGGTCTCATCCTCGACCGCGGCGACAAGGGGTCCGTCACGGAGTTCAACGCCGCCATGAGCTGGATCATCCGCGACAATGACCTTTTCGGCGAGGGCCGCATCAAGAAGATCGACGACCGTTTCGTGGGAACGTACCACGCTTA
>CAZPMT010000036.1:0-41181 GCA_964587655.1 uncultured Nitrospiraceae bacterium
CCGCTTCTCATCCTCCCACGCGAAAACTCGACTCCTTACATGCGGATCGGGGTCTGCCGCATGGGCTTGACACCCTGCGGCGAAACTTTGGGCGCCCGAAGCCACGTTCCAGAACCCGCCTGGAATCGTTGAGGCATGGCCAGTCGCAGTGTTCTGCTGACCGCCGCCGATGGCAGCATAGGTGTAAGCCGCGGCGTTGTGTGACCCGCCGGCGACCGTCGCGCCGAAGCCGAAATTCGTGTATTGATCTGATAGACCCGCCGAGTTGTTGTCGCCGCCGCCGACTACACAGGTGTTATCAAAGGTACTGTTTAGGTAGCCGCCGCCGATGAAAGAAGATTGTCCGGAGGCAACGTTGTATTGGCCGCCGGAAATCGACGTGTGGGCGTCGCGAGCGATGTTCCTTTCTCCCCCGGCCACGGTGGCAAAGGTTGAGTCAGACAGGTTGCCGTTTCCGTTGCCCGCCGCATTGCCACCGCCGCCGCCGATGACGCCAAAGTCGTCGGAGGTCCAGTTGAAGTAGGTACCGCCGATAGATCCCCCGCCCGAGACGGTCGAGTAGGCGCCGGTGGCTGAGTTCTGGTAGCCGCCGCCGATCACTGTGTATGGGCCGTTGGCTTGGTTTCCTCTGCCGCCGCCTATCGTCGAAAACCGCGCATTGGTGGGGACTTGGTCGTTGCTCCCGGCCATGTTGTACTGGCCTCCTCCGACCGTGCACCATTCATCCACGGCGGTGTTGCCAGTATTGAGGCCGCCGTTGCCGTCGCCGGGATCGCCGCCGCCTCCAGCGATAACGGCACCCTGCGCTTGGGCCGCATTGCCCAGGCCGCCCCCCACGGTACCGTAGTTGCCAGATGCCGTATTCTTTGCGCCGCCGCCAACGGCGCTGTACTGCGCGGAGGTCGTATTACCCCACCCGCCGCCGATGGCGGAGCGTGCGCCGCCAGCAGTGTTGGACGTGCCACCGCTCACGGCGGCGCGATCCACGGCCACATTGTTGACGCCGCCCGAGACCGTGCCAAATGATCCCACCACTCGGTTCGGATATCCCGAATAGCCGCCGCCGCCGATGGCTGCGCCCGAAATGCCGGCGGAAGCGCTGTTAGCATAGAACCCACCGATGAGGTTTGGAGAGGCTGCGTTGGGCTCGAGCCGCAACGCCCGATTCATGTTTACCTTCAGCTCCAGCGCCTTATTGTCGGTCGTCCCGACGAAGTTCGTTCCGGGGGTCGTTCCCGTGTTGCCAGTGAGGTTCCAGGACAGGGCAGCCACTGGCGCTGATAGTCCCGCCACGATTAGGGTGGCAAATGCGCAGGCAAGTCTTCCACAACCAGCCGTCTTCATGTGTGTTTACTCCTTTCGAGCTTCTTGCTTGACAGTAAAGAACACGCAGCCGTCTTGTCCCGGTTCAGCGGAAACTGGACAATCGCAAGCTTCAGTTGATGCCGAATGAAGCCTACCTGATCCGAGCAGTCACTGCCAAGCCGGTCAGAAGAATGCGTTCTGTGTCCAGCTCTGCGGAAACCTGCGCGAATAGAGGATTCTGTCGTCTGCCTACCGCCTCCTCTTGCGCTGCCCGGTATTGACGCACAACATGGATGTCATTATCACTGCGGCTAACAGGAGATCTCCCGTGGCCTTTCGCGGCGACGAAGCATCTGCGTTGGAAGACTTCGCGCCCCGTGTATACGTTCCGGTCGCGTTCGTAGTTTCGTTCGCAGTGACGTTTACCTGTAAATCTTCAGGCGTTCGCCAGCCAAACAAGGGCCTGAAGCAACCCCACATTCCGGTCGATATATCCTCGAACGAAACCGTATGCTCGCCCGTCGATACAGTCACTGTATCTCCGCTTTCGCGCCACTCGCCGCCATCCACGCGCCAGCGCGCACCAGCCGCTACGGCTTCTTCAGGATCAATCGTTACCTGCAAGCTTCCTTCGCCTTCGCCTTCACCCTCACCTTCGCCTTCACCCTCGCCCTCACCTTCGCCTTCACCCTCGCCTTCGCCCTCACCTTCGCCTTCACCTTCGCCCTCACCTTCGCCTTCACCCTCACCTTCGCCCTCACCTTCGCCTTCGCCTTCACCTTCGCCTTCACCTGCAAGGAGGCCAGCGATACCATAAATCCCCGTGGAGTCCACTTGGATATTCATCGTCTTGTCGGGCGAGGCGATTCCTGCCAGAGCCGGGGGATCATGGTCGTCCGGGAAACGGACAAAGAACGGGTCAACGGGATTCCAAGAACTTGTGTCCGGGTCGTATCTGACCGGTAAGAAGGTATCGCTGTCTGGGTTCAAACCGGCTGCCCGCGCGGCATTCGATGGGAGCGGCATCTCGAGTAGCGCCGACGGGTCGAAGGCCAGGCTGTCGGGTTTAAGTTCCACAGCATAAAACACGCTGTCGGCATCGGGTGTGTTGACTTGGTCCGGCGCTGGGATGTCACCCAGTTCGGAGACCTGCAACTGGAAAACCATGGAATCGTCGGGGAGGTTCGCCAAGTCCGGCGCCGATACACTAAAGCCGTCCTTGATGGACGCGAAGGGTACATTGACGTTCAGTGACGAGCCGCCGACGCTGTTGGCCTGCATTGCGACAGTTGCGTCAGGCGGGGGAACTACAGTTGGATCTGCCACGTCGGCAAACGCGATAGTCGTTCCGAACGGGGGATCGATGGATGGATCTCCGAATCCCTTCCTCGGCGGATCTCCAGGACCCCGCTCCTCCGACCAGCGGACCCAGATGGTCACTCGCACGCAATCGTTCGCGGGAACGTACACTCTTATGCCTTGGCCGTCCGAAGGGTGGCCGTCGGGTCCTGCGAATTCGACCGGCGAACTTCCCGGCGCCATGTTGAAATTCAGTAGGATGTTCATGTCCTTATCGGTGGGATTGCAGATTATGATAGTGAAGAACGTGCCGCCGTCGGGAACCGTCACTTTATTAGGCATCCACTTGATAAACACCTTGTCTTTGTCACTTTCCCCTTCCCCTTCGCCTTCCCCTTCTCCTTCTCCTTCACCCTCACCTTCTCCTTCACCTTCGCCCTCTCCCTCACCTTCTCCCTCACCTTCGCCTTCGCCTTCTCCTTCGCCTTCGCCTTCACCCTCGCCCTCTCCTTCGCCTTCTGAGCCGCCGATGGTGAACCAGACGTCCTCGGTCTCTCCGTAGCTGAATCCGCTAAGTGGACCGCTGCCGTCCCAGCCGTTGGTCAGTCCGGTAAAATCGATGGGGCTGCGGGTCAGGGTTGCGCGAATCCACACGGGGTAAGCGAACACCAGGCTTGCGCCGTAGTTGAAAGGTCCCATACTGAAAACCTTGGAGGCGCCCGGCGCGACATCGATGGGTTGATTCACCACAACATGCTCGATAAGCCAAGAAGCCATGTTGTTCCATTTTCCATTCCTGTCGAAATCGATCGCTACGTTCAGATAGCGCGTCACGTTCGGCGCCGAAGGGGCCACGGACACCGCATATGAGATCCATGAGGGGACCGGTATTCCAACCACCAAGAACACGAATCCGCGAAAACCGTCGTCAAAAAGATCGCCGTCGATCACTCTAGCGTCCGGCTCTGCGTCAACCCAGTCCCCCAGCAACGAATCGCCCAGAAACTCCTCGCCTATGGTCTTGTGATATGGACCGGTTCTGTCGGGAACGGTATTCTCCGTGGCAAGAAGAGACGGATATTGCCCTTGAAAATGCGAAGCCGGAAAGATGAACTCGGTGGTCATATCCGGCGCGTCTCCGAAATCCGCCGGAGAATCCGCTTTTTCTGCCGCAGCCCATACCGGCCAACAACACAGAAAGACCAACACACACGACAATCCCGCGAGAATCCTTGAAGATGTGATCGACAACATGAGAATCTCTCCTCTCTGCGCGACTCGCGCGCAAGCACCCCAAACACCAACAAGAGAAAGGAACCCTATCGACAACTGAACGGAAAACCGATTGCCCAACGGAAGCGCAAGCACCTCCGACTGGAACCTCATCTTAGAAAGAACAACTCACTCCCAGCATACATGAAGAGCACAGTTGCCGGTGTTTCAGCGGCCCCAAACTCACAACGGCACAGTGCGCACAGCCGGGCGCTGCCTCTGCCACTCATTTCCAACGGCGCCGTCCGCAAATCTGAAGGCGCTTCACATCAAGAAACTTGGGCGGACAACATTCACTACTATCCCGGTAGTCGCCGTGGACATTATACAACGGACCCCCTCGATGGTCAAGAGAACGAATCGCGTCGCAATAAACCGCCTGTCGTTCCCGAAAATCCATCCGGTGCTGATTGGCGTGTGTCTCGATCATCGTCGTATGGCGGGCGAGTGCCCAAAACGCCGCTGCCGCAAGTCCTTGTCCACCAACGAGCACGAACTTTCGAGAACCACACCCAGATCTTCAATCACTTCTGTATCTCAAGGCAAGTTCCAAATGCCGTTTCCAGGTTCACGCCACGAGGCTCGCCGTATGATGAAAACGATCTCACATATCCCGCATAATGCGCTACTCACGAGAAGTCTGCACTACGGCGGAAAGGCCAGGTTCATCCGAGGAAGCGGCGCGTCGAGGGCGCAAGAACCACAGAACCAGGCACGCGACAAGGGTGCTGGCCGCGGAGATGGCGCCGCCGACGTATACCCACTTGGGGCAAAACGCGAACCGGACATGGTGCGTGCCTGGCGGCACGACGACGGCCTTGAACACCTCATTGGCGCGGAGAATCGGCACGGGCTTGCCATCGATATACGCTTGCCATCCGGGATACGCGGCATCAAGGAACGTGAGAATACGGTATCCGTCGAGTGGCCCAATGTCGAGATCGGCGCTGTTGGCCCCGCGCGATCGGATCTGAATCAGACCGTCTTCGTCACGGTCATCGGACAGCACGTAGATCTGTGTGAATTGTATCGAGCCGCCGTTCCTCGGCATCTCGACGGTGACGGCAGCCTGGACGTTCGCGAAGTCGGGCAACGGCACGCGGATCACTCCCTCGCGATCTCCGGTGGCCGGCACTCGCGCATGCTTGCCCCATTGCGCACGGCCTGACGAGGTTTCGGTGAAGTGGGTCTTGACGGTGACCGGGCACGTGCTCTTGTAATGGTAATAGAGGGTGCTGTGAAGGGTGCCGGAGGGACCGGTCTTGCGGCCTTCGACGTGCATGGGAAGTTCGAACGCCAGGGCCTTGCCGAATGATCGCCCGGCAGTGATGTGATGGTACAACACTTCCGCTCCGGTGACCGGAGTCTTTTGTGTTGCCTCGGAGCAAGATTCCGTTGACAGACTGGTTCTGGCGATCTCAGGGACTTCAAGGTCATCCGCGTCTTCCAGGAAGACCGTTGTCGCCGCCGGGAACAACGTGTTCTTGTCCGGCAACGGGCCGCGAACCCATTGCCGCGCAAGCCAGAAGGATCGCTTCAGGAAAAGATTGCCGCGGTGACTTTCGGCCGTCGGTTCCCAATCGCAGACGAGGCGATGATATCGCCTGTCGCGGGGGGGGCCGCTGAGGATCTCGCGCATGGTGGCGAGATGGAGCGGGTCGACGCCGTTCATGGCAAAACGAAGCGAATAGAGGAATCGGTTCGCAATAGGGTCGCTGTCGCGGTTGTTGTCCTGTGGGAACGCGAGTTCACGGTTACGCAACGGGGGCGGATCGGAGAATTGTCGTTTGATCATGTAAGGAATGTAGTGGCGATTCCAGGAGAACGTCTCGGTGAAGACAAGCCCGGCCATCAGCACGCCGAGACCGATCCGTGCTGCCGCGGGGAGTCGCACCCATCCTCCCGGTATCATCGCCACGGCGGCCACCGCGGGCAGGATGAGAACCATGTGGGAGACCGGCAGATAGAAGCCCGGCCCAATCCACCGGGCGAGCGGGATCAAGGTTGCCGCGGCCGCCAACCCGATCACCGCGGTACGAAGCAACTTGCTCCACAGCGCGGATAAACGTTCGGTGACGGCGTCCACGCCAAGTCCGGCCAGGAGGCTCAAGGGCAGCAGCGCGAAATCGTATGCGCGCGAATAGGCGGACTGTGAGAATGGCGTCAGTCGGCTCACGATGCTCGCGATCGGCAACGGGGGTCCCAGAGAGCAGTCGAACAAGATGACGTAAATGCCCGCGAACAGGGCGACGTCGCGCCAGCGAGACCGCTGGGTAAATGCGGCCACGGCGAGCAATAGCGCGGCGACGCCCGATCCGCGCAGGGTTTCGGCCTCATATCGCGTGCCCGCGAAAAGGACGAACCCCTCGTAGAAGCGAAGCATCGTCCAGCGCAGGAGATCCGAATACAGCGGCACGGCAACGCCCTTGAGCCGGCTCGTGAACATCGAGTATTCCGCCGTGGGCAGCAGCAGGACGCACGCGACGAGCACGCCCAATATGAACAGGACACTCAGTGCGACAACGTCACGCAGCCAGAGCCGCCACCACGCCGCGCCAGGCGGGTCACCGGCGTTGCGCGGATGGAGCACACGATAGAGTACCGCGTAAGCGCCAACCGTCACGCCCATGATGTTGACGACCTGCAGGAAGCCTCCGAGGATGCTGACGCCCAACGCGAGCCCCGCGCCGACCGCGAAAAAGATCTTGGACCGGAGCCGCGGTTCGTCCAACGCGCGCTTCACCAGAAGCAGCAGGAGTGGCAGCCATCCCGTGGTCGTGATCAGGTGGTACTCGCACAAGCGCCGGACCATCAGCGCGCTGAACGCGAAGGCGGCGGCGGCGGTCAGCGATGCGCCGATGCTCAAGCGATGGGCGCGGGCGAGGAGATAGGTGCACACCGCCGCGAAGATGAGGTGCAGGCCCATCATGACGACCCAGCCGGCTTGTGTGGAATACGAAGTCGGACTGACATTGAGGCAACTCCGTATGAAGTTCGGCGGATAGAACAGGAACGCCTGCGGGTTCGCGGCATTGGGCACGCCGCAGTAGGTGAGCGGATTCCACAGCGGAAACTCGCCGTGATGGATCGAATAATCCACGAAGAAGCTCAAGGGGCCGTAATAGCGAAACACGTCGTAGCGCCCGGAGATTTTCGCGGGGTCGACGCGCAGGACGTGCCAAAAGGTGCACACGGTGGCGAGCGTGAACAGCACAGCCAGCGCGGCGATGCGGACGTATCGTCCTGTTAGACACCGCGCAACGGCGTATTTCGATCCTTCACTCATGAGCGGAGCTCCACCTCAGATTTGGAACGGACCTTGTGGCGTTACGATTTGACGGCATATACGGTCATCAAATCAAACAGATTCAACGGGAACGATAGGTTCGAGATGCCGATGCGTTTTAGCATTCGATAACACGAGGGGCCGCCTGGGACAGCTGGACTGTTCAAGATATGATTGGCGACAGCGTCCGCGCTACGCCAAAAGGAGAGGTGGCGGATCTCGATGTCGCAAAATCCCAGCCGTTGAAGCAGGGCCGTCATCGAATGCGTGGTGAAGTAATGCAGGTGTGTCGGCGGATGGATCAACCGCCACTTCGGACCGCGGCGTCGCGCAATCCAAGAACCGATGTCCCCCGTGCTCAAGGCGATCATGCCGCCGCCGCGCAGTTCGTGAAACGCCTTTTCAAGGTACCGGTGCGGCTCCTGTAAGTGCTCGACAGTGTCCCACAAGCAGATCACGTCGTGCGGGCCGTCGATCGGTTCGGCAAGGTAGTCGCAACAGCGCACGTCAAGTGCGAACCGGCCGCGCGCTTCGCAAACCGCGTCGCGCGACAGGTCGCAGCCGGCAACCTTGAAATGACGGGAGGCTTCATCGAGGAAGTATCCGTAGGCCGCCCCGATTTCCCACAGCGAGGCGCCCTTGGGATAGCGCCGCGCAAGTTCGTCGACCCGCGCGCGGAAATTACGGCGCAACGCGGGCGCTTCGAGTGCGTAGTCCCGGTATTCTTCCCCTTTGAAGTAGCGCGCCGAATACAGCGCCTGCAACGCCTCGGTGGTCAATCGGAGGTCGGCCCATACATGGCCGCATGCCCGACACCGGAGCAGTGCCTTGAGATGGATCTCGGCGTCGCGGCCTTCGCAACAGACGCAGGTTGGGTCCCGTGGTTCCATTCATACTTCCCGGCGGCGCGCGATGACTTTGATGCCGTGTCCGAGGCCCGCCAAGCGAGACACGAAGTACACGGCGGTCAGCGCCGTGTTGATCGCGATCCCGTGACGGAGCTCCGCCTCCTTGAATGTGCGCCAGAACAGCGGATCGAACGCCATGGTAACCATCTCGAAGCCGGTGTCACTTAGCAGGCGCTGAAGGCTGTCATGGTTGAAAAAGTAGAGGTGCTCGGCGTGATAGATGCGTTGAATGGCCTTCGTGTAGCGCCCGCGGGTAAGCGTGTAACTCGCGTCCGCGATACAAAAGAAAGGCGAGCGCAGCGTGGGCGTGCGCACAAACAGCACGCCGCCGGGCTTCAATAAACGCCGTATCGCGCGCAAAGGCTCGACGATGTTCTCGAAGTGCTCGATCACGTCCATGAGCGTGACCGCGTCGAAACTCCCTTCCGCGAACTCCTGCGACATGCTCTCGATGGTTCCGTGACGGACGCGGGCGGCGCCGAGGCGTCCGCGGGCTTCCTCGCAGGCGGCTTCGGAGATGTCGCAGGCGGCTACGTCGTATCCCGCCGCAACTAACTGCGTGGCGAAGACCCCCGTGGAGCAGCCGACGTCCATAACCTTGCCGCGGGGACAGTGTTTTCGCAGGAAGGCCACACGGGCGGCGTCTTCACGCTCGGGTACAATTGCCGTTTCGGATTGCGCGCCGTAGAATCTATGGTAGCGCACACCGTAGTAGCCCGCAAGTTCCCCGGCGGCCGGCGCGCGCCGGAAGCGCAGGCCTGAGACGGGGCATTCAAAGATGCGTACGCCCGCGGTGGGCACACCGAATGCGGATGCGACGGTCTCGTTGGTCTTGAAATCGAGGAACACACGGCAACGGACGTGGCTCAAAGAGGGTATGGGGCAAAAGGGTGGATCGGGATCACGGGCCGGCATCATCTCGCTTCTTTCGCACCAAGTAGACGGGCCGGCGCTTTTGTTCCATGAACATGCGCGCGAGGTACTCGCTGGCGATGCCGATGGCGAACAACTGGGCGCCGCCGATCATCATGGTCAACAGGATCATGCTCGTCCAGCCCGGCGCGATCAGCTTGCCGCCGAAGAGACTGATCAGGATGTAGACAGCGTAGATCGCGGCGGCGGCCAGGACAAGGGCCGCCATAAGGAAGCTCAGGCGCAACGGCCGAATGGAGAAGCTGGTGATGCCGCTAAACGCGAAGCGCACCATCTTGAAGAAGCCGTACTTGGTCTCACCGGTCATGCGCCGCGGGGCCTCGAAACATACATAGTCGCGCCTATACCCTACCCAGTGCACGAGGCCGCGGAGGAAACGTACGTGTTCCGGCAGAGCATTGAGCGCGTCGACCACCTGCCGGTCCATGAGCCTGAAATCCGCGGCGCCTTCGGGGACGTCAATGTCCGCCAGCGCGTTCATCACGCGGTAGAAGGCGCGCGACGTGACCCGTTTGACGGCGGTCTCGTCGGTCGTATGCAGGCGAAGCGACTGGACAATGTCCGCGCCGGCTTCCCAGCGCGCGACCATGTCCGGGATCAGTTCCGGGGGATGTTGTCCGTCCGCGTCCAGGCAGACGACGGCGCCCGTAGCGTGGGCGGCTTCCAGCCCGGCCGTCAGGGCGGCCATATGGCCAAAATTCCGCGAAAGATGGATGACGCGCACGCGTGGATCGCCAGCCGCCAGCGCGTCGAGCTTTGGGCCGGTGCCATCGGTGCTGCCGTCATCAACCCAGAGGATCTCGAACGACTTCCCGAGTTGCACGCCGATTTTCGCGAGCCGTTCGGTGATGATGTCGACGTTCTTCTCCTCGTTGCACGCGGGCAACACGAACGAGAATGTTGGCGAATCGACAGATAGCATGACCTCTTAACGAGTCCTCTGGAGCAGGGCAACCTTCACCACCATCGTCACCTTCAGAGTGTAGCATACACTGGGACACATCTCAACGAGACGACATGCGCGAGGGCCGTTCGAGCAATGCCGAAACAGCGCGGAAATCGCGCGTTGACAACATTCGTAGCGTTCCCGTAAGCTTTGTTCGTGCGGCCGGATGCGATATTGCTGCGGAATATGAGTCGCGGACCCGCCACGTGAGGCAGATGTGAATCTAAAGACCGATATCGGCAAAGATCCGGGAATACTGTTAAGAGGGCTTCGCCGCGATATCATCCATATGGCGGAGCACTCGGCGCACGTCGCCGTTTCGTTGTCGTGCGTGGACATCATCGCCGCGCTGTATTTCGGCGTGCTCCGCCGCGACAGCGGGGCGGCAGCCGACGGCGACGTCTTCATCCTCTCGAAGGCGCACGGCGCCATGGCCCTTTACGCCGTCCTCGCGCGCGCGGGCTTCTTGGATGAGGCGGCGCTCAAAACCTATGGCGAGGATTTTTCAGTCCTGGCCGAACATCCTCTGGCGCACAAGGTCCCCGGCATCGTGTTTGCCGCGGGTTCGCTGGGCCACGGGTGCGCGGTCGGAGCCGGCATGGCTAGAGGGTTCAAGTTGCAGCGGAAGGCGAGGCGCGTTTTCGTGTTGATGGGTGACGGCGAATGCGATGAGGGTTCCGTGTGGGAGGCCGCGGCGGCCGCCAGAGCGCAGCAACTCGACAACCTTACCGCGATCATCGACAGGAACGACTTGCAGGCCTGCGGCGCGTGCCACGACATATCCCGAGGCGTGTCGCTGCCGGATTGCTGGCGCGCGTTCGGGTGGGCGGTCGAGGAGACGGACGGCCATGATTTCGCCGTACTCCAGGCGGTGCTGGGTGGACCGAATCCCGAGGGTCTCCCGCGCGCCGTGTTGTGCCGCACGATCAAAGGCAAGGGCGTACCTTTCATGGAAGGCAACCTCGAGTGGCACTATAGGCCGGTGCGCGGGGCGGAGCGCGAAGCGGCCCTTCGGTTCTTGTGCGATGCGTGACGCCTTCTTTTTGGAACTGGCGGACCTCTACCGGGAAGACGAGCGGATTGTTTTCATCACGGGCGACCTCGGCTACAAACTATTCGATCCTCTGCGCGAGATCGACCCGGACCGCATGATCAACTTCGGGATTCGCGAGGCGGCGATGGTGGGTTTCGCCGCCGGGTTGGCCAAGACGGGCATGTTGCCGTTCGTGTATTCCATCGTGCCGTTCATTACGCTGCGATGCCTCGAGCAGATCAAGATCGACCTTTGTTACAACCGAAGCCGCGTTGTGCTGACGGGCGTGGGCGGCGGTTTTTCGTATGGCGCCAACGGCCCGACGCATCACGGTATCGACGACCTTGGCGTGCTGAGCTGTCTTCCAGGGCTCCGCCTGTGGACGCCCGCGGACCCGGCCGAGGTCCGCGCGTGCGTCCGGGCTGCGCCGTCGTTGGACGGCCCGGCGTATTTGCGGCTTGGACGTAACGGCGAGCCGAGCCTTCACGCGATCGGGAAGGGCCTGCCGTCCGTGGATCGGCCGGTCCTGATGCGGGAAGGCGCGACCGGGACGATCGTTTCGTGCGGCGTGATTCTGCACGAAGTCCTGGAGGCGGCGGACGTGCTGCGCGGCAAAGGGATGAGTCCGCGCGTCGTTCACTTACCGCTGTTTCGCCCGTTTCCGCGTGAAGCGGTGCGGGCCATACTCGCCGACGGTGCGCCGGTGCTGGCCGTCGAGGAACACGTCGCGGCGGGCGGGCTAGGCCAGGAATTGGCCGCGCTTCTCGCCGGGGACGGGATGACGAACCGGTTCAGGACGCTGTCGGTTCCGTCCGCATTTCCGGACGCGTGCCTGAGCCGCAACGCCGCGCTCGCGTGGGCGGGGATCGATGCGGCAACGATAGCGCGGCGCTTCGACGAACTTGTAGCAAGGATTTGACTCATGGGAAATCGTGTCTTCCTGGTTACGGGCGCGGGCGGGTTCGTGGGCGCGAACCTCTGCCGGCGACTGGCCCTCGGCGAAGGGGAGTTGCACATCTTCGTCAAGCCGACGACCCGTTTGTGGCGGCTCGATGACGTGCGCGAGAGGTTGCACGTCCATCACGTCGACCTCTGTGACGCGCGTGAAGTCGAGGAGCGCATCAACGCGATCCGGCCTTCCGTGATCTATCACCTTGCAACGCGAGGCGCCTACCCTTCGCAGAATGACGGGGACTCGATCCTGCTCGTGAACGTGTTCGGGCTTTGGAACCTGGTCAACGCTTGCGCGAAGCACGGGTGCGAACTGTTCGTCAACACGGGCAGTTCGTCCGAGTACGGTCGTAAAGAGTTCGCCATGCGCGAGACGGACAATCTCGAACCGGACAGTTACTACGCGGTGGCGAAGGCCGCGCAATCGCTGTTGGCGCGTCTGTGTTCCCGAACGATCGATCTGCCTCTCGTGACGTTGCGTCTGTTCAGCGCGTACGGGGCCTACGAAGAGCCGACGCGTCTCATGCCGCGCCTCATGATGGCCGCCCTCTTCGACGAACCGATCAAGATGGCCAATCCGCACACGGCGCGCGACTTCGTTTTCGTCGACGACGTCGTCGACGTCTATGCGGACATCGAAGCCCTCGCGAAGGTGCCGGGCGAGATCCTTAATGTGGGGACGGGCGTGCAGAGCAGCCTTGCCGACGTGGTCGCGGCCACGGAAGCGGCGCTGGGGCGCGCGATCAAGAATCTTGTCTGGGGCGACATGCCGCCGCGCGCGTGGGATACGGACGTCTGGGTGGCGGACGTGAGCAAACTGCGGCGCATGACGGGCGCGTATCCCAAGACCACGCTGCGCGAAGGGATCGCAAAGTGCCTCGGATGGTTTGCCGATCACGGTGAATTCTATCGCGGGGTGCGCGAGCCGCCATGCTGATCCGTACGCGGTGTCCCATTGACGGCACGGACGATGCCGACGTCGAAATATACCCCGCCAACTTCGACGCCGAGCGGGTAACGCCGGAAGTATTCTCCGCGCGCCGGATGCCGGATCGGACACACTATCGCATGGTGCGCAACGCTCGAACCGGCTGTCTTCGCGCGAATCCGATTCTGGATAACGATACCATCCTGTCCCTGTACGGGTTGAGCAAGGTCACCGAAGAGTCGGTCGCGTCGCTTGCCGCGGAAACGTACGCACGCTACCTCCCGAAGGCCCTGCCGCTGGTTCCGGACAAGCGCGGCGCAATGGAAATCGGGTGCGGCCACGGCGCGTTTCTTCCCCGGCTCCTTGATGCGGGTTTCAGCCGCGTCGTGGGAATCGAGCTCAGCGCCGACGCCCTCGAGAAGGCTGAGCCTCGCGTTCGTTCGCATATCGTGCGTCAGCCTCTCCAACGCGGCGTGTTCGATCCGGAATCGTTTTCGCTCGTGTGCGGCTTCCAGGTTCTCGACCATCTCGCGAATCCAACCGAGGTGCTCGATGCGGCGTATGAGATCCTTGTCCCGGGCGGCGTCATGTACTGGATCTGCCATGATGTCGGATCGTGGCTCGCACGCATCCTCGGTGAGCGCTGCCCGATGATCGATATCGAGCACGTCGTCTTGTACGACCGTAAGACGATCTCGCGGCTGTTCGCGCGCAACCGTTTCGAGACGGTCGAAGTCTTCGGCGTGCGCAACGCGTATCCGTTGGACTATTGGGCGCATCTGGCGCCGCTTCCCGGCGCACTCAAGCGTTTGTTGCGGTCCTTCCTCAAGGCCGGCGGCGTCGGGCGGTGGCAATTGGCCGCGAACTTCGGTAATATGGGCATTATCGCGCGCAAGTAGGCGCCCATCTTCTTCTCGCTTTGCGAAAGCCGTCGACGTACGAGGAAACGCGTGGAAAGCATGGCCAATCAAGACGACCCGCCCCTGACGCAACGTTCGTTGTCCATCGTCATCGCCTGCTATCGCGATGCAGGCAGCGTGCGCGAGTTCCACCGGCAGTTGAGCGAGATCCTGCCGCGGATCGCGCCCGACTACGAGATCGTCTATGTCAACGATGCGTCGCCCGACGACGCGGGGGAGATCCTGGCCGAGATCGCGGCGCGCGATCCGCGGCTCGTCGTCATAAACCACACGCGCAATTTCGGCAGCCAGAACGCGTTTCTGTCCGGTATGCGAGTCGCCCGCGGCGACGCCGTTGTACTGATGGACGGCGATTTGCAGGACCCGCCGCGCGTGATCCCGGCCCTGGCTCGGAAGTGGCTCGAGGGAAACGACATCGTTTACGGCGTCCGCGTGAAGCGCAAGGAAACGCTGTTCAGGCAGGTCGCGTACAAGGTATTCTACCGCGTCTTCCGGCGGCTCGCCGATGTCCAGATCCCGGTCGATGCCGGCGATTTCGGTCTGCTCGACCGGCGGGTCGTCGAGTGTCTGCTCGATGAGTTTCCCGAGCACCTGGTCTTTCTGCGCGGACTCCGCGCCTACACAGGGTTCACACACGCGGGCGTCGAATATGTGCGCGATCCGCGTTACGACGGGAGGACGACCAACTCGCTTGCGGGCAATATCCGCTGGGCGCTGCTCGCGATTTTCTCTTTCAGCCAGCGGCCCCTTGCCTACATATCGACGATGGCCTGCATCGTGGTTCTCATGACGGCCGCGGCGGCCGTTTTTTACCTCTTCATGTATTTCGCGTCAAACCGGGGCGCGCCCTCCGGCTTCATGACGCTGCTGGTGATCAGCCTGTTCCTCGGCAGCGTTCAACTCACCTGCTTCGCCATCATCGCCGAATACCTCGGCCACATGTACACCGAACTCAAGCGACGCCCGCGATACATCGTCCGCGACGTCATCGACAACCGCCCGCCTACATTAGGCAAGGACTGAGTGGTCGTGGAAAAATCCGTGCGCGCGCGTGCAATACAACCTGACAGATCGGACGGATCGGACGGATATGGTCAGATCAGTGCGCGCGTGCAATACGCCATTCCGGCATCTTCTGCAAGCTGTGAGTTGAAAGGCCAAATCGGCGCCCGTCGGGGCCCGCAAGAAAGATGTTGGCAAATTTGATCGAAAGTGCTAAAATAGAGGTGTGAAAGCAGGAGATGTTGGATATGCCAACCTATGAATATCACGCAATTCGTGCTGAGGGAGAGGAGGAGAAGTCGTTCGTAGGGGGCGTTGTGATTGCGAAGTCTCGCCACGAGGCAAAGGAGAAGTTGCGTCAGCAGGGACTGAAGGCCACGATGCTTCGGCAAGCCAAAGGCATTATGGCGTTCCTGAAGTGGTTTGACGCAGACATCCGTTGAGCCGTCCTGTCCGCCATGATGGTGTTTCGGCGCGGCGGGATGTAGAAGCGGCATCTCTGCCGCTTCATACGATGGAACATATGGGAAAAGCGGTAGGGGCGCCGCTTCCGCGTTCACTCCGGCCCCTTTCTTATGGGATCCCTGACATCGTGGTGAGCCATAGTTCGTTGAACTCAACGTGCTTGATCGTTTTTCGCAAGAACGTGTAGCTCACGTGGACATTTCCATCCTCGGTTTGGATGACGCACGGGTATGCGTATTCGCCCGGGTTGGAATCGAGATGAACGGGACGGCTCCAATTGTTCCCGTCGTCTTTCGACACGGCCACGGATATCGGCGTTCGACTCTCCGAACTTGGGTTGTAAACGAGAACGAGATGGCCGTTCGCCAGCCGCCGCATGGCCATGCTCGCCCCCGGACACGGCAACTTTGAGGGCTGCGCGACGCTCCACGTCGCGCCGCCATCCAGCGATTCGCTCTGCAATATCATCGGCTGCGCGCGGAGGTAGCAGAGCAACGATCCGTCGCTGCGCTGGACGGCCGTGGGTTGGCCACCGACATTGATCGATCCCGAAACCCGCCAGTTCGCGCCGCCGTCGCGCGTCATGAGAAAGCACGGTTTCGGATTGCTCATGGGCACAAACAACTCACCGTTCTCAAGTGCAAACGGCGCGTTGCGGATGCCGCCGGGACCGGCATGGACCTCCTCCGCCGCGCTCCATGTGCGGCCATCGTCGTCCGAGTGGATCGCGACGAGCTGTCCTTCACGCCAGCGGCCGTTGCGAATGGGCCGCGGCTCGTCCATCCGATCGTACAGGATCATCAGCCTGGACGGACTGACGCGGAACACGACCGCGTTGCCCGGCGGATGCAGGAACTCGCCGCGCGTCACCAATTCGGGCGCATGCCACTCATGTTGCCCGTGCTCGCGCCGAGCTAGGTATAGCGCTTGGTCGTCGGCGCACTCGTAGCTTCCCCCGTACCACACACATAACAAGTCGCCGTTGGGCGCTTCCGCGAGCGTCGAGCAATGGTGGTCCACCGCCCATGGAATCTTCTCGAAGACCAGTTCCGACGAGAATGCGATGGGCTCGACGGGATCGTCCGCCGGAACCGGACTTCCTATCTCGCTCAGCGGCGTGCCTTTTTCGGAAGAACGTCCGCGCGGAACCTCCTTGCCGATCAATAGACCCGCAATCGAATTGTCCATCTCCTCAATCGCTCCCGCACTCTGAAACCCTCCCCGGCAAACCAACGCGCCCTTCCTGTCGATCAAAAAGGCTTCCGGCGTAAACCGCGCCCCAAACTTCTTTGCGATGCGGCATTTCGGGTCACGGTAGACGGGAAAGTTCACGTCGTTCCGCAGGCGAAAGGCCTTCATTTCGTCCGGCGTTTCCTCTTCATTAACGCACAGGCCCACGAACAACACCTCCCGGCGGCGATACTTCTCATGGACCTGCAACAAACCCTTGATATTCCCCTGAGTCACCGGACAGCGGCTCGACATAAACACGACGACGGTCCCCGCGCGGGAATCATAGTGCGACAAGGTGATCTCGCGTCCATCCCACGTTTGCATGGCCAACGCGCCGATCACGGCGCCAATCGCGAAGAGCATATGCCTCCTTTCCGTCCGTAATACGGGCAGACGAATCCCGTTGCCGGATGCGTTTCAAGTTTGCAGGCATCCGTCCGCAGGATTATACGATATCAGGAACCCCGGAAGCATGGCCGCGATGTCCCCTCGATCCCGCCAAACTCGTTGCAGCCGTCCAGGAGATGCTTCGAGGTGTAGACGCCTGATTGCCTGGACAATTGGGCCGTCTATTGGGAAAGCAGTTCATTCGGCTGCAATGTGCCCGCGATCAGGGACGCGATCTTCTCCGTTTCGATGCGTTCCGTTTCGATAGCACGTTTCGCGGCATCGGCGACTTCGGGCGGGCCGCTGCCTGACCACTTCTCGAGTACGGCCCATGCCTCAGGCGTGTGAATGCATACGAGCGCGTTCACGGCGCGCGTCATGAGTTGCGCATCATCGAGCGCCGCGAGGTACTGTACCCAGACGGCAAGCGGCTCCGCCATGCGCGGCAGCGTGGCGATCGCGTCAGTGATCAGCGCGCGCGGGGACGTTTCCTTGATCGTTCTCCAATTGTCATCTACTGTGGCAGACACAGGCGTGTTATCGCTCCACCAACGCCCCAGGACCTCGCATGCGTCAGGCGTGCCGCACATGATCAACGCCTGGATCAGATAGCGTGTCTCTGGGGGCAGCGTCTGGCATGTACGCGCCTCATCGAGACACGCCAACAGAGGTTTGTCCAACGCAGGGTTCGGATACGCAGCCACGGCTGCGAAGAGGTCCATGAGGTTGCCATCGCGCGATGCGGCGGGCGGTGCCGCTAGGGCTTGACGTCTCATCCTTATGTAAGGGTCTTCTGTTCGGCCCCGTCCGAACCTGGCCTGGGATTCCTCCGTACCGGTCTTCGCGGGAGCCGCCAGACATCCCGCGGGGATCTTGAACTCGCGTACGAGGCTGGGGGCTCGCATTAACGCCAGGTACCGCAGCCTCTCGAAAAGCGGCATCCTTCCGCCATTGCCTCCCCAGCGAAGAAGGGTATCGATAGGCGTGGACGGCACGGACTGTATCAAGAGCTGAGCGGATGCGGGAGTCAAAGCCGCGACTTCAAAGCGATCAGTAAAGTGAAGCTTCGAAGCCATCCGCATCAAGATCTGAGCGGATGCTGCAGATAGAGTCGCGACTTGAATGGGATCAATCAAGGGAAGCTCCGAAGCCATCCTCCAGTCGTTGCGAGGATTGTCAAAGCCCGGCAGATCGAGGTAGAAGCTCGAGAGTGGGGCAATCCTGCGCCTGTCATAAGGGCCGCTCAGGTAGGCTTGCCGCAGCACCTCGAAGGGTGTGCCGAACGCGCCGGCGTCGTACGTGATGCGGTCTTGCAGCGCAGGGGGATGAAGCTTCCCGACCGCATAAAACACCGGAAGGAAGCGGACGGCAACTCCTTCGGGACTCACGAATGCAGGCCGAACGCCGTTGTGAAACCGCGATGGCGTGTTCCTGCGACTCCGTTCTTCCACGTAGGAGCCTTCGAGGAACGGAAGCAACCGATCACCCAGCAGGTTGATCGCATACCATTCCGGCGATGGGATGCGGAAGGAGCGTTTCTCCTCGACGCGGTCCAAGATGTCGGCCCAACACGCGGACACTTCGTCCTCGGACATGGATTCACGGATGCCGAACTCCATGCAGACGGCTTGATCGAGCGCCGGCTTGATGCGCAGGTCTTGGTATGCCGTATCGTTCAGGAAGCTGAACAGAGGCGTCAGATTTGCGGCCGTGTGCTTCACCCATGCCGAGTCTGGTTTGTATCCCGCGTGCTGGAGCGCGTGAACCAGGGCATCCGCATGCGCCTGAATCGAGAGGAACATGGGCCCGGTCGCCGACTCGACGCGAACGCCATCCGGCGCACAGAACAGGCCGCTGTGTCCGGCGCAGTCAAAACTCAACCAGTACTGCTGTCGCGCTTCCCGAGGGACGTACCCGAACCAGTTCTCGATGGCTACGAATGACCGGCATTTCTTGCCCCGCACGTCGCTCGTCTCTTGCGACGGCGGATTAGCGGGGGGAATACTCTTGAAGAATTCGTGCAGATCGATCTCGAACGGCGATCTGCCAACAAGTGTGCCATTGCAGTAGACGTCCACCGGGTCGAAATCCCACTTGACCGTTTCCGTCTGGGTTACTTTCGCGGCGGCCTTAGGCAGCAGGTAATACGTCTGCAGTACAGTCCAGGCGAATGGAACGCAGCACCATTCGACGAGCAAAATAAGCCACACCCATCTCCGGCGCAAGAGGAACCCGAGCAGAATCAACGCGAAGACGACCAGGAAAACGGCAAAGGACACGGTGTCCAACCTGAGACCCGAGTAGACCGGGATCAACCACAAGGGGACCGGCAACATCAAGACCCATGCCACGAGTGCGGCCAGGAAACGGGTCCATCGCAGTTCATGCAGACGCGTCATGACTCCACCTCCATGTGGCGATACACGTGGATCGCCATCGCCGTCGTGGCCACGGTGACAACTGCGATGCCGGCAACCAATACGCCATAGGGCCAGCGCGGCGCCGTTGCCGACGGCCCCAGATTTACCAATACAAACAAAGTCGCCGGAAAGCACACGGCCATGACGGACAGCAGGGTCCTGCGGAGCGTGCCGCTTACGGCGCCGCCGAGATGACGCCAGTTAAACTCGGCGAAGGCGTTCAGATAGAGGGCGGCTTGATAGGCGAGCAGTCCATACACGGCGCAAGGCCACAGGACGGCCAGGTCGAACCAACGCGAGGCGGGATAGAACGGGTTTGTCTCCTCGGCGAGGATCTCCTGGAACTGTGAACGTGCCCCGCTGCCTACCAGAGCCAGAACGACCAGCAATGCCAGCACTTGGAGTGACAATCCCAGCAGCCAACGGTTCATGAACAACTGCGTCCTCGTGAGCGGACGCGACCAAAGGAAGGATTGGGTCCCCGCGGGATCGTGAAAGATACGCCAACCGAGCAGCGCGCCCTGGAATGCGGCCAGGACGGCCATCGCTATGTCATTGTGCGCCAGCGGATAGGGCTTCAGTACCAGGTAAGACACGGTGACTAACAGAAAGGCGAGATACCAGGCCCATACCTTGCGGATCTCGACAAGCATAAGCCGCGCGTTCATACGACGCTTCCTCCTGTTTCGATACGATCGCCGGTGACCAGTTCCACAAACAGATCCTCGAGGTTCAAGCCGCGCATCTCGACGCGCCCGTACGCCGGGTCTTCGGCACACAGCGCGCGAAGGCGATCCTCGTTGAAGTCGAGGATTGTAGCGCGCACGTCCTCGCCCGCCTTTCGGAACGAGGCCACGCGGAAGTGCCGCTCGACGGTTTCGCGCGTTGCGGAGCCCGGCAGATGCAGGACGCGCGCGCAGTCCTTGAGTTCTTCAAGTTCGCCATCGAGGATCTTTCGACCGTCCTTCAGGATCGCCACACGGTCCACGATGCGTTCGAGATCCGTTAACAAGTGCGACGACAGGAACACGGTGCATTCCTTCTCGCGATTGCTCTCGAGCAGCGCGTCGAGGAAAATCCTCCGGGCCGCGGCATCAAGCCCGGACGCCGGTTCATCCAGGATCAACAGCTCCGCGCCCGTACACAGCGCGAGCACGAGGCACAGCGCGCGTTTCTGTCCTTTGGAGAGCGTGGCAAAGGGGCCTGCGTCTTCCAGCCCGAAACGGTTCATCAGGCCACGCGCGCGAATGGCGTCCCAATTCGGATAGAGACTGGCATTGAGTGCCAGCGCTTCGTTCGGTCGCATCCAGCGGGGCAAATTCATATTCTCGGAGATATAAGCCACTCGCTGCCGTTCGGCGCGCGACAGCCGGCGTGGATCATGTCCGAAGATTTCGACCGCGCCGCCGCTCGGGTGCAGATGTCCCATCAACATGCGGATCGTAGTCGTTTTCCCCGCGCCATTCTGGCCGAGGAATCCGAAGATCGCGCCACGTGGTACATTCAAGATGATCTCGGCAACGGCTTGCTTGTTGTCAAACCAACGACTGAGACCTTCCGTGTGAATCACCGATTCGTTCATGATCTGCCTTTCGCAATCCGATCCAATTCCTCGCCAACAATTCCCTGGATCGCCCCACCATCCAATCCCAGGCGCAGACCTTCGACAATCATCCGTTGCGCCTGGTCAGCGACAATCTTTCGGGCTGCCTTGGGCGCGACCAAGTTCGGGTTGTTCCGGATAAATGCCCCCTGGCCCTGGCGCAGCGTTAAGACCCCCGCATGCTCGAGCTCCGTGTAGACCTTCGCCGCCGTAGTCGGGTTGATTGCGAGTTCGCGCGCCAACTCGCGGATCGAAGGAATGCGGTCGCCCTCCCGGAGTTGCCCGCTGACCACCATCAGCTTGATCTGCTCGACCGCCTGGCGATATATCGGCTCGCTGCTGTTGTAGTCGATGTGAACGCGCACGTCCTGGACTCCGGTTGTCTGTTCTGTATGATATCATACCATACACTTTGCGATTTGTCAAGCCCCTTCGTTCTCTTGCGTTCTTGCGTTGACAGATTGGGACTGCCTTGGTATTATCTTCGAACCGCCGACCTTGGTTTCCGCGGAGCGTCAACGGTTTTACAGGATGCTGTACCAAAGCGTGCGTTACACGAGCAGACAAGCGCTCTTGCACATACGGGTTTCCGCTATTGATACACGATTATCCGTAGAAAAGCCGACGAACGCCAGATAGCAATTCCCGGCCTGTTGTGAGACACCCGCACCAGTCTTCGCCATATGTGATTACGAAAGAATACGTTACGGTTTGCGACCCAATTTGCCGGATATCCGCTGAATCCTTATCAACTTATTGGATCATTTCTTGCTGTACTGGGCAAGAATTCGTCCGTTATCCCGAGCGTGGCGCTGCTCGGCAGCGTTAAGGGCTTTGGCGTTTACTTGAAACACCCTTTACAAACGGGCAATGATCTGTTGTAGACAAGGGGTAGCAACCCCTTGTCTCTGGGATGCCGGTATATCGGAAATTGCCGCGACCCTAAGGAGCATACAAAGGGAATGGTGAGGTCTGTTCTTGCGCGCGTGACCGCGTTCGTGAAGTGGCTGTTGGCGCCTGAAAAGTTGGACTGCATTCCGGAACACGGCCTTGACCGTGCCCGCCCGTATTATGGTCCGATATACGGGCGGAATAGCAACTTTCTCGCGTGGCTCCTCTCATGGGAAGCAGTACCGGTGGAAGATCCCGTTGAGGCGTCCTCGTCCGCCCGGCCGACGTTCATGTCGTGGGAGGAAATACCGGTGGTATGTCCAGCTGGGGCGTCTTCGTCTACCCGGCCGACGTTCCTGGCGTATCTTTTTTCGCGAGAGTCCCTGCCTCAGACGCAGATTTTCGGCGTACAACGGCCCGGTTCCTCGAAGCGGCGGGGACGCCGCTGCCACGATCCTGTCGAGGCCGAAGATCCTAAACCTGAACCCCCGACGTCAAAGGGAAAGAACTGAGATGGAACACACGAAGCATATCTGGCGCGCCGTCTTGTTGTTAATATTGATCGCGATTGCCGCAATAGTCGGACGCCATTTTATGGTTCCCGCCTCGTTCGGCGACAAAGGCTTCTATCGATATGACAGCCTCGCGGAGTTCATGTCCAAACCGGTGATTCACGGGGACGTCGACTCCTGCCGCTCATGTCACTCAGCAGTCTTCGATACCGAGAGGAAAGGGAAACACACCTCCGTATCTTGTGAGGTCTGCCACGGGCCGCTCGCCGCTCACGCTAAAGATAACGCCAAGTTCGCGGACGCCCAGATCGATCGTTCTCACAACCTTTGCCTTAAGTGTCATCAGAAACTCAGAGCCAAACCGGAAAAGTATCCCCAGATTGAAGCGATGGAACACCTCGTGAAAAACGGTGTGATCTCGGAGCGAGAACCGATTCCGGAGGGTGCCTGTATCGCATGTCATGACCCCCACAGTCCCGGGGGCACTGAGCCGTCGGTTGTAGACAATGGGCCGCAACCCGTTGTCAACGTGGAGAAATGAACGCATGAAGATAGAAGAGACAGGAGAAGGCGCGACTCGACGGGATTTCCTGAAACGAGCGGCGCAGGGAGTTTCCGGCGTTGCCGTGGTGATCGCGCTGGGCAAACACACGCTTGTTATGGCGGAGGCCGCGCCTCAAGAAGCCGGGACGCCCGCCACGGAGGCCACGTACAATCCGGCAAGCCACCGGTACGTCTACCTTATCGACATCACAAAGTGCATAGGGTGCGGGTCCTGCGTGCGAGCCTGCGAAACCGAGAATTCCGTCCCCAAGAATTTCTTCCGAACATGGGTAGAACGCTATATGGTTTCGAGCAGCGGCCGCGCCAGCGTAGATTCCCCCAACGGAGGACGGGACAGCTTTCCGCCCATCGTCACCGATGAGAACATCGCCAAGGCCTTCTTTGTTCCGAAGATCTGCAACCACTGCACGAGCACGCCCTGCGTGCAGTTGTGTCCCGTGGGCGCGTCCTACCAAAGCCCCGACGGCATCATCCTGGTCGACGAGAAGCGGTGCATCGGGTGCAGCTACTGCGTGCAAGCGTGTCCTTACGGGTCGCGATTCATCCATCCCGAGACCCACACCGCATCCAAGTGCACGCTCTGCTACCACCGGATCACGAAAGGCATGTTGACCGCGTGCGTTCAGGCCTGTCCAGTGGGGGCCCGCCAATTCGGCGACACCAAGAAACTCCACGACCGGGTTTCCGAGATCATCGCGACGAGCCAAGTCCATGTCCTCAAGCCGGAACTCATGACCGAGCCGAACTGCTACTACCTCGGTTCGAGCAAGGAGGTGCGCTAATGCTGCCGGAAGTATCGGGTTTCCTGTTTCCCAACGACATCCACATAATGTGGAGCCTGATGATCGTGATGTATCCGTACATCACCGGGCTTGTGGCGGGCGCCTTCATCGTTTCCTCGCTCTACCATGTGTTCGCACGTCAGGAACTGCGCCCGGTGGCGCGTCTGTCCATGGTGGCCTCGCTGGCGTTCCTTCTCGTGGCCACGCTGCCCCTTCTGTTCCACCTGGGACACCCCGAGCGCGCACTCAACATCGTCATCACGCCGCATTTCACCTCAGCCATGGCCGCTTTCGGCCTCATCTACACCCTGTACATGGTCATACTCCTGTTTGAAGTGTGGCTCGTGTTCCGCAAGGAAATAATCATGCTTGCGGCACGAAGCCGCGGCATCAAACGCTGGTTGTTCGCAGCCCTCGCCCTCGGCGTCTACGACACAAGCGAAGAGTCCCTCCGCGTCGACCATCGTGCAATCATTGTCTTTGCCTCTATCGGGATACCGGCCGCCTGCATCCTTCACGGCTACGTCGGCTTCATGTTCGGTTCCGTCAAGGCAAACTACTGGTGGTCCACGCCTCTGATGCCCATCATCTTTCTTTTTTCCGCCGTCATGTCGGGCATGGCTGCGATCGTCGTACTGTATCAAGCCCTCATGAAACTCAGCGGCAAACGCATAGACGGCGAATGCGTGCAATCGCTTGCCCGATGGCTGTGGCTGTTCACCGTCCTCACCGTGACCATCGAACTCCTCGAGATCGTCATGCTTGCCTATGAAAAGAACGAGGAATGGCTGGTCATCGCCCCATTGCTCGGGAGCAAACTCGCCTTCTCCTTCCTCGGCGTCCAACTCATATTCGGCTCCTTGATTCCCATTATCCTCTTGGGTATCGTGGTGCTTATGAGACCTTTCCTGACGGACCCGCTGCGAAATACCATCACGTTCCTGGCGTCCATAATACTGCTGATTCAGGTCTTCGCCATGCGCTGGAACGTCGTGATCGGCGGCCAGATATTCTCGAAGAGCATGCGCGGCTTCCGCGAAAGCTACGTCCCCGGCCTTTTCGAGAAAGAGGGTATAGCCGTTGCCTTGCTGATCCTCGTTATCCCGTTCGTCTTCATGGCGCTGTTCAACAAGTTCCTGCCCTTGTATGAAAGGCCCAATGAATAAGAAAGACCTCCGGGCAAGCCTCGCGATCCTGGTTCTGGTCGCCGGTGCGGTACTGCTATCCTCTTGTCCTGAAGCGTTCAAGCCCCCCGTTCCGGACACTCTTTACAAGAGAGACGCCTCCGCGGGGTTGTTCGATACTGCGCCAGTCAGGGGAGCAGTAAGGCCCTTGCGCCTCCACCGGGACGGCGACGAATACGAATGCACCACCTGTCACGACACCTTTACGGGCGACCAAAACGAAGCCGCGCTAAAGGGCGAACACAAAGACATCTCCTTCAATCACGGCCTCAACCAGCGTTGTTTGAATTGCCATAACGCGAAGAACTGCCAGACCTACGTGAACTACGATGGAAGCGAGATCCCGACGGACCAGCCGACCCGCCTTTGCGCAAAATGCCACGGCCCTTTGTACCATGAGTGGCTCATAGGGATTCATGGACGAACAAACGGTTCGTGGGATCCGAGCCGCGGGGAACAGGAAAAGCTCGACTGTATTCAGTGTCACAATCCTCACCATCCACGATTCCAACCCATGACGCCTGAACCACCTCCCCTCTTGACGCGGTTTGATGTCCATCCTCCTGGAGAGCCCGCAAATGGCCAGTGAGAATACGCCCGCCAAACCCGGAGATCGGACCTCCTCACCCGAAGAGGAGCGTTCGCCGCTCGGGCGGCGCAATTTCCTAAAGGCGGGCATGGGGACCATGGCCGCCTTCGCCGCCATGGCCGGCGTGGTGGAACCATTGCGGTCGCTCAAGGATGCGCCGAGTCTTGAGGAGTTCCTCCAGCAGCACTACACGAAGCTCACCCCTGAGTTGATGGACAAGGTTCTCAGGCGCATCGAACGCGAGATTGCCAGAGACTACGGCGCGCAAGTGGAAGTCAAGGACCACAAGCCGATAGAAGGCGTGGAATTCGCGTATGCCCTCAATCTCACTCGATGCAACGGTTCCCGCCGATGCGTATACGCCTGCATGAAAGAAAACAACATCCCGCTCGATCATCCCGAGATGGCGTACATTCGCGTAATCGAGATGAGCATCGACTCGCTCGATCTGGAAGAGGGCGACGTGCAGTACGCGACCAACCCCGTGCCCCAAAAGGGCAAGTACTACATGCCCATCCAATGTCATCAGTGCCGAAAGCCCCCATGCACGAAGGTGTGCCCGGTCCAAGCCACATGGACGGATCCCGACGGCGTCACGGTGGTCGATTACAACTGGTGCATAGGATGCCGGTACTGCATGGCCGCGTGTCCTTATGAGGCCCGGCGATTCAACTGGGACCGGCCTTCCCTGCCACCCGAGCAGATCAACCCGAACATGGGCTACCTCAGCAACCGAATCCGGTTGCGCGGGGTCGTGGAGAAGTGTCATTTCTGTTTGCACCGCACCCGCCAGGGCAAGAACCCCGCTTGCGCGGAGGCATGTCCGACCGGCTCGCGGGTGTTCGGCAACGTCCTCGACCCCGACGGCAGGATTCAGTTCATCCTCAAGCACAAGAGGGTCTACATACTGAAGGCCGAGGCAAAGACGATTCCACGCTTTTACTACTTCTTCGATGTGTGAGAAAGGCGTCAAGGTGAACCTATGATCCGAGCCTACCTGGTTTTCCTCGGCAGAGCATTTGTGCTGAGCTTTACCGGCGGCTGGCTGTTCTACGCGTGGATGGCTTTTCTAAGCCTCCTGGCCGTGGCTGGCGGAAACGTCTTTTGCCGCCAACTGGCGATAGGACTCGCCACCACGGGCATGACCGACCAGATCTCCTGGGGGATATACATCGCCAACTTCACCTTTCTCGTGGGACTCGCCGCGGCCGCCGTGATGCTCGTGATCCCGGCCTACATCTACCGCAACAAGGACATGCATGATGTTGTGCTTTTCAGCGAACTGCTCGCGATCTCCACGATGATCATGTGCCTCCTTTTCGTCATGGTCGACATTGGCCGCCCGGACCGCTTCTGGCACATGATGCCGTTCATCGGGCACCTCAACTTTCCAAAATCCATGTTGGCGTGGGACGTCATCGTGCTAACCGGATACCTTCTCGTGAACATGCACATCGCCGGGTACCTGCTTTACATGAAGTATCTGGGACGCGCTCCGACGTTCATCTTCTATATGCCGTTCGTGGTCCTGTCGATCGCATGGGCCATCAGCATCCACACCGTTACCGCGTTTCTCTTCGTGGGGCTGGTCGGCAGGCCCTTCTGGAACACGGCTATCGTGGCGCCGCGCTTTCTCGGTTCGGCCTTTACGGCGGGGCCGGGCTTTCTGATCATCGCCTTTCAGATCATCCGCTACTTCTCCGGCTTTAGGATCAGCGACAGGGCGCTGCACATCCTTCGGAACATTGTCACGGCTTCCCTGCTCGTGAACCTCTTTCTCCTGGCATGCGAGGCCTTCAAGGAATTCTATGCGGCCTCCGCGCACAGCAGTTCCGCGCGTTTCCTCTTCTTCGGCCTCGAGTATCATGGCCAATATTACGGCAACCTTGCCCCGTGGGTCTGGACGGCCATAGGTATGGAAGTGATCGCCGGGATAATCCTCATCATTCCCCCCGTGGCGCGGCGTCTCGCGTTTCTCAACATCGCCTGTGTCCTCGCAAACGCCGGGATCTGGATCGAAAAAGGCGTGGGCATGGTGGTGCCCGGTTTCGTGCCGACCCCGCAAGGAACGGTCCTCGAATATTATCCCACATGGACCGAAGGGGTCATTTCCGTTGGGATTTGGGCATTCGGACTCCTGATCTTCTCCTGGATGCTCCATTTGGCCATACCGATCATGACGGGCAAGTTCCACATCCGGGCTGAGGAAGCTCAGCCGAGTTAGGCTAGAGTAGATGTCGAATCCCAACCCCACGATCGAAAACAGACTCGACCAACTGACGGAGCAAGTCCTAGTGCTCACGGCCAGGGTGGACGAACTGACGGCATTGACCCGCGCACTCTCTCAGAAAAGCCCGCCCGTCCAGGTCCCCCCCACTCCGGAAGATTCCACGGAGCCGTCTTCGGGGTTGGGCAAGTTCATTGCGGCCCCGACATTTCTCCTCGGCGTGGGCACGGTCTGTTTCTTTCTCGTGGTGGCGCTCATCCTCAGGACCATAGCCGACACCAAGGTCGTCAACCAGCCTCTCGGCACCGCGCTTGGCATCGCCTACGCCTCGTGCCTGATTCTCTACGGATATCGCCGATATGCCAGGACGCAACCCCTTGCCGCGATCTACGTCGTTTGCGGCGGCTTCCTGCTGCTCTCGATCGTCTTCGAGACCCATAGCTCGTTCCACGTGATCTCGGCGCCGCTCGCCTACACCATACTCGGCGTATCGCTCGCCGTTATGACCGGGCTCGGACTGCGCTCCGGCCGCTTCGTGCCCATATACACGGGTATTCTCGGAACAACCCTCACGGGAATGGCCCTCGATTTTCCAGACTCCCTCTTCCCCGCTCTAGCCGGCCTTCTTCTCCTGGCCAATGGCGCGGCCTACGTGTCAGGTCGCGTCCCCAAGTGCGCGTGGCTCAAGTGGGCCGTTCTCTTTATCACGCTGTTCTTCTGGTTCGTGTGGACCCTCAAGGCCCGCGTCCCGCTGATGAAAGGCAAGATCCCTCCCTTTGAATTGGCCCCGCAATGGATCATTCTCGGACTTGGCGCCTTTACCCTCGGCGCTACCCTCGTCCTGGCCGCGGCCGTCCTGAAGAAAACAGCCACTGTCGGTCTTTACGAAACCGTGCTGCCCATGCTCAACGCCGCCATCGTGGTCGTGGTCGTGCAGACAATCGCGATCCCGTACCATTCCGCATCCGGCCTCACCTCGACAGTGGGAGTAGGTCTCGCTCTTGTCTATATGATCCTCGCCGTCTTGTTCCTGCAAACAAGTGAGAAGGGCGCCCGCGCGGCCCCAAGCTTCACGACTGCTTTCGTCGTTCTCTTAATGGCCTTTCTGCCCGGATGCATCGGAAACGCTTCCGCCGTCCTGCTGATCTGGTCTCTCATTGCGGTCGGGATCGCAGCCATTCCTCCGCTTGCGCGAAATCCTTACCTCCTTCTCATCTCCCACCTCTTTCAAAGCGTCGCCTGTATCGGGGCCATCTTCTCAGGAAGCCTGTCGGTCAACCCGTCGCCCACCTTCGGCCAAGCCGTCATCGCTTCGCTGCTCGCCGGGATCTGTCTTGCCCACCGCGTCCTTTCTCGCGCGGCCTCAGCCCGTTTCAGCCGCCATTACCCAGACAAGATTGACGCCGCCTCGTACACAACCGTGTTGCTGTTAGGGGCCGGACTCCTGTATACGTTCGGCGCATCCCGAATGCTACTGTCTTTCGGGCTGAACTCTTTCCATGCAGGCGACGATGCATTTCAGGCCGGCCAATCCGTCCTCATCAACCTCGGTGCGCTTGCGGTAGCCCTGGCCGGCGTGAAAGCGAAGGATGGTGAGATGCTTGCCGTGGCCGTCGTAATCGCCATCGTTGGCGCCGCGAAAGTGTTCGCATACGATTTCGCCCACTTGCGCGGGGTCCTGCTCGTCCTGAGCATCTTCTCTTTTGCCGTTACCGCCACTCTAGGATCCGTCCTTTGCGGGCGCTGGCAACGCCTGCCCGTTCGCCAAGGCCCGGATGAGCCGCCCGGCAAGACGCCATAGCCGCCAGACGATTGCCACTACCACAAGCCCCCCTTTCGTGCTCGTAATCGAACAAATGAAATATATGCTACCATCTGCTATGCGACTATGGTCATTATTGTCTTCGATTACGAACACGAGCACGAAAAGGACAAACCGTAGTGCCAGGGAGGAAGGTCAATGACCGTGTTTTCGAGCGTCAACAAACGAGTATCACGCGCCCAATCAACGATGCTCTCCGGTCTTGGACGTATCTCAAGGCTTGGACCTCGCGGCGTAGCGGGGTCATACCGCCAGTGAATCGCGAGAACGCGGCCCCCAGGACGAACCACACGCGCCGCTTCAGCCAACAGTTGGACGGGTTCCTCGCAATGCAGAATATTGAAGAGTAAGCAGGCGTCTTGAGATTCGCTCGAAACGCCGAACCCGTCCGTGAACACGTCTCGCTCGAAGCAAACGATATTGTTCACATCCGCGTCCTTGGCCCGGCTGATCGTCCGGGCGATCATGACCGGCTCGATGTCGTAAGTCCGCAATACCCCGGAAATCCGACGCGCCACGGGAATCGTAAAGGTCCCATAGCCGCAGCCGAGTTCGACGACATCCCGAAGTGCGCCGTCAATTCCAAGACGGCTGAGGATTAGCTCCACGTCGAACAGGGTTTCCCAATAGGCCTCTTCCGGCATCCCGCTTTCCCGCAGCTTCATAACCGAGAACTCCCTTACACCGTAATCACTTTGTCGGAATCGCGTATGATTTCGTACTGGTCTTTCAGCGTCGACAACGGACAAATATCCGATCCTTGCGACTCCCGAAGCTTGAGACACGTTCCACAAGCCTGGAACTGACCTCCGGTTTCCAGCACTTTCTTCGCCAGACCCCTGACATCGAATTTGGGATCGGCGATCTTGTCGATCTCCACGCCGCGTCCCGACAGGAATATCCTCACGGCGTCTCCCTGCTGAAGGCTGTAGTGCGCAAGTCGTAGCGCATTGAAAACGGTCTCCGGGTCAGTTTGCGTGATGATGATGCCGAGTTTCATTGCACATTCCTTTTCTCAGAAATCGAAACGAACATTGATGAAGATGTTGTCACTCTTGTTAAATTGCCCGAAAGAGGTCGTAATGCTTTGCCCGCCGAAAAGGTTTGCCCCTACGGACATTGTAAGGTTGTCTGTCGCCTTGTAGGAGACAAGGGGTTGCACGAAATAATCCTCGTCAGTTGGGCTCCAGGCGGCGAACAGGGACAGTTTCCACGCCTGGTAGTACAAGAGTTGCGTTAAGCGCACTGAGGCGACCCCGCGAAACTCATCTTGGGACGGACTTCCGCGAGGTAGAGAATCCCGGTGGGCCCCGTAACGCGCCATGAGTTCGCTGTAGAGTTGAAGCCCCACCGTAAAATCGGTCCACGGTTCGCGCTGGTAACCGACGAGAAATCTCCACTGAGAATTGGGCAGAGCGGGGTCCGTTCCGCTCCGATCCTCACTCGAGTCGTAGTAGCCGGCCTCCAAGCTGAGCACCCCTTTCCACAAGCTTCGTTGCGCGCTGGCGCCATACACGGACAACTCGGGGAAAAACCGCGTGGCCTCAATGGGAAAAACAGGGTTATCGATCTCGATGCTCGGGGTGTGCCAAAACCCCCGGTAGGCGTACAGCGACAGATCGAAGCCCGCCGCCTGACGATATACGCGCAGTGCCAATTCAGTATTGGATAGCTTCGTTGCAGGTTCCACCTTCTCTTGCTTGGGCACGCCGCTTGTGGGATCGAAAAGGAAGAACCGATCGGGCGAGGGCAGGTTGTCCTCCGTGAAGAAAGGGATGGTCAAGAACTCCACATTCAGGATATCAGACGAGTAGCGTACGCGAACCCCATCTGCCCCGAGCTTCAGGTATTCCGCTGGCCGGCCGGAGAAGAAGGATGCCCAGTCTTTCGGGAAAACGTCATTGATGAAAAAAAGATCGCCCACTCCCCACGTGACGATCTGGCGGCCCAGGCGCAGATCAAGAGGTCCCCTCGTGTACTCCGCGTACGCCTCGCGAAGATCAAGATCTACTTCGTCCGCGACGGCATCGTAGTAGATATCTCCTTTGACTTGAAGCATGAGATCGCCAATCTTGCGTTGCCTCATTGCACTCACATCCAGGCGCAACCGCGCTTCCCCCAGGACAAAGTCGCTATCACCGCCCTTGGGCTGGACGCCCGTCGTACGCACCGCCCCAGCACCCAGCAGAAATCCGTGCACGTCAAAAGGCGCCTTCCGTTCGTCAGTGTCCGTGGTGTCGGGCGAAGCAGGCGGATCCTGGCCCATGGCGAAGAAGGACGGTGCAGTAACTAACAGGATCGTTACAAAGGCCCACATAGTGTGCATTCACCTGATCCATTTCAGCGGCGGATTCTGCAGGGCGTGCTCCGTAAAGGCATCGTCGCCCAATTCCACGTCATAGCCCACACTGTCGAGGGTTACCTCCGTACGGTGTCCCGTCTTGACGTTTCTCATGGTGCGCTTCGTTACCGTGGGAATCGTCTTCTTCGCGTCCCCATCTCCCGCGGCAACAAGCTCAATCTTGTCCGCCGTGAAAACCCGCGCCAATTCATTTTGAGCGTCGTAGTATTCTTCCTTAAGAGGCAGGAATCTATTTTCGTCTATCCAGGCAAGTTTCTTTGTGTAGTCCATTGGGCTTTGGGGCACGCTCTGGACGACGTAGCAGAGAGCTTCCCCCAGTTTCTCCTCACGGAGCAGCGTGTGGGCGTCCGCGGATAGATCCCGGCCGGAGATGTCCTCGTAAGTGAAGTCCGACCCAACGAAGCTAGATCGGCTGTCGCTGGCGGCGACCCGACGGACTATGTTGAGGGCCGGAATGAAGATCCAGCGGTCGTCGTCCTTTTCCGGGTACTTCCAGACGAGAAACGCCGTGCGGCGTACGTCGCCAGGCTCATGGAAGTACAAGAAGTACTTCTGCTCCTTGCTGTTGGGTTCATTTCTGCGGAGCATCGTGAGGACCCTGGTGCGCTTCTTGCCGGTGTCCGTGATCAAATCCATCGTGATCTTGGCCTTCATGTCGGCCCCAGGGTAGTAGAAGGCCTGTTGGGATGCCTCAAGGATGTCGACTGGGGTCATAGCCTTCGGCGCTTGGCGCGCGGGTTCCTCCGCGCGAAGCGTGGCGCCCAAAACGCCAAGAGCAACGACAATCAACGACCAGCTAACACGTCGCATGGCTGAACTCCTCTCGAAGTAATCGGTTGAACAGTAGAATGAGACCCGGAAAGTGGATCGCGAGCACCAGCCCTGTCGGCGTCGGCAGGGATGCAAGCGGCGCCGCCGTGACTGTTGGCAGGTAACGCTCGATCCAGCCTCGGCATCATATATGATGTAATGAAAAGGATGCCTGTCTGACGATGAACACCAAAGTCAAGATCCGCGGCCCGGTTGCGGATGATGCCGCGTTGATTGAGGCGGCCAAGAAGGGCGGCCTGGGAAGCCTCGAATCGCTGGTGAGCAAACATCAAAGCGCGGTGTTTGCCCTGGCGTTGAGCCGGACGGGCGATGCTTCCGCCGCTGAGGAAATCGCTCAGGAATCCCTTATCCGGGCCTGCCAAAGGTTGGACCAGTTGAAAGAACTGGAGCGTTTCCCGCAATGGCTGCGCGCCATCACGCGGCGGGAAATCGCCATGTGGGCGCGTTCCAAGCGCCGCGAGTCCGTCGCGTTCGCCCGTTTCGGAGAGGAGATGAAAAGGCAGATCCCAGCCGAACGGCCAGCGGACGGAGGGGCGGACAGAATCTTCGACATAAACGCCTTGATCGGTGCGCTTCCCGCCAAGTTGCGGGCGGCGGCCGCTTTGTGTCTTGAGGACGAACTCCCGCCGAAAGCGGCGGCAGCGATTTTGGGTCTGAAACCCGCAACCTTGCGCAAACGGCTGCACGATGCGCGCGCAAGGTTGCAGCGGCAGATCGTGATCAAAGCCGAGGCGGAACTCCGGCTGCAATTGTTGCCAAGAGATTTCGCGCACAAGTGCGTATGTGGGTGCGCCCGCGCGCGGGAAGCCAGCACCGGAAAGGAGGTGACGGCAATGACTGGAAAGAGCAAGTGTGGTTGCGGCTGCGTAGCCTCGTCCAAAGGCAGCGCCAAACAGGCCAAGAGCAAAATGAAGACGGGCAAGTGACCCGCGCTTCATGGGGGGAGGCGTTACCGTGCGCCTCCCCTCACGTTGCACCGGCCAGCTTTTCGCGGGGCGACCGCCCCCTGCCAGCGCGGCGCGCAGTACGCCGCGAGAGTTACAGCGTGCTTTGCCCCTCCGGTGGAGGCCCTCCCAGTACTGTTTGTCCGTCGGTTTCATTTCAGCGCCCAGTCGTCTACTGCACTGCTGCGTTGGATCGTTTCGGATTGGGTGCGAGCGGCAGCCAACGCCCGAATACCGTGACCAACGTCGGCAAGTACAGCAGCGTCGCCACCGAACTCAGCAGCATGATCGCGGCCATGAAGACCCCCACGGTAATATAGGGCGTAAGGTCGGCGAAGACCATGACCGCGAAACCTACCGCAAAAAGGATTGCGTTGAGGAAGATTCCCTTTCCGGGGCGAGCCACCGTCCACGCCAAGGTTTCACGCAGATGCGGGTGCTCTTGGTAGCGTTGTCGGAAACGTCCAACGAAGTGAATGGCAAAGTCGATTGCCAGACCCAGCGAGAGAGTCGAAAGAACCGCCACCGGCATATCGAAGTCTTTGCCAATCAGCCCCACTACCCCGTAGATGACAGTAATGGTGAATAGCAGCGGGAGGTAGGCCAATATTCCCCAGAGAAGGGAACGCAATTGGACCACCAATAGGACCAGAACCATGATGAGGCCAACCAGAAAACTCTCGATCATTCCCCACAGTACCTCATTGCTCCAAACCAAGTTGAAATAGGCGATACCGGCGGGCCGCACGATTGCCCCGCCAGGCAAGGGATGCGCGGCGAGGTAGGTCTGCGTCCTTTGAATCACATCCGCCATAACGTCCGCATCCCAACTCTTAAGCTGGAGAAACACGTTGGCCTTCTGGAACGGGTAGTCCACAACATTGTCCAGGTCACTGGCCTTCGCGGAAGTTCCAAAGAGAAAAAGGTATTGGCCCACCTGTTCGCTCGAATCCGGAATCCGATCAAAGGCCGGGTCATCTTGATGGAGCACGCGGTTAATTCGTTTCACGTAGTCCACCACGGAAAAGGTCTTTCCCACCCGTGGGTCCTGTTCCAGTTCCCGTTGCAGACCTTCTATGCCACGAAGCATCGCCGGATCTTTGATGGCGTCCTCCGCCAACCCCTGGACAATGAGATAGCCTGTCGAGGCGCCGCCGAGGTGCGCATTTAGGACACGGTCCGCTGTCCGCACGTCGCTGTCTGGTTTGAACCAGTGGACCATGTTGTTGTTGACTTTGATGTGCGAGAGTCCGATCAGAGCAACCACCAGCATCACTCCGCCTATGATGGCAATCGCCTTGGCGTGGCGCACGCAGAATTCCCCGAAGCCGGCTAGACCGGACGGTCCCATTGGTTCGTCCATGTGCGGGCGATGCGCGGCTTTGGGTATGCGGTCTTCGCGCAGCAACGCGAGGATAGCCGGAACTAAGGTAAAGCTCATGAGAAGGATTACTAAGGTCCCGAAGGCCACAACGAGGCCGAAGATTTTCACCGGGACAATGGTTGCCGTGGCAAGCGAGGCAAACCCGGCCGCCGTGGTCACGTCGGAATAGAAAACCGGACGGCCCACGGCGCCCATTGTTTCCAGCACCGCCCGCCGTTTGTCCCCGACCTCCGCGAACCGGAAGGCAAACTCGTTGAAGATGTGCACGCTATCCGTCGCTATCGCCATCAGAAACACCGGGCTCATCGAGCTCATGATGTGGACGGGATATCCGAGGCCTATGAGAAGTCCCATCGACCAGATGATGCTTACCATGGCCACGGCCATGTTTGCCACGACCAGCGGCACACTGCGGAACATGAGCCAAAGGGTGACGGCCATCACCAACCCGGCGATAGGCGACAAGATGCCCATCTGGCGAAACATCTCCGCGCCAAAAGTGTCGCGCGCGACGGGATCTCCGGCGAGATAATACCGGTCATCGCCAGGGCTCTTGGGCAGCAACGCTCGAATCTTGTCGGCAATGTCCTTGCCATTGGCCGTTGGCTCGATGGGGACATAAACCGCCGTAGCGGTCGCGTCGGGCGAGATGATCCGGTTGACAAAAAGAGGATTCTCGAGAAGGTGTTTTCTGAGGGCCTCAAGGTCTAGCTCGGATTGAGGAGCGCGGCCAAGCAAGCGCCGGACAGCCAGGTCATTTCCCTCGGCGGTCATGTCGTCGATGGTTGAGAAACTCACGACATCGCGCGAGATGACCCCCGGCATCTTCTGTATTTCGCCGGTCAGATCCCTAATCCGCGATAGGGTTTTCCCGTTGACGATCCCCCGTTCGTTGACGATGCCGAGGACAAGTACGTCTGCGTGCAGGGCGAAATCCTTTTCGACTTGGTCGTTGTACTGACGTACAGGGGAGGTCGCCGGCAGCATGTGCTTGGGATCGGTGTCGATGGCGATCTTGGGGAACTGCACCGCGAAAGCTAGCGTTACGAGGATCGTCAGGCCGATGACGCGCCAAGGATGGCTCAACGAAATGGCGGCCAAACGATTCAATCGTCTGTCAATTTCCAAGATTCGCATCACCAGCCCCATCCGCCGGTCACGGCTCGTCCCTGTCTTAGTTGCCACAAGTGGTAGCGGGTAAAGAGCTTCTTGGCCCAAAGCCAACGCTTGCCTTCGCTCATTTCGGAGACATTGCGTGGTGGCCGAACGGGGTCGGCTTTCATGTAGGCAGCGCGGGCGCCCATATCGAGAATGCACTCAGCGGTCAGATCCGGCGATTGCTTCTCGCCACCCCGGATGTCAGCCGCCAGATTATGGGCGGCAATGGCCGCCATCTGCTCGGTCATGTGGCCGGTCTTGGGAAAGTTGACCGGTATTAGAGTCTGTTCGACCGGCGGGAACGCGACGGCAACGCCGACTGCATAGATATTGGGGAATTGCTTGTGACGATAATGTTCGTCCACAGGAACGAAGCCCTTGGGGTTCGCCAAACCGGGTGAATCCGCAACAGCTTTCACACCCGCCAGCGGTGGAATGATCATCGTGTACCGGGATTCAAAGCTCTGGCCGTTCGCCAGCGCGACCGAGGATTCGCTTATCTTGGACACGGCCACGGAAGTAAAGTAGCGAATGTCCCGTTCTTCAAGCGCACCTTCCAGAAATTGCCGCGCTCTGCCCATGCCGCCCACCCCGAAATGGCCAAGGAACGGTTCCGGCGTGACGAACGTAATGGGCACCTTGTGGCGTTGGCGCCTGCGTCTTAGCACGTGATCAATCTCGAAGGCGAGCTCGTAAGCCGGGCCAATGCAACTCGCGCCGGCTGCGCAGCCCACTACCACCGGGCCAGGATCGTCAAGGAACTTCCGCCAAGCAACTCCGGCCTCCTCAGCCTCGGGTGGCGACATGATTGAATGTCCTGGTCCGTCAAACGGGCCGAGACCGGGCACGGCCTCGTTAGCGCTGCGGTGGCCCGTGGCAATCACAAGATAGTCATAGGGGTATTCGCCACGGTCGGTGGTCACCTTCTGCCCCACGGGGTCAATCTGTTCCGCCGTTGCCGCGACGAACCTGATTCGCTTTCTCGTCAACGGCTTTTCGAGATCAAACGAAATGTTCTTGATAGAAGCAGCGCCGATGGCCACCCATGGCAGAGCCGGGATGAACACAAAAGAGCGATCCTTTGCAATCAGCGTGATTTCACATGTCGAGGAGTCGAGCAGACGACGTAAGCGATAAGCAGCCGTCAGCCCGCCAAAAGAGCCACCCACAATCACGATTCTCATAAGTACACTCCCAGTAGAAACACGGGCTTTGCCTTCAGGGTAACTGTCCAGCTACCCGCTTCCAGTTCTCTCCGTGCCAAACCTGCAAAGCCATATCATTGTTCTTCAAACATTGATGAATGGGATGAACGAGATGAAGCGTCCAAAGACTACATATCACCATTCCTTCGCTCTAAAGGGCGACTCGGCCCGTAATCGCGGCCAAAACACGAGAGGCCTTCGCCGTGCGCTGTAGCCCGGTCCCATTGTTCGCTCCGTTCCGCTCTGCCTACAACTGAGGCCACACGTCCCAGACGCCCATCATGCCGAGGTCTTCGTGCTCGAGGATGTGGCAATGGAAGACCGTGGCCCCGGTGTAGTCGAAGATGGGCACCAACATTTGCACGCTGCCGCCTCTCGGGACGAGCACCGTGTCTTTCCAGGCAGGAACGGTCGTGTAGAAGGAGGAATAGTCCGAATTGCCACCGTTAACCGAAAGCACCAGCGCGGGATTGACGTGTTGGTGGAAGGGGTGGTCCATAGCTGTGGCGTTCACGACTGTCCAGACTTCGTAGGTGCCCACTTGCGACGTGATGGTGTAGGGATTGGTATCGAAGTCCTGCCCGTTGATGGTTGCGTTGGACATTCCCATTCCCATTCCCATGCCGCCGCCCATGCCGCCCATACCCATCATGCCCATGCCCAACGTCAGCGTGCGACGCGCTGCGACCGGCACCGTATCGGGATCGATGCGGCGGGCACCCGGGTTGATGGCCGGGGGTACGGTCTGCACCGGTGTCAGGCTCCCCTCGTAAGTAACCGTCAGCAGGGTGACCGTGGCGCTTGTGCCGGCGCCCCGCGTGTATGGGAGGGATTGAAGCGCGTAGCTGCCGGACGTGCGGTCCGCTTCGACAAGCACATCGATGCGCTCGCCCGGCGACAGCAGCACCTCCGACTGGGCGTAGGGCTTGTCCAGCAGCCCGCCGTCGGTACCGATGACGTGGAAGGTGTGACCGGGCAGGGTCAGACGGTAGAAGCGGGCACTGCTGGCGTTCAGCACGCGCCACCGCTGTACTTGGCCCGCCTTGATCACGAGTTCCGGGTTCACCTGCCCGTTGACGGTTACGATGCGGCCCTCTTTGCCAAACATGTAGTCCATCGGGGTGGCGTGGGCAGCGGGTGCGGAACCATTCAAGGCGATGTCCTTCAGAACCATGACGTGGGTCTCGTAAGAGGCCAGGTTCGCGTCCGCGTCTTCCACTACCAACGCGCCGGCCAAGCCCGCCCAGACCTGTTCCGCCGCCAGCCCGTGCAGGTGCGGATGGTAGAAGGCCAGTTCCCCTGGCTCCTGCAAGCTCAAGTCATATTCGTGGGTGTAGGCTTCGCCGGGGGCCAACTCGTGGCTCACGTCGTCGCCCGGCAGCACCGGCGATACATGCAGGCCGTGGGTGTGCAGGTTGGTGCGGTTGCGCGGGTGGCCCAGCAAGTTCGTGTTGCCGGTATCAGGCAACGCGTTCTTGAGGCGGATGCGGAGCAGGTTGCCCTGCCGCACGCGAATCGTGGGACCGGGATAGGCCCCGTTGTAGGTCATGAGGCTGGCCACGGCGCCGTCGAGGTCCACCGGCGCAATTCGGACTTCAAGTTCCACCTCCACTACGCCCGGCGTCGTACTCAGGTTGGGCGCTTCCACGGGATCCTGAAAGCGTGCACCCACAGGCGGGTTGATGGTGCCTCCCGTTCCCGGCACTAGGACCGGACACGCCGCCAATAGAAATGGTAATGCAATTGCCAGCATCTTCTGGATCATGTTGAATTTCCTCCAAGTGTCCACGTGGTGCTATTCCGTTCGCGGCTATAGCGGGTCAGAGTGTCTGATTTCTCGTAACTGTTCACGGCCCATCCTTGAGTGAGACAACGGTTTGATTGTATTTCAAGGGTCGAACATACGGCGTAACCGATAAGCCGTCGTCAGCCCGCCAAAAGAGCCACCTATAATCACGATTCTCATAAGAAGACTCCGGGTTCCATTAACCTAGATTCGGCAATTGGAGCCAGTTGGGTTTGTCCAAGTAGTGGACGGCGTGGACGTTGTGGACAAAGTGGACGCAACCCTGCAGGTGATCCTTTTCGGCGTCCACATCGTCCACAAAGTCCACGCCGTCCACCATTTCGGGAAGCACCTTCAATCTTGACTGCCGAATCTAGGATTAACAGTTCCTTTGCATTCGTTAGGTTCATTGGGATACATGGCCGTTTGCGATGTCCTCCCAAGCCTTTGCGACTAAGCCCAGGAGTCTCAAAGCATCGACGCTTCCGTCTGATTCGCCCTTGGCGAAATCTCCTTCACCCGTGCCCATCTGGTTCGTCACGTGTGCGAAGCAGATGACGGGCTTTTGTTTCGCCTGAGCGAAAGCGTACAAAGAGGCCGCTTCCATCTCTACGGCCAGGATGCCTTCACTACGCGCATAGGCGATGGCCTCGACCGTTTCGCGATAAGGGGCATCGGTGGTCCACGTCGCGCCACGCTCGACAGCGGGCGAGAAATCTCTCAACACGCCGTGTACCCTGTTTGCCAACTCTTGGTTCGCGAACGAGTACCTCGACGGCGGCAAGTAATGGAGGCTGGTCCCTTCATCCCGCAGTGCTCTGTCGATCAACACGAAATAGGGCGGCTTCCGCGTGGGAAGGATCTGGCCCGCGGACGTGATACTCACTAGCAGCCCACAACCTGAGACAAAAAGCTGCTCGGCCAGCAGCACCGCAAATGAACCCCCAACCGCGTTGCCGATAAGGCCCACGGGGACCCCGCCCGCATCGATGTCATAGAGGTCCGTATGGTAGCAGGCCCACGATCCGTCACGAACCGCCTGCTCTCTGCGCAGCACGTCGCGGAGAATGTCGCCGTCCGGATCCAGCACGCAGACTTCCGGGACTTGGCCTCCGGGAAGCGACTTCTGATGACGCGAAGCCTTCAGCAAAGCGTCGGGGCCAAAAACGCTGGAAGCTTCGTAGTGCTTGTTCCTCAGAAGGGGAACGTGATCAAAGGAATCGGAATTGGCATCTCTTCGCATGACGCTCACTGATTTGTCTCTCCTGCTTCGACCTCAAGACCGCGTGCTTGCCAGTCGGTAACGCTTAGGTCCAAACGAAATGCGGAGAAACCTTTGGCTCGAAGCCGCTCGACGGCCTCAATCGCCAGTACACAATAGGGACCGCGGCAATAGGCAACGATCTCCCGGTCTTTGGGTAATTCGGACAGGCGTGCCTCCAGTTCCTCTAAAGGAACGGAAAGCGCTCGGGGCAAATGTCCGGCGTGGAACTCTTCGGCCGGCCTCACGTCCAGGACCGTGACCTCTCCTAGATGCACGCGCCGCAACAATTCTTCGCGATCCACGGGGTCGAACGTTTCCCGATCTCGGAGGAAGGCGCGCAGGGTCTGGTCAACTTCCGCGAGGCAGCCTTCAGCCAACAGCCGCAGACCGCGCACAAAGCCTGCAACCGACGGATCGGCCACGCGATAAACGACGTGGACACCCATCTTTTCCGCATCAATCAAACGAGCCGCACGGAGCACCTGCAAGTGTTGCGACGCGTTTGCGACTGATAAGTTCGCCGCCTTGGCCAAAGCATCCACATGGCGCGGGCTCTGGCAAAGCAGGTCAAGCAGTTCAATACGTTTCGGACTTGCGACAGCCTTCCCAATCCTGGCGAACTGCTCGTATATCTTGTCTCGAAATTGCCTGTTTCTGTTGCTCACGGCATTCCTCAATTATTCAACTGAAATATAGAATAACAGAATCCATTGCGCAAGTCAATACCTCGAGCCCCGATCCGCATGTAAGGAGTCGAGTTTTCGCGTGGGAGGATGAGAAGCGGG